>CANGNF010000088.1 GCA_947455205.1 Acetobacteraceae bacterium | reverse complement strand
GCTGGGCGCCCCGCCCGCCCAGGCCGCCGCGGCCCTGGCCGGATTCGGCGCCGCCGCCGGCCGCGGCGCCCGCCGGCCCATCGCCCTACCGGGCGGCCAGGCGCTGCTGCTGGATGACAGCTACAACGCCTCCTCCGCCTCCATCCGCGCCGCGCTGGCGGTGCTGGCGGCGCAACCGGCCGCGCGGCGACTCGTGGTCCTCGGGGACATGCGGGAACTGGGCGAGCACGGCCCGGCCCTGCATGCCGAATTGGGCGCGGACGTGGCGGCAAACGCCGATCTCGCCTTCTGCTGCGGGCCGCTGATGGCGCATCTTTTCGCCACCCTTCCTGTGGATAAGCAGGGCGCGCTGGCAGCGGACTCGACAAGCCTCGCGCCCCTCGTCAAAGCGGCGCTGCGTCCGGGTGACGCGGTGCTGGTGAAGGGCTCCCTCGGCAGCCGCATGGCCGTGATCATCCGGGCGCTGACGGAGACTTCACCTTGATCTTCAACATCTTCGCGCCCCTGTCGGACAGCTTCGCGCTGTTCAACCTGATCCGCTACACCACCTTCCGTGCCGGCGCGGCCTGCCTGACCGCGCTGGTGCTGTCGCTGGCGCTGGGGCCGAGCGTGATCCGCTTCCTGCGGACCTTCCAGCGCGGCGGCCAGCCGATTCGCGAGGACGGCCCGGCGCGCCACCTGGTGGAGAAGAAGGGCACGCCCACCATGGGCGGCGTGCTGATCCTGATGGCGCTGGTCGCCTCCACCCTGCTGTGGGTGGACCTGCGCTCCGGCCTGGTCTGGGCGGTGCTGGTGCTGACCGTGGGTTATGGGCTGCTGGGCTTCGCCGACGACTGGCTGAAGGTGACCAAGCGCAACACCAAGGGCGTCTCCGGCCGGATGAAGCTGGCGGTGCAGTCCGGCCTCGGCCTGGCGGTCTCGATCTGGATCGTCTGGCTGCTGCCGCGCGGGCTGGACACCAGGCTGGCCATTCCGGTGTTCAAGGAAGCGCTGCTGAACTTCGGCTACCTGTTCCCCATCATCGGCATGTTCGTGATGATGGGCGCCAGCAACGCGGTGAACCTGACGGACGGGCTGGACGGCCTGGCCATCGTGCCGGCGATGATCGCGGCCGGCGTGTTCGTGCTGATCTCGTATCTCGTCGGCAACAGCATCTTCGCGGGTTACCTGCAGTTGCAGCATGTGCCCGGTGCCAATGAACTGGCGGTGTTCTGCGCCGCGCTGATCGGCGCCGGGCTGGGCTTCCTGTGGTTCAACGCGCCACCGGCCGCGGTCTTCATGGGGGACACGGGGTCGTTGGCACTGGGCGGCGCGCTGGGCGCCGTGGCTGTCGCCACCAAGCATGAGCTGGTGCTGGCCATCGTCGGCGGGCTGTTCGTGGTGGAAACCGTCTCCGTCATCATCCAGGTGTTCTGGTACAAGCGCACCGGCCGCCGCGTGTTCCTGATGGCGCCGCTGCACCACCACTTCGAGAAGAAGGGCTGGGCCGAGGCGACCATCGTCATCCGGTTCTGGATCATCGCCATGGTGCTGGCGCTGGTCGGCCTGAGCACGTTGAAGATCCGATGAGCGCGTTTCGCCCCTTCGCTGGCGAACGCGTTGCCGTGGTCGGCCTGGGCAAGGCCGGGTTGCCGGCGGCCGTGCGGCTGGCGGAATGGGGCGCCGAGGTGACCGCCTGGGACGACGGCGCCGTCGCCCGCGCCGGCGCCGAGGCCGCCGGGCTGCGCGTGGCCAACCCCGCCGCCGATTTCGCCTTCGACGCGCTGCTGCTCTCCCCGGGCATTCCGCACCAAGGGCCCAAGGCGCACCCGGCCGCGTTGGCGGCGCGCGCGGCTGGCCGCCCGGTGCTGTGCGATATCGACTACCTGTTCCGCGCCGTGCGGGCTTCCGGCTCCAGGGCGCGCTTCGTCGGCATCACCGGCACCAACGGCAAGTCCACCACCACGGCGCTGCTGCAGCACATGCTGGCCGGGGCCGGGCGGAGCAGCGTGGCCGGCGGCAACCTAGGCCCCGCCGCACTGGCCATGCCGCTGCTGGGGGATGACGGTGCCTATGTGCTGGAAGTCTCCAGCTATTCGGCGGAACGGCTGGCCGGCGTGCGGTTCGATGTCGCGGTGCTGCTGAACCTGTCGCCGGACCACCTGGACCGGCACGGCGATATGGCCGGCTACCACGCCGCCAAGGCGCGGGTCTTCGCCAACCAGGCCGCCATGGACGTGGCGATACTGGGCCAGGACGACGCGCTTACCGCCGGCACGCCGGTCACCGGCCGACGCATCGCCATCTCCGCGGTAAAGCCGCAGCCCGGCGGCGTCTGGGCGGAAGGCAGCATCCTGCGGGACGATGCCGGTGTCATCGCCGACCTGGCCAAGGCCCGCGCCCTGCCCGGCGCCCACAACGCGCAGAACGCCGCCGCCGCCACCGCCGCCGCCCTGGCGCTGGGGCTGTCCCGCGCCGAGATCCGCGCGGGGCTGCTGACCTACCCCGGCCTGCCGCACCGGCTGGAGGATTGCGGCAGCATCCGCGGCGTCCGCTTCATCAACGACAGCAAGGCGACCAACGCCGACAGCACGCTGCGCGCGCTGGCCAGCTGCGACCGCATGGTGCTTATCGCCGGCGGCACGCCCAAGGCCGATGGCATCGCCCCGCTGGCGCCGTTCTTCCCGCGCCTCGCCCGCGTCCACCTCATCGGCGCCGCCGCCGCGGATTTCGCCGCCGTGCTGGCCGCCCACGGGGTGCCGCACCAGGTGGACGAGACGCTGGAACGCGCCCTGCCCGCCGCCGCCGCCAGCGCCTTCGCCGGCGCCGCCGATGTGGTCCTGCTCTCCCCCGCCTGCGCCAGCTGGGACCAATTCACCGGCTTCGAGCAGCGCGGCGACGTCTTCCGCTTCCTGGTGCAACGCCTGAAGGAGCACGCCTGATGCCTGTCTCCCGCACGGATACCTCCGTCCTCGGCCGCTGGTGGTGGACCGTGGACCGGTTCAGCCTCTACGCCCTGATCCTGCTGATGGTGCTGGGCTACGTGGCGATGATGGCGGTGGCGCCCATGGCGGCGCGGCGCCAGGGCATCGACCCCTCGATCTTCATCGGCAAGCAGGTGGTGTTCCTGGTCGCCGCCGCCGGCATGATGGTCGCGATCAGCCTACTGCAACGCAGGCAGGTGCAGTTGCTGGCCCTGGTCGGCTGCGTCGGCGCCTTCATCGCCACCGCCCTGGCGCTGCGGTTCGGGCCGGAGTTGAACGGCGCGCACCGCTGGCTGCGCGTCGCCGGCCAGCAGATGCAGCCCTCCGAGTTCCTCAAGCCCTGCTTCGCCGTAACCACCGCGCTGCTGCTGGCCGAGGGCAATCGCCGCGCCGCGCTGGCCGCCGGCATGGGGCGGATCGCCACGCTGAAGCCGCGCCTGCTGTGGTACGGCGTGGCCCTGGCCCTGCTGGCGGGCATCGCGGTGGTGCTGAAGTCGCAGCCCGACATCGGCATGCTCATCGTCATCGTCGCCGTGTTCTTCACCCAGGCCTTCGTCGCCGGCATCCACTGGATGATCGTGGCCGTCATGGGCGGCCTGGGCGTGCTGGGCGGCATCGGCATCTACTTCACCATGCCGCACTTCCGCGACCGGTTCGACCGCTGGTGGAGCGGTACCTCGGCGCCGGGCGGGCGCGACAACTTCCAGGTGGACCGCGCCGCCGAGGCCTTCGGCAATGGCGGCCTGCTGGGCACCGGCCCGGGCGAAGGCTCGGTGAAGCTGCGCCTGCCGGACCCGCATACCGACTTCATCTTCGCCGTCACCGGCGAGGAATTCGGCGCCGTGCTGTGCCTGCTGATCCTGGCGGTGTTCTGCTTCGTGGTGGTCCGCGGCCTGCTGAAGCTGCTGGCCGAACAGGACCAGGTGGTGGTGCTGGCCACCACGGGCCTGCTGGCGCAGTTCGGCCTGCAGGCCTTCATCAACATGGCCAGTTCCCTGCAGTTGATCCCGGCCAAGGGCATGACCCTGCCCTTCATCTCCTATGGCGGCTCCTCGGCCCTGGCCATTGCGCTGGGCATGGGCATGCTGCTGGCGCTGACCCGGCGCCGCACCAGCCGCAGCGAGGCGACCGAATGAGCGGCCAGCCCGGGCGTCCCTTCGTCATCGCCGCCGGCGGCACCGGCGGCCACCTGTTCCCGGCCGAGGCACTGGCGGCGGAACTGCTGGCGCGCGGCGAGGCCGTGGCGCTGATGACGGATGCCCGCTCGGCGGCCTTCGAGAGCCCGGCCTTCGCCCGCGCCGAGCGCTTCGTGCTGGCCGGCTCCGGCCTGGCCGGGCATGGGCTGCTGGGCAAGCTACGCGGCGCCTTCGGCATCGCCACCGGCACCGTCACCGCGCATCGGCTGCTGCGGCAGTTGCAGGCGCAGGCGGTCATCGGCTTCGGCGGCTACCCCAGCGTGCCGCCCCTGCTGGCGGCGCTGACCATGGGGGCGCGCCGGCCGATCACCGTCATCCACGAACAGAACGCCGTGCTGGGCCGCGCCAACCGCGCGTTGGCGACGCGGGTGGATGCGCTGGCACTGTCCTTCGCCGAGACCGAGAAGGTGCCCGCCGGCGCGCAGCGGCGCGTGGTGGGCAACCCGGTGCGCCCTGCCCTGGCGGAGCTGTTCGGCCAGGGCTATGTCGCCCCGGCGCCGGATGGCGTGATCCGCCTGCTGGTGCTGGGCGGCTCGCTCGGCGCCCGCATCTTCGCCGACGTGGTGCCGGAAGCCGTGGCCCGGCTGGACAGCCAGTTGCGCCAGCGCCTGGTGGTGACGCAGCAATGCCGCGCCGAGGACCTGGACCGCGTCCGCGCCGCCTATGACGAAGCCGGCGTCGCCGCCGAGCTTTCCCGCTTCTTCCCGGACGTGGCGACGCGGCTGGCCATGGCGCACCTGGTCATCGCCCGCGCCGGCGCCTCCACCGTGGCCGAGCTGGCCTGCGCCGGCCGGCCTGCCCTGCTGGTGCCGCTGCCCGGCGCCATCGACAACCACCAGGCCGGCAATGCCCGGGCGCTGGCCGATTTCGGCGGCGCCTGGCTGATGCCGCAACCCGAATTCACCGCCGAAAGCCTGTCGGTCCGGCTGGCCGGGCTGTTCTGCGTGCCGGCCCCCCTGGCCAGTGCCGCCGAGTCCGCCTCCCGCCTCGGCCAGTCCCAGGCCGCCCGCGCCCTGGCGGACCTGGTTGTGTGGCTGACCCGCGCGCCCCAGTTGGCGGCCGAACGCAAGCAGGCCATGGGCCTGACGGAGACTCCCTGAGATGCGCGCCCTCCCCCTGACCATCGGCCCCATCCACTTCGTCGGCATCGGCGGCATCGGCATGTCCGGCATTGCGGAGGTGCTGCACAACCTGGGCTACACGGTGCAGGGCAGCGACATCGCCGAGGGCTACAACGTCGCCCGGCTGCGGACCGCCGGGATTCCCGTGGCCATCGGCCATGCAGAGGAAAACCTGGGCAATGCCGCGGTCGTCGTCGTCTCGACCGCGGTGAAGAAGGACAACCCGGAGGTCCAGGGCGCGCGCACCCGGCTGATCCCGGTGGTGCGGCGGGCCGAGATGCTGGCCGAGCTAATGCGGCTGAAATGGTCCATCGCGGTGGGCGGCACCCATGGCAAGACCACCACCACCAGCCTGGTCGGCGCGGTGCTGGAAACCGCCAAGCTGGACCCGATGGTGATCAATGGCGGCATCATCAACGCCTACGGCACCAACACCCGCCTGGGTGGCGGCGACTGGATGGTGGTGGAGGCGGATGAGAGCGACGGCAGCTTCCTGCGGCTGCCCAGCACCGTCGCCGTGGTCACCAACATGGACCCCGAGCACCTGGACCACTGGGGCACGGCGGAACACATGAAGGAGGGCTACGCCCAGTTCGTCGGCAACATCCCGTTCTACGGCTTCGCCGTGCTGTGCATGGACCACCCGGAAGTGCAGGCGATGATCCCGAAGCTGGATCGCCGCCTGGTCACCTACGGCTTCAGCCCGCAGGCGGATGTGCGGGCCGAGAAGCTGCTGACCGACCGGATGGGCGCCACCTTCGAGGTCAGCGTGCGCGACCGCGTCACCGGCCGCCGCCGCGCCCTGCCGCCGATGCGCCTGCCGATGCTGGGCCAGCACAATGTGCAGAACGCGCTGGCCGCCATTGCCGTCGGGCTGGAGATGCCGATCGACCCCGATGTGATCCGCACCGCGCTGGCCGGCTTCAAGGGTGTGAAGCGTCGCTTCACCCGCGTCGGCGAGGCCGGCGGCATCGCCGTCATCGACGACTACGGCCACCACCCCGTGGAGATTGCCGCGGTGCTGAAGGCGGCGCGCCAGGCCGGTGCACGCGACGTCATCGCCGTGGTGCAGCCGCACCGCTACTCCCGCCTCGCGACATTGTTCGAGGACTTCTGTTCCTGCATGAACGACGCGGGAACCGTGATCATCGCAGACGTCTACGCCGCCGGCGAATCGCCGATCGAGGGGATCGACAAGGACGCGCTGGTGGACGGGCTTCGGGCGCGTGGGCACCGTAGCGTCGTGCCCCTGCCCGGACCCGATTCGCTTGCGGAGATGCTGCACGCCATCGCCAAACCCGGCGATTTCGTGGTGTGCCTTGGCGCCGGCAACATCACCAACTGGGCAGCTTCCCTGCCGGAGCAGCTGGCCGCACTGCAGGCGAAGACGCCGGGCCGCAGCGCGCTGCGCCAGCGCACCGGTGGCCAATGAGCGCGCGGATGAAGAACGCCCACGCCCTGCCCGTGCTGCGTGGCCGCGTGCAGGCCGGCGCGGCGCTGGCGCCCTTCACCTGGTTCCGCGTGGGCGGCCCGGCGGAGTGGCTGGTGCGCCCCGCCGATGCCGATGACCTGGTGGCGCTGCTGGCCGGCCTGGGCGATGCGCCGCTGACCGTGCTGGGCGCCGCCTCCAACCTGATCATCCGTGATGGCGGGCTGGCGGGCGTGGTGCTTCGGCTGGGCGGCGGCTTCGGCAAAGTGAGCGTCGAGGCCGATGGCGTGGTGGCCGGCGCCGCGTGCCTGGATGCCATCGTGGCCGAGCATGCCGCCGCCGCCGGCCTGGCCGGGCTGGAATTCCTCAGCGGCATCCCCGGCAGCATCGGCGGCGCGGTGGCGATGAACGCCGGCGCCTATGGCCGCGAGGTGACGGACTGCCTGGACTGGGCCGAGGTCGCCACCGCGCGGGGCATCCAGCGCCTGCCGGCCAGCGCCTTCGGCTTCCGCTACCGCCACGCCACGCTGCCGCCGGGCGGCGTCGTCATCCGCGCCCGCTTCCATGCCCGTCCGGGCGAGGCCGCCCAAATCGGCGCCGCCATGGCGGAGATCCGCGCGGCGCGCGAGGCGACGCAGCCGGTGCGTGCTCGCACCGGGGGCAGCACCTTCAAGAACCCGCCGGACCACAAGGCCTGGCAGTTGATCGACGCCGCCGGCTGCCGTGGCCTCCGCCTGGGCAACGCGCAGGTCAGCGAGAAGCACTGCAACTTCCTGCTCAACACCGGCGGCGCCACGGCGGCGGAGCTGGAGGCGTTGGGCGAGCAGGTGCGCGCCCGCGTCCTCGCCCACTCAGGCGTGACGCTGGAATGGGAGATCAAGCGCATCGGCGCCCCGGCGACGGGAGCCACCGCATGAAGCGCGTCGCGGTCCTGCATGGCGGCATCTCGGCCGAGCGCGAGGTCTCGCTGAACTCCGGCCGGCAGTGCATCGGCGCGCTACGGGAAGCCGGCTACGACGTCACGCCGATCGACGTCACCGCCGACCTGGGTGCGCTGGTCGGCGCGCTGCAATCAGCCCGGCCGGATGTCGTGTTCAACACGCTGCATGGCCGCTTCGGCGAGGATGGCTGCATCCAGGGCGTGCTGGACTGGCTGCAACTGCCCTATACCGGCAGCGGGCTGCGCGCCTCCGCCGTGGCCATGGACAAGGTCGCCGCCAAGGCGGTCTTCGCCGCCGCCGGGCTGCCGGTGGCCGACCACCGGCTGCTGGCCCCGGCCGAGTTGGAAGCCGCCGACCCCTTCCCGCGCCCCTACGTGTTGAAGCCGGTCAGCGAAGGCAGCAGCGTCGGCGTGCATATCCTGCGCGGCGGCGACAACCGTCGGGCGGAGATCGCGCAGGGCTGGAAGTTCGGCCCCGCCATCCTGGCGGAGCCCTTCATCCCCGGCCGCGAACTGACCGTGGCGGTGATGCAGGACCGCGCGCTGACGGTGACCGAGATCACCACCGCGCTGGCCTTCTACGACTACGAGGCGAAATACGCCGATGGCGGCAGCCGCCACGTGCTGCCGGCGCCGATCCACCCCGCCGCCGCCGCCGAGGCGATGCGCGTGGCGGTGGCGGCGCACCAGGCACTGGGCTGCCGTGGCGTTTCCCGCGCCGATTTCCGCTACGACGACACCCAGGGCGAACCCGGGCGGCTGGTACTGCTGGAAGTGAACACCCAGCCTGGCATGACCGCGACCAGCCTGGTGCCGGAACAGGCCGCGCATTGCGGCATCGCCTTCCCGCAACTCTGTGCCTGGATGGTGGAGCACGCTGCCCATGGCCCGTAACGCCACGCAACGCCGCCCGCGCGGCAAGGAAACCACGCCGGACCGCCCGTCCGGCCTGCGGCTTTGGCTGCGGCGCCGCCGCGCGCTGGTGCGCCCGGCGCTGCAGCTGGGGCTGCTCTTCGCCGTCATCGGCGGCGCCGTCATGGGCGTGCTGGCGCTGGACCCGGCGGGCCGGGTGCAGTCGCTGGTCGCCGGCACCGCGGGCTTCGGCCACAGCGCCGGGCTGACGGTGCGCAGCGTGACGCTGGAAGGCCGCCAGCACGCGCCGCTGGAGGAGTTGCGCCGCGCCCTTGGCGTGCAGCGCGGCGACCCGATCCTGGCCTTTTCCCCGCAGGCGGCGCGGGAGCGGCTGGAAGCCATTGCCTGGGTGGCCAGCGCGCATGTCGAGCGACACCTGCCCGGCGAGATCCTGGTCCGCATCACCGAGCGCCAGCCCTATGCCATCTGGCAGCATGGCGGCATCGTCGAGGTGATCGACCGCGCGGGGCGACCGATCAGCGAGCGGATCGAGGAATTCGGCCTGCTGCCCTGGGTGGTGGGCGGCGGCGCCAACCTGCATGCCGAGCGGATCGTGGAGCTGCTGCGGGCCGAACCCGCGCTGCGCGACCGCACGGAAGTGCTGGTGCGCGTCGGCAACCGGCGCTGGAACCTGAAGCTGCGCAACGGCACCGAGATCCGCCTGCCCGAGGGGCTGGAGGAGGCGGCGCTGCGCAAGCTGCGCGAACAGCAGGCCGCGATCGGGCTGCTGGACCGGCCGGTGGCGGTCATCGACCTGCGCCTGCCGGACAAGATGACGGTGCAGGTCGGCGCCCCGCCGACGCAGCAGCCCGACCCCAACGCCATCCAGAGAGCCCGGAGCGTGCGCGGATGAACCAGCTGATCCGGCTGACCAGCACCCCCGACTCCGCGCCGCCGGCCATCCAGCGCCGCCGCCGCAACCCGCGCAGCGGCAGCTTCGGCGTGCTCGACATCGGCTCCTCCAAGATCGTCTGCATGATCGCCCGCATCGAGGGCGACGGCGAACCGCGGGTGCTCGGCTTCGGCTGGCAGCGCTCGCGGGGCGTCAAGGCCGGCAGCATCACCGACCTGGAGGAAGCCGAGCGCGCGATCCGCGCCGCGGTTGGGCAGGCCGAGGACATGGCCGACACCCAGCTGAGCGGCGCCATCGTCAACCTCAGCTGCGGCCAGCCGGAAAGCCGCATCCAGAACCTGCAATGGATGATCGGCGGCCGCGCCGTGACCGAACACGACCTGCGCGCCGTGCTGCTGGAAGCCCGCCGCCGCAATGCCAGCGCCGAGGGCACCGAGCGCGAGGCGGTGCACACCTTTCCGCTCGGCTTCAGCGTGGATGCGACCGGCGGGGTGGAAGACCCGCGCGGCATGATCTGCGAGACCATCGGCGCGCGGGTGAACATCCTGGACGCCGGGTCCGCCGCGCTGCGCAACCTGGCCGCCGGCCTGACACGCTGCGACATGGAGGTGCAGGAACTGGTCAGCGCGCCCTATGCCGCCGGGCTGGCGACGCTGGTGGAGGACGAGAAGCAGCTGGGCTGCACCGTCATCGACATGGGCGGCGGCACCACCTCGCTGGCGGTGTTCCAGGAAGGCCAGCTGGTCCATGCGGCGCAGATCCCCATCGGCGGCATCCGCGTCACCTCGGATCTCGCCCAGTGCCTCTCGGCGCCGATGGCGGATGCCGAGCACATCAAGGTGAAGTACGGCAGCGTGCACGAGGCGCCGCAGGACGAGAAGGAATGGCTGCACGTCCCGCAGATGGGCGAGGAAGCCGACCAGATCGCCCGGGTGCCGCGCGCCATGGTGGTGCGGATCATCCGGCCCCGGCTGGAGGAAACCTTCGAGCTGGTGCGCGCCCGGCTGGAAGCCGCCGGCGTGACGCATGAGATGGGCCGCCGCGTGGTGCTGTGCGGCGGCGCCAGCCAGCTGGTCGGCGTGCGCGAGTTGGCCGCGCAGGTGCTGGACCGCCAGGTGCGCCTGGCCCGCCCGCACCAGGTGCGCGGCCTGCCGGAGATCGCCTCCGGCCCCGCCTTCGCCACCGCCTGCGGCCTGCTGGCCTGGGCGAATGGCGAGGGCAAGCCGCTGTTCGACCCCGGCGCCGGGCAGGAACGCGCGCCCGGCGTGCTGAGCCGCGCGGTGAACTGGTTCAGGGTGCGGATGGCATGAGCGCGCCGCACCCGATATTCGCCGGCGCAGTTTGGCGCGGCGAATCGACAACAAGCAGAAGACACGAATCGCAGCATCCGCTTACCCTTGTCGGAGGAGGCCTCCCCGCATGACTCTGAATCTTTCGCTGCCGGTTGCGCAGCACACCGACTTCAGCCCCCGCATCACCGTCATCGGTGTTGGCGGCGGTGGCACGAACGCGGTCAACAACATGATCGCGGCAGGCCTCGATGGCGTGGAGTTCGTGGTTGCGAACACCGACGCGCAGAGCCTGCTGAACAGCAAGGCCGAACGGCGCGTCCAGCTTGGCCCGCACCTGACTCAGGGCCTGGGCGCCGGCGCCAAGCCGGAGATCGGCCGCGCCGCCGCCGAGGAAGCGACCGAGGAGGTCGCGCGCCATATCGATGGCAGCCACATGGTGTTCATCACCGCGGGCATGGGCGGCGGCACCGGCACCGGTGCGGCCCCGGTCATCGCGCGCATGGCGCGTGAGCGTGGCGTGCTGACGGTGGGCGTGGTCACCAAGCCGTTCGACTTCGAGGGCCCCAAGCGCAAGCGCGCTGCCGACCAGGGCATCGAGGAACTGCAGCAGTTCGTCGACACGCTGATCGTGATCCCGAACCAGAACCTCTTTGCCCTGGCGAATGAGCGCACCACCTTCGCCGAAGCCTTCAAGATGGCCGACCAGGTCCTCTACATGGGCGTGCGTGGCGTGACCGACCTGATGGTCAACCCCGGCCTGGTGAACCTCGACTTCGCCGATATCCGCACCGTGATGGCGGAGATGGGCAAGGCGATGATGGGCACCGGCGAGTCGGAGGGCGACGACCGCGCCGTGACCGCCGCCGAGAAGGCGATCAGCAACCCGCTGCTGGAGGATACCTCCATGCGCGGCGCCAAGGGCGTGCTGATCAACATCACCGGTGGCTACGACATGACCCTGTACGAGGTCGATGCCGCCACCAACCGCATCCGCAAGGAAGTGGACGAGGAAGCCAACATCATCTTCGGCTCCTCGATCGACGAGACGATGAACGGCCGCATCCGTGTGTCCGTCGTCGCCACCGGCATCGACGTTGTGGAGGCGCAGTCCAGCAAGCCGACGCAGCAGGAGCAGCTGAAGGTGGTGGTCGGTGGCCGCAGCATGCAGCAGCCGCAGCCCGGCCAGCAGCGCGCCCCCGGCATGCCGCCGGTGATGGCGCCGCCGGCCCAGCCGGCGCGGCGCCCGCCGCAGCCCGGCATGGGCGGGCCGCTCGGCGCGCCGATGCTGCGCCAGCAGGTACGCCCCGACATGGGCGCGCCGCACCAGCCGCAGGCCACCGCGCCCCAGGCGCCGGCCGGTCATGGCAACCAGGCGCATGCCTATGCCCAGCCGCAGCAGCCGGCCCCGCAGTATGAGGACCACGAGCAGGTGCAGCAGCCGGATCGTGGCCCAGTGGTGCTGGGCCCGGCCGCGATGCCGGGTGCCGACCCGACCCGCCGCATGCAGCCGGCCCGGCCGATGGGCCAGCCGGCCCAGCCTGCCGCCCCCCCGGCCCGCCCGGGTGGGTTGCGCGGCCTGTTCCAGCAGGTCACCGGCAGTGGCGGTGGCGGGCTGATGCGCCGCAACGTGGAGGTTGAGGCGCCGCCGCCGGCCCGCGCCGAGCCGCCGGCGACGCTGGTCATCCACCCCAGCGACGCCCGCCGCACCGCGCCGCAGCAGGCCGAGATGGGTGGCATGGACATCCCGACCTTCCTGCGCCAGCAGAAGAACCTGCCCTAGCGCCGGCCACCGGGCTGGGTCACCAGCCCCAACAGCCATCGCGGCAGCCGAGACCAGAACAACCCTTCCGGAGCGATCCGGAAGGGTTGTTTCATTCTTGAGCGCCTTCGATTTAGGCAGTCCTTCATGTCAGTGCCGCCCCAAGCGGCTGAATGCAGCGCAAAATTTCCCGCAAATTCAGCTATCTGCTTCGAAACACGGAGTAACAAGCGTTGACTCGCGGTGGCCGCTTCCGGATGGCAGCTTGCCCTGGGCTCGACATGACGATGCCCCAAAGCCAGGGGCAAATCGGGCCCTGCGGAGCCTACGCGCTCCAAAATGGACAGGGGCTTAGATGGACGGGTATTTGCCGCAGGACCTGGGACGCAGGCGCACGCTGAAAGCCGCGATCGGCTGCGTGGGCGTTGGCGTCCATAGTGGTCGCCGGGTTTCGCTGACCCTGCACCCTGCCGTGCCTGGCACCGGTATCCTGTTCCGCCGCAAGGATCTGGGCGGGCTGGAGGTTGCGGCCCGTTGGGACAACGTGGTGGACACCCGGCTCTGCACCGTGCTGGGCGACCCCACCCGGCCGGAAATCCGCATCGGCACCGTTGAGCATGTGATGGCCGCGCTGGCCGGTTGCGGCATCGACGACGCGGTGGTGGAGCTGGACGGCGCCGAGGTGCCGATCCTGGATGGCTCCGCCGCCCCCTTCGTCTTCCTGATCGACTGTGCCGGCACCACCACCCGCGCCGGCATGGCGGAGGCCGTGGAGGTGCTGCGCCCGATCCGGGTGCAGGAGGGCAATGCCTGGGCCGAGCTGCTGCCGAATGGCGGCGACCGCTTCGAGGGCAGCTTCGAGATCAACTTCAAGGCCGGCGCCATCGGCCACCAGCATTGCGCGGAGCGGCTGACGCCGCACGCCTTTCGCACCGGCCTGGCCAGCGCCCGCACCTTTGCCCTGGCCGAGGATGTGGAGGCGCTGCGCGCCGCCGGCCTGGCGCTGGGCGGCGACCTGACCAACGCCGTGCTGGTGGATGGCGACCGCGTGCTGAACCCGGGTGGCCTGCGCCGCCCGGACGAGTTCGTGCGCCACAAGCTGCTGGACGCCGTGGGCGACCTGGCCCTGGCCGGCGCCCCGCTGCGCGCCCGCTTCAGCGGCTTCCGCTCCGGCCACGCGCTGAACAACCGCCTGCTGCGGAAGCTCTTCGCCGACCGTGGCGCCTGGCGCCTGGTCAGCGCCGCCGTGGTGGGGGAAGGCAGCATGGCCCGCCTGCCCGCCGCCGCCGCCCCGGCGATGATGTAGCCACGCCGCCGGCGGGCCGCCCGGCCTGCCCGCCTTGCAACGCCCAACAAAAAACCCCCGGGGATCGCTCCCCGGGGGTTTTCGCTGCCTGGACCCAGTCGGGTTCAGTCGTTGTTGCGCACGCCCATGAACTGCAGCAGCAGCTGGAACAGGTTGACGAAGTTCAGGTACAGCGTCAGCGCGTCCATCACGCTGCGCTTGCCGGCCTCATCGGTGCCCTCGGCATAGGCATACTGCAGGTAGTCGGCCTTGATGCGCTGCGTGTCGTAGGCGGTCAGGCCAACGAAGACGACCACGCCGATGACGCTGGTGACGAAGGCCAGCACGGTGCTCTGCAGGAACATGTTGACCAGGCCGGCGAGGAGAATGCCGATCAGGCCCATCATCATGAAGCTGCCCATGCGGGTCAGGTCACGCCCGGTGGTGTAGCCGTAGGCGCTGGTGGCCGCGAACATGCCGGCGGTCACGAAGAAGGTGCTGGCGATGCTGCCGCCGGTGTAGCGCAGGAAGATGTTGCTCAGGCTGGCGCCCATGCAGGCGCAGAACAGCCAGAACAGCCCCTGGGCCGCCTGCGTGCTCAGCTTGTTGATGCCGAAGCTCAGCACCAGCACGAAGGCAAGCGGCGAGAGCATGGCGCCCCAGCCCAGCAGCGTCGGGCTGATGGAACGCGCGCCGGAGGCCGTGCGCGTGACCTCCCAGAACATCGCCTGGATGTCCGGGTTCATGCCGATCGCCAGCGACACCACGCCGGTCACCAGCAGGCCGGAAGCCATCCAGTTGAAGACCCGGAGCATGTATGCCCGGAGCCCGGCATCGACGGCGGCCGCGTCGGCGGTCGCGGTACGACCCCAGCCTGGCGCTCCCGTCGTGGACCGATAGTCGGGTTGAAGGGCCATAGCCTTGGTATCTCCCGTAGGGTTGGCGCGGGGGAATCCCGCTGCACGTAATATGGAGAGGTTTTAATCCCGATCAAGCACTATCGGCCGGGCGGGACCATGCCTTCTCCTGTCGGTCGACGTGGGCAGCCGACGCAGGCGACTCTAGAGGGGCCGGCAGCGTTTCGCACGTGACGTATTGTTGCGCTCATTCGGTCCGCAGCTCCCCCGCCGGGCGCGCCCGCAGCGCCAGCGCGGTGCCGATGCGCCCGAAGCCGAGCGCCAGGGCCAGGCAGCCCAGCAGCGTCGCCGCCATGGCCCCCCATAGCGGCACCCAGGCGGAGGCGAGCATGAAGCGCATCACCGCCCAGCTGGCGGCGCAACCGGCGGCGGCAGCCAGCAGGCCGGAGACGGCGCCGACCAGGCCGAATTCCACCGCCCAGGCGGCCGAGATCTGGCCGCGCGTGGCGCCCAGCACCTTCAGGACCACCGCGTCCCGGACCCGCCGGCGCTGGCCGGCCGCCACCGCGCCGCCCAGCACCAGCACGCCGCTGGCCAGGGTCAGGCTGGCCGTGGCGGTCAGCGCCGTGGCCACGCGGCCCAGCAGTTCCGCCAGGGTTTCCAACGCATCCCGCACCCGCACGCCGGTGACGTTGGGGAAGGCGTCGGTCACGGCGCGCAGCACTTCGGCATCCTGCGTCGGGTCGCCGCGCAGCGTGGCGATGTTGGAATGCGGCGCCGCCTCCAGCACGCCGGGGGAGGCGACCATGGCGAAGTTCATGCCCATGCCGCGCCAGTTCACCGCCCGGGTATTGGCGATGGTGAAGTCCAGGTCGCGGCCCAGGATGTTCAGCGTCACCGTGTCGCCCAGCCCCACCGCCCAGCCCTCGGCCAGCCCGGCATCCAGGGACAGCAGCGGCGCGCCGCGGTAGTCCTGTGCCCACCAGGCGCCGGTGACGATCCGGGCACCCTCCGGTGGGGTGGCGCTGTAGGTCAGGCCACGATCACCGGCCAGCGCCCATTCGCTGCCGGGCGCGGCGCGCACCTGGGCCACCGGCACCCCCTTCAGCGCGGTGATCCGGGCGCGCAGGTTGGGCACGCGCTTCACCTCCTCCACCCCCGGCATTCCGGCGGTCAACGCGTCGAAGCGCGCCAACTGGTCCTGCTGGATGTCGATGAAGAAGAAGTTCGGCGCCCGCTTCGGCAGGTCGGCCTCCACCTGGCGGCGCAGGTTGCCCTCGATCTGGGCAATGGCGGTCAGCGTGGTCAGGCCGATGCCCAGCGAGACCATGACCAGCGCGGTGGGGGCGCCCGGCCGGTGCAGGTTGGCCAGGCCCAGCCGCCAGGTGCCGCGCAACCGGTGGGAGACGCGGCCGGCCACCAGCATCAGCCCGGCGGCCCCCAGGCGGAACAGCCCCAGCGTGGCCAGCGCGGCGCCGCAGAACCCGGCGGCGAAGCGCGGATTGCCGGCGGTGGCGACCACCAATCCGATCAGCGCCGCAGCGGCAGCCAGCTGCGCCAGCAGCACGCCCCAGCCGGGCCGGGCGCCTTCCGGCGCAATGGCGTCGCGGAACAGCGCCGCACCCGGAATGCGCGCGGCGCGGCCCAACGGCCAGAGCGCAAAGGCCAGCGCGGTCAGCAGCCCATACAGCGCCGCCAGCGCCAGCGGGCCGGGATACGGCGCCAGCCGTGGCGGCACGGGCAGGCTGCCGGCCAGGAATTGCGCCGCCAGCCAGGTCAGCCCGAAGCCGGCGACGAGCCCGGCCAGGATGCCCAGTGCCGAGAGCGCCAGCAGCTGCACCAGGTACATGGCCAGCACCAGGCCGGAGGGAGCGCCGAGGCAGCGCATGGTGGCGATGGTGCGCGCCCGCGCCTCCAGCCAGGCGCGCACGCCGGTGGCCACGCCGATGCCGCCCACCAGCAGCGCGGTCAGCCCGGCCAGGGTCAGGAAGCTGGCGGTGCTGTCCATGAAGCGGGAAAAGCCGGGTTCCGCCGTATTCGCGGTACGCAGCCGCAGCCCTTCCCCGGGAAAGGTCGTCCGCAGCGCCTCGACGAACGCCGCCGCGTCGCCGCCCGGCGGCAATTGCACCCGCAGGCTGCGCTGCAGCAGGCTGCCCGGCTGGATCAGCCCGGTGGCGTCCAGCGTGGCCTTGGTGGCCAGCACGCGCGGGCCGAAGAAGGCCGGGGTCGCCGCCTTGTCCGGCTCCCCGCGCAGCAGCGCCACAAGGCGGGGATGCGCCTCGCCCAGCCGGACCTCGTCGCCCAGCTTCAGGCCCAGCCGCTCGGCGATGATCGGCTCCAGCGCCACCTCGTTGTCGCGCAGCGGCACCGCCGGCTCCAGCACCAGGCTGCCCAGCAGCGGGTAGGCGGCATCCACCGCCTTCACCTCCACCAGCAGCCGCTCTCCGGAAGGTGCGACCAGCAGGCTGCGCAGGATGGTGATGTCCGAGGTCCGCGCCGCCCGCGCGGCGATGAAGGCCCGCACGGCATCCGGCACGGGCTGGGAGCCCGCGCGCAATTCGACATCGCCGCCCAGCAGCCGGGCGCCATCGGCGCGCAGCCCGGCGTCGATGGCCGCCCGCAGCGTGCCCACGGCGGCAATGGCGGCCACCCCCAGCGCCAGGCAGGCCAGCACGATCCGCAGCGACTTCACCCCGCCGCGCAGCTCCCGCCGCGCCAGGCGGAAGGCCAGCGCCCAGCCGCCGAAGCCGGCACGGGCCTGGGCCTGGACCAGACCGCTCAAGAAACGCCGCCCGAGAGCAGCCCGTCCTCCATCCGCACCACCCGGCCGCAGCGGGCGGCCAGGGCCTCGTCATGCGTCACCAGCACCAGGGTGGTGCCCAGGCGCTCCCGCAGGCCGAACAGCAGGTCCATCACCAGGGCGCCGGTGGCGCGGTCCAGGTTGCCGGTGGGCTCGTCGGCCAGCAGCAGGGCCGGCTCCGCCACCGT
>CANGNF010000087.1 GCA_947455205.1 Acetobacteraceae bacterium | reverse complement strand
CCGCCCGTGGCCGTCCTCGCGCCGCCTGCCGCGCCGGTGCCAACACTCGCAGCGCCACCCGTCGCGACGCCGCCGCCCGCCGTGGCCGGCCCCGCCGCCACCCCGACCCCCGCCGCCAGTGCCGACCGTGCGATCCCACGCGCCGAGCCGGCCATGCTGGAAGTCGGCGCCTATGGCCCGCTGCCCCGGATCGGCCCGGATGGGCGGGCGCCGATGCGGGTCTATGCCCGACCCTTCGACCGCACCGACCCACGGCCGCGCGTCGGCCTGGTGCTGGGCGGCCTGGGGATGAACGCCGCGCATACCGAGGAAGCGATCCGCCGCCTGCCGCCGACGGTGACGCTGGCCTTCTCGCCCTATGCCACCCAGGTGGCGCTGCTGCTGGACCGCGCGCGCGGCCGAGGCATGGAAACGCTGGTGGCGCTGCCGCTGGAGCCGACCGGCTACCCGCTGAACTCGCCTGGCGACAGGGCGCTGCTGACCGGCATGTCCGCGGCCGAGAATGCCGAGCGGCTGGACTGGGCGCTGTCCCGCTTCACCGGCTATGTCGGCGCCATCGGCGCGCTGGGGCCGATGCGCGGGGAGCGCTATGCCGCCATGGGCGACCGGCTGGGCACCCTGCAGGAGGCCTTGCAGCGCCGCGGCCTGCTGTATGTGGACCCAAGGCCGGGCGCCACCAACCCGGCACGGGCCTGGGGCCTGGCGGTGGATGTGGTGGTGGACGACCCGCCGAACCGCCAGCGGATCGACCAGAAGCTGGGCGTGCTGGAAGGCATTGCGCGGGAACGCGGCAGCGCGCTGGGCTATGCCGGGGAGGCGACGCCGGTGCTGCTGGACCGCCTGGCCGCCTGGGCCGGCAGCCTGGAAAGCCGCGGCAGCCAGTTGGCGCCGGTCAGCGTGCTGATCCGCCGGCCGGAAGCGACGGCGGAGCGGCGGTAGCCAAGGGCCACCGGGGCAACCCCGGCGCGGGCCATCCCGGCTGGCGGCGGACACCCTGCGGGCGACCCTGGCGCTGTGCCTGACTGCGGCACACGCAGCACCCTTTCCGCCCGGGGCGGTTCGGGGCATGACGGCGGCAGCCGAGGAGAACCCTGATGGACCTGCCCTACCGCCCCAATGTCGGCGCCGTGCTGTTCAACGCCCAGGGCCAGGTGCTGGTGGCGCGCCGCGCCGACTTTCCCAATGCCGAGGGCGCGCCGGGCGGCTGGCAACTGCCGCAGGGCGGCATCGACGAGGGCGAGGACCCCGCCCTGGCGGTGCTGCGGGAGATGGAGGAGGAGATCGGCACCCGCAACGCGGCGCTGCTGGGCGAGCACCCGGACTGGCTGCACTACGACCTGCCGCGGGAGCTGTGGGGCCGCGCGCTGGGCGGCAAGTATCGCGGCCAGAAGCAGAAGTGGTTCGCGCTGCGGTTCCTCGGCGCCGACAGCGAGATCCGCCTGGACCTGGACCCGCACCCGGAATTCGACGCCTGGCGCTGGGTGGACCTGGCCGAGCTGCCGGCGCTGGCGGTGGCCTTCAAGCGGGACATCTACATTGCGCTGGCGCAGGAATTCGCCCGCTTCGTGCCGGCCGCGTCGCGCGGCGTCGAGTGATGTCGGCGACGTTGTTTCGCCGTTGAGATGGTCACCGGCGTGGCGCGTAGTGTCGCCATGCGAACCGTCCTCGCCCTAGCCCTGCTGCTTCCCGCCACTGCCGCGCTGGCCCAGCCGGCGGACCGCGTGGTCATCGCCGGCTGCCCCATGCCGGGGGCGGAATCAGGCTGCCTTGTGCTGCGCGCCGCCGACGGCAAGCTGTACGACCTGACCGGCGCGCGGCAGCGGCCGCCGCTGAACGGCCGGGGCATCCGCATCACCGGCACCCGGGCGGAGCGCTTCAGCTACTGCCAGCAGGGCGAGGCGCTGGCCGAGGTGACCTGGGAAGCCACCGGGACGCTCTGCCCCAGCCGCTGAGCCGGCGTCGCGGCGGCGCCGCGCCGGCTTGGGTCGCCGCGGTGCCGCGCTGGTCTTGCAGCGCCGGCGGCGCCGCGCTGGTCTGCATTGCGGCGGCGGGCGATGGTCGCTGCGGCGCGGGCAGGCTATACCGCCGGGCATGCGGTACCTCTCCACGCGCGGCCAGGCCGCACCCCGGGATTTCGAAGGCGTCCTGCTGGCGGGCCTCGCCGAGGATGGCGGCCTGTTCCTGCCGGAAAGCTGGCCGACGCTGTCGCCCGCCGAATGGCGCGGCCTGCGCGGCCTGCCCTACCACCAGTTGGCGGCGCGGCTGCTGACCCCCTTCGTCGGCGATTGCCTGAAGCCCGCCGAGCTTTCCGCCATGACCGCCGCCGCCTATGCCGGCTTCGGCCACCCCGCCGTGGCGCCGCTGGTGCAGCTGGAGGAGCGGACCTTCGCGCTGGAGCTGTTCCACGGCCCCACGCTCGCCTTCAAGGACATGGCGATGCAGCTGCTGGGGCGGCTGTTCGACCATGTGCTGACCAAGCGCGGCGAGCGCATCACCATCGTCGGCGCCACGTCAGGCGACACCGGCAGCGCCGCGATCGAGGCCTGCCGCGACCGCGAGGCGATCTCCATCGTCATCCTGCACCCCAATGGCCGCACGTCTGAGGTGCAGCGCCGGCAGATGACCACGGTGCTGAGCCCGAACGTCGCCAACCTGGCGCTGGAAGGCGACTTCGACAGTTGCCAGGACCTGGTGAAGGCCATGTTCAACGACGCGCCGTTCCGCACCGAGATGAAGCTGGCGGCGGTCAACAGCATCAACTGGGCGCGGGTGGCGGCGCAGATTCCCTACTACGCCTATGCCGCGCTGAGCCTGGGCGCGCCCGACCGGCCCGTGGCCTTCAGCGTGCCCACCGGCAATTTCGGCAATGTGCTGGCGGCCTGGGCGGTGAAGCAGATGGGCCTGCCGGTGGAGCGTTTGATCGTCGGCGCCAACCGCAACGACATCCTGGCGCGCTTCATCACCGCCAACGACATGACGGCGCGGCCGGTGGAGCCCTCGCTGTCGCCGAGCATGGATATCCAGGTCTCCTCCAACTTCGAGCGCCTGCTGTTCGAACTGCTGGGCCGGGACGGCGCGGCGACGCGCACCACCATGGAACGCTTCCGCGCCGAGGGCCGCATGCCCGTGCCGGATGCGGCGTGGCGCGAGGCGACCAGGCTGTTCCGCGGCTTCACGCTGGATGACGCGGGCACGCTTGGCGAGATCCGCCATTTGTGGACCAGCACCGGCTACCTGGCGGACCCGCACACCGCCGTCGGCACCGCCGCGGCGCGGGCCTTCATGCCGGAGGACAAGGGCATCCCCGTGGTGGTGGCCGCCACCGCCCACCCGGCCAAGTTCCCGGACGCGGTGGAGCAGGCCACCGGCCAGCGCCCGCCGCTGCCGGCCCGCATGGCGGATTTGTACCAGCGCGAGGAACGCTACAGCCTGCTGCCGGCCGATCTGGGCCAGGTGGAAAGCTTCGTGCGGGCGCATGCCCGGCGGAACGGCTGAGGCGCGCTACTCGATCACCGCCTCGGCCTGGGCCAGCAGGTCCAGCGGCAGCGCAATGCCCAGCTGGCGCGCCACCCGGGCGTTCAGCACCAGCTCGAACTGGCTCGGCTGCTCGATCGGCAGGTCGGCCGGGCGGGCGCCCTCCAGCACCCGGCGCACGAAGTACATGGTCCGCAGCACCAGCGGCGGGCGCGGAAAACCGTAGCTGAACAGCGCGCCATGCTCCGGGAACAGGCGGATCATGGAGGCCATGGGCAGCCCCAGCTCCGGCCCCAGCGCGGCCAGCACGGGGGCGTGGTCCAGCAGCACCGCATCCGGGATCACCAGCACGGCGCCGGGCGGCTGGGCCCGCAGCGCCGCGCGCAGGGCCGCCACGCCGCCGCCGCCCCAGGGCAGCAGCCGCGGCCGGGCACCGCGGGCGTGCAGGGGGGCCTCCGCCTGCGCCACCATGCGTTGGTTGGAGGGGTTGGCCGGGTTGAACACCAGCGCCACCTCGGCCAGGCCGGGGCGCAGCCTGGCCAGCAGGTCCAGCGTCTTGCCCAGGATATCCGCGGTGTTGGTGGCGGTGCCGGTCAGGTTGCCGCCCGGCCGGGCCAGGCTTGGCACCAGCCCCACCGCCACCGGGTCGTTCAGGTGCAGCATCACGGTGGGCAGCTCGGGCGCCAGGTCGCGCATGGCCTCGGCGGCGCTGATGGTCATCACCACCACGGCATCCGGCCGGCTGCGCGCCAGCTGCCGCGCTGCCGTGGCGAAGCCGCCATAGTCGCCGGCGGCCCAGCTGGTCTCCAGCGTGTAGTCCACCGCCTCCCGCAGCCCCTCGGCGGCCAGGCCCCGGCGCATCAGGGCCAGCGTCTCCACGCTGAAGGGCTGTTCCGGGCTGCCGGTGGCCAGCAGTACCAGGCGCTTCGGCGCCGCGTGGGCCGCGCCGGGCAGCAGGGCCGCCGCGGCCAGCAGGAATGAGCGACGTTGCATGCGGCATCCGAACGCCATGCCGGCGCCCCGGTCAAGCAAGCCATGGCGGGGCGGTGCGAAACCGCGCGCGATGGCCTACATAGGGGGTAACGCAAGTGACCCCCATGCCAGGAACCCGCCCTTGTCCGGACCCGATGCCATTCGCCTGACCCGCCTGCCCAACGGCCTGACCGTGGTCTCCGAGACCATGCCGCGGGTGGAGACCGTCTCCTTCGGTGCCTATGTCCATGCCGGCACGCGCAACGAGACGGCGGCGGAGAATGGCGTCTCCCACTTCCTGGAGCACATGGCCTTCAAGGGCACCGACAAGCGCGACGCCGCGGCCATCGCGCGCGAGATCGAGAATGTCGGCGGGCATCTCAACGCCTACACGGCGCGGGAGCAGACCGCCTACTACTGCAAGACGCTGAAGGAGGATTTGGCGCTCTCGGTCGATATCATCGGCGATATCCTGACCCACAGCACCTTCATCCCCGAGGAGCTGGAGCGCGAGCGCGGCGTGATCCTGCAGGAGATCGGCCAGGCCAATGACACGCCTGATGACATCGTCTTCGACCACTTCCAGACCACCGCCTTTCCGGACCAGCCGATGGGCCGGCCGACGCTGGGCACCGAGGACATCATCCGCGAGATGAAGCGGGAGACGCTGACCAGCTACATGCGGAACCACTACGGCCCCAGCCGCATGGTGGTGGCCGCCGCCGGCGCGCTGGAGCATGAGGCGCTGCTGGACCTGGTGCAGAAGCACTTCGCCGACCTGCCCAACGTGGCCCCGCCGGAGCCGGAGCTGGCGCGCTACGCCGGCGGCGAGTTCCGCGAGGACCGCGACCTGGACCAGGTGCACATCGTGCTGGGCTTCCCCAGCGTGGACTACACCCACCGGCTGCACTTCCCGACCATGCTGCTGAGCACGCTGCTGGGCGGCGGCATGTCGTCGCGGCTGTTCCAGGAAATCCGCGAGAAGCGCGGCCTGGTCTATTCGATCTACTCCTTCGCCAACCCGTTCAAGGATGGCGGGCTGCTGGCGCTGTACGCCGGCACCGGGGAGAAGGAGGCCGGCGAGCTGGTGCCGGTGTGCCTGGAGGAACTCCGCAAGGTGCAGAAGGACGTGACGCGGGAGGAGCTGGACCGCGCCAAGGCGCAGCTGCGCGCCTCGCTTCTGATGAGCCTGGAGAGCACCGGCAGCCGCACCGAACAGCTGGCCCGCCAGCTGCAGGTGCATGGCCGGGTGATCCCGACCGAGGAGACCAAGCAGAAGATCGCCGCCGTCACCATCGAGCAGGTGCAGGAAGCCGCGGTGCTGGCCTTCGCCGGCGCGCCGACGCTGGCGGCGCTGGGCCCGGCCGGCAAGGTGCCGGGGCTGGCGCAGATCGCGGCGGGGCTGGCGGCATGAGCATGAGCCCGCTGGAGACGCTGCACGCGCTGGTGGCCGCCGCCCGCGCCGCCGGGGCCGACAGCGCCGATGCGCTGCTGGTGCAGAGCGCCGCGCTGAGCGTGGCCCGGCGCCTGGGCAAGATCGAGCACCTGGAGCGCGCCGAGAGCTTCGACATGGGGCTGCGCGTGTTCCTCGGCCAGCACCAGGCCATCGTCTCCACCAGCGACCCCGCGCCGGGCGGCTTCCGTGCCCTGGCGGAACGCGCGGTGGCGATGGCGAAGGTGGTGCCGGAGGACAGCTTTGCCGGGCTGCCGGCAGCGCCGGATGGGCTGGTGGCCGCTGACTTCGACCTGTTCGACCCCTGCGAGCCGACCGCCGAGGAACTGATCGCCCGCGCCGCCCTGGCCGAGGAAGCCGCGCTGGCGGTGCCCGGCGTGACCAACAGCGAGGGTGCCGAGGCCGGCTGGTCCTCCACCGACATCGCCTTGGTGGCCAGCAACGGCTTCGCCGGGCATTACCGCCGCAGCGGGCATTCGCTTTCCGCCACCGCCCTGGCCGGCAGCGGCACCGGCATGGAGCGCGACTACGATTATTCCAGCGTGGTCCACCTGGAAGACCTGGACGACGCCGCCGCCATGGGCCGCCGCGCCGGCCAGCAGGCGGTGGCGCGGCTGAACCCGGTGCGGGCGAAGACGGCGAAGCTTTCCGTGGTGTTCGACCCGCGCGTCGCCGGCTCGCTGCTCGGGCATCTCTCGGGCGCCATCAACGGCGCGGCGGTGGCGCGGGGCACCAGCTTCCTGCGCGACCGCCTGGGCCAGCGGATCCTGCCCGCGGGCATGACGGTGTACGACGACCCGACGCGCCGGCGCGGCCTGCGCTCCCGCCCCTTCGATGGCGAGGGCATGGCCGGGACGCGCCGCGCCATCGTGGAGGACGGGGTGCTGACCACCTGGGTGCTGGACTGGCGCAGCGCGCGGCAGCTCGGCCTGGCGGGCTCCACCGGCCATGCCAGCCGCGGCACCTCCAGCGCGCCGTCGCCCTCCACCACCAACCTGTGGCTGGCGCCCGGCACGGTCACGCCCAAGGCGCTGATGGCCGAGATCCGCGAGGGGCTTTATGTAACCGAGCTGATCGGCATGGGGGTGAACGGCGTCACCGGCGACTACTCGCGCGGCGCCGCCGGCTTCATGATCCGCGACGGCGAACTGGCCGAGCCGGTTAGCGAGGTGACCATCGCCGGCAACCTGAAGGACATGCTGCTGCGCCTGCGGGCGGCGGACGACCTGGCCTTCAAGCGCGGGACCGATGCGCCAACGATCCGTATTGACGACATGACCCTGGCGGGCGCGTAATACCTGCACCATCGAAATGGTTCACCGAAAAGCAAGGCTCATTAGTCAAAATGTCGTGTAACGCCTCGTGAGGGCGTGTTAAGGATCCAGTAAGTTCTACTGGACACGCTCCTCATGACGCTGCCGCTGCGCGCCATCTGCGTCCTCCATCTCGCCATCTGGGCCATGGCCCTGGCGGGGGCTTTGCTGCCGGCAACGCCCGCCCTGGCCCGGCCAGGGGTCGCCACCCCGATCAACCGTCCCGGCACGGCCACCGCCGCGCCCAGCGCCACCGCCGGGCGGGACATGCTGGCCCTGGCGCAGCCGCGTGCCTTCGTGCCGCCGGTGGCGCCGCCGGCCGCCGCGGCCGCCCGCCCCAGCTTCGTCACCGGCATGGTGGCCGGGCTTTCCGTCGCCGGCCTGGCCGCCATGGCGGCGGGGCAGTCGCCGCTGCATGGGCTCGACGGCAGCTTCGCCGGCTTCTTGGGCCTGGCCTTGCAGCTGATGGTGGCGCTGGTCCTCAGCCTGCTGGCCTTCCAGTTCCTGCGGCGGCTGCCGCGCATCGCGCTGCCGGGCATCCATGGTCCGCTGGCGCATGGCTTCGCCGCCGGTGCGCCGGGCTTCTCGGACCGGCTGGGGCCGCGCTTCGCGCCCCGTGGCGCGGGCGGCACGGCGGCGCCGGGGCCCGCGGCGCCGGTGCTGGGCAGCGCCGACTTCCAGGCCTTCGAGCGGTCGCTGAAGGAGATCAACGCGGCCTGGTCGCGGCAGGATATCTGCGGCATGCAGGCCATGTGCACGCCGGAGATGGTGCAGTACTTCGCCGACGACTTGGCGCGCCTGGCCAGCCGCGGCCTGCGCAACCGCACCAGCGACGTGGTGCTGGAACAGGGCGACCTGGCCGAGGCCTGGCGCGAGGGCGAGCGCGACCACGCCAGCGTGGCGATGCGCTTCTCCCTGGTGGATTGCACCCGCGATGTCGGCAGCAACCGGGTCATGACCGGCGACCCGGTGAAGCGCGTCCAGGTCACCGAGGTCTGGACCTTCACCCGCGCCCGTGGCGGCGTGTGGCAGCTCAGCGCGGTGCAGAGCGTGAACTGAGCCGCGCCGGCGCCGTGAGGGCGCCGGAGCTTCCAGCGACGACGCGTAAACCCAGCACAAGCGGGTCGCGCTGACGTGACCCTGCCGGGCGGCCGCCAATGATGGCAGGAAGATGGCGGAGCGCCATATTCGTGCCTTCACCGGAGGCATTCCACAATGTTCGCCCTTTGCGTCCTCGCCGTGCTGCTGGCCCTCGCCGGCCTGGGGGTGGTGGCGCTGTCGCTTGGTCTCGGGCTGTTCGCCATGCCCGGCCTGCTGGCGGCACCCGCCTTCGGCGTGGGCTCCATGATCAGCGGCCTTGCCGCCGCCGTCATCGCCCTGCGCCAGGAAGCCTGATCCGCCGGGGACCGCGCGGCGGCCTCAGGCCGGGATCGGCACCTGGGCGGCCAGCGGGTCCAGCAGCGCCTCGATCGCCACGCTGTCCTCCCACTCCAGAGAGATGCTCACCACCGTGACCCGGCTGCGGAAGGCCGGGGGAATGCGGACGAAGTCCTTCCGCGTGGTCACCGGCACCGCCCGCAGCGACTCGGCCTCGGCCAGCAGGTTGGCCATGTCGCCGTCATCGAAGGGGTAATGGTCGGCAAAGGCCATGCGCCCGGCCAGCACCGCGCCGGCTTCCTGCAGGGTGCCGAAGAACTTGCGTGGGTTGGCGATGCCGCAAAAGGCATAGACCGGCTGGCCCGCCAGCAGCGCCGCTTCCGGCCCCGGCTTCAGCCGGGCGCGCAGCACCGGCAGGCGCGGCGGCAGCTGCGCCAGCACGTTGGTCTCGTCCTCGCCGATCAGCACCGCGGCGCGGCAGCGGGCGGCGGCATTGGCCACCGGTTCCCGCAGCGGGCCGGAGGGGATGATGCGGCCATTGCCGAAGCCATAGGTGCCGTCCACTACCAGCAGCGCCAGGTCCTGCACCAGGCCGGGGTTCTGCAGCCCGTCATCCATGACGATGCACTGCGCCCCGCCGGCCACCGCGGCGCGGCCACCGGCGCCGCGGTCGGCGCTGATCCAGGCCGGGCGTTCGGCCGCCAGCAGCAGGGCCTCGTCGCCCACCGCCTGGCTGTCATGCCGCTCGGGGTCGACCAGCAGCGGGCCCTTCTGGCTGCCGCCATAGCCGCGCAGCAGGAACTGCGCGTTGATGCCGCGCCGGGCCAGGCGGCGGCCGATATCCAGCGCGACCGTGGTCTTGCCGGCACCGCCGGCGGTGGCGTTGCCGCAGCACACCACCGGCACCGGGGCGCGCCAGCCGGGCCGCGCCAGGCGGCGGGCGGTGGCGGCGGCGTAGATGGCGGCGGCGGGGCTCAGCAGGGCCGGCCACAAGCCTCCCCCTTCCCCGCCCCAGAATCCGGGCGCTCGCATCAGGCTGCAACCATGTCCTTTTCTGCCGAGGCAGCGGGGCCTTGGCCCCAGGGTTCAGATGACCGGGGCAGCAGCCCCAGGGGTTAGGTGGCCGGGGCGGTGGCCCCAGGGGTTAGGTGGCCGGGGCGGTGGCCCCAGGGGTTAGATGACCGGGGCGGTAGCCCCGGGGTTGGTCCGGCCGGCACCGGACCCCGCGCGCATGGCGAGGCTCGGCCCCAGCAAATCCAGCAGCGCCTGCGCCACCTGGCCCGGCAAGGCTTCCTGGGGCGGCAGCGGGGGCGCCGAGGCATCCCCGCCAGGCAGGTTCGTCATCACCAGCGCGGCGGCGGCCTTCGCCACATTTTCGCCACGACATTGGTTGGTTAGCACATCCAGCGCGGTGGCTGCCAGGGTCGCCGCATCGGCCACCGGCAGCGCGGCATCGGCGGCCAGCAGCCGGCCGACCGGGTCGGCGAAATTCCAGCAGTGTGGGCCCAGCATGATGGCGCAGCCGAGCCGCGCCGGCTCCAGCGGGTTCTGCCCGCCATGCGGCACCAGGGAGCCGCCGACGAAGGCCAGCCGGGCCAGCCGGTAGAACAGCCCAAGCTCGCCCAGCGTATCCGCGACATAGACCGCCACCTGCGGCCCCGGCAGCGCGCCCTGGCTGCGCTGGGCGGTGGCCAGGCCGGCGGCCAGGGCCTCGGCCGCCACCGCGGCGCCGCGTTCCGGGTGGCGCGGCACGATGACCGTCAGCAGGCCCGGCAGCCGCGCGGCCATGGCGGCATGGGCTGCCAGCACCTGGGTTTCCTCCCCCGGATGGGTGCTGGCGGCCAGCCAGAGCGGCCGGTCGCCCACCGCCTGGCGCAGCGCCGCCAGCGCCGCGGGGTCGGCCGGCAGCGGCGGGGCGAAGTCCTTCAGGTTGCCCAGGCAGCGCACCCCCTGCGCGCCCAGCCCGCCCAGCCGCGCGGCATCCGCCCCGGTCTGCGCCAGCACCAGGCGGAAGCCGCCCAGCAGCTCCCGCGCCAGCCCCGGCGCCCAGCGCCAGCGCCGGGCCGAGTTGGCGGACATGCGGGCATTGACCAGCGCCATCGGCACGCCGCGCCGGGCGGTAGCGCGCAGCAGGTTGGGCCACAGCTCCGATTCGACGAAGGCGGCGGCGTCCGGCTGCCAGCCGCGCAGGAAGCGGTTGCACCAGGCCGGTACGTCCAGCGGCAGGAAGCGGTGCTGCACCCGCGGGCGCAGCGCCTCCGGGAGGCGCTCGGCCAGCAGCCGGGCGCTGTTGACGGTGCCGGTGGTCAGCAGCAGGTGCAGCTCCGGCGCGGCGCTGGCCATGGCCTCCAGCACCGGCAGCAGGGACAGCGTCTCTCCCACGCTGGCGGCGTGCAGCCAGAACAGCCGGCCGGGCGGCCGGGTGGCGCCATGGCCCAGCCGTTCCGGCAGGCGGGCCGGCACTTCCTTGCCCTGGCCGGCGCGGCGGCGCAGGTGCAGGCGCAGCGCCGGTGCCAGCAGGGTACCGCCAAGCTGGCAGGCCAGGCCAAGCAGGCTCATGGCGCGGTGGTGCCCCGCCCGCCCGCCCGCACCCAGGCGTCGGCGGCGTCGCAGGCGGCCGAGAGCGCGGCCTCGATCGCCGGCAGCGCGGCCTCGGCACCGTCGCGCGGCACCCGGATGGGCGGGCCCAGCACCAGCACACCCCGGCCGAAGGGGACCGGCAGCATGGCCCGGTCCCAGCTGTTGAAGCGCAGCGCGCGGGTGGTGCTGGCGCCGATCGGGCAGACCGCGGCGCCCGACAGCGCGGCCAGTTCCGCCACGCCGGCGGCGGCGCGGCGGCGCGGGCCACGCGGGCCATCCGGTGTGATGGCGATGAAATGCCCCTGGCGCAGCCGCCGCAGCAGGCCGAGCGCGCCGGCGCGAGCGCCCTCCCGCGTGCTGCCGACGACCGTTTGCAGCCCGAGCCGGGCGATGACGCTGGAGATCAGCCGGCCGTCGCGGTGGCCGGAGATCAGCACGAAGGCGTCGCGGCCATCGAGCTCCGCCCCCAGCAGGCGCCGGGCGGTCAGCCAGACCATTGGCATCATGGTCAGGCGTTCATGCCAGAAGCTGATGATGCTGCCGCCGGGCCGGCCCTGGGCGTCCCGCAGCACCGCCGGCACGTGTTCCTCGCCCAGCAGGGTCCAGCGCGTGGTGCGATAGGCCAGGGCCAGGTAGCCGGCCAGCAGCCGCGCCAGCATGGCCTGGGTGCGGGGGTGGCGGATCAGGCGTTGAAGCATCGGCGCGGGGTCATGCTGCGGCGCCGTTAGCACGGCCACGCCGAGGCCGGAATAGCCGGGCCGGCGCGGCGCCCCCCGGCGGCGGTGCCGCGGCGGCGGCCGGCAAGGCCGCGCCGGCGCCCGGCCGGCGGATCAGGTTCAGCGCCGGGCCGGCAGACCTGGTCAGTGCCGTGCCGGCAAACCGGCTCAGCGCCGGGCCGGCGTGGGGGCAGGGCGGCGCAGTTCCGGCGGCAGTAGGCTGTCCAGCCGCTCCAGGTCGCGCTCCGCCCGCAGGGTCAGGAAGCGTGCCTGCCCCGCCTCGTCCGGCAGCGGCACCGCGGTCAGGCCGATATCGGCATAGACCCGCAGGTACTCGGCGCCGACGCGCCAGAAGGCGGGGTCCACGTGGTTGCGCTCGCACAGGTCGCGGAAGCGCCAGATCGCCGAGATGGCGTCGCGCCGGTCGCCCACCGGATCGCCCAGCGCCAGCCACACGCCGGGGCGGCTGATGAAGGCCAGCCCGGCCTGGTCACGTTCGCCGAAGACGGCGCCATCCGCCTGGCTGGGCGGGGCGGCGCCCAGCGCGGCCAGCCGGTCGCGCAGCGCCGGGGTCCAGGGCAGCGCCAGCAGCCGGGCCGGGCGCAGCAGCCGGGCGGCGCCGCCCAGCAGCAGCACGCCGGTCAGCCCGACGGTGAAGCGCAGGCTGGCGGGCGCCTGGCTGGACAGCACCACCTCCCACCAGCTGTCGCCGGCGACGCGGTTGTCATAGGCCAGCAGCGCCAGGGTCACGCCGCAGACCGCCACCGAGAGCAGCGGCAGCACCGCCTCGGCCGAAAGCGGTTCCCGCGTGAGGCGTGCATCGCGATAGAAGGCGCCACGCAGCGCCGCCAGCAGCCCGGCCAGCACCAGGAAGCCGCACCAGAGCCACCAGGATTCGCCCCGCGCCCAGGCGATCAGCCCGCCATTCAGCAGCAGCGCCAGGCTGCCCCACCAGGCGATGGTCAGCCGGCGCCACAGCCCGAAGGCCATGACCAGCAGCAGCGAGCCGACGATGGAGGCGGCGAACTGGCTGACCAGGGCGGCGGAATGGCCCAGCCAGGCCTCCATGATGGTGCCGCGCACCGGCAGGGCGCCGAGGAACAGCAGCAGCGCCCCAGCCAGCGCGACCAGGGAGGCGGCGGCCGGCACCTCCAGCGCCTGGGTGCCCTCGCCGGCCGCGGTCAGCCGCTTCAGCACGCCACGCCGCTGGCTCAGCTCGAACCCCGCGAACAGCACGCCGGAGCCGAACAGCGGCACGATGTAGTAGTACAGCCGGAACACCAGCAGCGCGCCGATCACCTCGGGCGCGGGCATGTAGGGTTGCAGGCCGATCAGGATGGCGCCGTCGAACACGCCGAGCCCGCCCGGCACATGCGCCAGCATGCCGGCGGAATAGGCCGCCAGGTAGATGCCGACGAAGCGCAGGTAGGTGAGGCCCTCGGCCTCCGGCAGCAGGGTGTAGAAGATCAGCGTGGTGATCGCGACATCCACCGCCGCCAGCGTGGTCTGCGCCAGCGCCATCTTCGGCCCGGGCAGGTCGATCTCGTGCTTGAACAGCCGCACCCGCTGCATGAACAGGCTGAGCGTGACATAGGCGGCGACGATGCCCCACAGCGGCAGCGCCACCAGCTGCAGCGCCCAGCGCGGGGCGTGCTGGCCGAACCAGGGGATCACCTCCGGCTCCAGCACCAGCACGGCGCCGCCCAGCACCATGGCGCCCAGCCCGTAGGTCAGGCTGGTGAAGCCGACGACCTTGGCGATCTCCAGCGTGCTCAGCCCCCAGGCGGAGTACAGCCGGTAGCGCACGGCGGCGCCGGAGACCGCGGCGAAGCCCAGGTTGTGCGCCAGGGAATAGCCGCAGAAGCTGGCGATGAAGCTGCGCAGCCAGGACACGGGGTGCCCGGCGTAGAGCGAGCCGAGCTTGTCGTAGATGGCCAGCACCAGGTAGGCCAGGATGGTGCAGCCGCCCGAGAGCCACAGCGCCCGGTGCGGAATGGCGGACATGGCGGTGCCGATATCCTCCGCCTTCAGCGACCGGAATTCGCGCTGCACCACATAGAGCGCGCCGACCAGCAGCAGCAGGCCGAACACCGCCGGGCCATGCCGGCGGAGGAAGGCGAGCTTGCCGTTCACGCGCTGGCGGCCTCGCCGGCAGGCACCTCTGGCGCCGGGGCCTCGGGCGGCGGGGCCTGGCGCGCCAGGGCGGTCTCGACCAGGCCGATGGTGCCGGGGATGCCGTACAGCGCGACGAAGCCGCCGAAGCGCGGGCCTTCCTGCTGGCCCAGCAGCACCTGGTACAGGCAGCCGAACCAGTCGCGCAGGTTGGCGAAGGGGTGGCGCTTGCCGATCTCGAACAGCTGGTTCTGGATCGCCTCGGCCGTGCTGTCGGCCGGCAGGTCGCGCAGGGTGGCCAGCAGGTCCTCCAGCGCCGCGCGCTCCAGCTCGGTCGGCAGGCGGTAGCGCTTCTCCGGCAGCACGCGGTCGCGGTAGTAGCTGATGGCACGCGGCACCAGGGTGGCCAGCATCGGCTCGCTCTCCGGTGTGGCACCGGGGGCGTAGCGGCGGATGAACCCCCAGAGGATCTCCGGCTCCTCGGCATTCACCACGCTGGCCAGGTTCTGCAGCATGGCGAAGCTGATCGGGCTGCCCGGCGCGTTGCTGCTGCCGTTGTGGATGTGGAAGGCCGGGTTGGTCGGCTCCGGCGTGGCCTTCAGCTTCTCCAGATTGGCCAGGTAGTCGTCCACCGCCTTCGGGATCACCTCGAAGAACAGGCGCTTGGCCCGGCCGGGCTGCTGGTACATGAACTGGCTGAGGCTTTCCGGCGTGCCGTAGCGCAGCCATTCCTCGATGGTCAGGCCATTGCCCTTGGACTTGCTGATCTTCTGGCCCTTGTCGTCCAGGAACAGCTCATAGGTCAGGGCGGCCGGCGGCTCGGCGCCCATGACGCGGCAGATGGCGCCGGACAGCTTGACCGAATCGATCAGGTCCTTGCCGGACATCTCGTAGTCCACGCCCAGGGCGTACCAGCGCAGCGCCCAGTCGGCCTTCCACTGCGCCTTGCAGCCACCGCCGGTGATGCGGGTGCCGTGGCGGCGGCCGGATTCGGGGTCCACCCACACCAGCAGGTCCTCGGCCGGGCGGACTTCCTCCATCGGCACCTGCATGACCACGCCGGTCTCCGGGTGGATCGGCAGGAAGGGCGAGTAGGTGGCGCGGCGGTCCGGGCCCAGCGTCGGCAGGATCACGTCGCGCACGGCGTCGTGCCGTTCGGCCATGCGCAGCAGGGCGGCGTCGAACCGGCCGCCCTTGTAGTAATCCGTGCTGCTGGCGAACTCGTATTCGAAGCCGAACTGGTCGAGGAAGGCGCGCAGCCGGGCGTTGTTGTGGGCGCCGAAGGACGAGTGGGTGCCGAAGGGGTCGGGGATGGCGGTCAGCGACTTGCCCAGGTGGGGCAGCAGCAGCTCCCGGTTGGGCAGGTTGTCCGGCACCTTGCGCAGGCCGTCCATGTCGTCGCTGAAGGCGATCAGCTTGCTCGGCAGGCCGGTCATCCGCTCGAAGGCGCGGCGCACCCAGCTGGTGCGGGCGACTTCGCCGAAAGTGCCGATATGCGGCAGGCCGGAGGGGCCGTAGCCGGTCTCGAACAGCGCCTCCGCCTTGCCGCTTTTGGCCATGCGGTCCGCCACCTTGGCGGCTTCCTCGAACGGCCAGGCCTTGACGGTGCGGAGAGATGGATCGGCTGTCATGCCCGCCGACATGGCAGCGGCCGGGCCGCCGGTCAACGCGCCGCAGCGCCGGCGGCCGAATTGCTGCGGTGCGGCTGTGGCGCATACCCCCCGCGCGCCCTTTGCGCTGGCCTTTGCCGGCCTGCTGGCGTATTGCGCCCGGCGTTGTTTTCCACAGCGTTTCTGACACTCCCTGAAGGACATGGAGCCATGCGGGTTGGGGTTTTCGGCGCGACCGGCGCCGTTGGGCGTGAAATCATCCAGGTGCTGGGGGACCGCAAGTTCCCGGTCACCGAGCTGAAGCTGTATTCGTCCCCCCGTTCCGCCGGCACCACGCTGAAAACCCCGTTGGGCGAGAAGACCGTCGAGGCCTTCCACCCCGAGGCGGGCCGCGGCCTGGATTTCTGCCTGCTCTCGGTCTCCGGCGACTTCTCCCGCGCCCATGCCAAGGCGCTGGCGGCGCAGGGTGGCATCGTCATCGACAACTCCTCGGCCTTCCGGCTGGAGGATGATGTGCCGCTGGTGGTGCCGGAGGTGAATGCCGCGGCCATCGGCTCGTCCCGGCTGATCGCCAACCCCAACTGCACCACCGCCATTCTGGTGGTGGCGCTGGAGCCGCTGCGCCAGGCCTTCGGGCTGAAGCGGGTGATCGTCTCCACCTACCAGGCGGCCAGCGGTGCCGGCGCGGAGGGCATGGACGAGCTGCTGGCCGAGACCCGCCGCGTGCTGCTGGAAGGCGGCCCGGCGCAGGCGAGGAAGTTCCGCCACCCGCTGCCGTTCAACGTCATTCCGCACATCGACAGCTTCCAGCCCAATGCCTACACGCGGGAAGAGATGAAGGTGGCCTGGGAAAGCCGGAAGATCATGGGCTTCCCCGGCCTGCCGATCTCCTGCACCGCGGTCCGCATCCCCACGCTGCGGGTGCATGGCGAGGCGGTGACGATCGAGACCGAGCGTCCGGTGACGGCCGAGGCGGCGCGGGCCGTGCTGGCCAAGGCGGCGGGCGTGAAGGTGGTGGATGACGTGGCCAACGCCGTGTACCCGATGCCGCTGACCGCGACCGGCCAGTACGACGTGGAAGCCGGCCGCATCCGCGCCAACGACGTGTTCGGCGAGCACGGGCTGGACTTCTTCCTGTGCGGCGACCAGCTGCTGAAGGGCGCCGCCCTGAACGCGGTGCAGATCGCCGAGCGGATGCTGCCCAAGGCCTGAGCGGTAAGCCGCCTGGCGAGAGCCGGGGCCGAAGCGTGATCCCGCCGCAGGGATCACGCTGCGGCCGGCAGCCGGGGGGCGCCAGCCCTCAGTGCAGCCGGAACTGGCCGCCGGCGTAGCGCAGCTCCGCCGGCTTCACCAGGGCGGCGGAGGCGACGCGGACGCTGTGCAGCGGCCCCTCGATCTCCCGCCGCCAGAAGTCCAGGAAGCGCTCCAGCTCCGGGAACTCCGGCGCGCGGTCCAGCTTCTGCCAGATGAAGCTCTGCAGCATGCCCGGGTGATCCGGCATGTGGTACAGGATCTCGGCGGTGGTCAGCCGCCAGTCGGGTATCAGCACATGGTCCCGCAGGATCTGCTGAAGCATCGGGGTATCACCCTTTCCTTGCTGGTAACGCCTGGACTCCGCAGCGTGGCCCGGCGTTCCTCCCCCTTGGTTCACCCAGGCAGCATGGCATGAGCGGCAACGGGGCTGGCAAGAAAAACCTTTGGGATCAACCGATTAGCACTCGCACTCGGAGAGTGCTGCAATCATCTTGACGGCGCCGGCCATTCCTCCTAGATCGCTGGCACTCCTCTCGGGGGAGTGCTAGCGGGCCTTCGGGCCGCGGGCGCTCTGCCTGGATGGGAGGCAAACCCTGAACCAAGACGTCAGGAGAGGGCACCTTATGAACTTTCGTCCCCTGCATGACCGCGTCCTCGTCCGCCGTGTCACGGCCGAAGAGAAGACCGCGGGCGGCATCATCATCCCCGACACCGCCAAGGAAAAGCCGCAGGAAGGTGAAGTCATCTCCGTCGGCTCCGGCACCCTGAACGACAAGGGCGAACTCCGCGCCCTGGACGTGAAGGCGGGCGACCGCAT
>CANGNF010000086.1 GCA_947455205.1 Acetobacteraceae bacterium | reverse complement strand
GCCATGGCCGAGAGCTACCTGCTGGACAAGAAGCGCGTGCTGCCCAGCGCGGTGCTGCTGAACGGCGAATACGGCCAGACCGGCTTCTATGTCGGCGTGCCCGTGGTCATCGGCGCCGATGGCGTCGAGAAGATCATGGAAGTGCAGTTCACGCCGGCCGAGAAGGCCGCCTTCGACAAGTCCTGCGACGCGGTGAAGAAGCTGATCGAGGACTTCAAGAAGCTGGGCGTCTGAGACGCCAGGCGCCTGGCCCGTGGCGGCGTTCGCGCCGTGGCGGTGAACCGGGCGCCGATCTGCCGACCGGGGCGTGATCGACCGATGTGGATCACGCCGCGGGGGCGAGGCCGGGACAACCGGCCCGCCCGGGTGGGGCAGGCCTGGCGCCGCGGTGCCAGCGACGCGCCGCCAAGGAAACTGCCCGGGACTTCGTTTGCAGCCGGCCCACAGGGGATGCGCGCATGAATATTCACGAATACCAGGCGAAGGAGCTGCTGCGGCGCTACGGCGTCGCCGTGCTCGACGGCTATGTGGCCTGGAACGCCGAGGAAGCCGCCGAGGCCGCGCGCAAGCTGCCCGGGCCGGTCTACGTGGTGAAGAGCCAGATCCACGCCGGTGGCCGTGGCGCCGGCCGCTTCGCCGAGGACCCGAACGGCAAGGGCGGCGTCCGCGTCGTCAAGACCGTTGATGACGCCAAGGCCGCCGCCGCCGCGATGATCGGCCATACGCTGGTCACCAAGCAGACCGGCGAGCAGGGCAAGGTCGTCTCCCGCGTCTATGTCGAGGCCGGCTGCGACATCAAGCGGGAGCTGTATCTCTCCCTACTGGTGGACCGCGAGACCTCGCGCATCATGATCATGGCCTCCACCGAGGGCGGCATGGAGATCGAGGAGGTGGCCCACAGCCACCCCGAGAAGATCCTGAAGGTCGCGATCGACCCGGCTTCCGGCGTCTCCGGCTTCCATGCCCGCAAGCTCGGCTTCGGCCTGGGCCTGGTCGGCCCGCAGCTGCGCAGCTTCGAGAAGTTCGTGATGGCCATGTACAAGGCCTTCACCGACCTGGACTGCGCCATCGTCGAGATCAACCCGCTAGTGGTGACCGGCGCCGGCGACATCGTGGCGCTGGATGCCAAGGTGTCCTTCGACGACAACGCGCTGTTCCGCCACAAGGACCTCGAGGCCCTGCGCGATGACAGCGAGATGGACCCGAAGGAGCTGGACGCGGTCCGCAACGACCTGAACTACGTCGCGCTGGATGGCGAGATCGGCTGCATGGTCAACGGCGCCGGCCTGGCCATGGCGACCATGGACATCATCAAGCTGTACGGGTCCAGCCCGGCCAACTTCCTCGATGTTGGCGGCACCGCCAATGCGGCGCGCGTGACCGAAGCCTTCCGTATCATCACGTCGGACGCCAACGTGAAGGCGATCCTGGTCAACATCTTCGGCGGCATCGCCAAGTGCGACATGATCGCGGAAGGCATCGTCGCCGCGGCCAAGACGCTGACGCTCAGCGTGCCCCTCGTCGTTCGGCTGGAAGGCACGAATGTGGAGCTGGGCAAGAAGATCCTGGCCGAGAGCGGCCTGGCCATCATCCCCGCGGACAACCTGGCCGATGCGGCGCAGAAGGTTGTCGCGGCCGTGAAGAAGGCGGCCTGAGCCATGGCAATCCTGATCGACGCCAACACCCGCGTGATGACCCAGGGCTTCACCGGGGCCCAGGGCACCTTCCACGCGGAACAGGGCATCGCCTACGGCAGCACCTATGTCGGCGGCGTCACGCCGGGCAAGGGCGGCAGCACGCATATCGGCCTGCCGGTGTTCGACACCGTGGCGGATTGCGTGGAAAAGACCGGCGCCAATGCCTCCGTCATCTACGTGCCGCCGCCCTTCGCGGCCGATGCCATCCTGGAAGCGATCGACGCCGAGCTGCCGCTGATCATCTGCATCACCGAGGGTATTCCGGTGCTGGACATGATCCGGGTGAAGCGCGCCCTCACTGGCAGCAAGTCCCGCCTGATCGGGCCGAACTGCCCGGGCGTGATCACGCCGGACGCCTGCAAGATCGGCATCATGCCGGGCCACATCCATCGTCGCGGCTCGGTCGGCATCGTGTCCCGCTCGGGCACGCTGACCTATGAGGCGGTGGCGCAGACCACGGCGGCCGGGCTCGGCCAGTCCACCTGCGTCGGCATCGGCGGCGACCCGGTCAAGGGCACCGACTTCATCGAAGTGCTGGAGATGTTCCTGCGCGACGACGAGACGAAGTCGATCGTCATGATCGGCGAGATCGGCGGCCAGTCCGAAGCCAATGCGGCGGAGTTCCTGGCCAGCGAGAACAAGGGGCCGAACGCCAAGCCGGTGGTCGGCTTCATCGCCGGCGCCACGGCGCCTCCGGGCCGCCGCATGGGCCATGCCGGCGCCGTCATCAGCGGCGGCAAGGACACGGCGGAAGCCAAGATGGAGGCGATGAAGGCCGCCGGCATCCATGTCGCCGACAGCCCCGCCGCGCTCGGCTCCACGATGGTAAAGGCACTCGGCGGCTGACGCCACGGAGAGGGGTCAAGGCACTCGGCGGCTGACGCCACCGAGAGGGGTCAAGGCGCTCGGCGGCTGAGACGGGGCCGCGCCGCCGACCAGGCAGGTCGGGTGCCGAGGCACCTCGGCCGAACCAAGGTCGGTGCGGCGATGTTAAGCTGCGGTCAAGGCATGTAAGGCGAAGCTTTCGCCGCATCCTTGCCACGAAGACTGTGTTAACCCGCGCCGCACCCCATGTTGGGTGCGGCGCTTTGCCGCGCCCGCGGCATGACCGAAGCCCGATGCTGCCCTTTGCGGCGCCGGGCGCAACCCGAACAGACGGCCGCCCAGGCGCAACCAGGGCGGGACGGAGACGACGAATGGCCGGAGTGGACATCCTCGCAACCGTGATGAACGGCGCCAATGCCGCCTTCCTCGCGGATCTCTACGCCCGTTGGGCGGAGAAGCCGGACAGCGTCGATGCCTCCTTCGCCGAGCTGTTCGGCGCGCTGAACGACGATGCCCGCGCGGTGCTGACCGACGCCTCCGGCGCAAGCTGGGCGCCGCGCCCCCGCGGCGGCTTCGCGCCCGAGCCGGAAGCGCCGAAGGCCAAGCCGGGCGCCAAGGGCGGCGCCAGCCAGGAGGACATCCGCCGCGCCGTGCTGGACAGCATCCGCGCGCTGATGCTGATCCGCAGCTACCGCGTCCGCGGCCACCTGGAAGCCCAGCTGGACCCGCTGGGCCTGACCCAGGTGCCGCCGCATTCCGAGCTGGACCCCGGCTTCTGGGGCTTCACCGATGCCGACATGGACCGGCCGATCTTCATCGACCACGTGCTGGGCATGGACAACCCGACGCTGCGCCAGATCATGCAGGTGCTGCGGGCGACCTATTGCGGTCCCATCGGCGTCGAGTTCATGCATATCCAGGACCCCGACCAGAAGAGCTGGATCCAGCGCCGGGTCGAGGGTGCACCCTGGGCCGGCGCCTTCGACGCCGCCGGCAAGCGCCAGATCCTGGAGCAGCTGACCGAGGCCGAGGGCTTCGAGGCCTATTGCGCCCGCAAGTACCCGGGCACCAAGCGCTTCGGCCTGGAAGGCGGCGAGAGCACCATCCCCGCGGTGCAGACCGTCATCGAGGTCTGCGCCAAGGCCGGCGTGAACGAGATGGCCATCGGCATGGCGCATCGCGGCCGGCTGAACATGCTGGTGAACGTGGTCAAGAAGCCCTACGCCCAGGTCTTCGGCGAGTTCAAGGGCGTCTTCGCCGGCACGGATGACGTGCAGGGCAGCGGCGACGTGAAGTACCACCTGGGCACCTCGGCCGACCTCGAGATCGGCGGCCGCATGGTCCACCTTTCGCTGCAGCCCAACCCCAGCCACCTGGAAGCGGTCAACCCGGTGGTGGTCGGCAAGGTCCGCGCCCGCCAGGACGAGGCCGGTGACACCAAGGGCCGCCGCAGCGTCATGGCGATTCTGCTGCATGGCGACGCCGCCTTCGCCGGCCAGGGCCTGGTGTACGAGACGATGGCGATGAGCCAGCTGATCGGCTACCGCACCGGCGGCACGGTCCACATCGTCACCAACAACCAGATCGGCTTCACCACCGTGCCGGCGCATGCCTATTCCGGCCTGTACTGCACGGACATCGCCAAGGCGGTGCAGGCGCCGATCCTGCACGTGAATGGCGACGATGTGGAGGCCGTGGTCTTCGCGGCGAAGATGTGCGCCGAGTTCCGCCAGGAATTCGCCACCGACATCGTGCTCGACATCGTCTGCTACCGCCGCCACGGCCATAACGAGGGCGACGAGCCGGCCTTCACCCAGCCGATCATGTACAATCGCATCAAGGAGATGCGGACCACCCGCACGCTGTACGCGGAAAAGCTGGCGCGCGAGGGCAGCCTTTCGGCCGAGGCCAGCCAGGCGATGTACGACGCCTTCAACCAGAAGCTGGACGAAGCCTTCGCCACGGCGATGAACTTCAAGCCCAACAAGGCCGACTGGCTGGAAGGCCACTGGGCCGGCATGAAGGCCGCCGGCACCGATGACGAGGAGCGGCTGGACGGTACCGCCGTGGCGCTGGACACGCTGCGCGAGGTTGGCGCCGCGCTGGCCCGCGTGCCCGCCGACTTCGCCGCCAACCCGAAGATCCTGCGCCAGCTGGAAGCCAAGAAGCAGGCGATCGAGACCGGCGAGGGCATCGACTGGGCGACCGGCGAGGCGCTGGCCTTCGGCACCCTGCTGCTGGAAGGCCATCGCGTCCGCCTCTCGGGCGAAGACGTGCAGCGCGGCACCTTCAGCCAGCGCCACTGCGTGCTGGTGGACCAGCAGAACCAGGCCGAATACGTGCCGGTCAACAATATCCGCGCCGGCCAGCCCAAGCTGGAGGCCTTCAACAGCCTGCTGAGCGAAGCCGGCGTGCTGGGCTACGACTACGGCTATTCCCTGGCGGACCCGCATACGCTGGTGCTGTGGGAAGCCCAGTTCGGCGACTTCGCCAATGGCGCGCAGGTCATCATCGACCAGTTCATCGCCAGTGGTGAGACCAAGTGGCTGCGCATGTCCGGCCTGGTGATGCTGCTGCCGCATGGCTATGAGGGCCAGGGGCCGGAGCATTCCTCCGCCCGGCCTGAGCGCTACCTGCAGCTCTGCGCCGAGCGCAACATGCGCGTCTGCAACATCACCACGCCCGGCAACTACTACCACGCGCTGCGCCGCCAGCTGAAGGCGAACTACCGCAAGCCGCTGGTGCTGTTCACACCCAAGAGCCTGCTGCGGCACAAGCTGGCGGTGTCCAGCCTGGCGGAGTTCGGCCCCGACACCAGCTTCCGCTACGTGATCCCGGAAGTGGACGCGCTGGTGCCGGAGGAGCAGGTGAAGCGCGTGGTGATCTGCACCGGCAAGGTCTACTACGACCTGCTGCAGCAGCGCCGCGACAGCAAGGTGCAGGACGTGGCGATCCTGCGGCTGGAACAGATGTATCCGTTCCCCCGCGTGAGCCTCGGCCGCGCCCTGGCGCCGTACCGCAACGCCGACGTGGTGTGGTGCCAGGAGGAGCCGGAGAACATGGGCGCCTGGACCTTCGTGGACCGCCGGATCGAGGCGGTGCTGCGGGAGATCAACCACAAGGCGCAGCGGCCGGTCTATGTCGGCCGGCAGGAAGCGGCCAGCCCCGCCACGGGCCTGGCCAAGGTTCATCAGCAGCAGCAGGAAACCCTGGTGCGCGAAGCCCTCAGGCTGGCCTGAGCAGCGCGCGGGATAAAGGCAGAGAGCATGGCAACCGAAATCCTCGTTCCCACCCTGGGCGAAAGCGTCAGCACCGCCACCGTGGCGCGCTGGCTGAAGAAGGTGGGCGAGGCCGTGAAGGCCGACGAGCCGCTGGTGGAGCTGGAAACCGACAAGGTGACGGTGGAGGTCAACGCGCCCTCCGCCGGCGTCGTGGAGGCGATCAGCGCCAATGAGGGCGCCGAGGTCACCCCCGGCATGCCGCTGGGCACCATCGCCGCCGGCGGCGCCAACGTGCAGGTCTCGCCCCGCGCCACCGCGCCGGCGCCGGCCGCCCCCGCCCCGGCGCAGCCGCAGGTGGAAACGCCGCGCGCCGTCTCCGGCCCGGTCGGCGTGCCCGGTCATGCGCCGCTGCCCGCCGCCGCCAAGATGATGGCGGATGCCGGCGTCTCGGCCGACCAGGTCGGCACCGGCACCGCCAAGGATGGCCGCATCAGCAAGGGCGACGTGCTGGACTTCCTGGCCCGCCCGGCCGCCGCCGCCAACGCGCCCGCCGCGGCCAAGGCGCCGCGCGCCTTGGGTGATGGCGAGGAGCGGGTGAAGATGACCCGCCTGCGCCGCACCATCGCCAACCGGCTGAAGGAAGCGCAGAACACCGCGGCCATGTTGACCACCTTCAACGAGGTGGACATGGGCGCGGCGATGGCGCTGCGCGCCGAATACCGCGACGCGTTCGAGAAGAAGCACGGCGTGAAGCTCGGCTTCATGTCCTTCTTCGTGAAGGCCTGCGTCGCCGCGCTGAAGGAATACCCAGCCGTCAACGCCGAGATCGATGGCGAGGACGTGGTCTACAAGCACCATGTCCACATGGGCATCGCGGTCGGCGGCCCGAACGGCCTGGTGGTGCCGGTGCTGAAGAACGCCGAGACCCTCGGCTTCGCCGACATCGAGAAGGCGATCGGCGGCTTCGGCAAGCGCGCCCGCGACGGCCAGCTGAAGCTGGAGGAACTCTCCGGCGGCAGCTTCACCGTCACCAATGGCGGCATCTACGGCAGCCTGATGAGCACGCCGATCCTGAACCCGCCGCAGTCGGGCATCCTGGGCATGCACAAGATTCAGGACCGCCCGATGGCGGTGGGCGGCAAGGTCGAGATCCGCCCGATGATGTACCTGGCGCTGAGCTACGACCACCGGATCGTGGACGGCAAGGAAGCCGTCAGCTTCCTGGTCCGGGTCAAGGAAGGCATCGAGGATCCGCGCCGCCTGATGCTCGACCTGTAGTATCCAAGGGCATCCCGCAGGGCCGGTATCCCATGCGGGATGCCGGCCCTGTTCGTTTTGCGCCGCCTTGCCGGCGCCATCTGCTAAACTGATGGCCGAACGCCATCCCCAACGGGAACACAGCCATGCGGTCCTACGACGGCCAATTTTCCGACAACCGCCCGCTGAAGCGCACGCGCGCCGAGAAGGAGCGGCAGCTGAAGGAGCTGAAGGAGACGCTGGCCGGCTTCAAGCCGCACCAGTCGCCGACGCTCCGCACCTCCATCATCGGCAAGATCAAGGAACTGATGGAGGAGCTGGCCGCCCCGCCGCCGCCGCCGCGCGAGCGCCGGCCCTCCTACCCCGGCAGCGAGTTCGGCGCCCCGCGCGGCCCGCGCCGGCCCCGCCCGACCGAGGGCTGAACCAACCAGGGGCGGCCGGCGCGAACCGGCCGCCCTTTTTTTGTCCGGCGCTACCGCTGCATGCCCATGTCGCCCTGCATCATCTGCTTGGCCTTCTGGCCGTCCACGTTCAGCTTCAGCCTGCCGTTCTCCACCCCGGCCACCGCGCTCATCGGCAGGTAGTGGTGCTGGCCGCCGGCGGCCTGGTCGTTCTTGGCCAGCTTGATCCGGTCGCCATCCATGTGGTCCACGGTGCCGACATGGCCGCCGCCGGAGCAGACCACCTCCATGTGCGGCTGAACCTGGCTCTGGTCGATCATGGCGTCGTTCTCCTGTTGATTGTGCGGCGCGCCTCGGCGCCACCCCTTCAACGAGCCAGCCGGCCATGGGATGCTGGCGGATGGATATCGTCGCATTGCTGCCCCAGGGCGCCACGCTCGCCTGGCTCGTCATCGCCGCGCTGGTTGCCGGCCTGGCCCGGGGCTTCTCCGGCTTCGGCGCGGGGCTGATCTTCATGCCGCTGGCCGCCATGGCGCTGGGTGTGCGCCAGGCCGCGCCGCTGATGCTGCTGCTGGAACTGGTCGCCATCGTCAGCCTGGTGCGCGGCGCCTGGCATGTGGCGCCGCGGCGAGAGGTGGTGCCGCTCTCGCTCGGCCTCATCCTCGGCACGCCGCTCGGCATATTGGTGCTGGCCAATGCGGATGCGCTGGCGCTGCGCTGGGGCGTGGCGCTGGTGATCCTGGCGCTGCTGTGCCTGCTGGTCAGCGGCTGGCGGCTGCGCGGGGCGCATGGGCCGGCGGTGCCGGTGGCCTTTGGCGCGGTCGGCGGCGTGCTGGCCGGCATCGCCACCATCAGCGGCCCGCCGGCCATGGCCTACCTGCTGGGGCGGGACCTGCCGAAGCGCGAGGTCCGCGCGATCTTCAACCTCTACCTTTCAGTCGGCGACCTCTCGGCGCTGCTGGGCTGCCTGGTGGCCGGGCTGGTCGGGCCGCAGGTGCTGGGGCTGCTGCTGGTGACCGGGCCGCTCTACGGCTTCGGCATCTGGGCCGGCAGCCGGATGTTCGGCCTGGCCAGCGAAGTGACCTTCCGGCGCGCCTGCTACGGACTTATCGCCGCTGCGGCCTTGCTCAGCCTGCCGATCTGGGATGGCATGCGGTAGCGATGCAGGCGAAGCCGGGCCAGGCGGCCCACCACGCCAGGCAGCATGGGGAACGAGACGATGACCGGCAGCTACACCACCGATTTCAAGGGCCTGACCTTCCACGACGCGGTGCCGCGCTTCCGCGATGGCAGCGACACGCCCCGCGCCTATCTTGAGCGCTGCCTGGAGACCATCGCCGCGCGCGAGCCGACGGTGCAGGCCTTCGCCGCCATGAACGCCGAGACCGCCCGCGCCGCGGCCGACGCCAGCACCGCCCGCTACAAGGCCGGCGCGGCGCTCTCGCCGATCGACGGCATGCCCATGGGCATCAAGGACCTGCTGGAGACGCGGGAGATGCCAACCCAGATGGGCTGCGAGGCGTACAGGGGCAACTTCCCCAAGCGCGACAACGCCGCCGTCACGGCGCTGCGCCAGGCCGGCGCCGTCATCCTGGCCAAGACGGTCACGGCGGAGATCGGCGGCAGCAACCCCGGCCCCACCACCAACCCGTGGAATGCCGCGCACACGCCGGGCGGCTCCTCCTCCGGCTCGGCGGCGGCGGTCGCGGCCGGTTTCATGCCGGCGGCCATCGGCACCCAGGTCGGCGGCAGCATCATCCGGCCCGCGGCGTATTGCGGCAACCTGGCGCTGAAGCCCAGCCAGGGCGGGCTGAACCGCGGCGAGCGCATGGCCACCTCCATGAGCACCCACGGCCCGCACGCCAACAGCTTCGAGGACCTCTGGGCCGTCGCCATCGAGATCGCCACCCGCGCCGGCGGCGACCGTGGCTGCATCGGGCTGCAGGGCCCCAAGACCACGCCGGAAGCCGCCAAGCCTGCCCGCCTGCTGGTGATGGAAGGCGAGGGCTGGCCCGGCATCGACAGCGCCAGCATGGGCGCCTTCGAGGCCCTGCTGGAGCAACTCCGCGCCGCCGGCGTGCAGGTGCTGCGCCGAGCCGACAACCCGGCCTTCGAGCGCTTCGAGCAGGGCATCGGCCAGGCCCGCGCGGTGGCCAACGCCATCACCGGCTGGGAGAACCGCTGGAACACCCGCAACCTGGTGGACAACAACCCGGACGGCGTCAGCGAACGCTCCAAGGCCACCCTGGCCGCCGCCGAGCGCATGACGCCCGACGACTACTACACCCGCCTGGCCCAGCGCGACGCCGCCCAGGCCTGCCACCGCGCCCTGGCGCCCATGGTGGACGCGGTGATCTCCTTCGCCTGCCCCGGCCCGGCGCCGGTCTGGGCCGGCGACAAGCCCGGCCAGCCGCTGGCCGCCCGCCCGACCGGCGACAGCGTGATGAACACGCCGAGCAGCATGCTCTTTGCCCCCGTGGTCACGGTGCCGCTGATGGCGGTGGGCGGGCTGCCCGTGGGCATGCAGGTGATGGGCCTGCCGCAGCAGGACGCCCGCGTGGTGGCGCTGGCGCGCTGGATGGCGGGCAACCTGAAGCCGGTCAGCGTGTAGGCTTCGGTCCCCTCACACTTCGGCAGGGACCATGAGGGGGGCGCTGCCCCCCTCAAACTCCCCCGGCCAAGGGCCGAAAGGCCCCTGGACCCCAGGTTTCAAACTATCGGTTTCCAAAGGCCCCACGGCCTTTGGCGGGGAGAGCGCGAGAGGGGCAGCGCCCCTCTCGTACCCCTACCGCGCCGGCATCCGCGGCATTTCCTGCGCCACGCCCATGGCCACGGTGCGCTCATCCATCCGGGGCTGATGCACCAGCCCGCGCCGCACCGCCCAGACATTCACGTACTGCACCAGCTGCAGCATCGGCTCGCGCTGGGCATAGTAGGTCACAGCCTCATGCCACACCCGCTCGCGCGCCTGGTCGTCCATCGTCGCCGCGCCGCGCACCAGCAGCCCGTCCAGCACCGGGTCGGAATGCCGGGTCATGTTGCCGGCGCCGGTCAGCTTCTCCCGGTCGTAGGTCGAGAGGATGCTGAGGATGTAGTTGCTGCCCTCGCCGGTGGAACTGCCCCAGGCGCCCAGCTGCATGCCGAATTCCTGCCGCGTCCGCCGCGGCACGAAGGCGGCGAAGGGCAGCGCCTCCACCTGCGTCTTCACCCCCACGCGCGCCCACATCTGCGCCACCGCCTGGCTCAGCCGCGCATCATTCGGCCAGCGGTCATTGGGCGTGGAAAGCGTCAGCCGGAACCCCTCGGGAAAGCCGGCCTCGGCCAGCAGCCGCTTGGCCGCCTCGGGGTCGAAGCGTTGCGGCCGCACCGCCAGGTTGAAGCCGAAGGCACCCTCCGGCAGCCATTGTGCCGTGCTGACGGCGGCGCCCTCCATCACCCGGTCCACCAGCAGGTCGCGGTTGATCGCCAGGGACAGCGCATGCCGCACCCGCTCATCCAAAAACGGATTGCGCGGCAGCGGCACGCCGGCATTGTCGGTCACGCCCGGCACCGGGCCCTGGCGGGAATAGTCGGGCGAAAGGAACACCGTCCGCACACTGGGCACCTGCGTCACCGTCACCCGCGGCTCCCGCCGCAGCCGCGCGATGTCCGACGTGGCGATCTGCTCGATGATGTCCACATCGCCGGACAGCAGCGCGGCGGTCCGCCCGGCGTCATTGGTCATGAAGCGGATCTTCACCTGGCTCCACGGCTGCGGCCGCCAATCCGCCTGGTGCCGCGCCAGCTCCACGCCCTCGCCGCTGCGGTACGCCACCAGCCGATAAGGCCCGGTCCCCACCGCCGCGCGGCCACTGTTGAAGTCCTCCGGATTCGCGCCTGTCGCCGCGTGCCGGCTGATGATGCCGACCGATGCCAGGTCCAGCGGCAGCAGCGGGTGCGGCTGGTGCGTGTGGATGCGCAGCGTGTGCGGGTCCAGCACCTCCACCCGGCTGATGGCGCGGAGGTAGCCGAAGAAGCCGCCCGGGCTGTTCGCCACCGTCGGCACCCGGCCGAAGGTGAACACCACGTCGTCGGCGGTGAAGTCGCGGCCGTCATGCCACTTCACCCCGCGCCGCAGCTTGAACTCCCACTCCGTATCGCTGACCGCGCGGTAGCTCTCCGCCAGGGAAGGGTAGGGTTTGGCCAGCGCGTCGCGCTCCACCAGGCGGTCGAAGATGTGCATCGCCGTGGCGTTGTTCGGCACCATGTTGTGCCAATGCGGGTCCAGGCTGGTGACCACGCTGGCATTGCCCACGGTCAGCACCTGCGCGGCGGCCGGCAGCGGCGCCAGCATCAGCAAGGCAAGGGCGGCGAGGCGCATGGACGATCTTCCCGGAGCTTTGGCCGGAGCATAACGCCCGATCCGCACCGGAGTCAGCGCTTCTGGAACACCACGCAGCCTTCCAGCGCTACGTCCACCAGCCCCTCAGGCGAGAACACCTCCTGGTCGTAGCGGTCCATCACCGCCAGCGCCCAGCCCGGTACCCGCGCCGGGGGAATGCCGTGATAGGTCTCCAGCATGTAGAGCAGCTGGCGGCGGAACGGGCCCTGCTGGTCGTGCAGCGGAATCACCCGCGCGTCGGCGCCGGCGGCGCGGGCCATGGCGTCCAGCTTGCTGCGCGGGAACGCCCATTTGTCATCGCGCTCGGCCCAGCCCGGCCCGCCGCGGAACACCATGGGCCGCAGATCCACCGCCTGGCGTTCCAGGCAGTCAGCCAGGTGCTGGGTGGTGTCGAATTGCCGGTTGAAGCGGCCGGCGATGCGCTTGCCCAGCCGGGTCGGCAACCGCAGCGGCGGCAGGGATCGCCGGCGCGCGGCCTCGCGCCGCAACTCCTCGATCAGGTGCAGCAGCACGGCATAGCCGCCTTCCAGCGGCTCGAAGAAGAAGGCGATGCCGCCGGGCTTCAGCACCCGCATGGCGCTGGCGACGAAATCCTCCGGCCGGGTCAGGTGGTGCAGGATGGCGGCGCCGAACACCAGGTCGGCGCTGGCTTCCCGCACGTAGGGCTTCAGCGCGTCCATCGCCACCGGCAGGCAGCGCCCGGCCAGGCCGCGCGGGCCCAGCAGCCGATGCAGTATCGCCAGCAGGTTGGGGCTGATGTCACTGGCCAGCAGCCGGGCGGCGGGGAACAGGTCCAGCATCGGCAGCGTGGCATTGCCGAAGCCGCAGCCATACTCGACGATGACCTCGGGCGCCGGCAGCTTCAGCTCGGCCAGCACCAGGTCCAGCATGTCCCGCCAGTAATTGAAGCCCTGGTACTTGGCGTAGTAGGCCTCGGCATCCTCCAGGAATACCGCGTTCACGCCATGCCGCGTGGTGCCCACCTCGTCGCGCGGGGAAACCACCCCGGCGAAGTCCGGCTTCTCATGTTCGCCCAGGTCCAACAAAGGCTGATCGAACAGCAGGTCGGCCCAATCGGTCGTCTCTGACATCGGGCCGGCTCCGGCTGAAGGCGGTCGCGGGGCCGGCCCTGCGGCCAGCCCCGGCGTCGCGTCAGCCCTGGCGTTCCACCATCATCTGCTTGATCTTGCCGATGGCTTCCGCCGGGTTCAGCCCCTTCGGGCAGGTCCGGGTGCAGTTCATGATGGTGTGGCAGCGGTACAGCCGGAACGGATCTTCCAGGTTGTCCAGCCGCTTGCCGGTCGCCTCGTCGCGGCTGTCCGCGATCCAGCGATACGCCTGCAGCAGCACGGCCGGGCCCAGGTAGCGGTCGCCGTTCCACCAGTAGCTCGGGCAGCTGGTGGAGCAGCAGAAGCACAGGATGCACTCCCACAGCCCGTCCAGCTTGGCGCGCTCGTCCTTGGACTGGCGGCGCTCCTCGTCCGGCGGCGCCGCCGTCTCGGTCTGCAGCCAGGGCTCCACGCTGCGCAGCTGCGCGTAGATCTGGCTCAGGTCGGGGACCAGGTCCTTCACCACGGGCATGTGCGGCAGCGGGCTGATCTTGACGTCGCCGGAGACGTCCTCGATCGGCTTCAGGCAGGCCAGGGTGTTCAGCCCGTCGATGTTCATGGCGCAGGAGCCACAGATGCCCTCGCGGCAGGACCGCCGGAAGGTCAGCGTGGTGTCCACCTCGTTCTTGATCTTGATCAGCGCGTCCAGGACCATCGGCCCGCACTTGTCGAGATCGAGCTCGTAGGTGTCGTTGCGCGGGTTCTCACCCGTATCCGGGTCCCAGCGGTAGATCTTGAACGCCTTGACCTTCTTCGCGCCGGCTTCGGCCTTGAAGGTCTTGCCGCGCTGGATCGTGGAGTTCGCGGGAAGCTTGAATTCAGCCATCGGTCTGTCTCTCGCCCTTCCGGTTCTTAGTACACGCGCGCCTTGGGCGGGAAGACCTGGACCTCGTTGGTCAGGGTCCGCATCTTCACGTCACGGTAGTCCAGCGAAATGCCGTACTTGTCGTCCATCCGCGCCAGGGTGTGGACCATCCAGTTCGCGTCGTCGCGGTCCGGGTAGTCCTCCTGCGCATGGGCGCCGCGGCTTTCCTTGCGGGCCTGGGCGCCATGGATCGTGGTCAGCGCATTGCCGATCAGGTTGTCCAGTTCCAACGCCTCGACCAGGTCGCTGTTCCAGATCAGGCTGCGGTCGGCGATCTTGATGTCGCTGAAGCCGGCGGCGACCTTGTCCATCTTGGCCACGCCCTCGTTCAGCAGGTCCGTGGTGCGGAACACCGCGGCATGGGTCTGCATGGTGCGCTGCATGGTCAGGCGCAGGTCGGCCACGCTGGTGCTGCCATTGGCGTTGCGGACGCGGTCGAACCGGTCCAGCGACTTCTGCCCGGCATTGGCCGGCAGCGGCGGCTGGCTGGCGCCGGGCTTGACGATCTCGGCGGCGCGCAGCGCGGCGGCGCGGCCGAAGACGACGAGATCGAGCAGGCTGTTGGTGCCCAGCCGGTTGGCGCCGTGGACGGAAACGCAGGCCGCCTCGCCCACCGCCATCAGGCCCGGGACAACCTTGTCCTGGTCCTTGTTGGTGGCGGCCAGCACCTCGGTGTTCAGGTTGGTCGGGATGCCGCCCATGTTGTAGTGCACGGTCGGCAGCATCGGGATCGGCTCCTTGGTCACGTCCACACCCGCAAAAATCTTTGCCGTCTCGGAAATGCCGGGCAGCCGCTCATGCAGGATCGCCGCGCCCAGGTGCTCCAGGTGCAGGAAGATGTGGTCCTTGTGCGGGCCGACGCCGCGACCCTCGCGGATCTCCACCGACATGGCGCGGGAGACGACGTCGCGCGACGCCAGGTCCTTCGCCGTCGGCGCGTAGCGCTCCATGAAGCGCTCGCCCTCGGAGTTCGTCAGGTAGCCGCCCTCGCCGCGGGCACCCTCGGTCACCAGGCAGCCACTGCCGTAGATGCCCGTCGGGTGGAACTGCACGAACTCGTTGTCCTGCAGCGGCAGGCCGGCGCGCAGCACCATGCCGCCACCGTCGCCGGTGCAGGTATGGGCCGACGTGCAGCTGAAGTAGGCGCGGCCATAGCCACCCGTCGCCAGCACCGTCTGCTGGGCGCGGAAGCGATGGATGCTGCCATCCTCCAGGCACCAGGCGGTGACGCCGCGGCAGACGCCCTCGTCGTCCATGATCAGGTCGAGCGCGATGTACTCGACGAAGAACTCGCAGTTATGCTTCAGGCTCTGCTGGTACAGCGTGTGCAGAATGGCGTGGCCGGTGCGGTCGGCGGCGGCGCAGGCGCGCATCGCCGGCTCCTTGCCGTAGTGCGTCATGTGGCCGCCGAAGGGGCGCTGGTAGATCTTGCCCTCCTCGGTGCGGCTGAACGGCACGCCGAAGTGCTCCAGCTCGATGATCGAGGGCACCGCCTCGCGGCACATGTACTCGATGGCATCCTGGTCGCCGAGCCAGTCCGACCCCTTGACGGTGTCGTACATGTGCCAGCGCCAGTCATCCTCGCCCATGTTGCCCAGCGCGGCGCCGACGCCGCCCTGCGCCGCCACGGTGTGGCTGCGGGTGGGGAAGACCTTGGTGATGCAGGCGGTCTTCAGGCCGGCGGCCCCCATGCCGAAGGTGGCGCGGAGCCCGGCGCCGCCGGCGCCGACGACGACCACGTCGTAGGTGTGGTCAACGATCCGGTAGGCGCCCCGGGACGGGCTGGTGATGGCGTTCATCGTGCGGTCTTTCCTGTGCCCGGTGGTTCAGATGGCAACGCGCAGCACGGCGAGCGCCGAGGCGATGGTTGCCAGCCAGCAGATGGCCTTGACCAGCAGGATGCCAACCAGCTTGCCGGCCTCGGTCTTGGAATAGTCCTCGATCACCACCTGCAGGCCGGCGGCGACGTGGTGGAAGGTGGCGCCGACCAGGGCCAGCAGCAGCACCGCGTTCCACGGCTGCTGCACCCACATCGCCGCGTCTTCGTAGCTGGCGCCGCGCAGCGTGGTGGCGGCGGCCACGGCGAACCAGATGGTCAGCGGCAGCAGCGCCACCGAGGTGACGCGCTGCATGAACCAGTGGTGCGTGCCGCCGCGGGCCGAGCCCAGGCCACGAACGCGGCCGAGCGGGGAGCGGAGGGTATTGATGGCGGGGTTCTGGGCCATGGCGATGTCCTCAGTAAAACAGGGCGATCGCCCAGGTCAGGGCGGAGCAGACGGCGGTGCCGATGAACACCGCCCAGCCGGAGCGATACATCGCCGGAATTTCGTAGCCGCGGCCGATGTCCCAGTTCAGGTGCCGGATGCCCGCCAGGGTGTGGTACCAGGCCGCCACCGTCATGCCGGCCAGCACCAGCAGGCCCAGCGGATGCGACATGGCGCCCATGGCGGTCTGGTAGGCCGGCTCGCCCAGCGCCAGCGCCACCAGCCACCACACCAGCAGCAGGATGCCGGCCGACCACGCCACGCCGGTGATGCGGTTGAGGATCGAGCTCAGGCTCGACATCTGCATCATGTCGTACACCTGCAGGTGCGGCGAAAGGGGCCGACGGACCGTGGTGCCATCCGTGCGGCGGCCGATCATGGCCGCCTCGCGCGAATCCTGCATGCTCATGAAAACGATGCTCCAACCCGGGGGGCGCGCATCATGCGCCCATTTGCATCGCCTTCTATGGTGCGCCACGGGACAGCGTCAATTGCACGAGATCGGGTGAGGCCAGGCATGGCTCCCGGGACTAGGAATGTTATCCTTGTCCCATGCCTGATCCGCCCCCGCCGATGCCGCCTCCGCCGCCCAGCCGCATGGCCCGCGCCATGCCCTGGGTGGACCTGGTGGCCAAGCTGCTGACCGCCCTGGCCATGGGGCTGGCGGTGTGGCGCGGGCTGTGAGGCCGGCGGCCTCAGCCCAGCAGCGCAGCGAAGCAGGGCGTCGCCGCATCCGGCGGGTCGCCGGCCAGCACCGCCAGCGCGTCGCCCAGGAAGCCGCAGAAGGCATCGGCGTGCCAATGGTTGGCGTCGCGCCTGGTCTGCGCCACCCCCCAGGGGCAATCCGCCATCGGCCGCAGGCTGCCGGCATTGTAGGCCACCCCCACCAGCACGGGGTCGAAGCCGGTCGGCCGCGCCCCCGCCACCGCCTGCTGGCGGATCAGCGCCGCCCCGGCGGCAATGGAGGTCGCGGGGTCCAGCAGCCGGGCCCGGTCCAGCCCGGGGTCGTGCAGGCTGGCCCGCGCCGTGCTGATCAGCGTCTGCATCAGGCCCGGCGAGACCTTGCCCGGGGTCGCGGCGTCGCTGACATAGCCGGGCTCCTCACGCACCGCCTCGGCCCGGCCGCCGCTCTCGGTGCAGGCGGTGGCCAGCAGCAGTTCCAGCGGCACGCCGAAGCGCTGCGCCGCGGCCTGGAAGGCGGCGGCATGGCGGTCCCAGCAGGCCGCCACGCTGCGCGGCGGGCCGGGGCTGCGGCGCGGCGCGGCCTCGCCCAGCACCAGCACGCCGGCCGGGGTCAGGCTCCAGCGGCGCGACGCATTGCCCACCGGCGCGCCATGCGGGGCGGCAAGCCGGGGCAGGAAGGGCCGCAGCGCCGCCTGCCAATCCGGGCTGGCGGCGGGCAAGGCGGCCGGCGCTTCCGGCAGCAGGGCGGCCCATTGCGCCGGTCGCAGCACGCCATCGGCCGGCAGGCCGCGCCGCTGCTGCCAGGCCAGCACCGCCGCCCGCGTGCGCGGGCCGAAGACGCCATCGGCATCCCCGGCCAGCACCCCGGCCCGCGCCAGCGCCTGCTGCGCCGCGCGCACATCGGCGCCGCTGACCAGCGGAAAGCGGAACTCCAGCGTCCGTTCAGGCATCATGGCGCGCACCCCGGCAGCAGGGCCAGGTCGGCCAGCACGCGGCCCTGCGCCTCGGCCGGCAGGGCGGCCGCCAGCGCCTGCGCCTGGCGCACCGCGCCGCAGCGCGCCTCG
>CANGNF010000085.1 GCA_947455205.1 Acetobacteraceae bacterium | reverse complement strand
GGCCACGCTACCGCGCCAGGGCGGCGGCCACGGCGCGGCCGAGGAAGGCCAGCGTGGCGGTGACATGCCGGGCCGGCAGCGCCGCGGCGTCGCGGCTGCCCAGCGCCAGCAGCACCGCCTCCCCGGTCCAGACCGGCACGCGGGCCAGCGCGTCGCGCGTCACCAGGCCGGCGGCCTCCTGATGCAGCAGGTCCAGGTCGGTGGGGTGGGCGCGCACCGTCGCCTCCCGCCCGCCGGGCAGCAGCCGGGCCACGGTGCCCAGCGGCAGCTTGCCGATGCCGCGACGGTCCGGCCGCTCGGCCAGCAGGGCGCAGCTTTCCACCCCCAGCAGGGCCGGCAGCTCCTGCTGCACCGCCTCCACCGGGTCCGGGCTGCGCATCAGCGCCAGCACCGCCAGGCGGACGCGGATGCTGAGGCCCTGGTTGGCGCGGCCCGCGGTCAGCGCCGCGTCCATCTCGGCCTCCAGCCCGCGCAGCCGGCGGCGCTCGGCCGCCAGCATCGCCGCCATGTGGTCGGCGATGCGTTCGCCATGCACCCGGCGCGGCGGCGCCAGGTGGCGGTACAGGTCGGGCCGGTCGGCCAGGAAGGCCGGGTTGGCGCGCAGGAATTCCTCCACCGCCGCCGGCGCAGGCAGGCTGTCCGGCTCGCAGCCGTTGTCGCAGACCAGGCGGCGGGAATGCATCACAGGATGCTTTGGCCGGTCTTCTTCCAGTCCGCCAGGAACGCCGCCAGCCCCTTGTCCGTCAGCGGGTGGTTCAGCAACTGGCGGATGACGTTGGGCGGCAGCGTCGCCACATGCGCACCCAGCTTGGCCGACTGGATCAGGTGGATCGGGTGGCGGATCGAGGCGACCAGCACCTCGGTCTTGAACTGCGGGTAGTTGGCGTAGATCTGCACGATGTCGGCGATCAGTTCCATGCCGTCCTGGCCGATATCGTCCAGCCGGCCGACGAAGGGGGAGATGAAGGCGGCGCCGGCCTTGGCGGCCAAAATCGCCTGGCCGGGCGAGAAGCACAGCGTCACGTTCACCAGCGTGCCGTCCTCGGCCAGCGCCTTGCAGGTCCGCAGCCCGGCTTCGGTCAACGGCACCTTGACGCAGACATTGGGGGCGATCTCGCGCAGGTAGCGGCCCTCGGCCAGCATGCCGTCGAAATCGGTGGCGGTGACCTCGGCCGAGACCGGACCCGGGGTGATGGCGCAGATCTCGGCGATCACCTCGCTCATCTTCCGGCCGGACTTGGCGATCAGGCTGGGGTTGGTGGTGACACCATCGACCATGCCAAGCTCGACCAGCGACCGGATGTCCGCAACCTCGGCGGTATCGACGAAGAACTTCATGATGAGTGGACCTCTGGCATGATTGGCGGGCGTTTGTTTCAGCTTTGTTCAGGCATATAATAGCCCATGCCCCCCACCCCCCGAAAGCACCACGGCACTGATGTCACGCAGCCTGTGGTTTCCCGGCCACGGGTGCGGGTTATGTTGCCGCTGCCGCTGGCGGGCGCCTACGACTACCGGGTGCCGCCGGAGCTGGATCTGGCGCCGGGCGACCTGGTGGCGGTGCCGCTGGGCCAGCGGGAGGTGTTCGGCGTGGTCTGGGACCCCGACCCCGCGGCCGGGGGCGTGGCGGAGGGCCGGCTGAAGCCGGTGCTGGCCAGGTTGCCGGTGCCGGCGATGACCCCGACGCTCCGGCGCTTCATCGACTGGGTGGCGGCCTATACCCTGGCCCCGCCCGGCGCGGTGCTGCGGATGGCGCTGTCCTCCCCCGGCGCCTTCGAGCCACCCTCCCCCCAGGCCGGCTGGACGCTGGCGCCGCCCGGCAACAGCCAGCCGCGGCTGACGCCGGAACGCCGGCGCGTCCTGGCAGCGCTGCGCCCCGGCGAGGCGGTGGCCGGCGGCGTGCTGGCCGAACGGGCGCAGGTCTCCACCGGCGTGCTGCGCGGCATGGCCGAGAACGGGCTGCTGCGGCCGGCGCTGCTGCCGCGCCACCAGCGCTTCCAGGCGCCGGACCCCGAGCACCCCGGCCCGGCGCTGGCGGGGCCGCAGGGCGCGGCGGCGGCGGCGCTGTGTGCGCGGGTGGCGGCGCGCGGCTTCGGCGTGACGCTGCTGACCGGGGTGACCGGCTCCGGCAAGACGGAGGTCTATTTCGACGCGGTGGCGGAGGCGTTGCGGCAAGGCCGGCAGGCGCTGGTGCTGCTGCCGGAGATCGCGCTGTCCGCGCAGTGGCTGGACCGCTTCAAGGCGCGCTTCGGCGTGGCGCCGGCGCTGTGGCACAGCGAGTTGACCAGCAAGACCAGGCGCGACACCTGGCGCGCGGTGGCGGAGGGCGAGGTGCAGGTGCTGGTCGGCGCCCGCTCCGCCCTGTTCCTGCCCTACCCCGACCTGGGCCTGGTGGTGGTGGACGAGGAACACGAGACCGCCTTCAAGCAGGAGGAGGGCGTGATCTACCACGCCCGCGACATGGCGGTGGTGCGGGCGCGCTTCGCCGAGGCGGCCTGCGTGCTGGTCAGTGCCACGCCGAGCCTTGAGAGCCTGACCAACGCCGAGACCGGGCGCTACCAGCATTTGGACCTGCCGACCCGGCATGGCGGCGCCACCCTGCCCGCCGTGGTGCCGGTGGACCTGCGGAAGACGCCGCCGGAGCGCGGGCGCTTCCTGGCGCCGCCGCTGGTGGAGGCCGTCACCGCCACCCTGGCGCGCGGCGAACAGGCCATGCTGTTCCTCAACCGCCGCGGCTATGCGCCGCTGACGCTGTGCCGCGCCTGCGGCCATCGCATGCGCTGCCCCAACTGCACCGCCTGGCTGGTGGAGCACCGGGCGCAGCGGCGGCTGACCTGCCACCATTGCGGCCATGTGGAGCCGCCGCCCGCCGCCTGCCCGGAATGCGGCGCCGAGCACAGCCTGACCGCCGTTGGGCCGGGCGTGGAGCGGGTGCAGGAGGAAGCGGCGGAGCTGTGGCCGGATGCGCGCCGCCTGGTGATGGCCAGCGACAACATCCCCGGCCCGGCCGCCGCCGCCGCCGCCGCCCAGGCCATTTCCAACCGCGAGGTGGATCTGATCATCGGCACGCAGATCGTCGCCAAGGGCTGGCATTTTCCGCACCTGACGCTGGTGGGGGTGGTGGATGCCGATCTCGGCCTGGCCGGCGGCGACCTGCGCGCGGCGGAACGCACCGTGCAACTGCTGCACCAGGTGGCGGGGCGGGCCGGGCGGGCGGAAGCGCCGGGACAGGTGCTGCTGCAGAGCTTCTCGCCGGAACACCCCGTGATGCAGGCGCTGGTTGGCAACGACCTGGGCGCCTTCATGGCCGAGGAGGCGCTGATGCGGAAGCCGGGGCACTGGCCGCCCTTCGGCCGGCTGGCGGCGCTGATCGTCAGTGCGGAGGATGAGCGCGCCGCCGAGCGGGTGGCGCGCGACCTGGGCCTGGCGGCGCCCGGCGGCGAGGGTGTTCAGGTGCTGGGGCCAGCCCCGGCCCCCCTGGCGCTGCTGCGTGGCCGGCACCGGCGCCGGCTGCTGCTGAAGTGCCGGCGCGACATTGCGGTGCAGCCGCTGCTGCGGGACTGGCTGGGCAAGGTGGAGGTGCCCGGCAACGTGCGGCTGCAGGTGGATGTGGACCCGGTCAGCTTCCTCTGAGCCGGCCCGCTTCACTCGGGGCCGGCCCGGCTGCGGCTGAAGCGGCGCGAGCCGCTACTCGGTCGGCAGCGCCGTGCTGCCCTGCTTGCCCAGGCCGGGATGGTCCGGCGGGGTGCCCACGTCCAGCCCCTTGGCCGGCCCCTGGTCCGAGCCGACCTTGCCGCCGGGCTGGGCCTTGGCGGCCGCGCCGGTGACGGCGACCTCGTTGGCGTAGGCTTCCTCCGGCCGGCGCTTCGGCTGGCCGGGCTCCTCCACCATGTGGTTAGGGTCGGTCGGGCCGACATTGCGCGGCCGGGCGGTGTTGCTGGTCATCGGCGTTTCCTTCAGCGGGTCAGGCCGGGGGGAACGCGGGGCGCGGGGCCGGGTTCGGGCGGCGGCGGTAGCGCCCCTCCCAAGGGCGCTGGCCGCGCCGCCGGCGGTTCAGGCGCTGGCGGCGCCGCTGGCCGGCCGGGCGCGGGTGGTGGGGGCGGGCGTGGTCGCGGGGGGCGCGGCCGGGTCCGGCGTGGCCAGGGCGCGGTCTATCGCCTTGCGCAGCGTGTTCAGCTTGCGCTCGTTCTCCACCTTCAGCCCGAAGATGTCCTTCACGTAGAACACGTCCACCGCGCGCACGCCGTAGGTGGTGATGTGCGCGCTGGCGATCTGCAGCCCCTGGTCGCTGATGGCGGCGGTCACGTCGTGCAGCAGGCCCGGCCGGTCGCGGCCATTCACCTCGATCACGGTGTGGCTGTTGCTGGCGTGGTTGTCGAACACCACGCGCGGCGGCACCGTCACGGCGCGCAGCCGGGCGGGTTCGCGCCGCACCTTCTGGATCTCGCTCTTCAGCCGCAGCCGGCCGGACAGCGCCTGCTCGATCAGCACCGCCAGCTTGGCCAGGCGATGCGGCTGGTCGAAGGCGCCACCGGCGGCGTCCTGCACCCAGAAGGTGTCCAGCGCCATGCCGTTCTGCAGCGTGTGGATGCGCGCATCCACGATGCTGGCGCCGGCCACCGCCAGCGCGCCGGCGATGCGGCTGAACAGGCCGGGATGGTCGGCGGCGTAGATCGTCACCTCGGTGACGGCGCGCTGTTCCAGCACGCGGGTCTTGACCGTCAGCGGTGCCTTGTTGCGCTCGGCCTCGCGGATCAGCGCGGCGTGGCGGGCATGGGTCTCGGCGTCGAAGGAGAGCCAGTAGCCGGGGTAGCCCAGCGACAGGAACAGGTCGATGTCGGCCTGCGGCCAGGCGCCGATCATGGCGGCGGCGGCTTCCCGCGCGCGGGCCACGCGCACATCGCGCTCCGGCACGCTGAGGCCGCCGGCCAGTACCTCCGCCACGCGCCAGTAGACCTCGCGCAGCAGGGTGGCCTTCCAGCCGTTCCAGACCTTGGCGGAAACCGCGCGCATGTCGGCCACCGTCAGCACCAGCAGCAGGCGCAGGCGTTCCGGCGATTGCACCAGGTCGGCGATGTCGAGGATGGTCTTCGGGTCCTCGATGTCGCGCTTGAACGCGGTCTGGCTGATCAGCAGGTGGTGCAGCACCAGCCAGCTGACCGTCTCGGTCTCCTCCGGCGTCAGGCCCAGCTTGGGGCAGACCTCCTGGGCGATGCGGGCGCCCAGCTCCGAATGGTCGCCACCACGGCCCTTGGCGATGTCGTGCAGCATGGCCGCGACGTACAGCGCGCGGCGGGACTGCACCTGGCCGATCAGTTCGCTGGCCACCGGCGCCACTTCCGCCAGGTCGCCGCCTTCCAGCCGCTGCAGGTTGCCGATCACCTCGATGGTGTGCTCGTCCACCGTGAACACATGGTAGGTGTCGAACTGCATCAGCCCGACGATGCGCGCCCATTCCGGCACGAACCGGCCGAGGAAGCCGGTCTCGTTCATGATCCGCATCCACGTCGCGGCGTCCTTGCCGCAGAGCAGATCCAGGAACAGCGCATCCGCCTCGGCATCGCCGCGCAGCCGCACCGCGTGGTGGGCGCTGCGGATCATCGCCCGCATGGCCAGCGGGTGGATTTCCAGGTGCCGGTCGCGCGCCGCCTTCAGGATGCGCAGCATCAGCATGGGTTCGCGGGCGAAGTCGCGGTCCGGCGGCGCCGCCACCAGCTTGCCGTCGGCAAAGGCCAGCCCGGCTTCCGCCAGCGCCCGGTCGCCGGTCTTGCGCCCGGCCGGCGGGCCCAGCGCGGCGCGCTCGATCGCGGGTTCCAGCACGCGGGACAGGCGGGCCACGTCGCGGACCGTCAGGAACAGGTGCTTCATGAAGCGCTCGACCCCGTCCTGCCGGCCGCGCGGGGTGTAGCCCATGCGGGCGCCGACCACGGGTTGCAGGTCGAAGGTCAGGCGCTCCTCGGCGCGCTGGGTCACCAGGTGCAGGTGGAAGCGCACGGTCCAGAGGAAGTTCCAGGCGCGGCGGATGGTGCGCGCCTCATGCTCCGCCAGCAGGCCGCCGCCGGGGCTGTCGGGGCCCACCAGTTCCGGCATGCGCTGGGTGCCGAAGGCGTAGCGCGCCAACCAGTACAGCGTCTGCAGGTCGCGGAGCCCCCCGCGGCCTTCCTTGATGTGCGGCTCCACCATGTACGGGCTTTCCCCGTACTTGCCGTGGCGGACCAGGCGTTCCTGCCGCTTGGCGGCCAGGAAGGGCGCCAGGCCACGGTCCTTCCGCATTTTCGCGAAGGCTTCCTGGAAGCGCTCGAACACCGCGCGCTCGCCGTACAGGAAGCGGGCATCCACCAGCGCGGTCAGGATGGTGACGTCCTTGGCCGCCTCGTCCAGGCAGTCCTTCACGCCGCGGGTGGCGTGGCCGACCTTCAGGCCGAGGTCCCACAGCAGATAGAGGGTGAACTCCACCGTGCGCTGGGACCGTGGGCCGGCGCTGCCGTCGCACAGGAACAGCAGGTCGATGTCCGAATAGGGCGCCAGCACGCCGCGGCCATAGCCGCCGGTGGCCACCAGGGCGAAGGGCGGCTCGCGCTCCTCGGCCGGGTTGCGCGGCGGCGTCATCTCCAGCGCGTAGCGGTGGATGGCGTGCATCAGCCCGTCCACCAGCGCCGCCAGCCAGCGCGCGGCGGCCAGGCCGGAGAGCTGCTGGCTCTCGAAGGCGTCCTGCACCTGGCCCTGGATGCGGCCCAGATGCCGCCGCAGCAGCGCCAGCGCGGCGTCGCGCGGCAGCGCCCCGGCATCGGCCGTCGCTGCGCCATCGCCGCCAAGCAGCGCGTTGATCAGGTCCGGAACAGCGGAGGGCACCGCGGCCAGGCCGGCCGGCGCGCCTGCCGGCGTCCGTGCCGGGAATGCAGCCTCAGGGGTCATCTTCTCCAACTTAACCCCAGTCATGGCTCCGTGACACCACCTGAAAGCATCGATTTCAAACGATACAGCGCTTCCTGCGCCTCCCGTGGCGACAGGGCATCAATATCCAGTGCCAGCAGCACCTGTTCGACGGATGGCGGCGCCGCCTGATCCGCCATGTCCGCCACGGCGGGGCGGGCCTGGGCGAAGAGCGGCAGTTCGTCCGAAAGCGGGTCCAGGCCGCGCGCCCGCGCTTCCAGCGCCTGCAGCACCTGCGCCGCGCGGGCCAGCACGCCACGCGGCACCCCGGCCAGCCTGGCGACGTGCAGGCCCCAGGACTTCTCGGCGGCACCGGGGCCGACGCTGTGCAGGAAGACCACCTCGTTCTTCCATTCGCGCACCCGCATGGTGGCCGGCGCCAGCTCCGGCAGCTTGCCGGCCAGCGCGGTCAGTTCATGGAAGTGCGTGGCGAAGATGGTGCGGCAGCGCACCCGGTCGTGCAGCGCCTCCAGCACCGCCCAAGCAATGGCCAGGCCGTCCCAGGTGGCGGTGCCGCGGCCGACCTCGTCCAGCACCACCAGGCTGCGCGGCCCGGCCTGGTTGAGGATGGCGGCGGTCTCGGCCATCTCCACCATGAAGGTGGAGCGGCCGCCGGCGATGTCGTCGGCGGCGCCGACGCGGCTGAACAGCCGGTCCACCAGGCCGAGCCGCGCGCTTTCCGCCGGCACGAACATGCCGGCCTGGGCCAGCACCGCGAACAGCGCGTTCTGCCGGAGGTAGGTGGACTTGCCGGCCATGTTCGGCCCGGTCAGCAGGCAGAGCCGGCGGCCGGGCGAGAGGTCGCAGTCATTCGGCACGAAGCTGCCGGCCTTGTTGCGCGCCAGCGCGGCGGCCACCACCGGGTGGCGGCCCCCGACCACGCGGAACTCGTTGCGGTCCACCAGCTCCGGCCGGCACCAGCGGCCCTCGGCGGCGATCTCGGCGCTGGCGGCGTGGACATCCAGTTCCGCCAGCGCGGTGGCCGCGGCGGCGATGCCGGGGCCGGCGGCCAGGCACAGCTCGCGCAGGCGCCGGGCGATCAGCTTCTCCCGCCGGCTGGCCTGCTCGGCGGCCTCCGAGAGGCGGCGGTCCAGGCTGGCCAGGGCGGTGCAGGTGAAGCGATGCGCGTTGGCCATGGTCTGGCGGTGGATCGGCGCGAACTCCCCCACCGCCTTGGCCGGCGGGTCGCGCAGCAGCTTTTCGCCCTGGGCGGCCTGCATCTCCGCCAGGTAGCCGAATTGCTGGTGGTGGCGGATCTTGACCGACGCCACGCCCCAGGCCTGGGCCAGGTCCATCTGCAGGGCGGCGATGGCGCCGCGCGCGTCGTCGCGCAGCCGGCGCAGCGCATCCAGTTCGCCGTCATAGCCCGGCGCCACCAGGCCGGGGTCGTCCAGCCGGGCCGGCAGGCTCTCGGCCAGGGCGCGGGCCAGTTCCACGCTGGGGTCGTCGGGTGGCAGCAGCGCCTCGGCGGCGTCGGTCAGCCGGTGCGGCAGCATCAGCGCGGCCTGGCCCAGCGCGGCGGCGATATGCGCGCCACGGGCCAGGCCGTCGCGGATGGCAGCCAGGTCGCGCGGGGCGAAGCGGTCCAGCGAGAGCCGGGCGAGCGCCCGGGCCATGTCGGGGGCGCCCTTCAGCGTGGCACGCAGGTCGGCGCGCAGCGGGCCGGCCAGCAGCAGGGCATGCACCGCGTCGTGCCGGGCGCCGATCTCCTCCGGCTCGGCCAGCGGGCTGGCCAGGCGGGCCGCCAGTTCCCGCGCGCCGGCGGCGGTGATGGTGCGGTCCACCGCGCCCAGCAGGCAGTCCTTCGGGCCGCCCCTTTCCGGCCGCAGGATCTCCAGGCTGCGGCGGGTGGCGGCGTCCATCTGCAGCAGGCCACGGCCACCGCGCGGCACCGGGCGGGACAGCCGCGGCAGCGCGCCGCGCTGGGTTGCCTTGACGTAGTCCAGCGCCATGGCGGCGGCGGCGATCTCGGCGGCGGTGAAGCTGCCGAAGCCGTCCAGCGTATGCACCGCGAAGGTTTCTGTGAGTCTCCGCGTGGCGTCGCGGGGGATGGCGACCTCCACGCTGTCGGGCGCCAGGCCCCCCTTGGCGAAGGCCTGGGGCGCCAGCACCTCGGCCGGCTCCAGCCGGGCCAGCAGGGCGGGCAGTTCCGCGCGGGGCAGCGCCTCTGTCTCGAAGGCGCCGGTGGAGATATCCAGCCAGGCGGCGCCCAGCGTGTCGCCCTCACCCGGCGCCAAAGCCAGCAGCCAGGCCGGGCGGGCGGCCTCCAGCAGGCTGTCCTCGGTCAGCGTGCCCGGGGTGACCAGGCGCACCACCTCGCGCCGCACGGCGGTGGCCTTGCGCTTCTTGGCCTCCTCCGGCGTCTCCATCTGCTCGCAGACCGCCACGCGGAAGCCGCGGCGGATCAGCCGGGCCAGGTAGGCCTCGGCGGCATGGGCGGGCACGCCGCACATCGGCACCGGCTGGCCCTGGTGGGCGCCGCGATGCGCCAGCGCGATGTCCAGCGCCTCGCTGGCCGCCTCGGCATCGGCGAAGAACATCTCGAAGAAGTCGCCCATGCGGAAGAACAGCAGTGCGTCCGGGTTCTCCGCCTTGGCGGCGAACCACTGCGCCATGGCGGGCGAGGCACCCTCGGCGGGCGGGTATTGGCTGATCGGGCGATCCATCGGTCGCCTTCCTAACAGGGCAGGGGCAAAGCGGGTACTGGGGCCGCTGCCGGTGCCGCCGGGCTTAACCATCCCCGCCCCGGCCAGCTTAAGTTAAGCCCGCCGTCCCCGCTGCTTCGCACCCGCGAAGTCGCTGGCTTCCAAAGCCTTTTCCCTCCTGCGAGACTGGGGGTTCACGCGGTGGTCAACCACCGGATTCGGGTTCGAGGGACAGGATTATCATGGACGACGCGCGCAAGAGCCACATGCCGCCGGTTTCGCTTTCGGATGTGCGGACCGCGCGGGTGACGCCGGAGGAAGCCCTGGCGATGCACGCCGAGGGCCGCCCGGGCAAGCTGGAAACCCGGCTGATCAAGCCGCTGGTCACCGCCCGCGACCTGTCGCTGGCCTACAGCCCCGGCGTGGCGGAGCCCTGCCTGCACATCGCCCGCGACCCTGCCCTGGCCTACGACTACACCTCCAAGGGCAACTTCGTCGCCGTCGTCTCCAACGGCACCGCGGTGCTGGGGCTGGGCAATCTCGGCGCCCTGGCCTCCAAGCCCGTCATGGAAGGCAAGGTCGCGCTGTTCAAGCGCTTCGCCGATGTCGATGGCATGGACCTGTGCCTGGACACCGAGGACGTGGACGCCATCGTCAACTGCGTCCGCTACCTCGGCCCGTCCTTCGGCGGCATCAACCTGGAGGACATCAAGGCGCCCGAGTGCTTCGTCATCGAGCAGCGGCTGCGCGAGCTGATGGACATTCCGGTGTTCCATGACGACCAGCACGGCACCGCCATCGTCGCCGCCGCCGGCCTGATCAACGCGGCGCACCTGACCGGGCGCGACCTGGCCAAGACGCGCCTGGTGATCAACGGCGCCGGCGCCGCCAGCATCGCGTGTGCCGAGCTGCTGCGCGCCATGGGCATGCGGCCCGAGAACATCACCATGTGCGACACCAAGGGCGTGCTGTACCGCGGCCGCACCGAGGGCATGAACCAGTGGAAGTCCGCCCATGCGGTGGAGACCACGGCGCGCACGCTGACCCAGGCGCTGGAAGGCGCCGATGTGTTCTTCGGCCTTTCGGTCAAGGGCGCGCTGACCAAGGAGATGGTGGCGGCCATGGCGCCGGCGCCGATCATCTTCGCCATGGCCAACCCGGACCCGGAGATTACGCCGGAGGAAGCGCGCGAGGCGCGGGCCGATGCGATCATCGCCACCGGGCGTTCGGACTACCCGAACCAGGTGAACAACGTGCTGGGCTTCCCCTTCATCTTCCGCGGGGCGCTGGACGTACGGGCCAGCACCATCAACGACGCGATGAAGATCGCCGCCGCCCGGGCGCTGGCCATGCTGGCGCGAGAGGACGTGCCGGAGGAGGTCGGGTCCGCCGGCGCCGGCAAGTCCCTGCGCTTCGGCCCCGAATACATCATCCCCAACGCCTTCGACCCGCGGCTGATCAGCCGCGTCTCCCCGGCCGTGGCCAAGGCGGCGATGGACAGCGGCGTGGCGCGCAAGCCGATCAAGGACATGGACGCCTATGCGCGGGAGCTGACCAAGCGGCTGGACACCACGGCCTCCGCCTTGGAGTTCATCACCGAGCGGGTGCAGGCCAACCCGAAGAAGGTGGTCTTCGCCGAGGGCGAGGAGGAGAAGGTGATCCGCGCCGCGATCGCCTTCATGAACAGCGGCTACGGCACGCCGGTGCTGGTCGGGCGGGAGGAGCGGATCAACGCCACCGCCGCGGCGCTTGGCCTGCAGGTGCCGGCGGGGATCGAGATCCACAACGCCCGCGTCTCCTCCCACAACCGGCGCTATGCCGAGTTCCTGTATGCCCGGCACCAGCGCGGCGGCATGCTGTTCCGCGACTGCCAGCGCCTGGTCAACCAGGACCGCAACGTCTTCGCCGCCTGCATGGTGGCGCTGGGCGAGGCGGACGGCATGCTGACCGGCCTGACCCGCAGCTACAGCGTGGCGCTGGACGGGGTGCGGATGGCGCTGGACCCGGCGCCGGGGCAGGCGCTGTTCGGCCTGACGCTGATGCTGGCGCGGGTGTCCGGCACGGTCTTCGTGGCCGACACCGCGATCCACGAGCGGCCGGACGCGCAGACCCTGGCCGACATTGCCGTGCAGTCCGCCGCCGCCGCCCGGCGGCTGGGGGCGGAGCCGCGCGTGGCCTTCCTCAGCTTCTCCAACTTCGGCGACCCCAAGGGGGTGATCCCCGGCAGCGTGCGCGAGGCGGTGAAGCTGCTGGACGAGCGCAAGGTGGACTTCGAGTACGACGGCGAGATGAGCGCCGACGTGGCGCTGGACCCGCAGCTGCGCGCGCTCTACCCGTTCTGCCGGCTGACCGGGCCGGCGAACGTGCTGGTGATGCCCGGCCTGCATGCCGCGCACATCCTGACCAAGGCGGTGCCGCGGCTGACCAGCGGGACCGCCATCGGCCCGCTGCTGATGGGCATGGCCAAGCCGGTGCAGATCGTCTCCATGGATGCCAGCGTGAACCAGCTGCTGGACATGGCCTGCCTGGCGGCGCACGCCGCCATTGCGCGGTAAGGCCCGCGCTTGGAGACGATCTTCACCATCGGCTACGAGAACGCCACGCCCACCACGCTGGTGGCGGCGCTGCAACGGGCCGGGGTGACGACGGTGGCGGATGTGCGGGCGCTGGCCAACAGCCGGCGCCCCGGCTTCGCCAAGCGGGCGCTGACGGCGGCGCTGGCGGAGGCCGGGATCGGCTACTGGCATATCCCGGCGCTGGGCACCCCGGCGGCCGGGCGCCAGGCGGTGCGGGAAGGCCGGCCGGAGGCGATGAAGCCGATCTTCGCCCGCCACCTGGCCGGCACCGAGGCGCAGGCCGCCCTGGCCGCGCTGCGCGACCGGACGACGCGGGAGGCGGTGTGCCTGCTGTGCCTGGAGGCCGATCCCGCGCACTGCCATCGCAGCCTGGTTGCCGAGGCGCTGGGCCCCGCAACCACGAGGCATTTGCATCCGGGGCTGGCTGGGGCAGACTGATTACGGTTTGCGATAGGAGCTACCGTCTTGCCGCTTGCCCTGGTGGTGCACGACCTGCCTGCGGGATCGGCCGCGGCGAAAGCCATGTTCGACGCGATCTACGAGATTGCGCCGGAACACTGGCCGATGTCGGACCAGACGCTGCTGGCCGCCACCGGCGTTTCCGCCAGCTACCTGCGGGACCACCTGCTGCGGGCGCTGCGGGCGGCGGGCCATGGCGACGGCCTGCTGCTGGTGACGCGGCTGGGCGCGCAGGCCGCCTGGTCCGGCCTGCCGGCCGATGGCGAGGCCTGGCTGCGCGAGGTGATCGACTAGCGTTCGTCAGGCGCTTTCGGAAGCGCCTGACAGACCTGAAGCTGTCGGTTGGGCGGCTGCTTCACGCCGCCGGCGACGATCAGATGCCGGCGTCAGGTCGTCGCCCCGGCCTCAGGTAGCGCGGCCGCGCATATAGGTGCGTTCCGGGTGATAGCGCAGCCAGTGGCGCAGGCGTGCGGCCAGCGTCCTCACGAGAACAGGCATCGGCGGTTTTTCCAGTTTGGTGGACCGTCCGGCCGCGCATTTCGCCGCCGGGATGCCCGCCCTTATGGACGCAGAAACTTGCCAAAGCCTTGGCGGGCTGGCGGCGATTTTACGGCGCCGCCATCACGCCCGCCGGCAGCACGCGGGCGCGCTACCCCGCCTTGCGGATGATGATCCCGGCCGAGGTGACGATGCGCCCGTGCAGCGACAGCCGCAGGTGCGGCGCATGCAGCGGCCCCAGCGCAAAGGGGTTGTGCGGGTAGGGCGGCAGGTCGACGAAGTGGTCCAGCATGCCCTCGCCCCTGGCGTCGTCGAAGGCCAGCATCTCATGCCCCTCGGCGGCCAGCCGGGCGGCCAGCGCGTCCAGGTGGCGGCGCTGGTACAGCACGGTATAGCCGCGCCCGATGGTGCGTTCCTGCTGGTTCAGGTTGTATTCGGTGGTGTGGACGGCGATGCCGCCGGGCTTCAGGCAGCGCATGGCCTCGACCACGAAGTCTAGGCCGCGTTGCAGCGTGCCCAGGTGCTCCATCGAACAGACCGACCAGAGGAAGTCGTAGCCGGCCAGGTCGGCCGGGATGCGCCGCATGTCCACGGCGCGGAAGCCGACCCGGGCGTCGAAGGCGGCGCGCTCCAGCTGATGCGGGTAGTGCAGGTGGGCGGCGCTGGCGGCGCTGTGCTGGTTGCTGGCCAGCCAGCCGCGGGCGCGGCGGTCGGCCGGGTCCAGGTCGGTGGCGGTGATGTCGAGGCCACGGGCGGCGAAGAGCGAGGGCAATTGCTCCTTCCCCACCGCGAAGCCGAGGCCGCGCCGGCCGGGCTGCAGCATCCCCGCCTCCCACAGCGCCTGCAGGACGAAGCAATCCTCCCACAGCTTGCGGTGGTAGAGCGGGTAGCAGAACAGCGCCGGGCACCAGTGGCGCAGCCAGTCGTGCTCGATATCCGCCTGGCGGCAGACCTGGCTTGTCAGGCCGACGCGCACCGGCGCCGCCGGCGCGGCGATGTCCGGCCCGGCATGGCCCTCGGCGAAGCGCCGGCGGGCCAGGTCGGTGGCCAGCACCTTGGCGTTCCAGCGGACCAGCTCGGCGCCTCGGCCGCCGTGCAGCAGGCGGTCCAGCCAGGCCCAGAGGCGCGGGGGAAGCAGCTCAGCCGTCCAGCTTGATGCCCAGCTCGCGGATCAGCGGCCGCCACTCGGCATTCTCCTGCCGGACGAAGGCGGCGAACTCGGCCGGGGTGGAGGCACGGTTCTCGATGCCCAGGTCGCGGAAGCGGGCCTGCACGTCATCGGCGGCCACGGCGGCCAGCAGCGCCTGGTTCAGCCGGGCCAGGATCGGCGCCGGGGTGGCGGCGGCCACGCTCATGCCCTGCCAGCCATAGGCGACGGCATTGGCGAAGCCCAGCTCGCGCAGCGTCGGCACCTGCTGCGCCGTGGGGCTCCGGGCCTCGGAGAAGCAGCACAGCGTCTTGACCCGGCCGGAGGTGATGTAGGGCGTGCCGGTGGCGCAATCGACCACGGCGCATTCCACGTTGCCGGCCAGCAGGTCCTGCACCGCCGCCGGGGTGCCGCGGTACGGCACGTGCGTCGCCTGCAGCCCGGCGCGGCGCTTGGCCATCTCCAGCGCCAGGTGGTGCGGCGAGGCGACGCCGGGGGACGCCACCGCCAGCGTGCCGTTGCGCGAGCGGGCGACCAGGTCGGCGAAGCTGTTGGCCGCGTGGTCCGGCCGCACCATCAGGAACAGCGGGAAGCGGCCGATGAAGCCGAAGCCGGCCAGGTCGCGGTCGGGGTCGTAGGGCAGCCGGCTGTACAGCGCGGGGTTGTAGGTCAGGATGCCGTTGTCGACATGCAGCAGGGTGTGGCCATCGGCCGGGGCGCGGACCACGGTTTCGCTGGCCAGCACGGCGCCGCCGCCCGGCTTGTTCTCCACCACCACGTTCTGGCCCAGCCGGGTGCCCATATGCGCCGCCAGCAGCCGGGCGAAGAGGTCCGAGGCGCCGCCGGGCGGGTAGCCCACCACCAGGCGCAGCGGGTGGGTCGGGTAGGCGGCAGGGTTGCTGCCCTGCGCCAGGGCGGTGCCGCCCGAATGCCCCAGGGCGGTGCCGCCCATGGCAATTGCGGCGGCGCCCCGCGCCAACATCCTGCGTCCCAGCATGGCCTTGTCCCCTTCGGCTGGCCCTGCGGTTGCGACGCCGGCGCCCGGCGCCCCAATTACCGCCCGCGGCGCCATCCACCAAGCCGGATCGCGCGCTACCCCTGGGCCAGGGCAATCCACAGCGGCAGGGTCAGCACGCAGGCCAGATGCTCGGCGCTGGTCAGCGCGGCCATCAGCGGCGCGTCGCCGCCCATGGCGCGGGCCATGACGTAGCTGGTGGGCGCGGTGGGCAGCGCCATGAAGCCGACGGCGATGACCAGCGGCATGGGGTCCAGCCCGGCGGCGCGGCCCAGCAGCAGGGTCAGGCCGGGCATCGCCACCAGCTTGATCAGCCCGGTCCAGGCCTGCAGCGGCAGCCGGTCGCGCATCGCCTCCAGCGTCAGCGCGGCGCCGACGCTGAGCAGGCCGAGGGCGACCGAGGCCTGCCCCAGCGTGCGCAGCAGCGGGCCGAGGCCCGGCGGCAGCCCGCCCAGCCCGGCGACGGCGAAGCCGACCAGGCAGCCCATCACCATCGGGTTCATGCCCAGCTGCCGCAGCAGGCGCCACGGGCTGAACCGCCCGCCGGCGGGGTTGGGGCCAAGCGCGAAGGCAATGGTGATGACGACCTGGACGAAGGGCACGATCAGCCCGGTGGCCACCGCCCCCAGCGCCAGGCCGGTGGGGCCGAACAGCGCGCCGACCACGGCGAAGCCCATCAGCTGGTTGAAGCGGATGCCGCCCATCAGCACCGAGGTCATCGCCGGGTGGCCGGTGCGGGCAACCCGCGCCAGGCCCAGGCTGAGCCCGACGCCAAGCCCGAGCACCGCCCAGATCACCAGCGCCATGGCGCCCAGCGGCAGCTCCGCCAGCTTGAGCGGCGCGATGGCGGAGACCAGCAGGCAGGGGGTCAGCACCCAGAACACCAGGCGCTCGATCCCCGCCCAGACCGCGACATCCGGCAGCAGGTGGCGGCGCAGCAGCCAGCCGAGCACGAGCAGGCCGAAGGCCGGTACCAGCGCGTCGATGTAGCCGGTCATGCGGCTGTCAAACGCCGGGTTCGCGGTGGCTGGCCGGGGTCGCCTCGCCGGCCGCGGGCACCGGGCGGGTGGCGGCGGCGGCGCTGAGCTGGCGGAGGCACCCGCCTTCGGTCTGCGGCGCGGCGCCGCTGGCGCGGGCGGCGGCATGGGCCACGCGCAGTGCACCGGCTTCGCGGTACAGCACCAGGTCCAGGGCGCAGTCCTGGCCGGCATAGAGCCAGATCTCGGCGCCGCCCTCGGCCCGGCGGCGGGTGGGTTCGCCCAGCCAGCGGCGCAGCATCTCGGGCACGGCGCCCATCAGCTGGGCGGCGGTGGCGGGGCGGGTGCCGGGGGCGTCCTCGGCCGGGCGCAGCCGGGCCGGCTGGGTGCGCGGGCGTGGCGGCATGGGCGGCGGGGGCAGCAATTCGCGCGGGGCATTGGCGGCGAAGCTGGCGCGGCTGTTCTCCAGCGCCGACGCCAGGGCGGCGGCCTCCCGCTCAGGCCCCTGCGCGCAGGCGGCCGGCAACAGCAGCAGGATCAGTCCGAGGCGCGGCCCCATCGCCCAGGCACTCCATGCCGGCCGAAGGCAACAGGCGCCCCCTGCCCCGGTGCCCGGCGATCCCCCTCGCCGGCCACCCTTGCTCCGGCGCACCTGGCCCCCATGGGTTGCCCGGTGCGCCAGGTATCAATGCTCCGGGCTCAGCCCGTGGTCAGCGGCGGGCGCGGCGGCGGCGGGTTGGTCGCCATGGCGGCGGCGGCGCTGTCGGTCAGCATCTCCATCCGGCCGCTGAGCTGGCCACCCTCCTCCACCGAGAACTTGCGGCAGCGCACCGTGCCGGAGACCCGGCCGGAAGCGCGGATGGTCAGGGCGCCGCGGGCGGTGATGGTGCCGTCGAAGATGCCGGCGATGTCGGCGTCCTCGACCTGCACTTCGCCCTTGAACACGCCGGACTGCGCGATGTGCAGCTCGGCGGCCTGGATCATCTGGCTCTCGACATTGCCTTCCACCACCAGGCGCTCGGCATCGGCGACGGTGCCCTGCAGGCTGATGCCGCGGCCGACCACCAGGGTACGGCGCTCATTGGTCTCGGCGCGGCCGGTCGGGCGGGCGGGCAGGCCCACCGCCGGCGAGCCGGCCGGGCGCGGCGGCGCGGCCATGCCAGGGGTGGAGTTCGGCATGGTCGGCTTCGGGGCCGTGGTGCTCATGGCAGGGTTTCCCTGGGGCGATGTCTGGCGGTAGCTCGGCGCGGCGGGTTCGGGCACGGAGGCCGGGGCGACGGGCGCCTCGGGCGTGGTCGAAGCTGGCGCGTCATCCTTCTTGCGGCCGAAAATGGCCATGCTGGTCCCCCTCCACAGCGGTGCGGCGGCGGCGACGAAGCGGGGCCTCGAAGAGGCGACTCCCGCTTCCGCGCGTCGGCCTTGGGGCTAACACGCGGCCTTGCGTGGGCACAACACCCGGCGGCGCAACCGGCGCGGAATCCGTGCGGAATTACGCCGGGCGCGAAGAAGGTGCCGCCGGGTTCGCGCGATGCAGCAGATGCGTCATCGCCGCGGTGCCCAGCACCGGCACCAGCAGGTTGAGCAAGGGCACCATGGCCATGGCCGCCAGCACCGCGCCCAGCGCCAGCACCGCCGATTCGTGGGCGCGCCGCAGCCGCCGCGCCGCCGCCACGTCCAGCCGGCGCTGGGCCACGCCCTCGAAGGTGCCGTGGCCCAG
>CANGNF010000084.1 GCA_947455205.1 Acetobacteraceae bacterium | reverse complement strand
GGGGGGCCATGCCGGGCGGCGCCGGCGGCGGCTTGCCCAGCCCGGCGCCGGCGCCGGGACCGGGGCTGGCATTCGCCACCTCCAGCACCACCACCGGCTGGGCGCAGATATCCTGGCCGGTCAGCCGGCTCTCCCGGCCATCCGTCAGCACCAGCCGCAGGTCGAAGCGGCAGCCGGCGGTCTCGGCGGCGCGCAGGCCGAAGCTCTCCTCCGGCGCCAGCGGCCGGCGCAGCTGGCTCTGGCCCCAATCCTCCGAGCTGCCGCGCGGCGAGCGCACGGCGTAGAGCGCGGTCGCGGTCATGCCGGTGCGGTTCAGCACGCGGAAGGCAGGTGCTTCCGCCTCCGCCGGCGGGGCCAGGCCCAGCAGCGGCACGAGGAGCGGCAACAGGCGCCAGGACCGGGTCATGCGAAAAGACTTCATACCGAGGGGGCAATATCGGCCGCGGTTTGTGCTGGCGCAAGGCGGCTGCCCCTTGACCCTGCCATGGTGGCAGACACCACATCACCGCCATCATGCTCGACAGTCTCGCCAGCCTCCCCCCGCTTTCCCTGCCCATCCAGGGCATGACCTGCGCCGCCTGCGCCGGAAGGGTGCAGCGCGCGCTGGCGAAGATACCCGGCGTTGCCGATGCCAGCGTCAACCTGGCCAGCGAGACCGCCGAGGTCAGCGGCACCGCCACGCCCGAGGCGCTGGTCGCCGCGATCGGCCGCGCCGGCTACCAGGTGGCGGAGCGCCGGCTGACGCTGGGCGTGGCCGGCATGACCTGCGCCAGCTGCGTGCAGCGGGTGCGCCGCGCGCTGGAAGCGGTGCCCGGCGTGCTGGCGGCCGAGGTCAACCTGGCCGGCGAGACCGCCAGCCTGCGGGTGCTGGCCAATATCCAGCAGGATGCGCTGGGCGCGGCGCTGCACCGGGCGGGCTACAGCCTGCGCGCCAGCACCGCCGAGGGCGAGGACGCCACGGCGCGGCTGGCCCGGCGCGAGGCCTGGGAGCTGGCCGCCACCGCCCTGCTGGTGGCGCCCTTCCTGGCGGGCATGCTGGGCATGGCGCTGGGCCGGGACTGGATGCCGAATGGCTGGGTGCAGCTGGGCCTGGCCAGCCTGGTGCAGTTCTGGCTCGGCGCCCGGTTCTACCGCGCCGGCTGGGCCGCGCTGCGCGCCGGCACCGGCAACATGGACCTGCTGGTGGCGCTGGGCACCTCGGCTGCCTGGGGGCTTTCGGTCTGGATGCTGCTGAACCATGGCCAGGGGCACCAGCTTCACCTGTATTTCGAGAGCGGCGCCGTCATCATCGGCTTCATCCGGCTGGGCAAGTGGCTTGAGGCCCGCGCCCGTCGCGCCACCGGCGCCGCCATCCGCGCCCTGCTGGAACTGGCGCCGCGCACCGCGCGCCGGCTGGACGCCGCCGGGGTGGAGCAGGAGGTGCCGACCGGCGACCTGCAGCCGGGCGACCGCGTGGTGGTGCGGCCGGGGGAGCGGATTCCGGCTGACGGCGTGGTGCTGGAAGGCCGCAGCGGCGTGGACGCCAGCGCCCTGACCGGCGAGAGCCAGGCGGTCGAGAAGCAGGCCGGCGACACCGTCGCCACCGGCACCATCGCGCTGGATGGCCGGCTGGTGCTGCGGGCCGAGGCGGTGGGCGGGGCGACGGTGCTGGCCCAGGTGGCGCAGCTGGTCGCCGCCGCCCAGGCCAGCCGCGCCCCGGTGCAGAAGCTGGTAGACCAGGTCAGCGCGGTCTTCGTGCCGGTCGTCATCGGGCTGGCGGCGGCAACGCTGCTGGGCTGGCTGCTGGCCGGCGCCGGGGCGGAGGTTGCCGTGCTGCGCGCGGTCGCCGTGCTGGTCATTGCCTGCCCCTGCGCGCTGGGGCTGGCGACGCCGGCCGCGATCATGGCCGGCACCGGCGCCGCCGCCCGCGCCGGCATCCTGGTGCGCGACGCCGCCGCGCTGGAAAGCGCCCAGGCGGTGACGCTGGTCGCCTTCGACAAGACCGGCACGCTGACCGAGGGGCATCCGCGCCTGGCCGCCAGCCACCCGGCCGCCGGCATCGACCGGGCGGAAGCCCTGGCCCTGGCCGCCGCGCTGCAGGCCGGCAGCGAACACCCGCTGGCGCGGGCGGTGCTGGCCGCCGCCAGCCCGGCCGGGCCGGTGGAGGACTTCCAGGCGCTGCCCGGCCGTGGCGTTTCCGGTACCGTGCTGGGCCGCGCCCTGCTGCTGGGCAGCCCGCGCGCCCTGGCCGAATCGGGCGCCGCGCCCGGCCCGCTGGCCGAGGCCGCCGCCGCCGAATCGGCCCAGGGCCGCACACTGGCCTGGCTGCTGGAAGGCAGCCGCGTGCTTGCGCTGCTGGCCTTCGAGGATGCGCCCAGGCCGGGTGCCACCGCCGCGCTGGCGGCGCTGCGGGCGCAGGGGCTGAAGCTGGCGATGCTGTCCGGCGACAGCCGTGCCGCCGCCGGCGCCGTCGCCGCCCGGCTTGGCATCACCGACGTGGCCGCCGAGGTGCTGCCCGCCGACAAGGCCGCCCAGGTGCGCGCCTGGCAGGCGCGGGGGGAACGGGTGGCGATGGTGGGCGATGGGGTCAACGACGCCCCGGCCCTGGCCGCCGCCGACCTGGGCATTGCCATGGGCACCGGCACCGACATCGCCATCCAGGCCGCCGCCATCACCCTGTTGCGCGGCGACCCCGCGCTGGTGCCGGCGGCCATCGAGGTCACCCGCCGGACACTCGCAAAGATCCGGCAGAACCTGGGCTGGGCCTTTGCCTACAACCTCATCGGGGTGCCGCTGGCCGCCTTCGGCCTGCTGTCCCCCGTTCTCGCCGGGGCGGCCATGGCGCTGTCCTCGGTTTCGGTGCTTGGGAACGCGCTGCTGTTGGCGCGCTGGAAGGTACGGACATGAACATTGGCGACGCAGCCGAGGCCAGCGGGCTCTCGGCCAAGATGATCCGGCACTATGAGGCGATCGACCTGGTGCAGCCGCAGCGACGCGGCAACAATTACCGCGACTTCTCGGCGCGGGACGTGGCCGAGCTGAGCTTCATCCGCCACGCCCGCGACCTGGCCTTTCCGCTGGAGGAGGTGCGCCGGCTGCTGGCGCTGTGGCGCGACCGCGGCCGCGCCAGCGCCGAGGTGCGCCAGGTGGCGCTGGACCATGTGGCGGCGCTGGAGGCCAAGGCGCAGTCGCTGCAGGCCATGGCCGGCAGCCTGCGGCACCTGGCGCAGCACTGCCAGGGCGACGGCCGGCCGGAATGCCCGATTCTGGATGCGCTGGAAGGCCGCGCCGAGCGCAGCCCGGGGCACGTGCCGGCCTGAGACCGGGCTTGCCCCGGCGCCGGCCCTTTCCCCGGCCGGCGCGGGGGGCCATATCGCCAGGGGCAGAAGCACCAGCGTGCACCAGTGGGGCGGGCGCGTGCGCCGGCGCAGGGCAAGGAAGCCGTGGATGAAGGTGACGTTGAAGGTGGCCGGCATGACCTGCCAGCACTGCGTGCGCGCGGTGACCGGGGCGATCCAGGCGCTGGACCCGGGGGCGCGGGTGGCGGTGGACCTGCCCAGCGGCACGGTGGCGGTGGACAGCACGCTGCCCGCGGCCCAGCTGGCGGCGGCAGTGGTTGAGGAAGGCTACCAGGTCGGCGGTTGAGCCGCCCGGCCTCAATCCGTCAGCGCCACCGCAACCACCTGCCAGCGCAGGCGGAACGGGTCGGTCAGCGCCAGGGTCATGCTGACACGGCCCTCGCCGCCATCGGCCGAGGCCAGCACCAGGCGGGCGCGGGTCAGCCCCTCCGGCTGCACCTGGCCGGGCGCCAGGGTGGCGCGGCCCTCCACGCCCAGGCGGCGGCGCAGCAACTCGGCCAGGCCATCGGCGGTGCTCATGCCGGCGGAGACATCGCGCGCCATGCCCTGCAGGAAGTCCAGCCCGGCGCCGCTCAGCCCAGCGGTGCGGCCCGGCGGCAGCGCATGGGCAGCGGCGGCCAGTTCCCCGGTCAGGCCGGAGCGTACCGCCGGCCAGTCCACCAGCCCGGCCATGCCCTCGGCGTCGGCGGCCGAGAGCGCGGCGGTGACGCCCTGCGCCGCCAGCACCGGGGCGGCGGCGTAGCCGGCGCAGCCCAGCGCCACCAGGCCGGCCAGCCACCATTTGGCCCGGCCGGCACGGCGGGCCGACGCCGCGGAAGCGGGGGCCACGGCGGCGGGAGCCGCGACCGGCCGGCGCGCCACGGCCATCGGCCGCGGTGCCAGGCGGGCGTCGTACTCGGCCCAGACTTCGTCCCACATGTTGGCGGTGGTGCTGCTCATCTTCGACCCCTTGCCGGCCGTGAGACAGCGTGGGACGCTTTCTCGACAAACCGGGATATGTCTCTGTGGGTGAGACTATGTCCGGGGAAGTTGAGCGAACGGTTAATGGCGCCGGAAATTTCGTATCGTGTGATGAGACGGACGCGCCATCAGTCCCGCTGATGGCGACAATGCATCTGGGGGATTGGCCAACCGCCGGGGTTGCGGCCATATCGGCGGCAGACAGGCAGGAGAGCCCGATGACCGAGAACACCGCGTTGGACAGCGCCGCGCTGGACCAGCTGTTCCGTACCGCCCGCACCCAGAACAAGTGGCAGGACCGGCCGATCGCCGATGCCAAGCTGGAGGAGCTGTACGACACGCTGAAGCACGGCCCGACCAGCGCCAATTGCTCGCCGGCCCGCTTCACCTTCGTCCGCACCGCCGAGGGCAAGGCCAAGCTGAAGGAGGCCCTGTCCAGCGGCAACATGGAGAAGACGATGACCGCGCCGGTCACCGTCATCGTCGCCCATGACCCGAAATTCTACGACCTGCTGCCCAAGCTGTTCCCGCATGCCGATGCGCGCAGCTGGTTCGTCAGCAGCGAGGCGCTGGCCCAGACCACCGCCTTCCGCAACGGCACCCTGCAGGGCGCCTACCTGATGCTGGCGGCGCGCGCGCTGGGCATCGACAGCGGGGCCATGAGCGGCTTCAACAACGACAAGGTGGACGAGCTGTTCTTCGCCGACACCGGCTGGAAGTCCAACTTCCTGGTCAACCTGGGCTATGGCGACGCCAGCGGCGTGTTCGGCAAGCTCCCGCGCCTCAGCTTCGACGAGGCCTGCCGCTTCGCTTGATTTGGGCGGCTTTCAGCCGCTCAAATCAAGCGAAGCTTTTTCCCTGCCCTCAGTCGCCGGGCGCGCGCATCCGCGCGCTTGGCTACGCGGCACTGGCCGCGGCCGCCATTCGGCGGCTCGGCGCGAGGCTGGGCCTCGCGCCGGGGCTTGGCTGCTGGGGTTGCCCCGGGTGCGCTTCCGTCGGCGCGGCGCGGCTGACCCTCGTGCCGGTTGCGGGCCTCACCCCTCCGGCGCCGCCTGGTCCAGCACCGCGTTCAGCGCGGCCACGGCCTCCGGTGGCAGCCGGCGGATTTCCCGCGCCAGGCGGTTGGCGAACTCGGTCGCCGCCGGGGACAGGCCGGCGGTGTCCACCACCACGCGCGGGTGGGAAAGGCGGGCCAGCTCCACCAGCTCATCCGCCTCGTCCCAGATCAGGCCGAAATGCTCGTTGACCTGGTGGATCAGCCCCGCCGTCGGCCGCCCGCGCCGGCCATGTTCCAGCGCCGAGAGATAGGCCGGCGAGACATGCAGCGCCGCCGCCAGTTCCGTCAGGCTGATGCCCCTTGCCTCCCGCAGCGCCCTAAGGCGCGCGCCGAAGGGGGTCACTTCCGCCGCCGCAGCATCAGGTAGACCGCGCCGGTGTTGTGCGTGGGCGCGTGGATCGCGCCCAGCAGCAGCGGCCGCAGGTCGGGGGCGTTGATCCAGTGCGGCAGCTCCCGCCGCAGCACCCCGCCCTCCGGCGCCGGGCCCTTGCCGGTGACCACCTCAACACAGCGCACCCCGTCCAGGAAGGCGGTGTGCAGGAAGGCGCGGACGGCGTGATGCGCCTCCTGCGCGCGCTTGCCGTGCAGATCCAGCCGGCGTTCCGGCCGCTGCTTGCCGCGCCTGAGGTCGCGCAGCCGCCGCGCATCCAGCCCGCCCGCGACATGGCCGATCTGCAGCTCCACCGGCGGTGCCGGGCGCGTGGCCGCGCGGGTGGCGGGCAGGGCAGCGGGCGCCGGCGCGGCGGCCTGGGGCATGGGCGGCACGGCCGGCAGCGGGAAGGGGTCGCGGCCCTTCAGCGGCTGCACCTGGGTACGCTGCGCCCAGGCGTGCCAGAAGGCCCGGTCTTCCTCGCTCAGCCGTCGCGCCGGGCGCAGCGCCATGGATCAGCCCTGGTCGAAACCGTGCGGCGCGTCGGGATGCTCGGCCTGGATCGCCGCGGGGTCGTCATCCACCAGGATGATGTGCAGCCGGCGCGGGCCATGCGCGCCCAGTTCCAGCGTCTGCTCGATATCGGCGCTGCGGCTGGGGCCGGTGACGAACATGATGTTGCGCGGCATGAAGCCGCCGGTCAGCGCGTCCTGGTTCTCGGCGCGCAGCCGGTCGAAGGCGTCCTCGTACCCCGCGACGATGCCGCTGGCCTTCAGCACGACGATCTCGGTGTCCGGCAGCAGGTTCAGCGTGGTCGGGCGGGTCGGCGCGGCGGGCAGCATCAGCGTGCCGGTCTCGGCCACACCGACGAAGCCGTGCTGGACCGAGACCAGGTCGGTCGCCTCGGCCCGGCCGGAGTGGAACTCCAGCATCGGCCGCTCGCTCCACGGCATGGCCCAAAGCTCGGGGCTGGGCGCCAGGACGAATTTCGGCGCCAGGTTCTGGGCGGCCAGGTAGTCCGCCACCGCGCCGGGCACCGCGCCGGCATGCGGCACGCGCTCCACGGTGCCGAACTCCTTTTCCACGTTGCGCAGGAACAGCGCCACCTGCTGCGGCCGGGGCAGCTGCGCGCGGGCGGGTTGCAGGTGGCGCGGGTGGCTGGCCAGGCGCCCGGCCAGCATGGCCTGCTGGTCGGCCGGCAGCGGGCCGCGCTTCAGGCCGCGGCGGATGCCGTTGAGGATGGCTTCCTTGCTCATTTGTCGCTCGTCTCCGCCGCGCGCTGGCGCAGCACCTGTTCCAGCCGGTCGAGGCTTTGTTCAATCCGTTGGACCGCCTGGTCCACCGGGTGGTTGCTCGGCGGCAGCCCTTGCAGGATCAGCCGCATCGTCGTCGCCGGGGGAGGCGGCTGTTGGCTCACCGCCTGGCCTTGGCCCGCTGTGCCTTGGTGTAGGCACTCATGAAGGTCTCGCCCTGCGGCGCCGGCAGGTCGCGCCCCGCGGTCCAGCCGCCGGCCAGCGGCAGGCTGGCGAAGGCGCCCTTGCCGCGCGCCAGCAGGTGCAGCGCCCCGATGCCCAGGCGGGTGGCCAGCCGGTACAGCCCCGGCCGCTTGGCGAAGTACGCCCAGAGCCTGAGGTTGCTGCGCTGGGTGCCTGGCGTCAGGTGGCGCTCGAACTCGCGTTCCCGCCAGTGCCGCATCATCTTCGGCAGCGGGATCTTCACCGGGCAGACGCTCTCGCACTTGCCGCAGAAGGTGCTAGCATTGGGGAGCAGCCCGGTCTTGTCGATGCCGACCAGGGAAGGCGTCAGCACCGACCCCATCGGCCCCGGGTAGACCCAGCCATAGGCGTGGCCGCCGACGGCACCATAGACCGGGCAGTGGTTCATGCAGGCGGCGCAGCGGATGCAGCGGAGCATCTCCTGGAACTCGGTGCCCAGCATGTTGGTGCGGCCATTGTCCACCAGCACCACGTGGTACTGCTCCGGCCCGTCCAGGTCCTCGGCCCGGCGCACGCCGGTGGAGAAGGTGGTGTAAACGGAAAAATCCTGCCCGGTGGCGGAGCGCGCCAGCAGGCGCAGCATGTTGCAGGCGTCCTCCAGCGTCGGCACCACCTTCTCGATCGAAGCCAGCGCGATGTGCACCTTGGGCAGCGTCTGCGTCAGGTCGCCATTGCCCTCGTTGGTGACGATCACCGACGACCCGGTTTCCGCGATGAGGAAGTTGGCGCCGGTGATGCCCACATCGGCGGCCAGGAAGCGGTCGCGCAGGGTGCTGCGGGCCTCGGCCACGATATCTGCGCGCTCGTTGAACACCCGGTCCTTCGGCAGGTGGGTATGCAGGCGGCGGAAATCGGCCTCCCAATCCTCCCGGTTCAGGTGGAAGGCGGGGGCAATGATGTGGCTGGGCGTTTCCTGGCGCAGTTGCAGGATGTACTCGCCCAGGTCGGTCTCCACCGGGGTGATCCCGTGGTGCTCCAGGTGGTCGTTGATGCCGAGTTCCTCGGAGATCATCGACTTGCCCTTGGTCACGGTCTTGGCGCCGACGGAACGGCAGATCGCCAGCACCGTCTCCCGCGCTTCCTCCGCCGTGCTGCACCAGTGCACCTTGCCGCCGGCGCGCTCCACGTTGGCGGCAAAGGTCTCCAGGTAGAAATCCAGGTTGGCCAGGGTGTGGTTCTTGATGTCACGGCCGATGTCGCGGAGCTGCTCGAACTCCGGCAGCGCCGCCACCGCATTGGCGCGGCGCACCAGGAAGGCGCCCTTGGCCGTGCCCAGCGCTTTCTGCAGGCCGGTATCGGCCAGGGCGCGGGCGGCATTGCGCTTGAAGTCGGGCGAATGGACGGTCTGCACGGCGCGGATTCTCCTGTGGCCCCCAATGTAGCGCGACCGGCGGCGCATGGTTAGCGTCTGATCGCCCCTGCCGCCTTGGCGCCGCACTCGGCAACGGTCTAGCCTTGCCGCACGTCCAGGAGGAAGTTCCGCATGCCAACCCGCTTCCCGCGCCGCGCCCTGCTGGCCGCCGGCCCGGCCCTGGCCCTGGCGGCGCCGCGCCGGCCCCGGGCGCAGACCCCGCCGCTGCGGCTTGGCGTGCTGACCGACATGTCCGGCCCCTATGCCGGCAATACCGGCGCCGGCTCGGTGCTGGGCGCCCGGCTGGCGGCCGAGGACTTCATGCGCGCCAACCCAGGCATTCGGGTGGACGTGGTGGGCGCCGACGCGCAGAACCGGGTGGATATCGGCCTGCAGATCGCCCGCAACTGGTTCGACCGCGAGGGGGTGGACGCGGTGCTGGACGTGCCGACCAGCGCCATCGCGTTGGGCCTGGTGGATTTGGTGAAGGACAAGAACAAGGTCGGGCTGATCACGGCGGCGGCCGCGTCCGACCTGACGGGCGGCAAGTGCGGCGCGAACCACGTGCACTGGGTCTACGACACCTGGGCCATGTCGCATGCCGTGGCCACGGCGATGGTGGCCGAGGGCGGCGACAGCTGGAGCTTCCTGACCGCCGACTACGCCTTTGGCCACGCGATCGAGCGGGATACCGGCGGCTTCGTCACCGCCGCCGGTGGCCGGGTGCTGGGGGCGGTGCGCCACCCCTTTCCGGGCACCACGGATTTCTCCTCCTTCCTGGTGCAGGCGCAGTCCTCCGGCGCCAAGGTGCTGGGGCTGGCCAATGCCGGGGCGGATGCGGTCAACAGCATCAAGCAGGCCGCCGAGTTCGGCCTGACCCGGCGGATGCGGATCGCCGCCATGCTGTTCCAGATCAACGACCTGCATGCGCTGGGGCTGCAGGCCGGGCAGGGGCTGTTCCTGGCGGAAGCCTTCTACTGGGACCTGAACGACGCCACCCGCGCCTTCGCCGCCCGCTTCGCGCGGGAGATGCGCGGCGCCCACCCCGGCATGATCCACGCCGGCGGCTATGCGGCGGCGATGCACTACCTGAAGGCCGCCGCCAGCCTGGGCGTGGCCGAGGCGCGGGCCAACGGCGCCGCCGTGGTGGCGCGGATGAAGGCGATGCCGGCTGAGGATGCGCTGTTCGGCCCCGGCCAGCTGCGCGCGGATGGCCGCAAGACCCACGCCATGCACCTGTTCCAGGTCAAGTCGCCGGCCGAGAGCAAGGGTCCCTGGGACTACCTGCGCCTGGTCCGCAGCCTGCCACCCGACCAGGCCTTTCGACCCATGGCCGGGGCCGGCTGCGCGCTGGTGCGGGCATGAGGCCGGTTGCGGAGCTGCCGGGGCTGACCGCCGGCGCATCGCAGCTGGGCCGCTGGGGCCGTGGGCTGGCGGCCGAGGTGCTGCTGGCAATTGGCGCCGAGAGCTGGCTGCTCTCGGTGCGGGAGGGGGTGGTGGCCGCGGTGCGGCCCGGTCCCTTCGTCATGGCCAGCTACGACATCGCGCTGCGCTGCGAGCCCGCGGCCTGGGCGAAATTCATGGCGCCGGACCCGGAGCCGGGCTGGCACGACCTGATGGGGTTGCGGCGCAAGGGCGCCTTCGTGGTGGAGGGCCAGCTGGCGCTGTTCTTCGCCCACCTGCAATGGTTCAAGGAATGCCTGGCCCTGCTGCGGGAGGCCGCGCCGATCCCGCCCCGCGCCACGCCGGTCCGCGAGATGGGCTGGGAGCCGATCAAGGGCGGCTACCTGCGGCTGGAGATCGGCGGGCGGCCGCATCGCGTCTATGTCGAGCAGGCCGGTGAAGGTCAGCCGCTGCTGCTGCTGCACACCGCCGGCAGCGACGGCCGGCAATGGCGCGACCTGCTGAACGACAGCGAGCTGACCAGCCGCTTCCGCTGCATCAGCTTCGACATGCCCTGGCACGGCAAGTCCAGCCCGCCGGAGGGCTGGCAGGACGAGGAGTATCGCCTGACCACCGCCGGCTATACCGGCATGATCATGGCCGTCTCCCGAGCGCTGGGGCTGGACAAGCCCATCGTCATCGGCTGCTCCATCGGCGGGCGGATCGTGCTGGACCTGGCGGCCGAGCATGGCCGCGAGTTGCGCGGCGTGGTCGGGTTGCAGAGCGGCGCCTTCCTCAGCCCCTACTACGACATCGGCTACCTGCATCATCCGCGCATCCATGGCGGGGAGGTTTGCGCCAGCGTCGTCTCCGGCCTGGTCAGCCCGAAGTCACCGAGCGGCGGGCGCTGGGAGACGCTGTGGCACTACATGCAGGGCGGCCCCGGCGTGTTCAAAGGCGACCTGCATTTCTACAAGACCGATGGCGACCTGCGGCCGAAGCTGGGGCGGATCGACACGCGGGACTGCCCGGTGGTGCTGCTGACCGGGGACTACGACTATTCCTGCACCGCCGAGGACACCCAGGCCACCGCCGCCGCCATTCCCGGCAGCCGGGCGCAGGTGATGCACGGCCTTGGCCATTTCCCGATGTCGGAGGATTTCGCCACGCTGAAGCACTACCTGGTGCCGGCGCTGGACGAGATTCTGGCGCACGGCTAAGGCGGGCGGATGATCCTTTCAGGCAAGGCGCGGCTGGCCGGTATCCTCGGCTGGCCGGTGGCGCATTCACGTTCCCCGCGGCTGCATGGGCTGTGGCTGCAACGCCATGGCATCGACGGCAGCTACGTGCCGCTGCCGGTGGCGCCGGACGCCTTTGCCGATGCGGTGCGCGGCCTGGTGGCGCTGGGCTTCCGCGGCGCCAATGTCACCATCCCGCACAAGGAAGCCGCCTTCGCGGTGTGCGATGAGGTGGATGCCACGGCGCGGCGCATGGGCGCGGTGAACACGCTGGTGTTCCGCGACGGCCGCATCCTCGGCAGCAACACCGATGGCTTCGGCTTCCTGGAGAACATCCGCCAGCAGGTGCCGGGTTGGCAGGCCGAGGCCGGCCCCGCCGTGCTGCTCGGCGCCGGCGGTTCGGCCCGCGCTATCACCGTGGCGCTGCTGGAAGCCGGCTGCCCGGAGGTGGTGCTGGTCAACCGCACGCCCGCCCGGGCGGAGGCGCTGGCGCGCGAGGTCGGTGGGCCGGTGACGGTGGCGACCACGCCGCCGCTGGGGCGTGCTGCGCTGCTGGTCAACACGACCTCGCTGGGCATGCAGGGCCAGCCGCCGCTGGAGGTGGACCTGGCACCGCTGCCGGCCGGGGCCGTGGTGGCGGACATCGTCTATGTGCCGCTGGAAACGCCGCTGCTGGCCGCCGCCCGCGCGCGTGGCCTGCGGGCCGTGGGCGGGTTGGGCATGCTGCTGCACCAGGCGCGGCCCGGCTTCCTGCACTGGTTCGGCGTGGACCCCGCGGTGGATGCGGAATTGGAAGCCTTCGTCGGCGGGGATATCCCGGCCAGCGTGGCCGCGCTGGCTGCCTCGGCACCGAAGCGCCCCGCCCCATGATCGTGCTCGGCCTCACCGGCAGCATCGGCATGGGCAAGTCCACCGCCACGGCCAGCTTCCGCCGGCTGCGCGTGCCGGTCTTCGATGCCGACGCCGCCGTGCACCAGCTGCAGTCGCGCGGCGGCCGGGCGGTGGGGCCGATCGGCGCCGCCTTTCCCGGTGCGGTGCAGGGCGGCCGGGTGGACCGTGAGGCGCTGCGCCGCGCCGTGCTGGGCAATGCGCCGGCGATGAAGCAGCTGGAACGCATCGTCCATCCGCTGGTGCGGGATGCCGAGCGGCGCTTCCTCGCCCGCGCCCGCCGTGGCGCCAGGCGGCTGGTGGTGCTGGACGTGCCGCTGCTGTTCGAGGGCGGCGGCCATGCCCGCTGCGACCGCATCCTGGTGGTGACGGCGCCGGCCGCGGTGCAGCGCTGGCGCGTGCTGCGCCGCCTGGGCATGACGCCGGAGCGGCTGGCCTACATCCTCAGCCGCCAGCTACCGGATGCCGAGAAGCGCCGCCGCGCCGACTACCTGGTGCACACCAACATGTCCCGCCATGCCGCCGACCGGGACATCCGCGCCCTGGTGCGGGAGCTGCAGGCGGCGCCCCCGCCGCGCCGGCGCCGCAGGTAGGGCGGGTAGCCTCGGCGGAGATTCTACCGAGAGTATTGTATTCCATATTGCATCTCTCAGCTTGTTACCCTAGGTTGCAGCAGTCGCTGGAACGTGATGCAAACCGCGACACCGTGATGCAACCCGCAGGGAGATGCCCGATGGCCTCGACCGCCTCCGCCATCGCCTTCGGCATGGCGGCCCAGCAAGGGCGCCGCAACGGCTTCCGCTTTCGCTACCAGGCGCGGCGCCTGCTGCCGCTGCCCCAGCCTCAACCCCAGCCGGGCCGCTCCGCCCGGTAGCACCCGGCCTGCCCTCTCTGCCCCGCTGACTCCGCCCCGCGGCACCTGACCGCGGCCGGACCGCCGTGCCCCGCGCCCGGCGGCCAGGGGCAGGCCACGCCCGATCCATACCCGCGCCACAGCGCCCGAGGCAGCCATGCGCCGCCTGGGCCAGTCCCCTCACGCCTGCCCCTCAACCAGACCAAGGATACCCCCCGCATGTCCGGCACCACCGCCCTCAGCATCAGCTTCGACAACGGCCTCGGCACCCTCGGCAATGCCTACAACGTGGACCAGTCGGTCTATGGCCAGGTCACGCTGGCCGGCAATTCCGCGCTGATGGAATGGGCCAGCGGCCCCTCCGCCGGGCATGGCTACGGCACCTACACCATTCAGGCCCAGGTCAACGGCAACCAGCCCGGCCCGGCCATCATCCTGTGGCCCGGCGACGACAAGTGGCCCGGCCAGGAGATCGACATCGTCGAGATCACGCCCAATGGCAGCGGCCAGCAATACGGCACGGTGCATTGGAATGCCGGCGGGTCGGACGGCTATACCGCGCAGATCTACTACGGTGTCACCGCCTGGACGCCGCATACCTACCAGATGGTGTGGGAGCCGGGGCTGATCACCTTCAAGGTGGATGGCAATGTCACCGCCACGGTCAACCAGCATGTGCCGGTGGACTACGCCCATGGCGGCATGAACGACACGATCGGCTTCCTGAACAACAACAACAACACCTCCATCACCGTGTACCAGGTGGACTACGCGCCGCTTGGTGCAGCGGCGCCGGGCGCCTCCAGCCACAGCCCGGCCACGCTTGCGGCCGGCAGCGGCGGCGACAAGCTGGTGCTGAAGGTCAGCGAGGACGCCTACAACGGCGACGCCCAGTATACCGTGAAGGTGGATGGCTCCCAGGTCGGCGGCACCTTCACCGCCAGCGCCCTGCATGGCAGCGGCGATGACGTGGTGACCCTGTCCGGTGCCTGGGGCGGCAGCGCGCACAGCGTGGTGGTGAACTTCCTGAACGACGCCTGGGGCGGCACCACCGGGGCCGACCGCAACCTGTACGTGGACGGCATCAGCTACAACGGCACCGCCCTGCCCAACAGCAGCGCCAGCCTGATGAGCAGCGGCCCCGCCAGCTTCAGCGTGGCGGCCACCGCCACCCATACGCCGGCGACGCTTTCCGCCGGCAGCGGCAGCGACCAGCTGGTGATCAGGCTGAGCGAGGACGCCTACAATGGCGACGCCCAGTACACCGTGAAGGTGGATGGCACCCAGGTGGGCGGCACCTTCACCGCCAGCGCCCTGCATGGCGCGGGCAGCGACCAGCTGACGCTTTCGGGCAACTGGGGTACCGGCGCGCACACCGTGCAGGTGAACTTCCTGAACGACGCCTGGGGCGGCACGGCCGCGACCGACCGCAACCTGTATGTGGACGGCATCACCTACAACGGCCAGGCGGCCAGCGGCGGCAACCTGCTGAGCGCCGGGCCGGTCAACTTCGGCATCGCCGCCAGCGGCGGTGGCGGCGGCAGCACCGGCACGCTGCCCAGCCCGGCCAATGGCGGCAAGCTGGTCCAGGGCACCGGCAGCGCCGACAAGCTGTCCGGCACCGGCGGCGACGACGTCATCGTGGGCGGCCGCGGCAATGACGGCATGACCGGCGGCGGCGGGGCGGACAGCTTCGTGCTTGCCCAGGGCGATGGCCCCGACTGGATCAACGACTTTACCGCCGGCACCGACCACCTGGTGTTCCAGGGCATCGCCAAGGCGACGGTGACGACCAACCTGACCAGCTACTACGGCTCCGGCGGGCTGGACGTGCATTACGGCACCGGCGGTGACTCGGTGTTCCTGCAGGGCGTCTGGAAGCTGGGCGCCAGCGACCTGGTCTTCGCCTGAAGCCGGGCGGCGCGGTTGCCCCGTGCAGCCGCGCCGCGCCAGCCGGGCTATACTGCGGGCCGAATCGCCCCGCCCCGGAAGACCGCATGAGCCAGACCAACGCCTACCAGGGCCAGCGCGCCGTGGTGCTGGACACCGAGACCACCGGCCTGGACCCGCTGACCGGCGACCGCGTGATCGAGGTGGCGGCCGTCGAGCTGATCAACCTGATGCCGACCGGGCGCGAGGTGCGCTGGCTGATCGACCCCGAGCGCGACATTCCCGCCGACAGCAGCCGCATCCACGGCTTCACCAACAGCGACGTGGTCGGCGCGCCCAAATTCGCCGAGATCGCCCAGGCCATGCTGGACTTCCTGGGCGATGCCGAGATCGTCGCCCACAACGCGCCCTTCGACTACGGCTTCCTGGATGCGGAGCTGTTCCGCTGCGGCCGCCCGCCGCTGCCGCGCACGCGCATGGTGGACAGCCTGATGCTGGCGAAGAAGCGCTTCCCGGGCATGCCGAACAGCCTGGACGCGCTGTGCCGGCGCTTCGACATCGACCTGTCCCAGCGCACCACCCACAACGCGCTGCTGGACGTGAAGCTGCTGGCCCAGGTCTACCTGGAACTGATGGGCGGCAGGCAGACCGGCCTGGCGCTGACCGCCACCGCGGGCGCCGCGCCGATTGCCGAGATAGCGGGGCTGCAGGGCGCGCGCACGGTGCGGCTGATCGAGGCCAGCGAGGCCGAGGTGGCGGCGCACGCGGCTTTCCTGAAGAAGCTGAAGGAGCCGCTTTGGCTGAAGCCGCCCTTTGCCGAGGCGGCCGCCGAGTAGCCGCCGCGCAGGCCCGCTGGCCGCCCACGGCAGTTGCGTAGCGCCCGGCCGTAACGCTGGCGTCGCGGCGGCGCGGCTGCCATCCTCCCGGAAAAGCAACGGGAGGTCACGTATGCCGATCCACCGCCGCAGCCTGCTGGCCGGCGCCGTCCTTGCCCCGGCTCTCGCCCGCGCCCAGGGCGCCTATCCCACCCGTCCGGTGCGCGTGCTGATCGGCTTTCCGCCCGGCGGCGGGGTGGACGTGGTCGGGCGCATCCTGATGCCGAAGCTGGCGGAACGGCTCGGCCAACCCTTCACGGTGGAGAACCGCGGCGGCGCCAATGGCAACATCGCCATGGAGGCCGCCGCCCGCGCGACGCCGGACGGCTACACGCTGTTCTACGGCAATGTCGGCAATCTCGGCGTCACCAACGCCCTGTATCGCGACCTTCCCTTCGACACGGCACGGGACTTCGCCCCGGTGGGGCAGAGCATGGAAAGCAGCCTGGTCATCGGCGTGGCGGACAGCGTGCCGGCCCGGACGCTGGCCGAGCTGATCGCCTATGCCAGGGCAAACCCCGGCGCGTTGAACGGCGCCTCGGCCGGGGCCGGCGGACCTTCCCATCTGGCGCTGGAACTGTTCAGGCGCCAGGCCGGGGTGCGGATCGAACACGTGCCCTACCGCGGCACCGCGCCGGCGGTGCAGGACCTGGCCGGCGGGCGGGTGCAGCTGCTGATCGACGGCTATGCGCTGATGCGCCCGGTGGTGGAGGCCGGCAAGGTGCGCGTGCTGGCCGTGGCTGCGGCCGAGCGCCTGCCGCTGGTGCCCGACCTACCCACCGCCACGGAAGCTGGCCTGCCGGGCTTCGAGGCTGGCAGCTGGCACGCCCTGGTGGCGCCCGCCGCCACGCCGGCGCCGATTTTGGCGCGGCTGGAAGCGGCCTTGGCCTGGGCGGTGGCGCTGCCCGATGTGCGTGAAAGTTTCGCCCAGCAGGGCGTCGCCCCGCGTTGGCGCGATGCCGCCGCCACGCGCGCCTTCATCGCCCGCGAACGCGAGCGCTGGGGCGAGGTGGTTCGGGAAGCCGGGATCAAGGTGGACTGAACCGGAGCGCGCTGCCGCTTCACGCCACCGTTGAAGCGCTGCACGGATCGGACGCTACCGCGCCAACTCGCGCGTCAGCCCGTCCAACCCTTCCAGCGTCAGCGGGAACATCCGGGCTTCCATGATCTCGCTGAGCATGCCGGTGGAGGCGCTGTAGCGCCATTGGTCCTGCGGCACCGGGTTGAGCCAGGCGGTGCGGCGGAAATGCCGCGTCAGCCGTTGCAGCCAGACCTTGCCCGATTCCTCGTTCCAATGCTCGACGCTGCCGCCGGGATTGACGATCTCGTACGGGGCCATCGCACCGTCGCCGACGATGATGACCTTGTAGTCGGGGCCGTAGGTGCGCAGCAGGTCCCAGGTGGTGGTCTCGGTATCCTTGCGGCGGCGGTTGTTCTTCCACAGCTTCTCGTAGATGCAGTTGTGGAAGTAGTAGTGCTCCAGATGCTTGAACTCGGTGCGGATGGCGCTGAACAGCTCCTCGCAGGCCAGCACATGGTCATCCATGCTGCCGCCGATATCCAGCAGCAGCAGCACCTTCACCGCGTTGTGGCGCTCCGCCACCATCTTCAGGTCCAGGCTGCCGGCGTTGTTGGCGGTGGCCTTGATGGTGCCGTTGATGTCCAGCTCCGTCGCCGCACCCTGCCGCGCGAAGCGGCGGAGCCGGCGCAGCGCCAGCTTCATCGTGCGGGTGCCCAGCTCCACATCGCCGTCCAGGTCCTTGAACTCGCGCTTGTCCCAGACCTTCACCGCGCTGCGGTTGCGCGACTTGTCCTGGCCGATCCGCACGCCCTCGGGGTTGTAGCCATTGGCGCCGAAGGGGCTGGTGCCGGCGGTGCCGATCCACTTGCTGCCGCCCTGGTGGCGGCCCTTCTGCTCCGCCAGGCGCTGGCGCAGCATCTCCATCAGCTTGTCGAAGCCGCCGGCAGCCTCGATCAGCTTCTTCTCCTCATCGGTCAGGATCTTTTCCGACAGCTTGCGCAGCCATTCCTCCGGCAACTGCTGCATCAGCTCGTGGTCTTCGCCCTCCGGCCGTTCCAGGCCCTTGAACACCTCGGCGAAGACGCGGTCGAAGCGGTCCAGGTGCCGCTCATCCTTCACCAGCGTGGCGCGGGAGAGGTAGTAGAAATCCTCCACGCTGTAGTCGCAGACGCCGGACTTCATGGCGTTCAGCAACGCCAGGTGCTCGGTGACGGAGGTGGGCAACCCCGCCGACCGCAACGCCAGGATGAAGGTGGCGAACATGGC
>CANGNF010000083.1 GCA_947455205.1 Acetobacteraceae bacterium | reverse complement strand
TCGGGCGGCGGCGGTGGCGGGGCGCTGGCCGGGGGCGGCACCGGCAGCGCCTCGTCCCCGGGCGGGGAGAAGGCGTCGGGCGGGCGGTCCGGCACTTCCTGCCCCGGCATCTCCGGCGCGCCGCCGCGCCAGACCATCTCCACCTCGGCCGGCGAGGGGGCCGCCTGGTGGATGCGTTCCTGCCATTGCAGGTTGGCGATGACCAGCAGCGCGACCAGCCCCAGGTGGAACAGCACCGAGGCCACGACCGCGCGGCGCAGCGCCGGGCGGCGCGCCCAGACCCGCAGGCGCAGCCGGAATTGCTGCCGCGCCTGCGCCCTGGCGGCGAAGCGGGGGATGCGCTGGGGGCGGGCAGTCACGCTGGTCGACGCCCTCCAAGGCGCGGGGTTGCACCCTGGATATAGCCTTGGCCGGGCGGCAACCCCAGCCCGCGCGTCGTAGCGAAGCGTTACGCCTTGTTGAGCGGCTTCAACGGCAGCGGCTCGCCCGGCGGCACCGGCACGCCGGCCACGTTCAGCACCATGCCGACCAGGGAGTAGTAGCCCATGACCGCCACCAGATCGACCACGCCCTGCTCGCCGAAGCGGGCCTTGATGCGGGCATAGCTGGCATCCGACGCGTTGCGGTCGCGGTGCAGCTCGGTGGCGAAGTTGTAGACCATCTCCTGGTCATCGGTCATCGCATCGGGGCGGCGGCCCTCGGCGATGGCCTGGATGATGCTGTCCGGCAGGCCGGCCTTCAGCGCCAGCAGGCGGTGGGCATAGAACTCGAACTGCGCGTCCCAGGCGCGGCCGGTCACCAGGATGGCCAGCTCGTTCAGGTCGAACGGGATGGAGGTGTTGAAGCGCAGGTATTCGCCCAGCACGGCCACGCGTTCCGCCACCACGGGGCTGCGGAGCAGGGCGTTGAACGGGCCGCGCAGGTCGCCGCGCGGGCCGGCGGCAATGGCGGTGGCGACGCGCTGCTGTTCGGGCGTGCGGTCGGCGTCGGGGATGGGTGGCAGGCGCATGATGGATTTCCCTGGATGTTCAGTTCACGAACGGCGCGGGCGCAGCACCGGCAGCGGCGGCTGCACGCCGGCGGGCAGCTGGGTCTGCGCGGTGTTCAGCGTCATGGAGACGACGACGTAGTAGCCACTGACCGCGATCAGGTCGATCACGCCCTGCTCGCCGAAGCGGGCCTTCACCGCGTTGAAGGTGGCGTCCGTCACCTGGTGGTCGCGGTGCAGCTGCTTGCAGAATTCATAGACCAGCGCCTGGTCGGCGCTCATCCGCCGCGGCTTGCGGCCCTGGGCCAGGTCGGCGGCGACATGGGCGGGCAGCCCGGCTTCCATCGCCAGGCGGTGGTGGGCGTACCATTCGTACTGCGCGGTCCATTCCCGGGCGACGATCAGGATGGCGAACTCGTTCAGGTCGCGCGGGATGGAGCTCTTGAACCGCACCCCCTCGCCGACGCGCTGCAGCCGGTCGCCGATATCGGGGCTGCGCAGCCAGGCATTGAACGGCCCGGCGATGCGGCCACGCGGCCCGCCGGCGATGGCGGCGGCGACGCGGGTCTGCGCCTCGGTCATCTGCTCCGGCGCCAGGGCAGGGAAGCGCAGGTCCTCGGCCCGGGCGGGGCCGGCCAGGGGACCGGCCAGGGCGGCAACCAGGCCGGCGGCCAGCAGCAATCGGGTCATTTGGGTTCCCTCCGTCTTGTTGCGGCCAGCATGCGCCGGGGCCCGCCGGGCGGCAACCGCGGGCGGTGCAGGCATGGTGCTTGCACGGCTGTTTCAATCGTCTAGCCTCGGCCCCCGAGGCTTCAAGCAACGGGGGATACTGCGTGGCCTACGCGCTGCAGCAGCTGATCAATGGCGTGTCGCTGGGCATGATCTATGGCCTGATCGCGGTCGGCTACACCATGGTCTACGGCATCATCGGCATGATCAACTTCGCCCATGGCGACGTCTTCATGGTCGGCGCCTTCGTCTCGCTCATCACCGCGCTGCTGCTGGGGCTGGGCGGCGGCGCCGCCGGGCCCGGCGCGCTGCTGCTGGTGCTGCTGGCGGGCATGAGCGTGACCGCGCTGTATGGCTGGACGGTGGAGCGCGTGGCCTACCGGCCGCTGCGCGGCAGCTTCCGCCTGGCGCCGCTGATCAGCGCCATCGGCATGTCCATATTGCTGCAGAACTACGTCCAGGTGGCCCAGGGCGCGCGGGTGAAGCCGACCGGCACGCTGGTGCCCGGCGGCGTGACGCTGATGGAGACGGACGGCTTCAACGTCCAGTTCAGCTACGTGCAGATGCTTATCATCGTGGTCACGCTGGCGGTGCTGGCCGGCTTCACCCTGCTGGTGACACGCACGCCGATGGGCCGCGCCATGCGCGCCTGCGAGCAGGACCGCAAGATGGCGGCGCTGCTGGGCATCGACACCGACCGGATCATCAGCCTGACCTTCGTCATCGGCGCCGCGCTGGCCGCGGTGGCGGGCTGCATGTACCTGCTGCGCTATGGCGTCATCGACTTCTACATCGGCTTCCTGGCCGGGGTTAAGGCGTTCACGGCGGCGGTGCTGGGCGGCATCGGGTCGTTGCCCGGCGCCGTGCTGGGCGGGCTGCTGATCGGGCTCATAGAAACCTTCTGGAGCGCCTATTTCAGCGCGCAGTACAAGGATGTCGCGGCGTTCTCGATCCTGATCCTGACGCTGGTGCTGATGCCCTCCGGCCTGCTCGGCCGGCAGGAGGTCGAGAAGGTATGACCCCCGTCGCGACACTTCGCGATGCGGGCCTGGCGGCGCTGGTCGCCTTCGGCCTGTTCGCGCCGCTGGTGGGCCTGCGGACCGAGGTGGTGGAAGGCGGGCTGGCCCTGCGCGGCCGTTGGGACGACGTCGCCTGGCTGGTGCTGCTGGCCTTCGTCGGGCGCCTGGCTGTCCTGCTGCTGGCCGGGCGCAGGCTGCCGCGACTGAGCCTGCCGGCGCCGCTGACCCGCGCCGGGCGCCATGCCGCGCCGTTCTTCCTCGGCCTGGCACTGCTGCTGCCCTGGCTGCCCTTCGTCGAGCGCTATGAGCTCGACCTAGGCATATTGGTGCTGACCTATGTGATGCTGGGCTGGGGGCTGAACATCGTCGTCGGCCTCGCGGGGCTGCTGGACCTTGGCTATGTCGCCTTCTACGCGGTCGGCGCCTATTCCTACGCGCTGCTGTCGCTGACCTATGGGCTCAGCTTCTGGGTGTGCCTGCCGCTGGCCGGCATTCTCGCCGCCTTCGCCGGGGTGTTGCTGGGCTTCCCGGTGCTGCGGCTGCGCGGCGACTACCTGGCGATTGTCACCCTCGCCTTCGGCGAGATCATCCGGGTTGTCCTGACCAACTGGGTTTCGCTCACCGGCGGACCGAATGGGCTTTCCGGCATTCCGCGCCCCGGCCTGTTCGGGCTGAGCTTTACGAGTGAGGAAGGCGGCTTCGCCGATTTCTTCGGGCTGGACTACGACCCGGTGCACCGGGTCATCTTCCTCTACTACCTGATCCTGGGCCTGGCGCTGCTGACCAACTGGGTGACGCTGCGCTTGCGCCGGCAACCGCTTGGCCGCGCCTGGGAAGCGCTGCGCGAGGACGAGATCGCCTGCCGCGCACTGGGCATCAACGTGACGGTGACCAAGCTGACGGCCTTCGCCATCGGCGCCATGTTCGCGGGCTTCGCGGGGTCGTTCTTCGCCACGCGCCAGGCCTTCGTCAGCCCCGAGAGCTTCACCTTCATCGAAAGCGCCATCATCCTCGCCATCGTCGTGCTCGGCGGCATGGGCAGCCAGTTGGGCGTGGCGCTGGCGGCGCTGCTGCTGATCGGCGGGACCGAGTTGTTCCGCGACCTGGCGGAGTGGCGCATGCTGATCTTCGGCGCGGCCATGGTCGTCATCATGGTGGTGCGGCCGCGCGGCCTGGTCGGCACCCGCACGCCCAGCATCGCGCTGAAGGAAAAGCGCGCCATCGGCGGCAACTTCGTCAGCGAGGGGCACTGATGATCCTGCACGTCCAGGAGCTGACCATGCGCTTCGGCGGGCTGACCGCGGTGCATGCCGTCTCCTTCCAGGCGCGCCGTGGCGAGATCACCGCGCTGATCGGCCCGAACGGCGCCGGCAAGACCACGGTGTTCAACTGCATCACCGGCTTCTACCGGCCGAGCGAAGGGCGGCTGACGCTGTCCGGCCCCAAGGGCGAGGTGGCGTTGCAGAAGCTGGCGGGGCATCGCATCGCCCGCGCCGGCGTGGCCCGCACCTTCCAGAACATCCGGCTGTTCCCGGGCATGACGGTGCTGGAGAACCTGCTGGTGGCGCAGCACAACCGGCTGATGGCGGCCACTGGCTGGGGCATCGGCGCGGTGCTGGGCCTTTCCCGCTACCCCGCCGCCGAGGCCGAGGCACTGGAGCGCGCCAAGCACTGGCTGGACGCCACGCGCCTGCTGGACCGCGCCGACGACCCCGCCGGCGCGCTGCCCTATGGCGCGCAGCGGCGGCTGGAGATCGCGCGCGCCATGTGCACCGAACCCGCGCTGCTCTGCCTGGACGAACCCGCCGCCGGGCTCAACCCGCGCGAGAGCGACGAACTCTCCGCCCTGCTGCTGCAGATCCGCGCGCAGGGGACGAGCATATTGCTGATCGAGCACGACATGGGCGTGGTGATGAAGATCAGCGACCACGTCGTGGTGCTGGACCATGGCCGTAAGATCGCCGACGGCACGCCGGCCGAGGTGCGCGCCGACCCGAAGGTCATCAGCGCCTATCTGGGCGAAGGCGATGAGGACGAGGCGGCATGAGCGCGCTGCTGCGGATGGAGGGCGTTGCCGCCAATTATGGTGCGGTGCAGGCGCTGGTGGATGTCTCCATCCATGTCGACCAGGGCGAGATTGTCACGCTGATCGGCGCCAATGGCGCGGGCAAGTCCACGCTGCTGATGACGCTGTGCGGCGACCCACGCGCCCGTGCCGGCCGCATCACCTTCGATGGCGAGGACATCTCCAACCTGCCGACCCACGCCATCATGCGCCGCGGCATTGCCCAGGCGCCGGAGGGGCGGCGCGTCTTCCCGCGCATGACGGTGCGGGAGAACCTGATGATGGGCGCCGAGGCGCTTGGCCAACCTGGTGATGAACTGCCGCGCGTGCTGGCGCTGTTCCCCCGGCTGGAGGAGCGCATCGCCCAGCGCGCCGGCACGCTTTCCGGCGGCGAGCAGCAGATGCTGGCGATTGGCCGCGCGCTGATGAGCAAGCCGCGCCTGCTGCTGCTGGACGAGCCTTCGCTGGGGCTGGCGCCGCTGGTGGTGAAGCAGATCTTCGGCGCCATCCGCCGGTTGAACGCCGAGGCGGGCGTGACCGTGCTGCTGGTGGAGCAGAACGCCAACCTGGCGCTGCGGCTGGCGCACCGGGGCTATGTGCTGGTCAACGGCCGCATCACCATGGCCGGCACCGGCGCCGAGTTGCTGGCGCGCGAGGAAATCCGTGACGCCTATCTGGGCGGCGGGGCAAGTTGAGTACCCTCGGACGCGTCGTGCCGGAGGCACGCCTTCGTCATGACGCGCGACCGTCCGGTCGCTTGGCTTACGCCACACTGGTGGCGGGCGCCGTTCGGCGCCTCGGCATGAGCAAGGGCTCGTGCCGGTATCACACGTAGCAAGGAGAACGGCCATGTTCACTCGTCGACTGATACTGGGCGCCGCCGCTTCCGGCCTGGCGCTGCCGGCCTATGCGCAGAACCGCAGCAACCCCATCAAGGTGGCCTGCGCCGGGCCGATGACCGGCAGCAACGCCGCCGCCGGCGACCAGATGAAGATCGGCGCGCAGCAGGCCGTGGCCGACCTGAACGCCCGTGGCGGCGTGCTGGGCCGCCAACTGGCGCTCTCCATCGAGGATGACGCCTGCGACCCACGCCAGGCGGTCAGCGTGGCCAACAAGCTGGCCGGGCAGCGCGTGGCCATGGTGGCGGGGCACTACTGCTCCGGCAGTTCCATCCCCGCCAGCAAGGTCTATGGCGAGGAAGGCGTGCTGCAGATCAGCCCGGCCTCGACCAACCCGAAATACACGGACGAAGGCGGCTGGAACACCTTCCGCGTCTGCGGCCGTGACGACCAGCAGGGCCAGGTCGCCGGCGGCTACATCGCGCGCAGCATGAAGGACAAGCGCGTCGCGGTGCTGCATGACAACTCCGCCTACGGCAAGGGCCTGGCGGATGAGACGAAGAAGGCGATGAACGCCGCCGGCAAGCAGGAGACGCTTTACAGCGCCTATACGCCCGGCGAGCGCGACTACAGCGCCATCGTCAGCCGGATGAAGCAGGAGCGCATCGAGGTCATCTATGTCGGCGGCTACTACACCGAGGCCGGGCTGATCATCCGCCAGGCCAAGGAGCAGGGGCTGAACGCAACGCTGATCGGCGGCGACGCGCTGGTGACGAACGAGTTCTGGAGCATCACCGGCGCGGCCGGCGAGGGCAGCCTGATGACCTTCAGCAGCGACCCGCGCAAGCGCGCGACCGCGGCGCAGGTGGTGCAGCGCTTCCGCGCCCGCAACGTCGATCCGGAAGGCTATGTGCTTTACACCTACGGCGCCATGCAGATTTGGGCGGCGGCGGCCGAGAAGGCGAAGAGCGCCGATGGCCGCAAGGTGGCGGATGCGCTGAAGCGCCAGGGGCCCTGGGCCAGCGTGCTGGGGCAGACCAGCTTCACGCCCAAGGGCGATGTCACCGTGCCGGATTACGTTTTCTACGTCTGGCGCAACGGCACCTACGCGGAGATGTAACTGGCCGCGGTCGTCCGAGGCGCTGACGCCGAAGGGCGGGAATCGCCAGCGCAAGGACGCGAATCGGTGGCTGAATTCGCTTGCACGACGCGGTGGCGGAGGGGCAGGCTTGGGTCATCCAAAACCAACTGAAAGGAGGTGATCCAGTGTCTCATTGCCCTTCGCCGCATTGCTTGCCCGCGGCCTGGATCTCCGTTTCCACCATCGTGGAGACGGCTTCCTGAGCTAGCGCCGGCCGGCAACGGCAGACGCAATGGGAAGGCCTCGCCGGGACGCCGGCGGGGCCTTCTGCGTTTTTCGGCGGTGCGTTAGCCTGGGGCCATCAGGGGGGCGCGCATGGCCATCAAGAACGTGCTGTTCATCATGTCGGACCAGCTGCGCTGGGACCACTTGGCCTGCGCCGGGCACCCGCATATCCGCACGCCCAATATCGATGCGCTGGCCAGGCGTGGCGTGCGCTTCGCCAACAGCTTCGTGCAGTCCGGCATCTGCGGGCCTTCCCGCATGAGCTATTACACCGGGCGCTACGTCTCCTCGCACGGCGCCACGCATAACCGCGTACCGCTTTCGGTCGGCGAGGTGACGCTGGGCTGGCACCTGCGCAACAGCGGCCGCGACCTGACGCTGTGCGGCAAGACGCATGTCATGCCCGACCGCCACGGCATCAACCGGCTGCAGCTGGATGGCGCCGATGAGCTGAAGGTGCTGGTGGAGGAAGGCTGGTTCCGCCCGATCGACCGCTATGACGGCCACCACGCCGAGCCCAACGGCGCCTACGCGACCTGGCTGCGCAGCAAGGGCTATGACAGCCGCGACCCCTGGAGCGACTACGTCATCTCAACGGTAGACCCGGATGGCGGCGTGCATTCCGGCTGGAAGATGCGAAACGTAAAGTGGCCGGCGCGCGTCGCCGAGGAACACAGCGAGACCGCCTACACCACGGACTTGGCCATCGACTTCATGCGGGCCAAGGGCGAGCAGCCCTGGGTGATGCATCTCAGCTACGTCAAGCCGCACTGGCCCTATGTGGCGCCGGCGCCGTACCACGACATGTACACGCCGGCGCAATGCCTGCCGTTGACGCGTGCGGATGTGGAACGCAGCGACGCCGCGCATCCCGTCATGCGCGCCTTCCAGGATGAGGAAGTGGCCGAGAGCTTCCGCACCCGCGAATGCCAGGACACGGTGAAGCCGGTCTACCAGGGGCTGATCACCCAGCTGGACACGCATCTCGGCCGCGTCTTCGCCGAGATGGAGGCGCTGGGCCGCTGGCAGGACACGCTGGTGATCTTCACCGCCGACCACGGCGACTACCTTGGCGACCACTGGCTGGGCGAGAAGGAGCTGTTCCACGACTGCATCCAGCGCGTGCCCTTCATCCTGTATGACCCGGATGCCGCCGCCGATGCCACGCGCGGCAGCACCGACACGCGCCTGGTGGAAGCGATTGACGTGGTGCCGACCATCCTGGACGCGTTGCAGCAGGACCCCGCGCGGCATGTGGTGGAAGGCCGCAGCCTGCTGCCGCTGACGCGAGGCACCGCGACCGAATGGCGCGACGCCGCCTTCAGCGAGTTGGATTGGACCTTCAAGGGTGCCCGCCGGCGCCTCGGCCAGCCGACCGGGCATCACCACGCCTGGATGGTACGGACCGAGCGTTGGAAATACGTCCACTGGAGCAGCGGCTTCCGCCCGCAGCTGTTCGACCTGGCTGCCGACCCGCAGGAGTTCCACGACCTGGGCGCCGACCCCGCGCACGCCGCCACCTGCGACGCGCTGCGCGAGCGGCTGTTGGCCTGGTTCACCGGGCTGAAGCGCCGCACCACGGTGGAGTGGCAGGAGATCGAGCTGCGCACCGACAGCTACAAGAAGGCCGGCGTCTTCCTCGGCGAATGGTAGGAAGCGCCCATCCGGCAGCGAGGGGCTAAGCCCCCTCGCCCACCATCTGCCCCACGCCGTGGTAGCCGCGGCCGAAGTAGATCAGCGCCTGGCCATCCTTGTTGCCCTGGCGAATGGCCATGATCTCGGCGAACAGCACGGTGTGGGTGCCCTTGTCCACCATGTCGGTGATGCGGCAGTCGAAGCTGACCACCGCGTCCTGCAGCACCGGCGCGCCGGTTTCCAGCGTGCCCCAGTCGCCCACCAGGAAGCGGTCTTCCATGCTGCACTTGGTGGCGCCGGCGAAGACGCCGGCCAACTCCTCCTGCCCCGCCGCCAGGGTGTTGACGCAGAGGATGCCATTGGCCTTGGCCACCGCGCCGGAATTGCTGGAGCGGTTGATGCAGACCAGCAGCATCGCGGGGTCGTCGGTCACGCTGCACACGGCGGAGGCGGTGAAGCCACCCTTACCCTCCGGCCCCGCCGTGGTGATGATGTTCACCGCCGCGCCCAACCGGGCCATCGCGTCACGGAATTCCTGCCTGGTCACGGTCATCGGCGTCTCCTCGTAGGCCGAGGCTACGACGCCTTGCGCGCGGCGGAAAGCGGGGTGGCCAAATCCTCCAGCGACCTGCCCTCGGCGGCGAAGCCGATGCGCCATTCGGTGAAGGCCGCCAGCAGCATCAGGAAGGCCCCGAGCATGTACCCCCACATGATGTCGATGCGCTGTCCGCCCTCGATCAGCCAGCCGAACAGCGCCGGCCCGACCACGCCGCCGATGGCGGTGCCGAAGGCGTAGAAGATGGCGATCGCCAGCGCGCGCATCTCCAGCGGAAAGCTCTCGCCCACCGTCAGGTAGGCGGCGGAGGCGGCGGCCGAGGCGAAGAAGGAGATCAGCGTCCAGGCCGCGGTCTGCTCCCAGGCGCTCAGCCATTCCTGCTGGAAGCCGAAGCCGGTCAGCGCCATCAGCACGCCGGCGGCGGCGTAGGTGCCGGTGATCATCGGGCGGCGGCCGATGCTGTCGAACAGGTGGCCCAGCACCAGCGGCCCGGCCAGGTTGCCCAGCGCGAAGGGCAGGATGTACCAGCCCACCTGGTGCGCCGGCACGCCGTAGAACTTGCCCAGCACCAGCGCGTAGGTGAAGAACACCGCGTTGTAGCAGAACGCCTGGCACGCCATCAGCACCAGGCCCAGCACGGTGCGTTCGCGCTGTTCGTGCAGCATGGCGTGGAACACCTCCGCCATCTCGGTATGGCCGCGCTTGCGCAGCGTGGTCGGGCCATAACCCAGCGGGGGCAGCGGGCCGTTGGTCTGGCGCACATCGGTCTCGATCTGCCCGACCACGCGCTCGGCTTCCCCGGGGCGGCCGTGCAGCATCAGCCAGCGCGGGCTTTCCGGCACATGGCGGCGCATCAGCAGCACCACGCCGGCCAGCACGCCACCCAGGATGAAGGCGGCGCGCCAGCCGATCTCGGGCGGCACCACCGCGGGGTCCAGCACCACCAGGGCCACGATGCTGCCCAGCGCCGCGCCGGCCCAGAAGGTGCCGTTGACCGCCAGGTCGGTGGTGCCGCGCCGCCGCGCCGGGATCAGCTCCTGGATCGCGCTGTTCACCGCCGCGTATTCGCCGCCGATGCCCGCCCCGGTCAGCGCCCGCAGCAGCGCGAAGGACCAGAAGTCCCAGGCGAACCCAGTGCCGATGCTGGCGGCCATGTACAGCATCAGGGTGATGAAGAAGAGCTTCCGCCGCCCCAGCCTGTCGGTCAGCCAGCCGAAGAACAGCGCGCCGACCACGGCGCCGATCAGATAGGCGCTGCCGGCCAGGCCGATCTGGCTTTCGCTCATCGCCAGGCTGGGGCTTTCCTTCAGGGCGCCGGCCAGGCTGCCCACCAGCGTCACCTCCAGCCCGTCCAGCGCCCAGGTCACCCCCAGCGCGATGGCGACCCGCCAGTGGAAGCGGGCGAAGGGCAGGCGGTCCAGCCGCGCGGGGACGTCGGTTTGGAAGGTATCGGGCATGGCGGAACAAGCGCCGTCATGCCCGTTGGTTCCGCTGGGGATGCGCCTGCCCGGCCAGCGTGGCGCCGACGCCTCGGCCAGCCGGCCGGGCGGTGGCCCTCGCTTCAGCCGACCAGGCGCTAGCGCACCAGGCGCCCGGCCTCGGCGGCCGTCACCATGGCGGCGGCGTCGGCCGGCAGCAGCAGGCGCTCCGCCACCAGGTTGTCGGCCGCGGCCTTCACCTGCGCCACATAGGCGGCCGGCGTCGGGTAGCGTTCCGCGAGCGACGGCCGCGGGTCGCCGGCGGCCTCCCGCGCCGCGCGGGTCTCGGCAAAGGGCAGCACGCCGCCCAGCAGCGGGCAAAGCACGCCGGCGCCATGGCCCTCGGCGCGCGGGTTCCAGCCGGTATAGGTGGCGCGCGGCGCCTCCAGCACCGGCATGCGGATGCCGGCGATGCCGATGCCATCCGCATCCGCCCGCGGCACCAGCACGGTGTAGCGGCCGAGTTCGCGCGGCGGCTGCTGGCTGGCATCCACCCGCGCCGCCAGGGCGTGCTGGCCGGCATAGCGCAGGCCGGGAATGGCCGGGACGGCGCCGGCCGCCGGCACCAGCGTGCCATCGGCGCGGCTGGGCGTGCGGCTGGCGGGCGGGGCGGTGCCGTCGCGCGTCCAGACGTCCAGCGCGGTCAGCAGCGCCCGCATCGGTGCGCCGGCATGCAGCGGGTTCACCGGCAGGGCGCAAACCGGGGTGGTCCGCGTCTCGGCGCCGAACGCCGAGAAATGCGGCGTGCCGGCAATGGCATAGGCCCGCACATCCGGCGGCAGCGCCAGCGCGTTGCCGGCTGGGTCCGTCACCACCAGGGAGGCACGCGACGACCAGTATTCGTACTCGGTATCCGTCTGCATCACCTTGGGGCAGGTGGCGCTGGCGCGACAGCGGCGCAGCAGGCTGTCGCGCGCGCCGTTGATCGGGTCGCGCGTCTCGGCATAGCTGAACGGGAAGCTGTCGGCCGGCCAGGCGATGTCCTGCGGGCTGCGCGGCGCGCGGTCCGGCTGGGCGAAGCGGCTGTTGCCGAACAGCCGGCGCGCACCGGGGACATGCGGCATGACGCCGTCGAACACCGGCCGCCCGGCCAGATCCTGGTTGAAGCCGAGGTGGAGGTAGTCCCGCAGGTAGCGCCCGCTCTGCGAGATGCCGAAGGCATGGGCGCGCTGGATGCGCCCGGCCAGCGGGTTCCGCGCGCTGGTGTCGTGCCGCAGCCAGCTGGCCACGTCCCGCACGGCGGCGAAGCCCATGCCCATCACGCCGGGGTCGCGGCCGGTATAGGTGACTTCGTAGATCGCGCCGGCATCGAAGCCGGCGGGGCGCTGGATTTCCAGCCGCTCGCCCTGCAGGGTGAAGCGCAGGTCGGCCGGCGTCTCGCGCGGCAGATCCCAGCGGGCGCGGACCGTGACCCGCAGGCTGGCCGGCTCTGCCACCGGGAAGGGCAGCGTGGTGGTGGCGGGGCTGGTCGCGTTGTCGAACACCACCTCATGCGTCACCGGGCCGGTGACACCGGGCAGGCGCGGCACCTGCAGCGCCATCTGCCCGGGGCGGGAGGCGATGTCGCCCTGCCAGCCCACCCAGACCAGGCTGTAGCCCTGTTGATACAGGAAGCCATTGCCGGCGGCCTCCGGCACTTCGGCGGCCTCGGCCACGGCGGCACGCGTATCCGCGAACAGCTGCAGCATCAGCTTGCGGCCGCGATTGGGCACTTCCAGCAGCATGGCGCCATTGCCACGGGCAGCATCCGCCGGGCGCAGGATGAAGACATCGGCCACCGCCTGCACCAGGTTCTCGGCGGTGCGGGGGGCTTCCGCCAGGTCGGCGATGACGGCGTTGCGCGGGTCGCGCGGGTCCAGCGCGATGGTGGCGCGGCCAATCACGCGTTCGTACTGGCCGACACCGGGGAACTCACGGCCACCGAAGGCGACCGTGGGCGCATCCCATTCCAGCCGCAGCACCTGGGCCTGCGCCAGGGCGGGCAGCAGAAGGAGGGCGAGGAGGAGTTGCTTCATGACGGTCACCGCTTCAGCCGGGCAAGGGTATCGGCCTCGGCCGCCGCCGCGATGCGCGGCAGGTCCTCGGCCAGCAGCAGGCGCTCGGCCACCAGGCGCTCGGCGGCGGCCTTGACCGCGGCGGTGTAGGCGGCCGGCGTCGGGTAGCGTTCCGCGACCGAAAGGCGCGGGTCCTGCGCCGCCTCGCGTGCCGCCCGGGTGGCGGCGAAGGCGACCACCGAGCCGGTGTTGTAGCACAGCGCGCCCGGCGCAAAGCCCTGGGCGCGCGGGTTCCAGCCGACATAGCTGGCCTTGGGCACTTCCAGCGCCGGGGCGCGGAGGCCGCCGATGGCATTGCCATCCGCGTCCACCCGCGGCAGCAGCACCGGGTATTCGCCGCGCACGACGGGCGGCAGCACGCTGTTGTCCACCAGCTGCGCCGGGCCGAAGGTGCCGCGGTACGGCAGTTGCGGGATTGCGGGGTACAGCCCGGCGGCGGGGCGCAGCGTGCCGGCGGCGCGGGTGGGGAAGCGGCTGGCCGGCGGCAGCCGGCCCTCCACCACCCAGGCTTCCAACGCCGCCAGCACCGCGCGCATCGGCGCGCCGGCATGCAGCGGGTTCACCGGCAGGGCGCAGCGCTCCATCGCCTCCCCCAGCGCGGTCGGCGCGGCGAAATGCGGGTGGCCAGTCATCAGGAAGGCGCGGACATTCTCCGGCAGCTCCGCATGGTTGCCACGCGTGTCAGTGACCAGCAGGGAGGCGCGGGCGCCGTAGAACTCGTACTCGCTGTCGGTCTGGATGATGCGCGGGCAGGTCGCCGTCGCCTCGCAGCGCGCCAGCAGCCCGTCGCGCCGGCCGGTCAGCGCGTCCTCCTGCATGGCGTAGGTGAAGGGGAATTGGTCGGCCGGGTAGTGCCGGTCGCCATGCGGGGTCGGGTTGCGGCCGGGCTGAGCGAAGCGCGCATTGGTATAGGTGCGGCGCGTGCCGGCGATATGCGGCTGCATCGCCTCGAACACCTGGCGCCCGGCCTCATCCTGGTTGAAGCCGCCATGCAGGTAGTCGCGCACGAAGCGGCCGGACTGTGAGATGCCGTGCAGCACCGCCCGCGCGATGGGGGTACGGCCATGGGCGGCCAGCGGGTTGGCGGCGCTGGTGTCGCGCCGCAGGAAGGCCGTGACATCGCGGAAGGCGGCGAAGGCCATGCCCTGCACCACCGGGTCCTTGGCGGTGTAGGTGAACTCGTACAGCGCGCCGGCGTCGAAGCCGGCGGGACGGAAGATCTCCACATGGTGGTCGTCCACCCAGCGGTGGCGCAGGTCGGCCGGGCGGGCGCGGGCGTCATCCGCCTGGGCGCGCACGCTCAGCACCGCGTCGTCGCGCCTGGCCGCCGGGTAGGTCAGCCGCACCGTGACCGGGTTGCGCAGGTGGTCGAACAGGTATTCCTCACGCGAAAGCCCGGTGACGCCCGGCACCACCGGGGCCTGCAGCCGCAGCCCCTCATTCGGCAGCAGGTCGGTCTGCCAGCCCACCCAGACCAGGGTGTAGCCCTGGCGCAGCAGGTAGCCATTGCCGGCATCCTGGCCGCTGGCCAGCCGGTTGGCGCCGTTGATGTCGTTGAACAACTGCCCGGCCAGCTCGCGGCCGCGGTTCGGCACTTCCACGAACAGCGTGCCATTGCCGCGCAGCGGCTCCACCGGGCGCAGCACCACCACCTCGGCGGTCGCCTCCACCCGGCCCTGGGCGTTGCGCGGCGCCAGGGAGAGGTCGACGATGCCTGCATTGCGGGCGTCATTCGGGTCCAGCGCGAAGGTGGCGCGGGCGGCCAGGCGCTCATAGCGGCCGGTGCTGCCGAACTCGGCGCCGGCGAAGGCCGGGGTGGTGGCGGTCACCTCGAACCGCGTCACCTCGGCGCGCGCGGCCACGGTCATGGCGCCAAGCCCCAGCAGGGCGGCGGCAAGCTTGTTCATGCGGCGGTTCCTCCGCCGCCAGTCTTGCATCAGCCGAACAGGCGCGCCACCCATTCGGCCCGCGCCAGGCGGTACAGCACATGCGGCCGCAGCGGGTGGCCTTCCGGCACGCGCGGGTGGTCGAAACCGCCATCCGGCCGCATGCCAAGCCGCTGCATCAGCCGCCAGCTGGGCTGGTTGGCCGGCACGGTGAAGCTGACGATCTCCGCCAGCCCCAGCGGGCCAAAGCCGTGCGCCAGGGTCAGCCGCGCCGCTTCCTCGGCATAGCCCTGGCCCCAGAAGGCCGGCAGGAAGCGCCAGCCGATCTCCACCGCCGGGGTGAAGCGGGCGGGGAACTGCACCTGGGCCAGGCCGAGGAACCCCAGCAGCGTGCCGTCATGCAACTCCGCCGCCTGGGCGCCGAAGCCGTGCTCCGCATGGTGCGCCAGCGCGCGCTGCAGCGCCGCGTCGCTCTCCGCCCGGTCCAGCGGGGCGGGGAAGTGGCGCATGGCCAGCGCATCGGCGTTCAGGGCGGCGAAGCCCTCGGCGTCCTCGGCCGCGATCGGCCGCAGCCGCAGCCGCGGCCCCTGCAGCGGCATCAGAACTTGCTGCCGCCGCGGCCGGGCGCGTTGGACGGCGGCGCGCTGCCGGCCGGCTTGTAGGCGCCGCGCACGGCGTCGAGGATCTGCCGGCCTTCCTCGGCATCCCGCGCGGCATAGACGAAGATCACCGCGACCCGGCGCTCGGCGATGCAGCGCACGCTGACGCCGTCGCCGTTGCGCCAGCCGAAGGTGGTCTGCGGGTTGACCGTGACGGTGAAGCCCATGCCTTCCAGCACGCGGGCGCCGGATTGCAGGCAGGCATCCTGGCTGCCGCTGTAGTCCTCCCACCCCGTCCACATCCAGGCGGCGCGGGCGGGCGCGGCCAGCCCCAGGCCAAGGGTGAGGAGCGCGGCGGCTGCCAAACGTGCGAACATCAAGGCCTCCCAGGGTATGGCGCGCCAAGCCTAGAGCGATCCCGCGCCCGGCGGAACACCCGGCTCAAGGTGGCGCCCATTGCCGCGGCCCCTTCGCAGGCGGCGGCCAGGGGGTTAGCCTGCGGGGCAGGAGGAACCCCGCGATGAGCCTGACGGACCTGGACAGCCTGGCGGCCCGTGTGCCGGATGGCAGCAAGCTGGCCATGCCGCCGGACAATTCGCTGCCCTCGGTGGCGCTGGCCAAGGCCCTGGTGCGCCGCGGCGCGCGCGGGCTGCGCCTGGTGGGCGTGCCGACCTCGGGCTTCGCCACCGACCTGCTGGTGGGCGCCGGCTGCGTGGCGGAGGTGGAGACCAGCGCCGTCTCCCTGGGGGAGGCCGGCTTCGCGCCGCGCTTCTCGGCCGCGCTGAAGGCCGGCGAGATCGTGATGAAGGACGCCACCTGCCCGGCGATCCACACCATGCTGCAGGCCAGCGAGAAGGGCGTGCCCTTCATGCCGCTGCGCGGGATCATCGGCAGCGACATCCTGGCGCATCGGCCGGATTGGAAGGTGATGGACAATCCCTTCGCCGAAGCCGGGGGCGACCCGATCGTGCTGCTGCCGGCGTTGCAGCCGGATTTCGGCGTGTTCCATGCCGTGATGTCGGACAGCAAGGGCAACGTGTGGCTGGGCCGCAAGCGGGAATGCGCCACCATCGCCCATGCCTCCAAGGCCAGCCTGGTGACGGTGGAGCGCGTGGTGGAAGGCGATTTCCTGGCCGATGAGCGCCTGGCGCCCGGCTGCATCAGCGCCACCTACATCGATGGCATTGCCATTGCCGAGCGCGGCGCCCGGCCGGTGGCGCTGCTGGACGAATACCGCATGGATACCGCCTACATCAGCGAATACGCCCGCATGGCCAAGACCGCCGAGGGCTTCCGCGAGTGGCTGGCGATCCACGTCTTCGAGACCCGCGCGGCGGCCGCCGAATGAGCGACTGCAAGCCCGAGGAATTCCTGGCGGCGACGATCTGCCGCCTGGTGCTGGACCCCTCCGCCCCCACCGCGCGGCATGTGGCCGTGGGCGCCGCCAGCCCGGTGCCGGCGGCGGCCTGCTACCTGGCGCAGAAGCTGGGCTACCCCATCCGCCTGTCGCTGCTGGCGCGCACCCAGGGCAACCCGTTCAGCGACGGCACGCGCGAGTTGTTCGACCTGACCGGGCAGGGCCGGATCGACCTGTTCTTCCTGGGCGGCGGGCAGATCGACGGCGAGGCCAACCTGAACCTGGTGGGCACCGGCGAATGGCCGGGAGGAACATCCCACGGGGGCGTGCGCTTCCCCGGCTCCTTCGGGTCCGCGTTCATGTACATGATGACGCCGCGCATCATCCTGTTCCGCGAGGAGCATTCGCCCCGCGTGCTGGTGCAGAAGGTGGACAACATCTCGGCCAATGGCGTCTCGCCGCCCGGCGTGTTCCGCCGCGGCCATGCCCAGGCGCTGGTGACCGCCCGTTGCGTGTTCCGCTTCCACCCGGACCGCGCCCGCTTCTCGCTGGCCAGCGTGCATGCCGGGGAGACGGTGGCGAGCATCCGCGCCGCCACCGGCTTCGACTTTGACGCAGGCGACGAGGTGCCGCAGACACCGCTGCCGAGCGAGCAGGAATTGGCGCTGCTGCGCGGCGCGGTCTGCGACGAGATGCTGGAGACCTACCCGGATTTCTGCGCGCGGGTGTTTGGAAGGAAGTTGGCTGCATGAGTGAAGGAATGGGCCTGGCGAAGTCCGCCGGGGCGCTGGCCGGGCTGAAGGTCATCGACCTGACCCGCGTGCTGGGCGGGCCGTACTGCACGATGGTCCTGAGCGACCACGGCGCCGAGGTGATCAAGCTGGAACCGCCGCAGGGCGATGAGGTGCGCGACTGGGGCCCGCCCTTCGACAGCAACGGCAGCGCCAGCTACTTCATCAACATCAACCGCAACAAGAAGTCGGTCGGCCTGGATCTGTCCAAGCCCGAGGGCAAGCACGTGCTGCTGCGCCTGCTGGATGGCGCCGACATCCTGATCGAGAACTTCAAGCCCGGCAGCATGGAGAAGTGGGGCCTGGGCTATGAGGCCGTGCTGTCCAAGCAGTTTCCGCGGCTGATCCATTGCCGCGTCTCCGGCTTCGGCGGCACCGGCCCGCTCGGCGGCTTCCCCGGCTACGACGCCGTGCTGCAGGCCATGACCGGGCTGATGAGCATCAACGGCACCGCGGACAGCGGCCCGACGCGGCTGGGCACGCCGATCGTGGATATCGCCACCGGCCTGTTCAGCACCATCGCCATCCTGATGGCGCTGGCGGAACGGTCGAAGTCGGGCCTCGGCCAGTATTGCGACATGACGCTGCATGACTGCGGCATGGCGCTGCTGCACCCGCATGCGCCGAACTTCTTCCTGAACGGCAACCGCCCGAAGGCCACCGGCAACCCGCACCCCAACCTGGTGCCCTATTCCAAGTTCCG
>CANGNF010000082.1 GCA_947455205.1 Acetobacteraceae bacterium | reverse complement strand
CTGAAGAAGTCTTGATTTGATCTGACGGTGGTATCTTTGGTGGGGTTGGAGGCCGGGGCGCGAAGCCATAGGCGTAGCGCAGCGCCCCGGCCGACTTGAGGGAGAGCCCCGATGACTGTGACCGAGAGGAAAGTGATCCGCGCCAAGGTTGGCCTACTGGAACTGGCGAAACAGCTGGGCAGCGTGACCCAGGCCTGCCGGGTGATGGGCTACTCGCGCGACAGCTTCTACCGCTTCCGTGACCTGTACGAGCGCGGCGGCGACGTGGCGCTGGCGGAGATGACGAAATCGAAGCCGAACCTGAAGAACCGGGTGGCGCCTGAGGTTGAGACCGCCGTGGTGGCAATCGCCATCGACCAGCCGGCCTGGGGTCAGGCGCGGGCGGCGAACGAGCTCAGGCAGCGCGGCATTGCGGTCTCGCCCTATGGCGTGCGCTGCATCTGGCTGCGGCATGACCTGGCGACGATGAAGCAGCGGCTGAAGGCGCTGGAGGCCAAGGTCGCTCAGGAGGGCGGCGTGCTGACCGAAAGCCAACTCGTCGCATTGGAGAAGGCCAAGGCGGACAAAGAAGCCCATGGCGAGTTCGAAAGCGAGCACCCCGGCTACTGTGTGGCGCAGGACACCTTCTATGTCGGCACGCTGAAGGGTGTCGGCCGGGTCTACCAGCAGACCGCGATCGACACTTATTCTAAGGTCGGCTTCGCCAAGCTGTATGACCGCAAGACCGCACTGACCGCGGCCGAGTTGCTGAACGGCCGGGTGATCCCGTTCTTTGATGAGCACGGTCTGCGCATCGACCGGGTGCTGACCGATCGCGGCACTGAGTTCTGTGGCGCCCATGACCGCCACGAATATGAACTGTACCTGGCGGTGGAGGATATCGACCACACCCGCACCAAGGTCAAAAGCCCGCAGACCAATGGGATCTGCGAGCGTTTCCACAAAACCATGCTCGACGAGTTCTACCGGGTCGCCTTCCGCAAGAAGCTCTACCGCACCATCGAGGAGTTGCAGGCCGACCTGGACGCCTGGATGGCGCACTACAATGAGGCGCGCACCCATCAGGGCCGCTGGTGCTTCGGCAAGACGCCGATGCAGACCTTCCTCGACAGCCGTGCCCTGGCGCGCGAAAAACAGAACCTCAGCGAGGCAGCATGACCAGCATCGCCTGACAGCTTCGACCCGGCGGACACCCACCACGCCGGACCGACAGCCGTCAGATCAAGTGCAAACTTCTACAGATCAAGGGGTTGCACCATGCCCGCCAACCCCGGTGAATAATCCGGGCTAGAGCAATATCCGTTCTGATGAGATCATCAGAACGGATTTCTTGATCTGGTTTCAACGGGATAGAGCACGAGATGCGCCCGACAGGGCGCATGGTGCTCTAGCCACCGCCGCCTGATTGCCACGCCAGCCACCCGCGGCGCACACTCCGGCAAAACAACCGGAGGAACCCACCATGCACGTCACCCGCCGCACCGGGCTGGCGCTCGGCCTGGCCCTCGCCGCCCCCGCCCTGTCAGCCAAGGCCCAGTCGATGGACGCTGTCGTCAACCGCTACGCCACCATCCGCGACTTCCGCCTGCGCAATGGCACGGTGATGCCCGAGGTCACCCTGGCCTACGAGACCTACGGCACCCTGAACGCCGCCGGCGACAACGCCATCCTGATGACCCACGGCTTCACCAGCAGCCACCACGCCGCCGGCCGCTACGCCCCGGGCCAGGCCCCGCCCGGCCTGGCGGAGGACGCGGCGCCGAGCTGGAGCCTGATGATCGGCCCCGGCAAGCCGATCGACCCCGCGCGGCACTTCATCGTCAGCTCCAACATGCTGGGGTCGTCCTACGGCTCCACCAGCCCGCGCAGCACCAACCCCGCCACCGGCCGCCCCTACGGCCCGGACTTCCCGCACATCACGGTGGCGGACATCGTCACCGTCCAGCGCCTGCTGCTGGAACAGCTGGGCGTGAAGCACCTGCTCGCGGTCATGGGCACCAGCTATGGCGGCTACCAGGCCTGGACCTGGGGCACGCTGTTCCCGCAGGCGATGAACGCGATCATCGCCGTCAACACCGCGCCCAAATCCACCGCCGGTCCGGCCGGCACCGCCGCCCAGATTGCCCGCCTGGCGCAGGACCCCAACTGGAATGGCGGCTGGTACTACGACAAGCCCGGCGGCATCAGCCAGGTGATGACCGAGATCCGCGTCGCCACGCTGAAGAACTACGGAATCGAGGCCCAGCTGGAAGGCAGGTTCCCGCCCGGCGAGGCGCGCGAGGCCGAGATCCGCCGCCTGGCCGCCCCCTGGGTCCGCGCCTTCGACGGCAATTCCATGGTGGTGCTGCGCCGCGCGACCGAGAGCTACGACACCGAGGCGCAGTTCGGCGCGCTGAAGGCCAAGGTGCTCTACGCGCTGACCACCACGGACAAGCTGTTCCCGCCCAGCATCGCCCCCGCCGTGATGCAGAAGCTGGCGGCCGCGAAGAAAGACGCGCGGTTTTTCGAAATCCGCAACCAGTTCGGCCATATCGGAGCGAATACCGAAAGCCCCGACTGGGTGCCGACGCTCGCCGCCTTCATCAAATCCGCCGGGGGATAGCCGCGCCATGCAGATCGCGATGACGGAGCAGGAGCAGCTCATGCTGGCGGGCTTGCTGCGCTGCTCGCATCGCTATCTGGAATTCGGCAGCGGCGGCAGCACGGTCCTGGCCAGCCGCCTGGTGCGGGACAGCGTCATCGCGGTGGATTCGTCGCGCGAATGGCTGGACAAGGTGGCCGAGGCCTGCCCCGCGGAACGCAGCGCCAGCCTGACGCTGCACCATGTGGATATCGGCGCCCTGGGCAATTGGGGCGTGCCGACGGACGAGGCCGCCCGCCCGCGCTGGCCGAACTACCACCTGACCATCTGGGCCAACCCGGCGGCGGAACGCGCCGACCTGGTACTGGTGGATGGCCGCTTCCGCGTCGCCTGCTTCCTGCAGGCGCTGCTGCGCTGTGCGCCGGGCACCACGCTGCTGCTGCATGACTACCCCGAGCGCGCCCACTACCACCCGGTGGAGGAAGTGGCCCGCCCGGTGATGGCGCTGGGCACGCTGGTCGCCTTCCAGCGCCGGCCGGATTTCGACCCGCGCCGCGCCAACGCCTTGCTGGAACGCCACTGGTCCGAACTGGGGTAGCGGGCGCTACCGCCCACCCAGGCCGTCAGGCGTCAGCGCCCGCCCAGCCCGTCAAAGAACTCCTTCACCTTGGCGAAGAAGCCCTCATGCTCCGGGCTGCTCTTGCCGCCCGTCACCGCCTCGGCCTCGAAGGCCTCCAGCAGCTCGCGCTGCTTCGGCGTCAGGTTCTGCGGCGTCTCCACCGAAACCTGAACGTACATGTCGCCCCGCGCCGCGCTGCGCAGCACCACGAAGCCCTTGCCGCGCAGCCGGAACTGGTCGCCGGTCTGCGTGCCCGCGGGGATCGTCACCCGCTGCTTGCCGCCGTCGATGCTCGGCACCTCCACCGCGCCGCCCAGCGCCGCCTGCGTCATCCGCAGCGGCACGCGCACGTAGATGTTGTTGCCGTCGCGCTGGAACAGCGGGTGCGGCCGGACGCCGACATCCACGTACAGGTCGCCCGGTGGCGCGCCGCGCAGCCCGGCCTCGCCCTCGCCGGTCAGGCGGATGCGCGTGCCGTCCTCGACGCCAGCGGGAACCTGCACGTTCAGCGTGCGCTCGCGCTGTACCCGGCCGGCGCCCTGGCAGACCTTGCAGGGGTTCTTGATCGTGCGGCCGGCGCCATTGCAGGTCGGGCAGGTCCGCTCGATCAGGAAGAAGCCCTGCTGCGCCCGCACCTTGCCCTGGCCCTGGCAGGTCGGGCAGGTGCTGGCATTGGCGGTGCCGCCCTCGGCGCCGGTGCCGGTGCAGGATTCGCAGGCCACGCTGGTCGGCACGCGGATGGTCCGGCGCACGCCGGCGAAGGCCTCCTCCAGCGAGACCTCGACCGCCGTCCGCAGGTCCGAGCCACGGCCATTGGCCCGGCCGCCGCGCTGGCCGCCACGGCCGCCCATGCCGCCGAACATCTCCTCGAAGATGTCGGCGAAGCCACCGCCGCCACCGCCGAACGGGCCGCCCTGGAAGCCGCCACCGCCGCCGCCCTGCTCGAACGCGGCATGGCCATAGCGGTCGTAGGCGGCGCGCTTCTCGGCGTCCTTCAGCACGTCATAGGCCTCGTTCAATTCCTTGAACGCGGCCTCGGCCTTGGCATCCCCGGGGTTGCGGTCCGGGTGCAGCTTCATCGCCTGGCTGCGATAGGCCTTCTTCATGTCGTCATCGCTGGCGTCGCGGGCGACACCAAGGATTTCGTAGTAGTCCTTCTTGGCCATGGTCGGGCCCCATCCCCCAGCGGAGGTTCAGTCGGAGCCGCGCCCCCAGCATGGCAGCGCCCGGCCCCTCTCGGGTACCGGGCGCCTTGATGCGTCAGGAACGCAGCGGTTCAGCCCCGGATCAGGAAGGCTTCTTCTTGGTCGGGTCGACTTCCTCGAACTCCGCGTCCACCACCTTGTCGCCCTTCGGCGCGTCGCCGGCGCCGCCACCGGCCCCGCCCTGGGGCGCAGCGGCCTCCTGCGCCTGGGTCGCCTTGTATATCGCCTCGCCCAGCTTCATCGAAACCTGGCTGAGCTTCTCGCTGGCCTTGGTGATGGTCTCGGCATCGCCGCTGTCCAGCGCCGCGCGGGCTTCCGTCAGCGCCGCCTCGACCTCGGCCTTCTCGGCCGGGCCGACCTTCTCGCCATTGTCCTTCAGCGTCTTGTCGGTGCCGTGGATCAGGCTGTCCAGGCCGTTGCGGGCCTCGACGCTCTCGCGGCGCTTCTTGTCGGCGTCGGCATTCGCCTCGGCGTCCTTCACCATCCGCTCGATGTCGGCATCGCTCAACCCAGACTTCGCCTGGATCTTGATCTGCTGCTCCTTGCCGGTGGCCTTGTCCTTCGCGCTGACGGAAACGATGCCGTTGGCGTCGATGTCGAAGGTCACCTCGATCTGCGGCACGCCGCGCGGGGCGCCCGGAATGCCCGTCAGGTCGAAGTTGCCCAGCAGCTTGTTGTCGGCCGCCATCTCGCGCTCACCCTGGAAGCACTTGATGGTGACCGCGGTCTGGTTGTCGTCGGCGGTGGAGAAGGTCTGGCTCTTCTTCGTCGGGATCGTGGTGTTGCGGTCGATCAGCCGGGTGAACACGCCGCCCAGCGTCTCGATGCCGAGGCTCAGCGGCGTCACGTCCAGCAGCAGCACGTCCTTGACGTCGCCCTTCAGCACGCCGCCCTGGATCGCGGCGCCGATGGCGACCACTTCATCCGGGTTGACGTTGCGGGCCGGCTCCTTGCCGAAGAACTGCTTCACCACCTCGATGACCTTGGGCATGCGGGTCATGCCGCCGACCAGGATCACCTCGCCGATCTCGCCGGCCGAAAGCCCGGCATCGCGCAGCGCGTTCTTGCAGGGCTCCAGCGTCTTCTGGATCAGGTCATCCACCAGCGCCTCAAGCTTGGCGCGGCTCAGCTTCATCACCAGGTGCTTCGGCCCGGAGGCATCGGCGGTGATGAAGGGCAGGTTGATCTCGGTCTCCTTGCTGGCGGACAACTCGATCTTCGCCTTCTCGGCGGCTTCCTTCAGCCGCTGCAGGGCAAGCTTGTCGCCGCGCAGGTCAATGCCCTGCTCCTTGCGGAACTCATCCGCCAGGTAGTCGATGATGCGGGCGTCGAAGTCCTCGCCACCCAGGAAGGTGTCGCCATTGGTGGACTTCACCTCGAACACGCCGTCGCCGATCTCCAGGATCGAGACGTCGAAGGTGCCGCCGCCAAGGTCGTAGACCGCGACGATGCCGCCCTTCTTCTGGTCCATGCCGTAGGCCAGCGCGGCGGCCGTCGGCTCGTTGATGATGCGCAGCACTTCCAGGCCGGCGATCGCGCCGGCTTCCTTGGTGGCCTGGCGCTGGGCGTCGTTGAAGTAGGCCGGCACGGTGATGACGGCCTGGGAGACCTTCTCGCCAAGGTACGCCTCGGCGGTCTCCTTCATCTTGGTCAGGATGTTGGCGCTTATCTGCTGCGGCGCGTATTTCTGGCCGTCGATCTCAACCCAGGCGTCGCCATTGTCGGCGCGGGCGATCTTGTACGGGACCAGCGCGATGTCCTTGTTCACCACCGGGTCGTCGAACCGGCGGCCGATCAGGCGCTTCACCGCGTAGAGGGTATTGTTAGGGTTGGTGACGGCCTGGCGCTTGGCGCTCTGGCCGACCAGCCGCTCGCCATTCTTGGCGAAGGCGACCATCGAGGGGGTGGTGCGCGCACCCTCGGTGTTCTCCAGGACCTTGACGTCCTTGCCTTCCATGATGGCGACGCACGAGTTGGTGGTGCCCAGGTCGATGCCGATGACCTTGCTCATCCGTAGTGCTCCTTGGTTGGCGGCGAGGGACGGCCCGTAGTTGGCACCGCGCCCGGCCCCGATGTTGATCGGATGGGTAGTCGAGGCCAGCGAAGGCCCCTTACCCGGCGATGTATTCAGCCCCGGCCGCCGCGACAAGACCCAAGCGGCCGGATTTTATTCTTAATCGGCGGCCTTGGGGGCCGCGCGGCGTCAGCCCTTGGCTGCCAAACCAAGTTCCGCGCGTCAGCCCTTGGCTGCCACGACCACCATGGCCGGCTTCAGCAACCGGCCGTTCAGCGTCCAGCAGGGCGTCCAGGCCTGGATCACCGTGCCCGGCTCCACCCCCTCCGGCGCCGGCTGCTCGGCCATCGCCTGGTGGTATTCGGCGTCGAAGGCCTGGCCCATGGCCTCCTTCTTCGCCACGCCGTTACGCTCCAGGATCCCGAGGAAGCTGCGCTCGACGCCCTCGAAGCCCTCGCGCAGCTTGGCCAGCAGCTCCGGCTCGCCCTCGGCCTTGGCCGGCAGCGCGTCCAGGCCGCGGCGCAGGTTCTCGGCCGCCTCGACCACGTCGCGGGCGAACTTCTGGATTGCGTATTGCCGCGCATCGGCCGCTTCCTTGGCGGCGCGGGTGCGGATGTTCTGGGCCTCCGCCTCGGCGCGCAGCCAGCGGTCGCGCATGTCGTCGCGCTCGGCGGTCAGCCGCTCCATCGCCTGCTCGGGGGTCTCCGGCGTGGCCTCGGCGGTTTCGGTCTGGTCAGCCGGCGTGGAGGCCGGCGAGGTCTCGGCAGGGTCGCTCATGATGTCTTGCTTGCGGTCCGGCGGTTTGCTGGGACCCGGGCGGTGCCGGGTACGCGGCTCAGGTAGTCCCTGGCGGGGGCCGCTGCAACCCGTGGCCGAACGACAGGCGGCACCTGCCCCGGCCGGCGGCCCGCGGCCTTAACCCGCCGGCAACAACCGGCCCTGGCGCCAGCAGCCATCGCCCTCAATCCGGCCGGATCCCCGCCTCCCGCACCAGCCGGCCCCACTTGGCCATCTCGGCGGCGAAGTAGCTGGCGGCCTCCTCCGGCGTGTTCGCCCGCATCTGCAGGCTCACCGCCGAAAGCCGCTCCTGCACCCGCGCATCCGCCAGCGCCTGGTTCAGCCCGGCATTCAGCCTCAGCACAACGGCGTCCGAAACCCCGGCCGGGGCGAACACCGCATTCCATTCCAGCGCCTCGAAGCCCGGCAGCGTCTCCGCCACCGCGGGCACCCCGGGCAGGCTGGCCAGCGGCCCCAGCGCGGTATGCGCCACCGGCCGCACCAGCCCGCCGCGCACCTGGGAATTCGCCGTGGCAGCGTTGGAAAAGCCGAACTTCACATTCCCCGCCATCACGTCCGTGATGCTGGCGGCGCCGCCCTTGTAGGGCACGTGGTTCAGCTTCACCCCGGCCATGCGGGCGAACATCTCAATCGCCAGGTGCTGGATGCCGCCATTGCCGCCGCTGGCCCAGTTGATCCCCTCCGGCGTCGCCTTGGCCAACGCGATCACCTCCGCCACCGTGCGCTGCGGCACCGCCAGGTTGGCCAGCAGCAGGTTGGGCAGCGTGCCCGCCAGGAAGACCGGGCGAAAGGCGCGCAGCGTGTCGAACGGCAGCCGCCCCTCGAACAGGGCGGGGTTGACCGAAAGCGCGGTGGCGTCGTGCAGCAGCGTGTACCCGTCCGGCTGCGCCTGGGCGACCATGGCGGCACCGATGATCCCGGCCCCGCCGCCGCGATTCTCGATAATGAAGTTCTGCCCCAGCAGCTCGCCCAGCCGGCCCCACAGGGTCCGCGCCACCACATCGGCGCCGCCGCCGGGGGCGTAGGGCACCACCACCCGCACCGGCTTGTCCGGCCAAGCGGGTTGCGCCACGGCGGGCGCCGCCAGGGCGGCCAGCGCCAGGGTTCCAAACTGCCTGCGGTCCAGCATCCGCGCCTCCCCGGCCCCGATCTGCGCGGGGCTGCTTCGCTGCCAGCTTCGGCCGCATGGCCGCGGCCGGCAACACGTTTCCACCGCCGCCGCACCCCGCCCGCCAAGGTGACGCCGCGCCCGGCGCCGGGCATGCTGCCGCCATGCGCCTCCTCCCCGCCCTGCTGCTTGCCGCGCTCGCCACCGCCCCCGCCAGTGCACAGGAATTCCGCTGCCCGCCCGCCGGCCAGGCCGTCGCCCTCTCGGATGGCCGCACCCTGCTGCAGCAGGGCGCCGACCCCGCCGACCCGCTGCTGTGCCTGCGCCAGTCCACCCGCCGCGGCGACACCCCGACGCAGGAGCGCCTCTGGCTCAACGCCCTGCCGGAAGGCGAGCCCGAGCAGCGCGCCGCCCGCCGCGCCGCCATCGCCGGCCTGCTGCCCTTCCGCCCCGGCGCCACGGCGCAGACGGCCGAGCCCCGCCCCAATGGCGAGACCCGCACCACCACCTTCACGGTGCGCGATATCGGCCCGAAGACCCTGCCCGCCGGCAGCTTCACCGTGGTCACCCTGCTGGAGGAGACCAGCTTCCCCGCCGGCAAGATCGTCGCCCTGCACGGGCTGGACGCCGCGACCGGGACCTACCTCTCGTTCTGGGGCGAGTTCCAGATGGGCGGCATGCACACCCGCGCCATCGAGTCCCAGGCGACCGCGGTTACCCCAGCAGCCGGCCGATGACCCGCGCGGTGTAGTCCACCACCGGGATCACCCGGCCGTAGTTGATCCGCGTCGGCCCGATCACGCCGATGGCGCCGACGATCTTCTCCTGCCCGTTGCGGAACGGCGAGACGACCATGGAAAGCCCGGCGGTGCTGAACAGCCCGCTCTCGGCGCCGATGAAGATCTGCACGCCCTCGCCCCGCTGCGCCAGGTCCAGCAGCCGCAGCACCGTCTCCTGCGCCTCCAGCCGGTCGAACAGCGCCTGGATTTCCTGCACCCGGGCCAGCTGGTCCAGGTTCTCCAGCAGCTTGGCCTGGCCGCGGATGATCAGGCTGCCGCCCGTGGCGCCGCTGCCCCAGGTGGCCATGCCGGTTTCCACCACCTGGGTGGTCAGCGCGTCCAGCGCGGTGCGGTTGGCCAGGATCTCGCCGCTCACCGCCAGCCTGGTCTCGTCCAGGGTGCGGCCGGAAAGCCGGGCGTTCAGGTAGTTGCTGGCCTGCTGCAGGCTGCTGGCCGGCAGCCCCGCCGGCACCTCGATGACGCGGTTCTCCACCTGGCCATCGGCCGCCACCAGCACCACCAGCGCGCGGCCCGGGCCCAGCGCCACGAACTCGATATGCCGCACCGGCGCCTCGCCCTTCGGCGCCACCACCAGCCCGGCCGCGCCGGCCAGGCCGGAGAGCATTTGCCCTGCCTCGCCCAGCGTCTCCTGCAGGGACCGCCCCGAGGCGGCGCAGCGCGCGCTGATCGATTCGCGCTCGGCCTCGCCCAGGTCGCCGAATTCCAGCAGCCCGTCCACGAACAGCCGGAGGCCCCGATCCGTCGGCAACCGCCCGGCCGAGGTATGCGGCGCATAGAGCAGCCCCGCCTCCTCCAGGTCCGCCATCACGTTGCGGATGGAGGCCGGCGACAGCCCCAGCGGCAGGCGGCGGGAGAGCGAGCGGGAGCCGACGGGTTCCCCGGTGTGGATGTAGAGCTCCACCAGCTCCCGCAGGATGGTGGCGCTGCGATTGTCCAGCCCGGCCAGCGTGAACCCGGCGCTGCCGGCGGTGAGTTTGGGCGGCTGCTGCATGGGGGAAGGTTAGGGCCGCAACTGCCCCCAGGGGAAGCGGCGAGTATATCCCTCACCGTCCATAGCACCATTGTGCTACAAACCACGCCCGATGACCCAGACCACCACGCTCCGCCTGGATGAGGCGCTGAAGGCCCGGATCGCCGCCGCTGCCGAGCGTGCCGGCACCTCGGCCCATGCCTTCATGCTGGACGCCATCGCCACCACGCTGGACCAGGCCGAGCAGGCGGCGGCCTTTGCCCAGGTGGCGGAAACCCGCTGGGCCAACCTGGTGGCCGGCGGCGACTCGCTCGGCTGGGATGAAACCCGCGCCTGGCTGGAAGCCCGCGCCCGCGGCGAGACCCCGCCGCGCCCCGCCCCGCGCCCGCCGGCCGGCTGAGGCCCGCGCATGGCGCGGTTGGAACTGGCGCCGGAGATCCTGCAGGATTTCGACCGCATCCTGGCCCATCTGGCGCAGTACGAGGTGGCCGAGGCCCCGGCGCGCATCGCTGGCATCATCGCCGCGCTGGATACCCTGCGGCACAGCCCGCTGATCGGTCGCCCCCTGACGGGCGGCCTGCGCGAATTGCTGATCGGCCGCGGCGCGCTGGCCTACCTGGCGCTGTACCGCTTCCTGCCGGTGGCCGAAACGGTCTTCGTCCTGGCCATCCGCCATGCGCGAGAGGCCGGCTACCGCCAGCTGCCCTAGCCCCCCTCGCCGCCGCCACCCCCGCCATGCTACCCCCCCGCCGCATGAGCACTCGCCCCTCCGGTCGCCTCGCCGACGCCCTCCGCAGCGTTTCCCTCGAACCCGGCTTTTCCCACCACGCGGAAGGCAGCTGCCTGATCCGCATGGGCGGCACCGAGGTGCTGTGCACCGCCAGCGTCGAGCCCAAGGTCCCCCCCTTCCTGCGCGGCCAGGGCCAGGGCTGGGTCACCGCCGAATACGGTATGCTGCCGCGCGCCACCCACACCCGCGGCATGCGCGAAGCCGCCAAGGGCAAGCAGTCCGGCCGCACCCAGGAAATCCAGCGCCTGATCGGCCGCGCGCTGCGCGCCGTGGTGGACCTGAAGGCGATGGGCGAGATGTCCATCAGCATCGACTGCGACGTGCTGAACGCCGATGGCGGCACCCGCTGCGCCAGCATCACCGGCAGCTGGGTCGCGCTGCACCTGGCCTTCAAGCACTGCATGAAGATGAACGTGCTGGCCACCATGCCGCTGCGCGAACAGGTCGCCGCCATCTCCTGCGGCATCTTCGAGGGCACCCCGGTGCTGGACCTGGACTACCCCGAGGACAGCAAGGCCGACGCCGACGCCAACTTCGTCCTCACCGGCTCCGGCGGCCTGGTGGAAGTGCAGGGCACCGCGGAGGGCGCGCCGTTCTCCGAAGCCCAGCTGCTGGAATTGCTGCGCCTGGCCCGCCTGGGCACCGACCAGCTCTTCGCCGCCCAGCGCGCCGCCGTCGGCCTGTAGGGGGCAATATTCGTTCTGCTGAACCCAGCAGAGCGTATTTCCTGCCCCGCCTTCAATAAGTTGCGGGGCACCGCGCGGCCAGCAGGACGCATGGTGCCCTGACCACCCCGCGGTGCCACCCCCGGCACCGCCCTCGCCCTGGTGCCGCCGCCATGACCCATCGCCAGCTCCCCCCCGGCCGCCTGGTGCTGGCCACCCACAACAAGGGCAAGCTGCGGGAAGTCGCGGCGCTGCTGGACGGGCACGGGCTGGACCTGGTTTCGGCCGGAGAGCTTGGCCTGCCCGAGCCGGCGGAGACCGAGACGAGCTTCATCGGCAATGCCAGCATCAAGGCGTTGGCCGCCGCCCGCGCCGCCAACCTGCCGGCGCTGGCGGATGACAGCGGGTTCAGCGTGGCCAGCCTGGATGGGGCGCCGGGCGTCTACACCGCCGACTGGGCGCAGCTGCCGGATGGCACGCGCGACTACGCCGCCGCCATGGCCAAGGTCGCGGCGCTGGCGGAACGGCACCCCGGCCGCCTGGCTTGGTTCAGCTGCGCCCTGGTACTGGCCTGGCCGGATGGCCATACCGAGGCCTTCCTCGGCGAGGCCCCGGGCAGCTGGGTCTGGCCGCCGCGCGGCCTGACCGGCTTCGGCTACGACCCGATGTTCCAGCCGGAAGGCCACGCCCAGACCTATGGCGAGATGCCGCCTGCCGAGAAGCACGCCATCAGCCACCGCGCCCGCGCCTTCGCCTTGTTCGCCGCGGCCTGCCTGGCGAAGCCGGGCTAACCCCGCCACATCCCCCGCAGCACCGGCCGCCCGGCGGCATGGTGGCGCAGCGCCATCAGCGCATGGCCCAGCGCCAGCGCCACCAGCCCCAGCGCCAGCCACAAATGCAGCGCCCGCAGCAGCAGGAAACGCGCCTCGTCCGGCCCCAGCACATGCGGCACCGGCAGCAGCATGAACACCATGGTCGGCACCTGCGCCGGCGCGCTGGCGGCGCTGAGATACCCCAGCACCGGCACCGCCAGCAGCAGCCCGTACAGCACGCCATGCACCAGCCCGGCCGCGCGCCGCTGCCAGGCCGGCAGCGCCGCATCCTCGGCCGGCCGGCCCCGCCGCCAGCGCAGCAGCAGCCGCCACGCCACCAGCCCGAAGACCACGACCCCGAAGGATTTGTGGAGCTGGTAGGCCAGGAATTTCGGCGCCAGCGGCCGCCATGGCAGTTCCACCATCAGGAAGCCCAGGCCCAGCGTCAGCGGCACCAGCGCCGCCACCCACCAATGCAGCCGCCGCTGCGCCCGGCTCCAGCCCGGCGTCGCGCTCAAGCCGGCCCCACCAGCAGCCGCACCTGCACGTCCAGCCGCACCTGGTCGGAGATGGTGGTGCGGTCCTCCCGCATACCGAATTCCAGCCGGTTCAGCGTGCCGCTGGCGCTGAACTCCGCGGTCTCGGCGCCCTCCGCCGCATCCCGCCCGCGCCGCAGCAGCCGCGCCTCCATCCGCATCGGCCGGGTGATGCCGCGCAGGGTCAGGTCGCCCTCCACCCGGAACCGGCTGGCATTGGCCACCCCCACCGCCCGGCCGGTGAAGCGCGCCATCGGATGCGCCTCCGAGTCGAAATAGGCCGGCGAGCGCAGCAGCTCCGTCGCCCCCGGCCAGGCCAGGTCGATCGAGCCGGTCGCCACCGCCACGGCCACCTCGGCCTGGCCGGGGTCGGCCGGGTCCAGCGCCACATGGGCGTCGAACCGGCCGAAATGCCCGGTGGAGCTGAGCAGCCCGAAATGCCGGGCGGTGAAGCTGAGCCGGCCGAAATTCTGGTCGAACCGATATTGCCGCTGCTGCGCCCGCGCCGGCCCGGCGGCCAGCAGCCCAAGCCCCACCAGGGGCAGGCAGCGGCGCGGCAGTGGGGGGCGTGGCGGGCTCATGCGCGTCCTCCGTCGCTTGCGGGCCGGCCACCGCCGCGGGCAACGGCGACCACCCCGAAGGCCTATCCTCGACAGGCCGGTTCTCGCCCCCTCGACGATGGCGTCGGGCCATTCGGGCGCCAGGACGATATTGGTAGGGCCTGGCCCCGGCAAACCCAAGCGCCATCAATCGTCACCGCATCGGCCCACTCCGCCATCCGATCAGGCAAGCCACCAGCCCGAGCCACCGCCGCTTCCGCCGCCGCCCATTTGCCGGCAAGGTCCGCCGCCGCAGGAGAGCCCACCGATGCCGCGAAGCGCCCCACTGCCGGCAAGCCCGCTCCGCAGGCATCCGCCCTCGCCTGCCTCCGGCCCGCGGCCCGCGCCCTGCCGCCTCGCCTGCCTGCTGCTGCTCGCGCTCCTGCTCGCCCTGGCCGCCCCGGCCCAGGCGCAACCAGGCTGGAGCCGCATCTACGGCGTGCAGCCCGACGGCACCGCCGCCATCCCGGTGCCCGCCGGCCCCTTCCATTTCCAGGTGGAACCGCTGGAAGGCGGCCCGCCGCTGCGCCCCTTCGCCCCGGCCGATCCGGACGGCAGCGTGCGCGCCCCGCTCGGCGGCTGGTACCGGCTGCTGCAGCGCGACCGCGCCGGTGCCGTCGGCCAGCTCGGCCATCGCTTCGCCGTCGGCTATCTCATCGTCGTCACCGGCCAGTCCCAGGCCGACGCGCTGTTCTTCAGCGGCGCGCCGGAGGCCGGGGCCTTCCGTGCCGAGCGCGAGGACCCGCCGGCGCCGCCGGTGCATGCGGTGCTGTACGACTGCCTGGGCCGCCCCGGCTGCGGGCCGGACGGCACCCATTGGGGCCAGGCCGAGGAGAATTTCGGCGCCCGCATCCTGCTGGCGGAACTCTCCTGGCGGCTCAATCGCGCCCCGGTGGCACTGGCAGGCGCGGCCTGGGGCGGCGCCACCGTCGCCCAGCTGGCGGATACGCGCGGCCCGGCCGGCCGGCGCCTGCGCCGCATCGTCCATGCCGCCGCCCCGGCCTCGGCGGCGGTGGTGCTGGCGCATGGCACCACCGACGCCTTCCTCGGCACCGCGCCGGCCGAATACATCGCCGGCCTGGGCGTGGTGGTGCAGGCGCTGCGGGCCGGCGGCGGCCCCGGCATGCCGGTGCTGCAGACCCCGCTCGGCCCGCTGGATGGCCGCTGGCGCGTGCTCGGCAGCTCCCGCCTGGCCGCCTGGCTGGCGCCGGAGGGGCGGGACGCGCTGCTGGCCCGGCTCGGCCTGTCGCGCACCACCGCGCTGGGCCCGGATGCCGCGCTGGACGCCACCGCCATCCGCCAGGCCCAGGCCGACGCCGCGCCGCAGCTGCGCCTGGCCCCGGGCGGCGACCTCTCCCGCCTGGCGCCGGGCGCGGATGGCGTGCATTGGAGCCGCGAGGGCGTGCGCTACGCCGCGCACGAGGTGGCCGCGGCCATCGCGCGGGCGCTTGGGCACTGACCGCGTCAGCAAGCTTGCCCCGCCGCCCGCGTCAGACTATATACATGGCAACAGACATCATCCGTTCCTCGGAGGGTGGCCTTAACGGGCCGCCTTTTTTGTTTTCATGGCCCCCATGTCCGACGAGACCGCCCCGACCAACCCGGCCACCGCCCCCGAACGCCCGCATCACGAGGGTCTGGAGGCGCGCATCGCCGACGCGATCACGCCGACCATCGAGCACATGGGCTATGAGCTGGTCCGCGTGCAGGTGCAGGGCAAGGAACGCCCGACCGTGCAGATCATGGCGGACCGCGCCGATGGCACGCTGTTCACCGTTTCCGACTGCGAGGCGATCAGCCACGCCGCCGGCGCCGTGCTGGACGTGGACGACCCGATCAAGGGCGAATGGCAGCTGGAGGTCTCCTCCCCCGGCATCGACCGGCCGCTGACCCGCGCCAAGGACTGGAACCGCTACGCCGGCCATGTCGCCACGCTGGAACTCAACATCCCGCAGGATGGCCGCAAGCGCTTCCGCGGCATCGCGCTGGGCGCCGATGCCGATGCCGTGCGGCTGCGGCTGGAGGACGGCACCGAGGCCCGCTTCCCGCGCGGCAACATGCGCCGCGCCAAGCTGGTGCTGACCGACGAACTCATTGCCGCCACCGCCGCCGAGCGTGGCGTGGCAGCCGAAGACGACGCCGAGGCCGAGCCTGACGCCGCGTCGCCACCCCCTTCGAAGAGGAACTGAGCCATGGCCGTGGACATCACCATCGCCCGCCCGGAGTTGCTCCAGGTCGCCGATGCCGTCGCGCGCGAGAAGATGATCGAGCGCGACGAGGTGCTCGAGGCGATGGAACAGGCCATCCAGAAGGCCGGCCGCGCCAAGTACGGCCATGAGAAGGACATCCGCGCCTTCATCGACCGCCGCAACGGCGAGGTGAAGCTCTCCCGCTGGACCGAGGTGGTGGAGGCCGAGCCGGTCGAGAACGAGGCGACGCAGATCCCGCTGCGCATCGCGCTGAAGATCAAGCCGGGCATCAAGCTCGGCGAGTTCATCATCGACCCGCTGCCGCCGATCGACTTCGGCCGCATCGCCGCCCAGACCGCCAAGCAGGTCATCGTCCAGCGGGTGCGGGAGGTCGAGCGCGGCAAGCAGTTCGCCGAGTACAAGGACCGCGTCGGCGAGATCATCAACGGCATCGTCAAGCGGACCGAGTACGGCAACCTGATGGTGGACCTGGGCCGGGCCGAGGCGCTGCTGCGCCGCGACGAGACCATCCCGCGCGAGGCCTTCCGCAACGGCGACCGCGTGCGCGCCTACATCTACGACGTGCGGGAGGAACCGCGCGGGCCGCAGATCTTCCTCAGCCGCACCCATCCGGGTTTCCTCGCCAAGCTGTTCGCGCAGGAAGTGCCGGAGATCTATGACGGCATCATCGAGATCAAGGCGGTGGCCCGCGACCCCGGCAGCCGCGCCAAGATGGCGGTGATCAGCCGCGACAGCAGCATCGACCCGGTCGGCGCCTGCGTCGGCATGCGCGGTTCGCGCGTGCAGGCCGTGGTGCAGGAGCTGCAGGGCGAGAAGATCGACATCATCCCCTGGTCCGGCGACAACGCCACCTTCATCGTCAACGCCCTGGCCCCGGCCGAGGTCACCAAGGTGGTGATGGATGACGAGACGCGGCGGGTTGAAGTGGTGGTCCCGGATGACCAACTCTCCCTTGCCATCGGCAGGCGCGGCCAGAACGTACGCCTCGCCTCGCAGCTGACCCGCTACGATGTCGATATCCTGACGGAGGCCGAGGAATCGGAACGCCGGCAGGAGGAATTCCGCAAGCGCAGCGGCCTGTTCGTCGAGGCGCTGGACGTGGACGACGTGATCGCCGGCCTGCTGGTGACCGAAGGCTTCACCAGCATCGAGGACCTGCTCGGCGTTGAGGACGAGGAGCTGGCCGAGATCGAGGGCTTCGACGAGAACGTCGCCGCCGAGCTGAAGCGCCGCGCCCAGGGCTTCCTGGACCAGCGCGAGGTGGAGCTGGACGAGAAGCGCCGCGAGATGGGCGTTGAGGATGCGGTGGCCGAGGCCGGTGGCTTCAGCCCCGCCATGCTGGTGGCGCTGGGCGAGAAGGGCGTGAAGACGCTGGACGACCTGGCCGACCTGGCCGCCGACGAGCTGATCGAGATCATCGGCACCGAGGCGATCGACGAGGAAACCGCCAACGCCGTCATCATGGCGGCGCGGCAGCATTGGTTCGAGGGTGAGGAGGCCGCTGTCGAGGCGGCACCGGACAACGACAGCAACGCCTGAGCCGACCGACACCGACGAGGAACTGCCGGACGAGCCCGAGAAGGGCCCGATGCGGCGTTGCATCGTCACGCGGGAGAGCCAGCCGAAGGAGCAGATGCTCCGCTTCGTGGTGGGTCCGGGGCGCGAATTGGTGCCCGACCTGGCTGGACGACTGCCAGGGCGGGGAATGTGGTTGAGCGCGAAGGCCGATGTGTTAGAACGCGCCCTGGCTCGCGGTGCCTTCAGCAAGGCAGCCCGCGGGCCGGTGGTATTTCCCCCCGACCTTCGCAAGCGGATCGAGGATGGATTACGGTCCCGGGTTCGGGACCTGATGGGTTTCGCCCGTCGCGGCGGCCAGGCGGTAGCCGGCTGGCAGGCGGTGCGGGAAGTGGTGCTGGCAGGCCGGGTTGGCCTGGTGGTGCAGGCCTCGGACGGCAGCCTGGCGGAACGCGCCAGGGTGTTGGGGGGCAGGAATTTGCCGGTGGTGGCACCACTGCCGGGGGCCGCGCTGGGCGCGGTGTTTGGGCGCGACCACGCGGTTCACGTGGCGGTCGCACCCGGGCGGATGGCGGAGAGCATCGCGGCGGAAGCCGCCAGGCTCGCCGGCTTCCAGGTGCAGGCTGAGCCAGGCCAGGGCGGTGACGCGTCCCAGGGTCCGGCGGACACTCGGGTTTAGGACACGCCTGCGGGCGTGGTGGGCATGACGGATATCGGATCGGGTTCGGACCAGCGGATGAGCGACCAGAACGACCAGGACGCGGGCAAGAGCAGGCTGAGCCTTCGGCCGGCCGGCCGCCTGGAGCTGGGCAAGACGGTGGACGCAGGCAGCGTCCGCCAAAGCTTCAGTCACGGGCGCAGCAAGACCGTGCAGGTTGAGGTGGTGAAGAAGCGTGTGGCGGCGCCAGGCGCTGCCCCGGCACGCCCGGCGGGCCCCGCGCCCGCCGCGGGTGGTGGCTCCGGCGGCCAGGCACCG
>CANGNF010000081.1 GCA_947455205.1 Acetobacteraceae bacterium | reverse complement strand
GCGGCGCCGGTGCTGGCGCCGGTTTCGGCCGATGTGCCGCCCCCCGCCGCCGCGCCGCAGGTGCTGCGCCAGCCGGCGCCGGCGCGTCCCGGCCCGGTGGCGCGCGAACCCGTGCTTGCCGCCGTGCCGCGCGAAACGACGACCCAGATGACCCTACCCGCGCCAGCCCGTGGCGCGCCGGTACCTACGGCCGCGACGGTGGCCGCCCTCGCCACGCCGGCCGCACCTCCGGCGGTGCCGGTGCTGGCGGCCCCGGCCGCGCCGGTTGCCGTGCTGGCGCCGCTCAGCGCGCTGCAGGCCCGCGTCATCAGCACGCCCGGCCAGCCGCCGGCGCTGCACCTGCCTTACGTGGATACCCCCGGCGCCGCGGTGGTGCGGCGCGGGGATACGCTGCTGCTGGCCTTCGCCTCGCCGCAGCCGTTGGACCTGGCGGCGCTGCGTGCGACCCCGCTGTTTGCCCCGCTGGAGGCCACCACCGTGCCCGGCGGCGTGGTGCTGCGCCTGCCGCTGGCGCCGCCGGCCGGGGTGCTGGCGCGGCGCGAGGGCCCGGGCTGGGTCCTGCAATTCACCCGTGGCGATGAACGCCGCGACGCCGAGTCCGAGCCGCGCGCCCTGGCGCCGGAGGCGATTGCCGGCACGCCGGCGCGCTTCGTGCTGCGGGCCGTGCGGCCCGGCCTGACCCTGAGCATGACCGACCCGGAAACCGGGCTGCCGCTGCTGCTCGGCACCGTGCAGGAAGCCGGGCAGGCGGTGCCGTTGCCGCGCCGGCTGGCGGAATTCGAGCTGCCGCCGACGCTGCTGGGGCTGGCCGTGCTGGCCCGGGCGGACAGCGTCACCCTGGCGCCGCAGTCGGACCGCTTCGTCATCGGCGCCGCCGGTGGTGGGCAACTGGCGCTGGACCCGGCGGTGGCCGGCCAGCCCGGTGGCGCCCCGGCCATGACCCGCAGCTTCGACCTAGCCGCCGCGCCGGTGCCGGCCATGCTGAACCGCCTGCGGTCGCAGCAGCGCGGCATCTCCGGCGCGGCGCCGCTGGCCCGTGCCCCGGCGCGGCGCGACGCCGCCGAAACCCTGCTGGCGCTGGGCCTGGGCCAGGAAGCCCAGGCGATGGCGGCCATGGCCATGGCGGAAGACCCGGCGGCGGCGGCGGACCCGCGCACCATCGGGCTGGCGGCTGCGGGCGCCGTGCTGGCCGGGCGAACTGCCGACGCGCGGCCGCTGCGCGATGGCAACCTGCCGGACAGCGACGAGGCAACGCTGTGGCGCGCCGCCCTGGCCATGCTGGAGCAGCAGCCGGAACGCGCCGCCCCGGGCTTTGCCGCCACGCTGCCCCTGTTGCTGGACTACCCCGTGCCGCTGCGCGACCGCCTGCTGCCAATGGCGGCGGAGGCGCTGGCCGAGACCGGCGACATGGCCACCCTGGGCCAGTTGCTGGCGGCGGTGCCGGAAGGCCTGCCGCTGCCCCGCGCCATGCTGCTGCAGGCCCAGGGCAAGCCGGCGGAAGCTTTGGCCCGCTACGACGCGGTGGCCGCCGGGTCGGACCGTCGCGCCCGCGCCCTGGCGCTGCGCCGGGCGATAGACCTGCGGCTGGAAACCGGGGCGATGGACGCCGCCGCCGCCGCCAAGGCGCTCGACTCCGCGCTGTTTGCATGGCGCGGCGATGAGGTGGAGATCGCCGCCCGCAAGCGGCTGGCGGAGCTGCGGGTGCTGGCCAAGACCCCGCGCGAGGCGCTGGCCCTGCTGCAGGAAACCGCCGCGCTGTTCCCTGAGCAGGCCGCCGCGCTGCGCCCGGCCATGGTCTCGGCCCTGCTGGCCGCGCTGCGCGACGACTCCGCGCTGGCCGCCGTGGCGCTACACGATTCCCATGCCGAGCTGCTGCAGGGCGACCCGCGCGCCGAGCAGGCGGCATTGCTGCTGGCCGACCGCCTGGTCTCGCTGGACCTGACCGAGCGCGCCGCCACGCTGCTGGCCCGCGCCGCCGACCAAGCGAGCGAGCCGGTGACCCGCGCCTCGCTTGGCCTCCGGCTGGCCGCGCTGAAGCTGGAGGAGGGCAACGCCGCCGCCGCGCTGGCCGCGCTGGAATCGACCAAGGCGGAGGCTCTGCCGGAGGAGATCTCGCGCGAGCGGGTGGTGCTGGCGGCGCGGGCGGAAGCGCGGCGCGGCAACCTGGGCCGCGCGGTGGAGGGGTTGGAGGCGCTGGGCGCCCAGGGCGCGGCGCCACTGACGGAACTGCTGGCCGAGGCGCAGGACTGGCCGGCCGCCGCCGCCGCCGGCGCCCGCGTGATGGCAGCGCTGCCGCCGGCACCGGCCGCGCTGAATGCCGATCAGCAGCGCACCCTGCTGCGCCAGGCGGCGCTGTTGGTGCTGGCCGGGGACGAAGCCGGGCTGGCCGCGCTGCGGCCGCAGGCGGCGCGGCTGCCGGCCGGACCGCTGGCGGAAGGCTTTGCCGCGCTGGCCGCCGAATCGCTGAAGGGCCTGGCAGACCTGCCGAGATTGGCCCGCGAACAGCAGCTTTTCCGGAACCTGCCGCGCAGGCTGGAGGCATTGCGGGCGGGCGCGCCGGTCACGCGATAGGGCACCTGCCGCCCCCCGGGGATGGCGGGAAAAAATATTGACCAGCGGGGGCTAAATTCACTTGCACCCAGGGGGTGTCTGCCGCATATGCGCCCCCCGTTGACCTGATCGATGTCCGATCACGAAGGTCATCTGCTGGTGGGAAAGGGGCCCGACATGGACGCTCTCGTCACACTGGGGATGGTCTCGGATCTTCCGAGCGAAGCCCAGATTTCTGAAACCTCCGCTCCGGAAGCGAAGGACTACTTCGTGGTTCGTGACGGCGTGAAGTTCGCCGGCACGCACCTGATCATCGACCTCTGGGACGCCACCAACCTGGCCGACCCCGAGCATATCGATGCCGTGCTGCGCGAGGCGGCGATCGCCACCGGTGCGACGATCCTGCATGGTCACTTCCACCACTTCGGGCCCAACTCGGGCGTCTCCGGCGTGCTGGTTCTGGCCGAGAGCCATGTGTCGATCCACACCTGGCCGGAGCGGGACTACGCTGCGCTGGACATCTTCGTCTGCGGCGCCTGCAACCCGTATCTGGCGATTCCCGTGCTCAAGAAGGGCTTCCAGCCCGGCAGCATCCAGCTGAACGAGCACAAGCGCGGCATGGTCGGCTGACACCCAGCCGGGCGTGAAGGAACCAGGGCCGGGCCTCAGGGTCCGGCCTTTCTTCTTTTAAGGGGCGGATCTGCGCGGGCCGTAGGGCCACGGGCGAGGATCCGCCGCCACCTTGAGGGTGCAGGACAGATGGCCACCGACAGCTGGATCAACGAATCGCTCTACGCCGAATGGGGCCAGCGCTTCATGGTGAAGCGTGAGCTGGCGCGCGTGCAGAGCGACTTCCAGGACATCGTGATCTTCGAGAGCTACACCCATGGCCGGGTGATGGTGCTGGACGGCGTCATCCAGATCACCGAGGGCGATGAGTTCTCCTACCAGGAGATGATCACCCATGTGCCGCTGCTGGCGCATGGCGATGCCAAGCGCGTGCTGATCATCGGCGCCGGCGACGGTGGCGTGCTGAAGCGCGTGCTGCAGCACCCCGGCGTGCAGGAAGCCGTGATGGTCGAGATCGACGGCGAGGTGATCCGGCTGTGCAAGGAGCACATGCCGAACATCGCCGGCGACGCCTGGACCAACCCGCGCGCCAACGTCATCGTCGGCGACGGCATCGACTATGTGCGGAAGGCGCCCACCGCCAGCTTCGACGCCATCATCGTGGACAGCACGGACCCGATCGGCGTGGGCGAGGTCCTGTTCACCGACGAGTTCTACGAGAACTGCGCCCGCATCCTGGGCAACCGCGGCGTGATCGTGAATCAGTGCGGCGTGCCGGCCATGCAGGCCGACGAGTTGCGCGAGACCAGCCTGCGCCGCGGCAAGTTCTTCCCGGACATCTACGCTTACGTCGCGGCGGTGCCGACCTATGTCGGTGGCTTCATGACGCTGGGCTGGTCCGCCAAGGACGCGACGATGCGCCAGCACGACGTGGCGACCATCCGCGCGCGGGCGGAAGCGGCAGGCATCCTCGGCAAGACCGAGTACTGGACGCCGGAGATCCATTGCGGCGCCTTCAACCTGCCGCCCTACATCTCTCGCCACCTGCCGAAGTAAGCGGCGCGGCGCTGCGGCGCCCGCCATCCGATACGGCCGCTGCCTGTGCAGCCTCCTCCCTTGCGGCCGCCCCACTGGTGTTGACCACCATGGACGGCCTGGTCCGCGCTTCGGCGTGCACCGTTGGGCGAGGCGCCGGGCGGCGGCCGTTTCCGCAAGCTGGCGGCGGAGGCCGAGGCCCCCGCCGCCGATTGCGCTACAGGTGCCACTGGCCCGTGGCGTGGAAGTTTGCCGTCACCGTCGCGCCCAGCGTGTACCAATCGATGCTGCCATCGGCCAGCAGCGGCTCGCCCAGCGTATTGACCGTGCTGGCGACCGTGTTGGACACGGTGTTGACCACGTTGTTCACCACCGAGTTGCCGTTGCCGCCCAGCGGCACGTAGTCCACCTGGCTGACCGAGATGGACGTGTTGGCGTTGGTGTTGAGGAAGCCGATGGTGTTGTTCATGCCGCCATGGGCGTAGTCGGTCGGCACGTGGTCGGTGAAGACGGCCTGCTGCTTGCCGTCCACGTTGATGGTGACCTTACCCGGCTCCCACACCATCTGGTACTGGTGCCAGGCGTTGTTGCTGACGCCGCTGAAGATCTTGCCGACATAGGCGTCGCCGCCTTCGTCCCAGTGCAGCGTGGCGTATTGCTGGCCGCCGCCATTGGGCAGCAGCTCCACCAGGTCCATCTCCTGCCCGGGCCACTTGTTGTCGCCGGGCCACATCACGATGGCCGGGCCGGGCTGGGTGCCGGTCAGCTTGGCTTCCACCGTATAGGTGCCATAGCCATGGCCCGAGGACGGGCCGACCGCCCACTCCATCATCGCGGAAACGCCGGCGAGCGTGACCTGGCCCGGCACGGACGTATCCACGTTGTAGGCGTTGCCGATGGTGCCGAAGCCGTTGTCGAAGTTGATGCTCAGGGCATCGTTGCCGTTGGCCATTGGATGCAGTCCCTTGAATGGCGGTTGGATTAAGGTTGGCCAGCCGCATGCCGGCCCGGGGAGGGCAGGGCGACGACGACTGGCATGACAATGCCCAGGCATGCGCCGGGCTTGGGGCGCGAAGACCCCGGCCGCCCCACCGTGCGGGACAGCCTGCCGGACGCACGGCAAGGCCGGCGCCGGTATTGCGCGATCAGCAATGGCTATGGCGGCAGGGGCGACCGTCAGCGACGGTCGGTCAGCCGGTGCTCAGCGAATGCAGTCATGGAGCGACGGCCCGCGTTCAGCCGGGGTGGCTGCCATCCGTGGAGGGCGGATGGGCACGCTGGTGGCGCTGCGGAGACAAACGTCCGACGCGCCGCAGCCTGAACCAGGCCAGAAGGGTTGTGGCGTTCAAGGCAAGGGCTTCCCCAGGCGGTTGATGCCATGGCGCCATCACGGCGCCGCGAACAGGAGAACCTTAAACCGGGCCGATGGCACAATACAAGTATTGAAGATTATATACGTTACAGATTCAATGTTTCTTGATATGTCACGCTGGGTCGCGGCTGGGCTGTAATCGGCCGCAGCCTTGCGGCGCGACCCCTTGCGGGGATCACGCCGCGCTGTCCGTTGCTACAGGTGCCAGCTGCCGGTGGCGGCGAAGTTCGCCTCCACCTGGGCGGCAATGGCGTTCCAGTCCACCGCCGCGGCCACCGGCGGCGCGGGAATCGCCGGGGCGTTCAGGTCCCAGCTGCCGGTGGCGGCAAAGTTCGCCTCCACCTGGGCGGCCAGGGCATTCCAGTCCACCGCCGCGGCGACCACCACGGGGGCGGCGACGACGGGCGCGGCCACCACCGGCGCTGCGCCGCTGCCCAGCGGCACGTAGTCCACCTGGAACACGGTCAGCGAGGTGTGGCTGTTGGTGTTGAGGAAGCCGATGGTGTTGTTCATGCCGCCATGGGTGAAGTCGACCGGCACATGGTCGGTGAAGCTGGCGGTGACGGTGCCGTCCACCTTCATGGTCAGGTGGCCGGGCTCCCAGATCATCTGGTATTCATGCGGCACGCCGCTGCTGACGCCCCAGAACACCTGCGGCTCATAGGCGTCACCACCCTGGTTCCAGTGCAGCGTTCCGTACTGCGCGCCGGAGCCATTGGGGGTGATCTCCAGCAGGTCGATCTCCTGCCCCGGCCACTGGTTGTCGCCGGGCCAGAAGATGATGCCGGGGCCGGGCTGGTTGCCGTTGACCTGGGCCTGGACGGTGTAGGTGCCGTAGCCATGGCCGGAGGCCGGGCCGACCGCCCATTCCATGATCGAGGCCGGGCCGGCGAGGGTGATCTGCCCGTGCACGGACTGGTCGATGTTCCAGGCATTGCCGAGGCTGCCGAGGCCGTTGTCGAAGGAGATGCTGAGCGCACCGGTTGCGTTGGCCATGTTGCTGTTCCTGTTGCTGGGCGGATGCGGCGTGGACATGCCCCGGCCGCCGTCGCGCGGGGCGCGACGTGGCGGTGGGGCGGATTGGGCAGGCGCGGGGCAGCCGGACAGCCGTCGGCGATGCCTGGCTGAGGCCAGGCCGGGACGACCATCGATGCTGCGATGCGTTGGGGCAGGGGCCGCTTATCCGGCGGCCCCGGGGCTACCTGTGCGGCAGCAGCACGCGCCGGGTATGCCGGCGCCAGCAGGTCCCGTTGCGGCGGCCCTGGCGTTCGGCCAGGCCGAAGGCGAGGGCGGAAGGCGTTTCGGTCAAGTCAGGCATTCCCTGCGGTTTACCCTGAGGTGCCGCCAGGGATCACATCCCCGCGAGCAAACCGACCATAGGCGGGAACGGCATCTCGCGCAAGAATAGAGTACAATATTCAGTGATATCGCCCAGGCGTGCGGAAGCGCCGCCCGAAGCCCTGCCTCGGGCGGCGTCAGGGCGGCGCGTTCTGGCCTGGCTGGCTCAGTAGCCGCCGCCGCCGCCGGCCGGGATCTGGAAGGTATTGGGGCGCGGGCCATCTTCCGCCGGCACGGAGCAGGCGGTCAGCAGCGCCAGGCTGAGCAGCGCGAGGCAGCAACGGATCGTTGTCATCGGCAGGGTTCCTCCTGCCAGCGGGGTTCGCCTTCGGGGGTGGCTTCGTTGCCCCCTCGGATCATATATCGCGACTTCGTGAAGGTGCCCGGCGCTAGCTGGCGAAGCCCTGCACCAGGCTGCCCGCCACCAGCCGCCAGCCATCCACCAGCACGAAGAAGATCAGCTTGAACGGCAGCGACACCACGGATGGCGGCAGCATCATCATGCCCAGCGACATCAGCAGCGAAGCCACCACCATGTCGATGACCAGGAAGGGCAGGAACAGCAGGAAGCCGATCTCGAAGGCGCGCTTCAGCTCACCCACCAGGAAGGCCGGCACCAGCACGCGCCAGCTGGTCTGCTCGGCGCTGGCGGGCTGCGGCAGCTGCGACAGGTCCTGGAACAGCGCCAGGTCGGCGTCCCGCACATTGGCGACCATGAACTGGCGGAACGGCTCGGCGCTCAGCCGCAGCCCTTCCAGCTCCGCGATGCGGCCCTCCATCATCGGCGCCAGGCCGTTCTGCCAGCTGGCCTCGAAGGTCGGCTGCATGACGAAGAAGGTCAGGAACAGCGCCAGACCGATCAGCACCGGGTTGGGCGGCACGCCCTGGGCGCCGATGGCGCTGCGCAGCAGCGAGAGCACGATGGCGATGCGGGCGAAGCCGGTCACCATCACCAGCAGGGAAGGTGCCAGCGACAGCAGCCCGATCAGGGCGGTGAGCTGCACCAGGCGGGACGTGCTGCCGGCCTGCCCGGCGGCGCCAAGGTCGATGGCGACGGATTGCGCCGAGGCCGGCGCGGCCAGCAGTAGCAGGCCCAGCACCAGCAGGCCGGCCCGCAACAGCGGCGCGGTGGCGGGCGGCGCAGCCGGCGGGGGCGGCTCCACCCAGCCCAGCATCACGTCATTGCCGCCGCCGGTCAGCAGCAGCGCCTCGCGGTCGTCGCAGCGCACCAGCAGCAGGCGGCGGCGCGGGTCCACCGCCAAGGATTCGGCCAGGTGCAGCCGGCGGCCCTGCGGGCTGACGAAGCGGCTGCCGCGCAGCGCCCGGGCGGCGGCCCAGGCCAGGGCCAGAACCAGCCCCAGCGCGGCCAGCGCCTGCACCCAACTGCCCAGCGTCATGGTCGGCCCAGGGGGGTTGCCGGCGGGTAGGGCAGTGTCGCGGCCAGGCCCTCGACATCGCGCACCAGCGCCTCCAGCGCCGGGCGCAGCCGCTGGCCGGTGGCGTTGGGCAGCTTGGCGACCTGGGCGCACAGCGTCGCCGCCTCGGCGTCCAGCCCGGCCAAGTCCACCTCGCGCCCGCTCTGCACCAGCACGCGGGCCATGGTCACGGTGCCGCGCAGGCTATCTATGGCGGCAAGCGCCTTGTCGGTCTGGCCTTTGCTCATGCCCGCAGGGTGCCACGCGCCGATTACCCAATACTTAGTGGGGCCGAGGGATCCGGGCCGGCGGCGTTAACCGAAGCTTTGCCGCTGCGGGCGCAGGCTATGCGCATGGAACTTCCGGGCGACCCGCTTCTCGCGCTGACCGAACGCCGACTGGGCTGGCTGGAACGCCGCCAGGGCGTGCTGGCGCAGAACATCGCCAATGCCGACACGCCCGGCTACCAGCCGCGCGACCTTACCAGCTTCGCCGCGGTGCTGGCCCGGCGCGGCGGCGGCGTCTCCCTGGCGCAGACCCAGCCGGCGCACCTGGGCGGCCGCGGCGGGGAGGCCAGCGCCCGGTCGGACCGCCAAGTCACCGACCGCACGCCGGATGGCAACGCCGTCAGCCTGGACCAGCAGGCGGTGAAGATGGCCGAGACCGATACCGCGCATGCCCTCGCGATCAACCTCTACCGGCGCTACGCGGCCATGTACCGCACCGCGCTCGGCCGCGCTTCCTAACGCCCGATCGCTTGAGGCGGAATCGCCGAAAGCGTGAATCGGTCGCCCACTTCAGCACCCCAGGAGAGCCTCGATGGACCTCGACCGCGCCCTTCGCATTTCCGCTGCCGGCATGCAGGCCCAGTCCACGCGGTTGCGCGTGGTGGCCGAAAACCTGGCCAACGCGGACAGCACCGGCCAGTCCCCGGGGGCGGACCCGTACCGGCGCAAGACCGTCTCCTTCGCCAATACGCTGGACCGCTCGGTCGGCGCCAGCACGGTGCGCGCCAACCGCATCGGCACCGATGCCGAGGCCTTCCCGCAGCGCTACGACCCGTCCCACCCCGCCGCCGACACCAATGGCTACGTCAAGCTGCCCAACGTGGACACGGCGATCGAGGCGATGGACATGCGCGAGGCGCAGGGCACCTACAGCGCCAACCTGGCAGTGCTGGAAACCACCCGCGGCATGCTGACCCGCACCATCCAGGCCCTCGGCTGATGGTGGCGCCGATCGGGCCGGGTGCGGCCGCGGCCGCCGCCTATCGGGCCGCGCAGTCCATCGGCACCGATGGCCCGGCCGCCACCGGCGGCACCAGCTTCGGCGCGCTGCTGCAGCAGGTGACGCAGGGTGCGCTGGACGCCGGCCATGTTGCCGACACCACCTCCGCGGCCGCGCTGGGCGGCCAGGGCGGCGTGACCGAGGTGGTGGTCGCCGTCTCCAAGGCCGAGCTGGCGTTGCAGACCGCCGTCGCGGTGCGCGACCGCGTGGTCGCGGCCTACCAGGACGTGATGCGGATGCCGATTTGATCGAGCCGACCGGCGACGCGCTGTGGCTGGCGGTGCAGCTGGCCGGGCCGCCGCTGGTCGCCATGCTGCTGGTCGGCGTGGTGATCTCGGTGGTGCAGGCGCTGACGCAGATCCAGGAATCCACCCTGGCCTTCCTGCCCAAGCTCATCATCATGGGGCTGGTGCTGGCGCTGCTGGGGCCCAGCATGGGCGGTGCCATGCGCGGTTTCGCCGCGCGCATGTTCGACCGCGTGGTGGCCGCCGGCGGGGCGCCGTGACATGCCGGCCGACCTGGCCGCCGAGGCCTTCGGCTTCATCCTGCTGTTCTGCCGCCTGGGCGCGGCCAGCCTGCTGCTGCCCGGCCTGGGCGAGCAGGACATTCCGCCCAGCATCCGGCTGGCGCTGGGGCTGACCCTGCCGGCGCTGCTGCTGCCGGTGCTGGGCCCGGCGCTGCCGGCCATGCCGGAGGCGGTGCCGGCGCTGGTCCGGCTGGTCATCTTCGAGATCCTGGTCGGTCTGTGGCTGGGCCTGACCGCGCGGCTGGTGGCGCTGGCGCTGGTCCAGGCCGGGCAGGCGGCGGCGCTGATGATCGGCCTGTCCAGCCCGTTGCAGACCGACCCCGCCATCGGCGGCCAGACCACCGCGCCGGCCCGGTTGTTCGGGCTGCTGGCGGCGGTGCTGATGCTGTCCACCGCCCTCTACGCCGTGCCGCTGCGGGCGCTGGTGGAGAGCTATACCCTGCTGCCACCCGGCGCCGACCTGCCGCTGGGTGCCACCGCGGATGCGCTGGCCGGCGCGGTGGCCGAAAGCTTTTCCCTGGCGCTGCGGCTGGCGGCGCCGCTGCTGCTGGCCTCCATCCTGTCCAACCTGGCGCTGGCGCTGCTGGCCCGCGTGGCGCCGCAGGTGCCGGCCTATACCATCGCGGCGCCGGGGCAGATTTTGCTGGGGCTGATGCTGCTGGCGCTGATCCTGCCCGCCCTGCTGCGGGTCTGGCTGGACGAGGCCGGCAGTACGCTCGGCCACATGCCCGGCCTGGGCTGAGCCATGGCGGACGACACCGACGCCGAAGACAGGACGGAAGCCGCCACACCCCGCCGGCTTGAGCGCGCGCGGGAGGAAGGCAATGTCCCGCTTTCCAAGGAGGCGGTGGGCTTCGCCAGCCTGGGCGGCGCCACCCTGGCAGCCGCCATCGCGCTGCCGCCGCTGGGGGCGGAGCTGGTGGCCATGCTGCGCGGCATGCTGAGCGGCGCGCATGCGCTGGACCCCTTCCTGGCCCTGCATGAGGTCTTGCGCGCCGGGCTGCTGGCCGCGCTGCCGGTGGCGGCCGGCGCGCTGCTGGGCGCGGCCGGCGCCACGCTGCTGCAGACCGGCTTCCTGATGCGGGTCGAGGCGCTGATGCCCGACCCCGCGCGCATCAACCCGCTGGCGGCGCTGAAGCGCATGCTCAGCATCGACAGCGTGGTGGAGCTGGGGCGGACGCTGCTGAAGCTGGCGCTGCTGGGCACCGCGCTGTGGCGGGCGGTGGACCTGGCGGCGCTGCAACAGGCGCTGCATCGCTCGGCCGGCGGCCTGCTGGCGGAGGTTGGGCGCCACGCCTTCCGGCTGATGGCGGCGGCGCTGATCGTCTATGCCCTGCTCGGCACTGCCGACATGGTCTGGGTGCGGTTGCGCCATGCCCGCAAGCTGCGGATGAGCCGGGAGGAGATGCGCGAGGAATCCCGGGAGAGCGACGGCGACCCCATGGTGAAGGCGCGGCAGCGGCAGATCCGCATGCAACGCGCGCGGCGCCGCATGCTGCAGGCGGTGCCCAAGGCCAGCGTCGTCATCACCAACCCGACCCACTACGCCGTGGCCCTGGCCTATGAGGCCGGCACCTCAGCCGCGCCCAAGGTGGTGGCCAAGGGCATGGACAGCCTGGCGTTGCGCATCCGCGAGGTCGCGGCGCAGCATGCCGTGCCCATCGTGGAGAATCCCCCCCTGGCCCGCGCCCTGCACCGGCTTGAGCCGGACACCGAAGTGCCACCGGAACATTGGCAGGCGGTGGCCGAGGTGATCTCCTATGTCTACCGCCTGCAGGGCCGCCAGGTGGCCCGTGGCTGAGCGTGGTCTGTGGCGCCGCCGCGCCGCCACGCCTGATGCCGCCTTCCGCCGGTTGTTCGAGGCAGCGCCGGAGGCGACCGCGCTGGTTTCCGCCGGTGGCCTGGTGCTGGCGGCCAACGCGGCGCTGCGCCGGCTGGCCGGGCCGGCGGTGTCGCTGCGGGAGGGCACCGTCGTCGCCGCCCTGCTGGCCGAGCCGGACCGCGCCCGGCTGGGCGCCGCGCTGGCGGCGCCGCAGTCAATGCAGCCCTTCGAGGCGCGCCCGGCCGACCCCTCGGCGCCGGATGACGCCTGCTGGCAGCTGGTGCTGGGCCCGGTGGAGGGCAGCGACGCGCTGCTGCTGCGGGTCACCGACATCACCCTGGCCCGGCGGGCGGAGGCGCGGCTGGCCGGTGGGTCCCGGCTGGAGACGGTGGGCCGGCTGGCCGGCGGCATCGCGCACGACTTCAACAACCTGCTGACGGCGATATTGGGTGGGGTGGAGGCGGCGCGCGGCGTTGGCCTGCCGGACGCGGCGCTGGTGGAGCTGGACCAGGTGCAGGCGGCAGCGCGGCGCGGTGCGGAACTGGTGAAGAACCTGTTGGCCTTCGCCCGGCAGCAGACCCTGGTGCCCCGCGTGGTGGCGCTGAACGAGGTGGTGGCCGGCACCATCCAGCTGCTGGGCCGCAGCCTGAGCGGGCGGGTGGTGCTGGAATTCGCGCTGGAGCAGCCGGGCCGGATGGTGAAGGTGGACCCGGCGCAGCTGGGCCAGGTGGTGATGAACCTGGCGCTGAACGCGCGCGACGCCATGCCCGAGGGCGGCCGGCTGCGGATCGGCACCGGCCACCGCTTGGTGCTGCGGCCGGAGGGCGAGGGCCGCGCCGCCCTGCCGCCCGGCCGCTATGCGGTGCTGGAGGTGGCGGATTCCGGCCAGGGTATGCCGCCGGAGGTGATGGCGCGGATCTTCGACCCGTTCTTCTCCACCAAGGGCAGCGGCGGCACCGGGCTGGGGCTGGCCACGGTGCAGGGCATCGTGGCGCAGTCCGGCGGCCATATCACCGTTGAGAGCACGCCGGGGCAGGGCACCTGCTTCCGCATCTACCTGCCGCGGCATGAGATGCCCGAGGCGCCGGCCGTGGCGGCGCCCCCTGAGGCACCGCCGCCCGCGACCGCCGCGCCGCCGGATCGCCCTCTGCTGCTGGTGGAGGACGAGGCGCCGCTGCGCCGGCTGGCGGAACGGGCGCTGACCCGCGCCGGCTACACCGTGCTGGCGGCCGAGGACGCCGAGGACGCGCTGGAACAGATGGAAGGCGCCGCGCAACCGGCGGCCCTGGTCAGCGATGTCTCCATGCCCGGCATGGATGGGCTGGCCCTGGCGCGGGCGCTGCGCCAGCGCTGGCCAGCCCTGCCGGTGCTGCTGCTTTCCGGCTATGCCGCGAGTACGATCGGCGCCGACCTGGAGTCGGAAGGCATCCGGTTTGTCGCCAAGCCCTATGCGCCGGCCGATCTGCTGGCAGCGGTGGGGCAGGCGACCGGAGCAGCGGGCGTACTCTAAATGTTCTTGTTTTCCGGCTTGGATGGGAACATATTGGCGCCAGTTGGTTAATCGGCGCCTTAACCTTTCGTTTTCGAGTTGTTCCGGGACGACCGGAGCGTGTTAGGCTGAGGGGCGACACAACCACAAGCCTTTCGCGCCAGGGTTGAATCGGGCGACGCAGCAGCGGGGATTGCGGACTATGGCAGCAGACAAGAACAAGGCGCTGGACGCGGCGCTCTCGCAGATCGAGCGGGCCTTCGGCAAGGGCTCCATCATGCGGATGGGCGCCAAGCAGACGCTGGACGGCGACATGGAGGTGATCTCCACGGGGTCGCTGGGGCTGGACATCGCGCTGGGCATCGGCGGCCTGCCCAAGGGCCGCATCGTCGAGATCTACGGGCCGGAAAGCTCGGGCAAGACCACGCTGGCGCTGCATGCCATCGCCGAAGCCCAGAAGAAGGGCGGCACCTGCGCCTTCATCGACGCCGAGCACGCGCTGGACCCCGGCTATGCCAAGAAGCTGGGCGTCGACATCGACAACATGCTGATCAGCCAGCCGGATGCCGGCGAGCAGGCGCTGGAGATCTGCGACACGCTGGTCCGCTCCGGCGCCATCGACGTGCTGGTGGTGGACAGCGTGGCCGCGCTGGTGCCGCGGGCGGAGCTTGAGGGCGAGATGGGCGACAGCCATGTCGGCCTGCATGCCCGGCTGATGAGCCAGGCGCTGCGCAAGCTGACCGGCACCGTCTCCCGCTCCAACTGCCTGCTGATCTTCCTGAACCAGATCCGCCTGAAGATCGGCGTGATGTTCGGCAACCCGGAGACCACCACCGGCGGCAACGCGCTGAAGTTCTACGCCAGCTGCCGCATGGAAATCCGCCGCATCGGCGGGATCAAGGACCGGGACGAGGCCACGGGCAACCAGACCCGGGTGAAGGTGGTGAAGAACAAGATGGCGCCGCCGTTCCGCCAGGTGGAATTCGACATCATGTATGGCGAAGGCATCTCCAAGGTCGGCGAACTCATCGACCTGGGCGTGAAGGCCAACGTCGTGGAGAAATCCGGCGCCTGGTTCAGCTGCGACGGCCAGCGAATCGGCCAGGGGCGCGAGAACGCCAAGCAGTACCTGCGCGACCATCCCGACATGGCCGCGGCGATCGAGGCCCGGGTGCGTGCCCAGGCCGGCGTGGTCGCCAATGCGATGATGACCGGGCCGGAGAGCGACGACGAGGCGCAGGCGGCGGAATAGCCGGCTGGATTGTGCCAATAATGGAGCGGGCGTCGGCTGGTGAGACGGCGGCGCCCGTTGCTGCTGTTTTGCTGCACCGCATTGGTTGTCCCGAGTGACCCCTCTACCCCTAGTCACGTGGTAAGAGTCACCAACAAGTCTCTGACTCGGAGCAGAATTCCTGTGAGGAACCCCTCGACCTGAGGCGACTCGGGGTGCTAGGCAGGCGGCAGCAGTCGCAACGATTGAGGCCGATGTCGCCACCCAATTATGTCGGATACGACCACGACCCTTTGCCACCGGACCGCTTCCGGATGAGCTTCGGGCCGCCCAAGCGCAAGCAGAAGCGGCAGCCCGAGCCGGTGCCGGTGGCGCCGCCACGCCCTGTGGTGGTGGCGCCGCGGCCGCGCGTCGTGCCGCCGCCACCGCCGCCGCCTCCCGCGCCGCTGGTCGTGCAGCAGCCGCTGGCGGCACTTGCCCCGCCGCCGGCCCTTGCGCCCGAGCCTCCGCGGCCGGTCAAGGTGCTGCGGCCGCAGCTGGAGCCGCGGGGCCAACAGGTAACCAGCTTCCCGACCTGGAAGCCGCTGCCCGCCCCGGTGGTGCGCCTGCCGGCGCATCCGGTGGTGGCGGTGGAGGAGGCGACCCGCGCGCTGCCCGAGCCGGTGCTGCTGGCGTTGCGTGTCCTGGGCGCGCTGCTGCTGATGGCGCCGCTGGGCTGGCTGCTGGGCTGGTTCGGCCTGCCGGCCACCTCGGCGGATTTCCTGATGACCGGGCTCGGCCGGCTGGCCTGGCGCGGCCTGGGTGGTCCGGACGCCATGCTGCTGTACTGGGTACTGCTGTTGCCGCCGGCGCTGGCGCTGAGCTTCGTCAACCGCCTGGCCTGGCCGCTGCTGGGCCTTGGCCTGTTCTACTGGGCCTGGGAAGGCCTGCACCATCTGGTCGGCATGCCCGCCCCCTGGGTGCCCTGGTAAGCGAAGGCCTTCACGCTCCCGGCCCGGCGCGCTAGGTGAAAGCCTGGACCCGCGCCGAGGCGGGAGAAGAACAGGGCCTTTCGACGCGATGACCAGCAGCAACGACATCCGCGCCACCTTCCTCGACTACTTTGCCCGCAACGGGCACCAGGTGGTGGAATCCTCGCCGCTGGTGCCGCGCAACGACCCGACGCTGATGTTTGCCAACAGCGGCATGGTCCAGTTCAAGAACGTCTTCACCGGGGCCGAGAAGCGCGCCTACCAGCGCGCCACCACCGCGCAGAAATGCGTCCGCGCCGGCGGCAAGCATAATGACCTGGACAATGTCGGCTACACCGCCCGGCACCATACCTTCTTTGAGATGCTGGGGAATTTCAGCTTCGGCGACTACTTCAAGGAACAGGCCATCACCCATGCCTGGACCCTGCTGACCAAGGACTTCGCGTTGGCGAAGGAAAAGCTGCTGGTTACGGTGTATTCGGAAGACGAGCAGGCCGCCGACCTGTGGAAGAAGGTCGCGGGCATCTCGGACAGCCGGATCATCCGCATCCCGACTTCCGACAATTTCTGGCGGATGGGCGACACCGGCCCCTGCGGCCCGTGCAGCGAGATCTTCTACGACCATGGCGACCACATCCCCGGCGGCCCGCCCGGCAGCCCGGATGAGGATGGCGACCGGTTCATCGAAATCTGGAACCTGGTCTTCATGCAGTTCGAGGAAGGCCCGCCCGGCACCCGCGTGCCGCTGCCGCGCCCGTCCATCGACACCGGCATGGGGCTGGAGCGCTTCGCCGCGATTTTGCAGGGCAAGCACGACAACTACGACACCGACACGCTGCGCGCGCTGATCCTGGCCAGCGCCGAGGCCACCGGGCAGGACGCAGACGGCCCGTTCCGCATCAGTCACCGCGTGGTGGCGGACCACCTGCGCGCTGGCAGCTTCCTCATCGCTGATGGCGTGATGCCGTCCAACGAAGGCCGCGGCTACGTGCTGCGACGCATCCTGCGCCGCGCCATGCGCCACGCCCACATGATGGGCAGCCGCGAGCCGTTGCTGCACCGCCTGGTGCCGGCGCTGGTGCGCCAGATGGGCGCCGCCTACCCGGAATTGCAGCGCGCCGAGACGCTGATCGAGGGCACGCTGAAGCTGGAGGAGACCCGCTTCCGCACCCTGCTGGAACGCGGCCTGCACCTGCTGACGGACGAGACGCAGAAGCTGGGCGAAGGCGGCGTGCTTGCCGGCGATGTCGCCTTCAAGCTGTACGACACCTACGGCTTCCCGGTGGACCTGACGCAGGACGCGCTGCGCAGCGAGGGCAAGTCCGTCGACCTCAAGGGCTTCGAGGCGGCGATGGCGGAGCAGCGCAAGCGCGCCCGCGCCGCCTGGGCCGGCAGCGGCGAGGCGGCGACCGAGACGCTGTGGTTCGACATCAAGGAGAAGGTCGGCGCCTCCGAGTTCCTCGGCTACTCCACCGAGAGCGCCGAGGGCGAGATCCTGGCGATTGTCCGCGACGGCAAGCTGGTGGACAACGCGCCGGTCGGCGCCGAGGTCGCGGTCATCCTGAACCAGACGCCGTTCTATGCCGAAAGCGGCGGCCAGGTCGGCGACCACGGGCTGATCAGCGCCGGCGACGCCTGCCGGATCACCATCAAGGACACCCAAAAGAAGCTGGGCGACCTGTTCGTCCACCTGGGCACCGTGGCCCACGGCGAGGCCAAGGTCGGCATGGCCGTGCAGGCGGAGGTGGACCATTCCCGCCGCGGCGCCATCCGCGCGCATCACAGCGCCACCCACCTGCTGCACGAGGCGCTGCGCCGGCGGCTGGGCACCCATGTGGCGCAGAAGGGCTCGCTCAACGCGCCGGACCGGCTGCGCTTCGACGTGTCCCACAACGCGCCGATGAGCGACGCCGACCTGGCCTGGGTGGAGGCCGAGGTCAACGCCCGGGTGCGCGAGAATGCCGAGGTGACCACGCGCCTTATGACGCCGGACGCCGCGGTGCAGATCGGCGCCATGGCGCTGTTCGGCGAGAAGTACGGCGAGGAGGTCCGCGTGGTCTCCATGGGCCACGACCCCGCGGCGGCCGAGAAGTTCGGCGTCTATTCGCTGGAGCTCTGCGGCGGCACCCATGTGCGGCGCACCGGCGATATCGGGCTGTTCAAGATCGTGGCCGAGCAGGCCGTCTCCGCCGGCGTGCGCCGGGTGGAAGCGGTATGCGGCGAGGCGGCGCTGGCGGTGGTGGAAACCGCCGAGAAGCGCCTGGCGGAAGTGGCTACCGCGCTGAAGGTGGCGCCGGCCGACGTGGCCGCGCGCGTGACCGCGCTGATGGAGCAGTCCCGCAAGCTGGAACGCGACGTGGCCGAGCTGCGCAAGAAGTTGGCCACCGGCGGCGCGGCGCAGGAAGCCGAGGAGATCGCCGGGCTGAAGGTGGCGCTGCGCAACCTGGGCGACATCCCCGCGCGCGACCTGAAGGGCGTGGCCGACGCGATCCTGAAGGCCGGCACCGCCGAGGTGGTGGCGCTGGTCAGCACTGCCGAGGGCAAGGCCAGCATCGTGGTCGCGGCGGCGCCGGGCAAGGCGGATGCGGTGGCCCTGGTGCGCGCGGCGGCGGCGGCGGTGGGCGGCAAGGGCGGCGGCGGCCGGCCGGACATGGCCCAGGCCGGCGGGCCGGATGGCGACAAGGCCGATGACGCGCTGGTGGCGATCAGGCTGGCGCTGGGCGGCTAGATGTCATTGCCAAGAAGGTCATTCCTGGCAATGCGGCTGATGGGTGGCATTCCCTTAAGGGCTGAGTGTGGCCTGGTTGTGTTGTAGGCGCTGAGCCATGGGTGCATGGCGCGGCTGCGTTCGGCGGAACTGGCGAAGGGCGTAGCGTAGGCCCATTCGCGGATGGACGTCTGGATGAACCGCTCGGCCTTGCCGTTGGTCTTGGGCGTGTAGGGTCTGGTTCGCTTGTGGCCGATGCCATGGGCGGCAAGGGCCTGGGCGAACAGGCGGCTTTTGTAGGCCGAGCCGTTGTCGGTCATCACCCGCTGCACGCGGACGCCGTGGGCGCGGAACCAGGCGAGCGCGTCCGCCAGGAAGCGGGTTGCGCTTTCCTTGCGCTCGTCCGGCAACAGGGCGGTGAAGGCCAGGCGGGAGGCGTCGTCGAT
>CANGNF010000080.1 GCA_947455205.1 Acetobacteraceae bacterium | reverse complement strand
CCGGCACGCAGCAGAAAAGCCCGCCCTGAACAGGCAGGCAAAAAGGCCGGCAAAGTCGTCGGCAACAAACCGGCCAAGGTCGCACGAACCTCAACTTCCGCTGAGCAGACCACGCCGTTGCGGATCCCATTCGGGAATAAGGACGCGGCCCTGCAACTCGGCGCGAGGTATGGGGCAGGCGGTTGGTATGCGCCGCCGGGCATTGATCTCGCCGTCTTTCGGTCGCGTGGTTGGTTGTAGGTGATCCGGGCGGGAGCTTGCGGATTGTGGCCACGGATTCAGCGGCCAGGACGGATCGGCAGGCAATGGAAAGCGCAACTTCCGACCGCGCCAAGGACTACAATCTGGTTGTTTTTCAACGCCGTAAACCTTGTGGGGAAAATCACCCTACCCTCAAGGTCCGGAGAGAAATCCCTCTCTCCGCGCGGAATTTCCCGGTCATTCCCACCGCGCACCATCAAGGTGGTCGCGCAAACCGCGGCCAAACCTGCGCCTCAGCGCGGTACCCCCGGATGGGGAGACTATTTGTGGAGATCTCGACTGGAGCAGCGGTGGAAACCGGATTCCAACCTTCGCTGGCCGTCATGAGACGCGTCTCACCGACTGATTCACCTTCCGGCGTGCAACGCTATGCCGCCACGGTCCGGGTCTCAGCGGTCGTCGGCAAGGCCAGCGTCAGCGCCCAGCAGATGGCAAGCATCAGCGCCGATCCGACCAGGCAGGCGGTGAGACCGGCCCAGGCATAGAGCAGACCCGACAGCAGCGTGCCGGCGAAGCGCCCGGCGGCATTGGCCGCGTAGTAGAAGCCCACATCCTCGGCCGCCTTCTCGCTGCCCGCATAGGCCAGCACCAGGTACGAATGGACTGAGGAGTTCACCGCGAAAGCCACGCCGAACAGGCACAACCCGATCGGCACGATGATGTCAGGCCGGGGCGCGCCGGTCACGAGGAGGGCCGCGAGCACGGCGGGAACGATCGCTAGGCCCAGCGACCAGAAGCGTGCCGCCGGCACCTCCGACGACAGGCCGTCGGCGCTCTTGCGAATGACAGCCGGAGCCGCTGCCTGAATGATGCCGTAGCCGATGGTCCAAACGGCCAGGAAGGCGCCCACCATCGTGAAGGTCCACCCCGAGGCGTAGAGGAAGACTGGCAGGCCGACGACGAACCAAACGTCGCGTGCGCCGAACAGGAACACGCGTGCGCCGGCCAGCAGATTCACGCCGCGATTCTTCGCAAACAACTCCTTGGCGGATTTTGACGCATTCGCCCGGCCCATCAGCGGCGGCAGCGACAGCACGACGGCAACCAGGATCACGCCGAGCATCGCGGCCATGGCCCATAGGGCTCCCCGGAAGCCCAGCGCCTCCAGCAGCAGCCCCCCGAAGAAGAAGCCCAGGCCCTTCATCGCGTTCTTGCTGCCGGTGAAGAAGGCCACCCAGCGGAACAGCCGTCCCGCGGCATCGCCCGCGGTCAGCTTGATCGCGGATTTGCTCGCCGTCTTAGTGAGGTCCTTGGCAACGCCGCAAATCCCCTGCGCCATCACCACCCAGGCCACGGAAAGGGCCGCGCTCCATGCAGGCGACATGGCAGAGAGCAACAGGAAGCCCGCGATCTGTGTGGACAACCCGACCGCCAGCATGCGGGCTATGCCGAAGCGGGTCGCCAGCCAGCCGCCGATCAGGTTGGCGCCGATCCCCGCCGCCTCATAAAGCAGGAACAGTAATGCCAGGGTGAAGGGCGAATAGCCGAGCCGGAAGAAGTGCAGCAGCACCAGCATCCGCAACGCGCCATCGGTGAGCGTGAAGCCCCAATAGGCTGCGGTGACGATGGCGTAGTTGCGGGTGCCGGCGCTGCTCATCTCAGATCCCCACACTTTTCATGTGGCAGGCCAGATCGACCATCCGGCAGGCGTAGCCCATCTCATTGTCGTACCAGGCGTAGATCTTCAGCAGCGTGCCGTCGGTCACCATGGTGCTCAGCGCGTCGACGATGGAGCTCCGCGTGTCGCGGGCGTAGTCGGCCGAAACCAGCGGGCGCTTCTCATAGCCGAGGATGCCGGCGAGCGGCCCGGAAGCAGCCTGGGCGAACAGGGCGTTCACCTCCTCGGCTGTGGTCTCGCGCCGCATCTCGAAGACGCAGTCGGTCAGCGAGGCATTTAGTACCGGCGCACGCACCGCATGGCCGTTCAGCTTGCCCTTCAGCTCCGGATAGATCAGCGCGATGGCGGTGGCGCTGCCTGTCGTCGTCGGCTGCAGGGAGAGCATTGCCGAACGCGCGCGGCGCAGGTCCTTGTGCGGCGCGTCCACGACGACGTTGGTATTGGTCGGGTCGTGGATGGTGGTGATCTGGCCGTGGCGGATGCCGATCGCCTCGTGCACCACTTTCACCACGGGGGCGAGGCAGTTGGTGGTGCAGGAGGCCGCGGTCACGATGGGATGGCGCGCGGGATCGTACAGCTGCTCGTTCACGCCGACGACGACGTTCAGCACGCTCTCGAACTTCACGGGTGCCGCGACGATCACACGCTTCGCGCCGCGGTCGAGATGCCCTTGCAGGGTCTCGGGCGTGAGGAACTTGCCGGTGCATTCCAGGACAACATCCACGCCGAGATCGCCCCAGGGGATATCCGCGGGCTTGGCGTGCTCCGAATAGGTCATGCGGTGATCACCGATGCGGATGGCCGCATTGTCCTCGGCGGCCATGGGCGCGCGCCAGCGGCCCTGCACGCTGTCGAATTCCAGCAGATGTGCGATGGCTGTGGCGCCGCCCTTGATCTCGTTCAAGTGCACGACCTCGAGCCGATTGCCGGCGCGGGGATCATCACCCTGGCGCTCCGCTGCCCCCATGGCTGCCCGCAGCGCCAGCCGCCCGATGCGGCCCATGCCGGAAATGCCAACTCTCATGCTATTGCCTCCAGGCTTGTCCAAATCCTCACCGGATCACCGCATGTGGGTCGGCCAGCTCGTCCACACGCGCCTTCAAGGCTATGCGGTCGAGCGAGGCGACGGGCAGGCTGATAAACGCTTCCAGCCGGCGGCGCAGCCCGGCATAGACCTCGTTGAGCAGCGTCGCGCGCTCGGCCGTGCTGCCACTGAACTTCGAGGGATCTGGCAGGGGCCAGGCGCCGGTGACGGTCGTGGCGCCGAAATCCGGGCAGGTCTGGCCCTGGATCGTGTCGCAAAGGGTGATGACGAAATCCATCTTCGGGGCGTCCGGGCCGGACAGCTCGTTCCATGACTTCGAGCGGAGGTCCGAGACGTCGTGGCCCAGTGTCTTGAGCAGGGTCAGCACCTCCGGCAGCGGCCCTTCGGGCCGCGGGTCGGAGCCGGCGGACCAGCCTTCGAAGCGCGGCCGGCCGATCTTGTCGAGGATCGCCTCCGCCATGATGGAGCGTGCGGAATTGTGCGTGCAGAGGAAGAGCACGTTGAAGGCCGGATGCGGCATGGTGTTTTTCTCCCGTGTGATGGTGTCAAGGATCCGGCCGAGATCGCCGCAGCGGTCGGGCTCGCCGCCGCAGCAGGCCTCGGCCAGAAAGGCGAGCAGCGCCCGCAGCCGCGCGAATTGCACCGCGTAGATCAGGCTGCGGCCCTGCCGGGTCGCGGCAATCAGCCCCGCCTGATCCAGGGCTCGTAGATGGAAGGACAGCGTCGAGGCCGGCACGCCGAGCCTCGCGGCGACCTCGCCCGCGGCCAGCCCGTTCGGCCCGGCGTCGAGAAGGGCGCGCAACAGATCGAGCCTGGTGCCCTGTCCCAGGGCAGCGAAGGCGAAAGCGGCTTCCTCGGTTTCCATGCTTCCACTTTAATCGAATCTTCGTGGCGCAGGGTGACATTGGAATGACACTTCAATGTCCAGCGCAGGCTTCTGCGACCGTTGCGACCGCCTCGCGCGCCGCGCGTGTCACCCCTGCCAGCGTGGCGGAGGCCATGCCTGTCCAGTCGCCGTAACCCAGCGGCAGAAGGCGCGGCTCGGCTATGGCACGGCCTCGGCGATCCACGGCTACCCGGCCATCGGCGCCGACCAGGCCGAGCGGCGCAAGATGAGCGAGCGCCGGGCGAAATCCGGTGCACCAGATGATGGCGTCAGCCTGGACCGATCTGCCGTCAGCCCAGACGGCGCCGTCTGCCTTGAGCCGAGCGAACGGCCGCACACTGCAAAGCACGCCCCGGGCCCTCGCCTCGCGGACGGGCGGGACCGCGACGATGTCACCCAATCCCCCCTGGGCTGGCGGCGCCGGCATCCCCTCGCGCTCCGCAAGCCAGCGTGCCGTCGCCCGTTCGAACAGGACGCGGCCATCCACGCCGTCTGGCAGGAAGACGGGCTCGCGCTCGGTCACCCAGGTGGTGAGGGCCGCGACGCGGGACACCTCGGCCAGGATCTGCGCGCCGGAATTGCCGCCGCCCACCACCAGCGCCGACTGGCCGGCGAAATCCTCGGGTCGGCGGTAGGCAGCCGAATGGATCTGACGGCCGGCGAAATGGTCGCGGCCAGGGATGTCCGGGATGAAGGGGTTTGCCCAGTTGCCGGTGGCGCTGATCACCGCCCGTGCATCCCAGGCTGCTCCATCGTCGGCGTCCACCCGCAGGCGATGGCCAGCGGCGCGGATCGCCGCAACCCGCACCGGCCGCCGCACGGGCAGCGCATAGCGTGCCTCGTAGGCGGCGAGATAGGCGACCACGGCGTTGCGCGGAGGGTAGCCGCCGCCGGCCGGTGCCGGCATCGGCCATCCGGGCAGCGAACTCCATTGTGTGGGTGAGAACAGTGTCAGCGAATCCCAGGCATGCCGCCAGGCACCGCCCGGCGCCTCGCCCGCGTCGAGGATCGCGAAGCTCAGCCCGCTGCGACGCAGGAAGTATCCCGCGGCGAGACCGGCCTGGCCGCCGCCCACCACGACGACATCGAGGGCTTCAGGCACGGGCGGCGCGAACAGGCTCTGGCTCCGCCAGCGCCGCGTCGCCGGGAAACCAGGCGCGACCCAGCCGCAGCGCCACGCGAACGAGCAGGATCAGCACCGGCACCTCCACCAGCGGCCCGATCACCGTGGCGAAGGCCACCGGCGAGGCCAGGCCAAAGGCGGCGATGGCGACGGCGATCGCCAGCTCGAAATTGTTGGAGGCCGCGGTGAAAGCGATGGCGGTAGTGCGCGGGTAGTCCGCCCGGATCCAGCGCCCCATGGCGAAGGAAACCAGGAACATCACCACGAAGTAGATCGCCAGCGGCACTGCGATGCGCAGAGCATCCAAAGGCAGCCGCAGCACATCGCCGCCCTTCAGCGTGAACATGGCCAGGATGGTGAACAGCAGCGCGGCCAAGGTGATGGGAGCGATCCGCGGCAGGAAGCGCTCCGCGTACCAGGCCTCACCGCGGCGTGCGACCAGCACCCGCCTCGTCAGAAACCCGGCGCCGAAGGGCAGGCCAAGATAGAGCAGCACTGCACCCGCGATGGTACCGAAGGAGACCTCGACGACGCGGCCTTCCAGCCCGACTAGCGGCGGCAGGATGGTGAGGAAGAACCAAGCGTAGGCGCCGAAGAACAGCAGCTGGAAGATGCTGTTGAAGGCGACCAGGCCGGCGACGTACTGGTTGTCGCCCCGCGCGAGCTGGTTCCAGATGATGACCATGGCGATGCAGCGGGCCAGGCCGATCAGGATCAGCCCGGTCATGTATTCCGGCCGGTCGGACAGGAACACGACCGCGAGGGCGAACATCAGCACCGGGCCGATGACCCAATTCTGCACCAGCGAGAGCAGCAGGACGCGGCGGTCCCGGAACACCTCTGGCAGCGCCTCATAGCGAACGCGCGCCAGCGGCGGATACATCATCAGGATCAGCCCGATCGCAATGGGCAGGTTGGTCCCGTTGACGGACAGCGCGTCGAGGGCTGCCGGCAGGCCCGGGATCAGGCTGCCGAGCGCGATGCCGAGCGCCATGGCGGCGAAGATCCAGAGTGTCAGGCCGCGGTCGAGGAAGGACAGGCGGCGCGGGGCGGCGGCGGTCATACGCGGTCTCCAGTGACGGGGGTGCAGACCGCGAGGGGCAAGGCGGCGTCGAGCAGCGGCGCGCAGGCGCCGGGGCGGCCGCCGCAGCAATCCTCGACCAGAAAGGCAACCAGGGCGCGGAAGCCGGTCAGCTCGACGCCGTAGAAGATCTGGCGGCTTTCGCGCCGGGCCTGGATCAAGCCCGCCCGGGTCAGTATCGCCAGGTGGGTGGACATGGTGTTGGGCGGCGTGCCGATCTGGCGGGCGATCTCGCCGGCGGGCAGCCCGTCCGGACCCTGCCGCAACAGAAGGCGAAAGGCCTGCAGACGGGTCTCCTGGGCAAGGGCGGCCAAGGCTTCAACGGCGGCATGTTCATCCATAATTCGAGATTACCCGAATGGCCGATGTGCACAAGGCGGGCTGCCCTAGCTGGACACGCTGCCGCTATCGTCGTGCCATGCCCGACACGACCCTACCGTGACCGCCGCCCATTTCGTCGTCGCCATCGTGGCCGCGCAGGTACTGGCGCAGATCGGCACCTTCACGCTTCCCGCGCTGCTGCCGAACTTCATCGCACGCTGGTCCCTGACAGGTGCGGAGGCAGGCTGGCTCATCGGAGCCTTCTTCGCAGCCTATGTCGCGGCCGTGCCGGTGCTGGTCGCCCTGACCGACCGGATTCCCGCGCGACGGATCTACATGCTGGGCACTGGGCTGACAGCCCTATCGCATCTCGGCTTCGTGCTGTTCGCGGACGGGTTCTGGAGCGCGCTGGTGCTACGCTTGATTGCCGGCGCCGGCTGGGCAGGCTGCTACATGCCTGGCCTCAAGGTGCTCGCCGACCGGTTGGAGGGCACTGAACAATCGCGCGCGGTGGGGCTGCACGCCGCCGGTGTTGGCGTCGCGGGCGCTGCGTCCTTTGCTGTTGCGGGTCTGCTCGATGCCCTGGCGGGCCCGGGCGCGGCCTTCCTGTTCGGGGGCGTGGCCGCCCTGCTGGCCTTGCTGATCGGCGCGGCCGCCATGCCGCGCGGGGCGCCGCACCGCGATCCAGGGCGCAGCCCGACAGCGCTGCTCGATTTCCGCCCTGTGTTCCGCAACCGAGCCGCCATGGCCTGGATCGCTGGCTACACGGTTCACACCTGGGAAATTGCGGTTCTGCGCGCCTGGGGGGTGACCTTTCTGGCCACAGCCATCGCCTGGCACGGCGCGCCGGCCTGGCTGCCGGGACCAAGCGCCATCTTCACCGCAGCGGGGCTACTAGGCATTGCCGTTTCGCTGACTGGCAATGAGGTGGCGCAACGCTTCGGGCGCCTGCGGGTCGTCACCGTGGCAATGGGCGCAGGTGCGGTCTTCGCCCTGCTGACAGGCTTCTCGGCCTTGGTCTCGGCGCCGCTTGCGGCCCTCTGTGTGCTCACCTGGAATGCAGCGATCTATCTCGACAGTTCCGCGCTGACGGCGGGCACAGTGCAGGCAGCGGACAAGGATCGGCGAGGGGCAACCATGGGCCTGCACAGCATGTGCGGCTATGCGGGTGGCTTCCTTGGTCCGATCATCGTGGGTATCGCGCTCGACCTCACAGGCCCGAACGATGCCGTGGGGTGGGCCCTGGCTTTCGGTCACGTCGCGCCGGTGACGCTGATCGGGCTCTGGGTGCTGCGCCGCCTCGGCCGTGTCGGCTGATGCCGCTCAGCGGCGCAATGCGATGGGGATGAGCGGCAGGACCAAGGCGGCATTCACCACCGCCGCGCCGAGAAGAACATACAGCGTCCCGCTGGGTCCCAGCCCGGCCAGCAGCCATGTACCCAGCAGCGGCGCCACCGCCGTCGCCAGCAGCGTCGGCAGCGCGAGACGGCCCATCAGGATCGCGTAACCCTCTCGCCCGAACATGGCCAGCGGCACGGTCCCGCGCGCAATGGAGCGGATGCCGCTCCCCATGCCGTAGAGGATGATGCCGGCCGCGGCTACGTCGCTGACACCCACCATCACCAGAATCCCGACGACCACCAGGGCAGTGGACGCCACCAGGCTCCAGATCGGATGCGTCTTGCGGCCGAACAGCATCTCCAGGATGCGTCCGCCCACCTGGCTGGGGCCGATCAGCGCGCCGAGGCCGACGGCGGCGGCCAAGGTCAGCCCCTGCGCCTGCAACAACGTGGGCAACTGCACCGCGATGACCGTCATCGTCGCATAGGCCAGCGTGAAGCCCGCCGCGAGGAGCAGAAACGGCATGCGTTGGTCCGCGCGCAGGCTGCCGGCGGCCTGCCCGCCCGCGATCTTTGGAACCGGCGCGCTCGGCGCCTCACGCGGCAGCCCGAACAGATACAGCGGCAGCACCACGACGGCATGGATGGCCGCATAGGCGAAACATGCGCCGCGCCACCCGAGGGTCTCGGCGAGGATAGCGGTGAGTGGCCAGCAGACGGTGCTGGCGAAGCCCCCGAACAGCGTGACCTGGGTGATCGCCGGCCGGGCGTCCTCCCCGTACAACCGCCCCAGGGCCGAAAAGGCCGGGTCGTAAAGGCCCGCGCCCATGCCGGCACCGATCACGACCCAGGCTGCGATGAAGGCCGGCAGTGTGGGTGCCAGGCCAAGACCGAGAAGGCCGAGGCTGAGCAGGATTGCGCTGGCAGCCAGGACGGGCCGGCCGCCACGCCGCTCGATGATGTGCCCAATCCTGGGTGAGACGAGGCCGGAGACCAGCAGGCCGACCGATAGCGCCCCAAACACCCAAGCGAGAGACCAGCCGGTATCCGCCGCGATCGGGCCTGCCAGGAGAGACAGCAGATAGTAGGATGATCCCCAGGCCAGGATCTGGGCGACGCCGATCGCCGACACGACCGCCCATCGCGGACGGCTGGCGGCGGCATCGGCCGGACTGTCCTGGCCAAGCCCGCTGGCCAGACTCACTTGGCGGGCTCCACCTCCACGCGCGGCTGGTTCGCCTTGGGCCCGCAGCACGAATCCTCGGTTGCGAGCTCCGGCTTGGGCGCGCAGCACACGCCTTGCGGCGTCGCCGGCGTGCAGCAGGCGGCCGCAGCGGCAGGCGATCGGTCGGTCGAGCACACGCCGGTCTCCGGCAGCACCAGCTCGACGCGGCGAGCGGCTGCCACATCGCCCGCTAGGAAGGCCGCGATCGAGCGGACCTGCTCGTGGCCGGTGGCGAGCAGGAAGGTCGGTGCGCGCCCGTAGCTCTTCATGCCGGCGATGTAGAAGCCCGCCTCGGGGTGCCGAAGCTCTGCCTCGCCATGCGGCCGGACCGTCCCGCAGGAATGCAGGTTGGGATCGATCAGCGGCGCGAGCGCCGGCGTCGCCTCCACCGCCGGGTCAAGGCCAAGCCGCACTTCGCGCAGGAAGGACAGGTCCGGCCGGAAGCCCGTTGCGACGATCATGCGGTCGGCCTGCACCGTCGTCGCACGGCCATCCTGTCGGCCGGTGACGGCAAGCCTGTCATCGGTTGTCCTGATGCGATCGATCAGGAACGGGGCGAGCGCCGTGACGGCCCCACTCTCGACCAGCATTTGTGCACGCGCGCCGAGATCGCCGCGCTGCGTCAGCCCGTCGCGCGCGCCACCGCCGAAATTGACCGCGCCGAGGGGGCGGCGGAAGGCCCACAGGATCCGCGTATCGGGTGCGCTCTTGGCCAACTCCACAAGATCGAGCACGGCATTCATCGCCGAATGGCCCGCACCGACCACGAGGGTGGTGCGGCCTGCATAGACGCTGCGCTCCACGCCGAGCACGTCAGGGATGCCATAGGCGATGCGGTCGGCCCGGGCGTCCTCGCCGGGCGCGGGCATGCCGTGACTGCCGGCCGGGTTCGGCGCGTGCCAGGTGCCCGAGCAGTCGATGACCGCACCCGCCTCGATCGCCTGGATGCCGCAACAGGTCTCGACATGCAGGACGAAGGGCGTGGTGTCGCGGCCTTCGGCGTTGTGCAGGCGGCCGACGTCGCGGCGTGCAACACCAACCACGCGTGAGCCGGTGCGGATGCGCCCGCGCAGCGCGGTGGTGGCGGCGAGTGGCGCAAGGTAGCGATCCACGATGTCGCCGCCGGTCGGATAGGCATCGGGGTCGGGCGCGACCCAGCCCTCAGCTTCGAGCAGGGTGCGCGCGGCCGCATCCGTGTTGAAGGCCCATGGGGAGAACATCCGCACATGCCGCCAGGCGCGGACCGCGTGGCCGACCTCAGCGCCTGCTTCGAGGACCAACGGTTCCAGTCCACGCGCGATGAGTTGCGCCGCCGCGGCGAGGCCCACAGGGCCGGCGCCGATGATCGCAATGGGGAGTTGGGCTTGGCTCATACCTGTCTACCTTGATGCATAGATGATTGATGTATGTAGGCGAAAATCGGACGTAATACGGCGGGCCTAACACCCTGATTTGCAGGCGCGGGCACGGTCGGCGGCGGCAAAGGCGCGGCCGGTGTCCTGCAGCGCGGTCGTGGCCTCCATCCAGGCATCCAGTGCCACCCGAAAGGCGGCGCGGCCGGCATCGGTCAGTGCATAGACCCGCCGCTGGCGACCCTGGACGACTTCCTCCACAACGGTGACGAAGCCGCCAGCCTCGAACTCCCGCAGGACGGGGTAGATGGTGCCCTCCGTGGGCGAGCAGCAGCCGCCGGTGGTGTGTTCCACGGCTCGAGCGACCTCGTAGCCATGCATCGGCCCATCATGCAGGACGCGCAGGATGAAGAATTTGGACAGGCCCATCTTGATGGTGCCGGCCCAATAGTCACGGGAGGCATAGTCTACGCGGGGTGGCGGCGTGGTTCGGAGATTGGCTGTCATCAGGCATACCTATACCTTGATGTCCAATGCATCAATCCTAAAGCCACGAATGGCCGCCGATTGCCGCGAGAACGCCGAGCGCGACGCGGCGGGGGCGCTCGGCGAGCCCGAAGCAGAGCTCAGCTTGGCCACGCGGATCCACCTCCAACACCTTCGCGCCCGCGGCGACCCGCACGCCGTCGCGCACCAATCCGCGCAGGACGCCAGGGAGCGGCGCGCGGAGCACGGCGCCGTGCAGATCGAGGACGGGATCGCCCGCCAGGACCCGATCACCGATCCGCAAGCTGGTGCGCACAATTCCCTCGACAGGGGCATAGACGGATCGCTCCCGTCCCACGCCCGCGATGGCACGAGGCTCGCCGCGTAGCGGCAGCGTCGCGCCATCGCGCACCACCTGCCCAAGCGCGTCCCAACTCGTCTCGATCGCCAGGTCGCAATTCGTGCCGGCAACGAAGCCGACGCCCAGCCCGATGGACAGGGGCACCAGCCCACGCCGGTCGGGCGGCGTGATCCGCTTGCGCATGCGTGCATCCACCAGCGCATGCCAGGTGACGGCAGAGAGGACATCCCGCATCGGCAGCGCGGTGATCGCGATAGCCGTGCGTCGATCAAGCTGCTCGGCCAATGCCGTGGAAGCGTCGACGCGGACGGCGTCGAGACCTGCGAGGTGCACGTGACCGTCCCAGAGCGCATCGACGAAGGCCATGCCGCGACGTGGATGAGCGGGCGCGAGGTCATCGACGATCGCCACGGCAAGGTCCGCTTCGTGCAGCGCATGGGCCACTGCGGAGCCCATGTCGCCGGCGCCCAGCACAAGCACCGCCCGGGTCACGCCCGACCCTCTGCGGCTTCCCGCGCCGCCGCGGCCTTGGCGGCGCCCTTGCGCCATAGCTTGACCGAGGAGGCCAGCAGGATCGCGCCGAGAAACAACTTGAGGGCACCCAACGGCACAAGGGGAAGCAACGCAGCCCCCAATGTGGCACCAACGACGGACCCAAGCGCCATCGGAGCGCCAATGCCCAAAAGCGCGCTGCGGTCCCTGTAGCCGCCGGCGCGCGCATGGCGCAGCACGCCAACGGCGACTGCGGGTAGGCTGATGATGAGGCTCGCGGTCCCTGCCGTGCGGATGTCCAGCCCGAAGCCGAAGATCAAGGTGGGGATGATCATCTCGCCCCCGGCCACGCCGAGCAGGGAGGAGACGAGACCGATGGCCACGCCGGCGAAAGCACCAGCGACCGGCCGCCACCAGCCGCCAGGCGCGGCACCGAGATGCAACGCCTCCCCCACCACAGCCTCGACCAGCAACAGGAGGCCGATCGCGGCGAGCAGCACGGCGATCACCCGCGTCAGGCTCGGTGCGTCGATGCGTGCGAGCAGACCCGCGCCGAACCAGGCCGCAGCCATGGCGAAGGCAGTCAGGGCGGCGATTTCCGGCACGTGGTCAGCCAGATCGGGGAAGGAGGCAAAGCCGAAGCGCGCAACGGCCGAGGCGACAAGCGTGGCCAGGCTCATCAGCAGGTTCATGCGAACCGCCTGGTGGGCTGCCAGCGCAAACGTACCGAGAAGGACCGGCAACCGGAATTCGGCGCCGCCCAGGCCAATCAAACCGCCCAGGGTGCCGATGGCGATTCCCCAACTGAGTGCGGCGCCGCGAGATGGGGATGCGAACAATGGGGACCCCGACCGTTATCCGCCATGAAAGATAACGAAATGCGCCGATCACCTCAAGCTTCGCGCTTGGCATGGTGCCGGTCCGCGTGTTTGGTTCCACGCGATGCCGCCACACCCCCGAAGTGAATCGCCCGCCAAGGCCCGCCGCATCATCACGCTGCGGTTGACGCTCAGCGACCGCGTGGCCCTCGGCCCCGGCAAGGCGGACCTTCTCAGCTTGATCCAGGACACCGGCTCCATCGCCGCGGCCGGACGAAGCATGGGGATGTCGTATCAACGCGCACACGACCTGGTGTCGGCGCTGAATGCGGATTTTCGGACGCCGCTGGTGGAGACGATGGCGGGTGGCGCGCGCGGCGGCGGGGCGAAGCTCAGCGTCCTGGGCGAGCAGGTTCTGGCAGCCTATCGCGAAGTCGAGCGGCAGGCCGAGGCTGCGACCGCGGAGCGGCTGGGATGGCTGCGCGGGATGTTGCGCGGGTGATCAGGGGATCCGGCGCTTCACCACCTGGACCGACAGCGTCGCTGCCGCCAGATCGAACGTCGCGCCCGAGATGTTGCTTGCCATGACGCGCACGGTGTTGTCGGTCAAGGCGAAGACCGTCAGGTCGATGAACCGCGTCGAACTGACCGGCGACGCCTGGGCCATATTCCCTGCCTGGATCCAGTCGCCGTCACATCCATGAGAGCCATCGTCCCGCTGGCCAGGGAGAGCAGGTCCTAGGACACCTCACCTGGAACTCCCGCTTCTCCACCGGCACCGAAAGGCAGGCATAGAGGATGACCGGCGCCGCCGCCGACAGCCCAAACAGCCGCGGCGCCTACATAGCTGTCTGCGCTCGCAACCCCAGGTGGTAGCCGCTCGAGTACGCGGAGAGCTCTGTTTAACAGCGCGAAATCGCCGCAGCCGGCTGGCTGGAGGTGGTGCGGTGACCGCGATCCATGATCTCTGCACTACCCCTCGCGTAGCGGCCGCAGATATTCATGGTAGCTCACCGTGGTACCGGCAGCAGTGACCACCTGGTGTTCCCCCACCTTCGCGCCGCCACGCGCGATGATGGCGGCGGCCATCGCTGCAGCACCCGGCCCGTCGACCACCCAGGACCGGATGGTGGTGATGCCCTCAGCCAGCAGATCGGCATCCACCTTCGCCTGGATCGCGGCAAAGACCCCACGCTGGCGAAAGCTCGGCCGCACCCAGGACAGCAGCCCATGCGCTTCGCCAACCTCGGGCAACAGCCGGCAGGCCTGCAGCCCGGCCGACTCGCCATCGACCAGAGCAGACCAGCCAATCAGATCAGGCGGGGGCGCCGTCACCGCGCCGTGCCGCGCCAACCCGGCCTCGACATAGCTGGCCTCGCCCTCGCGCCAGAGCGCTTCCGCGGGCGAGCCAGCCAGCGGCGCATAGCGTTGCACCAAAAGGGTCATGTCGTTCAGCTCCAGGAAATGGTGACGCTGCCATTGGCGCCGGCCGCCGCGCCGCGCTGATTGCCGGCGCCGCTGCCCGGCCCGCCTGCCGCACCGACCACGATGGTGACGGTGCTGCCGGGCGTCAGCGCGCCACCCGCGAAGCTCTTCACGGCGCGACCACCGGCTCCGCCATTGCCGGCAAAGCTGTCATAGGTGCCACTCTTGTCGGAGGACTGGTCCCAGGCCCCGATGCCACCGCCGGCACCTGCGCCGGCCACATTACTGTCGCCACCCGTGGCGCCACCGGCCGCGCCTATGCCGCCTGCCGGGGCAGTGGCGCCACCACCCCCGCCATAGCCGACGACGCCGCCAAAGGCGGAATATCCGCCTGTGCCGCCGGGGCCCACATTGCCGCCGCCACCACCGCCGGCGCCATTCACCGCCGCGGTCAGGCTGGCGAAGTAGGGCACGGTAAAGCTGTAGGTGCCGGGGCTGGCGTAGGTCGCCGAGCCCGGCGTGGTGTAGCTGGTGACAAAGTCGTTCAGCGCCTGGGCGGTGGCGAGCGCGGCACTGCCGCGGGCGACGCACCAGTCGCTCAGCGCCGACATGCTACGCGCCGTCGGTGCCGTGCCTTTGCTGGCGGCGGCGAGGTAGGTGGCTTCGAGATCAGGCATCGCGGCGGCGCTCCAGTGCCTGCAGCCGCGCCTTCAGCGTGTTCAACTCCGCCGCCACGTCGTGGATGGCGCCGAGCAGAATGGCATCCAGCCCGGAGGCGGAGACGGCGAGATGGCCATCGCTATCTTTGGTCACCGCCAACGGATGCGCCGCCTGCACCGCCTGCGCCAGCACACCCAGTTCGCGGCGGCGCCTGCGGCCGATCCGTTGGAAAGTGACCGGCTGAATGCGCAGCGCCTGCTGCAGACCGAGCCGGGCCGGCCTGATCTCGGCCTTGAGCCGCTGGTCGCTGCTCCAGGAGACATTGCCGGCCACCGCCAGGCCGGTGCTGCTGAAGGTGCCGATGGCGGTGCCGCCAGCGGAGGCCACCAGCGTATTGGCGGTGGCGGCGGAGAGCCCATTCTGCTGGCCGCCGACCTTCAGCGCCGGGGCTGCGGCGGTCCCCGCCGGCAGGGCAGCGACGCCCGCCGAGAGCGTCATGCCGGTGCCGACTATCAACGCGCCACCGACGGTCGCCGCGCCGGTCAAGGTCAGTGCCGGGGCGGTCAGCGCGCCGTCGGTGTCGAGCGTCGGCAGGTTTGCCGCGCCAGGCGCCAGCATCAGGTACTTGGTGCCGGCGCCCCAGTTGATGGCGGAGGTGCCGCCGGCGGTGTTGCGCCTGATTTGCGCCCGGGTCAGCGTGCCCGGCGAGCCAGCCGTGTAGATCCCTTCGCCGATCTCGAACGCGGTCGGCGCGGTGAGGCTATCGACCACGACATAGGCCAGGCGCGCCCCAGTGGTGACGCCGGCGCCGGCCGGGTCGAGGTAGCCGGTGATGGCGGTGCCGATGGCATAGGTGCCGGTACCGGTGGTGGTGGTGGCCACCAGGACGCGGTCGGCCAGGACAACAGGCGTGCCCATCAGAGATCCTCTTCCAGGGAGAAGTCGGCGCGCCAGAGCGCATTGGCGACGCGGGTCAGGGTTGGCGCCCGGCTGAACACGCCAAAGCAGCCAGTGCGGGCGGGGTCGGTGTGGACGCGGGCGGCGAACACCTGGCCGGTGCTGCCGGCAGCGAGCGCCGCCTGCTCAACCTGGGCCGCCTCGGCGGTAGTCAGGGTGTCGCCGGTAAAGGCAAGCGTCCGATAGGGCCGGCCGCGCTGGACATCGCGCACACCGGTGAGCGGCGCACGGGCGTTGCTGCCTGGGTCGCTGGCCCCCAGGCTAAACCCGTAGGAGGCCTGGCGCGTGGTGACGAGCGCCGGACCCACCCAGAGCCGACCGAGTTGGAGATAGGCGTCGCTGGTCGTGCCGGTGAATTGCAGGCGGATGTACCGAGCCACGATTGGCGTGCTGCTGGCCCAGGCCCACAAGCCAAAGCTGGCCATGGCTGTGCCCAGCGACTGGCTGCCGGTATCGAGCGCACCACTACCGTCCAGCGTCGCCGCATCCGCGGTCATCCCCGGTCAGCAGTGAGGGCGTGGCGCCGACCCGGAGCAGCCCCGCCGCCAGGCAGGTCTTGTAGGTGCCCGACGCCACGGTGGCGCTGGCCAGCGCAGCATAGCTGGCGACGTCGCCACCGGTGGTCAGCGCCACGCCCTTGTCGCGCACCGCCAGCACCTGTTGCAGCGGGCCATCATGCAGTTGGTAAAGCAGCAGCCCGGCATCGATCAGCACCGGCTCGACATTGCGCTTGAGGCCGTAAAGCCGCGCCTTGAACTGCCCGGCCAGGGTGCTCGGCCCCTCCAGCCCACCGGTGCCGGCATAAAGCCCGCAAACCGGCACATTCAACTCCACCGCCGCCGGGCGTAGCGGCACCGCCAGCCGGGTGGTGCCGGAGGCAGCGCCCGCGGCGCGCAGATCGGCCACCTGGCTGAACTCGGTCAGCGGCGCGTGCAGCGGCCGGCGATGCGGGCCGCGCCGCAGCACCACCCGCCGCCCCGCCACCGACCAATCGCCCGCCAGCGCATCCAGCGCGCCATCGCCATTCACCAGCCGCAACTCCCCGGCGGTCAGTGCCAGCCGGCGGCTGGTGTCGGGATAGAGTGGCAGGTTACGTTCGATGGCCGGCGGCTCAGCGAGCCGGGCGGCATAGGGCGTGTTGGGCGCCAGGCTGTCGCCAGGCTCACCGATCCAGCCCCGATCCGAGACCCGGACGATGGGCAGCGTCGCGGTGAGGTCGGCGGGCCGGTCCGGCGCGCCCATCGGCGCCATGGCCAACGGCAGCAGGGCGACCGGCGCCGGCCCACTGCCGGCACTGGCCGCGGCGGCACCGATCTCGGCCAGCCAGACCGACGGCTCGTTTGTTTGCGCCTCGACCGGCGCGCTGCTGGCGGCACTCAGCCCGGCGACGCTGGGCCAGATCGCCGCCAGGGCGATGGCGGCAAGGGGAGCGGCGGCGAGCATCATGCGGCCAGCCGCAGCCGCGAGGTCCGCAGCTCCTCCCGCAGACCGGCCACCTCGTCCCGCAGCAGCTGCAACTCATCCTTCAGCGGGTTCACCGCGGCCGAAAGGCTGGCCTCCAGGTCGCCGCCAAAGGCCGGCAGGTTCAGCTGGGCGCCGAGGCTCTCAATGGAGGAGCGAACGAACCGCTCCAGGTCGGCCGCGCCCCCACCGGTGCCGTAATAGGCCTGGCCCGCTTGCAACAGCGTCGCCGCCGACTTGGTCACCGTCGACAGGTCGGCGCTGCGAATGTCCCCACCGCGGGCCGCCTCCAGCGCCTGGCCAAAGGCCCCCTGGGCCAGGCTCAGCCGCTCGGCCGGGCTGGCATTCTGGTAGGTCAGGTTGTCGAGAAAGCTGGTCAGCGTGTTCTGCTGGCTGGCGACCAGCTTGAGCCCCTCCAGGTCGCGCTGGTCGGCTAGGCCCTGCAACTGGCGGGCGCGGGAGGCATTCACCGCCGCCTCTGAAAGCCCCAGCTGCGCCGCCTTGCTGGCCGCGGCGTCGAACTGATCATTCAACTGCTGCACGGCACGGGCGAATTTGTCGGCCGGCAACTGGCTGGCGGTCAGGGTCTCATAGGTGTCCTTGACCCATTTGAGGTCGGCCAGGCCGTTGCCGAAATCGCGCCAGTCGATGTGCTCAGCGGCAATATTCTGGTTGGCACTGGGCCGGCCCCCATTGGTGGTATCCAGCACCTGCTGGATCTGTTGCAGCGCGCCGCTGAGGCTGTCCCACTTGACCCCGCTCTGGATGGGAATGCGCACCGCGGCATTGGGGATTTGCCCGGCGCTCTGCACGGTGATGTCGTGCACCAGGTCCCGTGCCAGATCCTGCGCACCCTGGTCGCTGCGGCCATAGCGCGCGGCGGCGCCGTCATTGACGCGGTAGTAGATGCCGTCGCGGTTGCCGACGCCGATGGCCACCTTCTGGTTGAAGGTAATGCCCAACGTGCGTTCCAGCCGCGAGGCGACATCGACCACGCCACCGATCATTGAGGCGGCGGTGTCGCGGTTGCCCTGGCTGTACTTCTTGCCGGTCTGACCGCCGATGACGGTGCTGTCGGTGGCGAAGTCATAGGTGGCGTTGCCCTCCATGTTGGAAGGCTTCTGGCCTGGCAGCAGCGCACCGATGATGGCCAGCACCGCGCCGGCAATCCAGCCGACCGGGCCGAGCGAGGCGCTGATGATGCCGGCCGAGGCCAGCAGCGACGAGACGCCCGCCGCGGCGGTGACGGCGCCACCAGCGACCTGAAAGCCGCCGCCAACGCCGCCCTTCTGGATGCCGGAATAGATGCCATAGGCACCGCCGATGACCCCGGCCGCACCACCGGCCACCTGGCCGAGCGTGCCGACACCGGCGCCCTGGGCGGCCACCGCGCTTTCGGTGGCCGGGCCATACATGCCGTTGGGCATGGCGCCGAGGGCGCTGTTGGTGGCGCCGGTGAGATCGCCATAGCTCCAGAGCGGCGTGGCCGCGATGTTCTGGTAGGTGTTGGTGATGCTCTCGCCCACGCCGCTGAACAGCCCGCCCTCGCCGGTGAGGCCGAGCGAACGGCCGATGCCGCCGTACATCGAGCCGCCCGAGAGTTGGTTCACCACGCTGGCGCCGCTGCTGAGCATGCCCAGCTGGCTCATGGCACCGCCGCCCTGCGCAGCCACCGCCACGCCACCAGCGCTGCGCAGCACGCCAAGGCCGGAGACCGTGCCGTCGACGCTGTAGGTCGCGCCGGCGGGGACAGACAGCACCGGGCCGGACACCCCCTCCGCCAGCGGGGTATAGGCCGCAGCGGGAATGCCATCGATCATGATGCTGCCGGTGCCGCCGCCTGCGGCGCCGCCACCACTGCCGCCGAACACGCTGCCAACGACACCACCAAGGTCACCCAGCGTGCTGCGGTTGCTGCCGAACACCGCATTCAGCACCGGGTTCACCAGCGCCACCTTGGCGAAATACTGCACCACCTCGGCCATCACCGCCTTGGCGATATTGCCAAAGCGGATGGTGCTCAGCTGGCCATTGCT
>CANGNF010000079.1 GCA_947455205.1 Acetobacteraceae bacterium | reverse complement strand
GGCTTGCAGTGGACCGGTGACAGGCCGGGCAGTGCGGGGGTAGCGTCAGGCTTGGCGGGCATGGGCTCCAAAATCGGCTGGGTTCAGGTCTCGCAGCCGAATTCTATGCCCGATCAAGGGGTTGCACCATGCCCGCCAACCCCGGTGAACAATCCGGGCTAACACGGGCGGAAGTTGGGATGTGCATGCACCCAATCGACTGGGGCGGCAGGGAGATTGGTTTTGGCCAGGACACACCGACTAAGCCTTGCAGGCATAATCAACCGCGGCCTCAGCCCCTTCGGCGTTCAACTCCTTAGCAACGCCACGCTGGCGCATTTGAAGGCGCTTGAAGCGAAGGTGCTTGCAGGAACTGCGTCCCGCGCAGCCGAGCCGCCGGGTATGGTCGATCCACAAGCGGTTACGCAGAGACTGGATCGGGTTGAGGAAGCGCTGCGTGGCTCCATCCGTTACGCCATGAAGGCGCATTGGGGCACCATTGATCTGCTGGAAGCGGCAATGGGTGGGACGGTGCCTTTGCACTGCGCTCTCTGCGGTCAGCCTGGCGATGGCGCGCCGTTCGAACCATTGGTCAGTGCCTGCCAATTTTTGGGTGGTAGGTTACTGCGCCACAAATGCCCGAACTGCGAGGTCGTCTTCGGCCCGCAAAAAATGCTCCGGCTCGACCAAGAAATGGTGGATCTGGAGTACCGTAATCTTTATCAGATCTATTCTGAGGGAGATTCGGCGGAATCAACTATCCGTACCTTCCATCTGCTGCGTCCGCGCCGTGACGGTACTTACCTTGACTTCGGCTGCGGCGGTGCTTGGTCGGCCGCGATAACCAAGCTGCGAAGTGAAGGCTGGAACATCTGGGGCTTCGAGCCAAGCGCGCCGATCGCCTCTGACCATGTTTTCGGCACCTGGGAAGAGATTGAGCAGCGGAACTTCGACGGTATCCTTTCGCATAACGTGCTGGAGCACCTTTTCGATCCGATAGGTACAACCAAGCGCCTCGCCGCCAGATTGAAGCCTGGTGGCAGGTTGATCCACGCAACACCCTGCTTCGAATATCGGTACGATTTCTCTCATCTACACGTATTCTTTTTCACGGGTCGTTCTCCAGAGGTACTTGCGGCGAATGCTGGCATGCGAATTCAGGGGTGGGAACGGCAGGATGAGTACATCGCCTGCATACTGGAAAAGAATTCTCTGCCCTCGGCGTCCACGGGCCTAGTGGCCCAAAGCTTGGCTGCATCTTTGCCTTCCATCTCGCCTTAACCTTAGCTTATTGCGCTATCGTCTCTCATTTCGACTCCGGTAAGATGAGACCAATGAAGCGGATTCTAAGGTATTTGGCAGGAGCAGGCATAATTGCACTGGCAGGGTGGGCCGTCGGAAACACTCATCAGTACGCTATTACTGGAATGATGGTTCCGGCGGTGGCGCAGTCGATTACGCTGCAAGCGCCAGTACTTTCCCTGGCTTCAACATCAGCGGCAGCCGTCACCCGACCGACCGACCGACCGACCTGACCGAACCGTGACGTCGTCAGCAGCAATGCCCTGCGACGCCAGCAGCGCTTTGGCACTAGCCAGTTCCAGACCTCCTGGCGAGAACGCCCGCTCGTCACCGTGTTCTGCTTCCGTAGCCACCTCTCCAAGAACTGGCCCGGGGACCGCGTCATTCAGGGCGTTCAAATGAGCTTCCCAATCGTGTACTTCGCCAGGGTCGCGCTCAATCTCGACGGCCGCCTTCCGGTAGATTTCCCCCACGAAAGCCGCGACTTCGCGGGAGGTCAGGGCCGTCTTCTTCCCCTGCGAGTGTGCCCTGGCGGCTTTGAACTTCGCCTCGATACGGTCCATGGCCGCCGGCGCAAGCTTTCTTGCCTCGTCAGGGTCTTTGGTCTTGAGGTTCTCAATCACTTCCCAAGCGCCCCCAAAAGTCGGGCGCAACGCAACGGGCGCAGCCTTGCGAAGGAGGTAGATGCCGGTACGGCGATGCTTGGTCGGCCGGATCATCGAAAGAGCCACTTTGTAGCACCTCTCTGTAGCATGAGAGAGTTGCCAAGTGCTTGATCTGCCTGAATACCCAACGCAATCAATGAGGTGCGATGGTGCTGCCAGAGAGGATTGAACTCTCGACCTCTCCCTTACCAAGGGAGTGCTCTACCACTGAGCTACGGCAGCGAACCAGGGTCGCAGGCGGCGGCTTCTAACCGTTGGGCGGCCGCTCCGCAACCCTTCCCGCGCAGCCTCATGCCGATTATGCGCCAGGCCACGCCGGAGCAGCGGGTTGCACCCGGCCCCCGCTTCGGCGAAAGCTGCCGCCAAGCAAGCTGGAGGCGACCATGGACGGCTTTACCGAACGCGACCTGCACGGCGGCGCCGAGACCCGCGGCAGCGTCCCCCCCGGCACCGACCTGATCGAGTGGTACTACGAGCGCGGCTTCACCGACGGCCTGCCGGTGGTGCCGCCGACGCCTGAGAAGGTCGCCGCCTGCGTCGCCGCCCTGGGTGGCGATGCCCAGTACGAGGAATGCCGCGTCGCCCCGCGCTGGGGCGTGCTGACGCGGGAAGTCATGGCCATCAACATGGTCATGGCCGGCTGCCGGCCGGAATACGCGCCGGTGGTGCGGGCCGCCATGCTCGCCATCACCGACCGCGCCTTCAACCTGAACGGCGTGCAGGCCACCACCCATGTCGCCAGCCCGCTCATCATCGTCAACGGCCCGCTGGCGGCCGAGATCGGCATGAATGGCGGCTGCAACGCTTTTGGTAGTGGCAACCGCGCCAACGCCACCATCGGCCGTGCCGTGCGCCTGATGATGCTCAACGTCGGCGGCGGCTGGCCGGCCGAACTGGACAAGTCCACGCTGGGCCACCCCGGCAAGTACAGCTACTGCGTGGCCGAGAACGAGGCCCAATCCCCCTTCGCCCCCTACCACGTGGAAAAGGGCTACGCGGCCACCGACAGCACCGTCTTCGCCATCGCGGCCGAGGCCCCGCACAGCGTCACCGACCACCAATGCAACGACCCCGAGGGCATCCTCGACACCATGTGCAGCGCGATGAGCACCATCGGCAGCAACAACGCGGTGCTGGGTGGCCATTGCGTCGTGGTGCTGGGGCTGGAGCACGCCAACACCATCGCCCAGCATGGCTGGACCCGCAGCGACATCCGCAACTACCTGTGGATGCACAGCGGCAACGCCTTCCGGCTGATCAGCCGCGACCACCGCTACGGCAAGGTCTACAACCGCAACCTGCCCAAATGGGTGAAGCGCGACCCCGACAGCCGCATCCCCATCGTCCCCAGCGCCGACAACATCCATCTCTTCGTTATGGGCGGGGAGGCCGGGCGCTTCTCGGTCTTCATTCCCGGCTGGGGCCACATGAACACGCCGGTGCTGCGCTCCATCGGCCCGGTGGAAGCCAAGCCCGGCGGCCCGGTCTGCATCGACGGCACCTGCGCGCTGTAACGGAGGAAACCCCCATGCTCACCACCACGCTCGAAGCCCTGACCGTCTACGACCCGCGCGGCGCGCTGCGCCAATCCGTCACCCCCACCGCACCGCGCGTCGCGGCCCTGGCCGGGCTGCGCCTGGGCGTGCTGGACAACAGCAAGTGGAACGCCAACAAGCTGCTGCGCGGCAGCCTGGCGTCGCTGAAGGCGCAGCACGAATTCGCCGCGGTGAATTACTACGTGAAGCACAGCTTCTCGAAGGACGCGGCGCCGGAGCTGATCCAGCAGATCGCGGGGGAATGCGACATCGTGCTGACCGCCATCGGCGACTGCGGCAGCTGCTGTTCCTGCTGCGTCCGCGACGGCATCGCGCTGGAACAGCTGGGCGTGCCCAGCGCCGTCATCATCACCACCGAATTCCTGCGCGAGACCAGGTTGACCCGCGCCGCCATCGGCATGCCCGGGCTGCAGCCGGTGGTCATCGACCACCCCATCAGCAGCATCACGGATGCCGAGATGCAGGCCCGCGTGGCCCAGGTGGTGGCGCAGGCGCAGCAGGTCTGGCTGGGTACCGTGGCCGCCTGATTCCGCCTGTACAGCCGCGCCCAGCCGCCCCAGGCTGGCCGGCATGAACACTGCCTGGCCCGCCCGCTTCGGCGTTACCCTGGAAGGCCGCGAGACGCTGGCCGAGATCCCCGCCCTGGCGCAGGCCGCCGAGGCCGCCGGCGCCGGCACCTTCTGGGTCGCCAGCCACCTCTACCTGCGTGACCCCATCACCATCGCCCATGTCGCGCTGCAGGCCACCCAGCGCATCCGCGTGGCGCTGATGGCGATGAGCCCCTACGCCATGCACCCGGTCCACCTGGCCATGGCCGCCGCCGCGCTGGCGGAACTCTTCCCCGGCCGCGTCGTGCTCTGCCTCGGCGCCGGCGCGCCGGCGGACCGGGAAGCCGCGGCGCTGGCCGCCCCGCACCCCGCCGCGGCGCTGCGCGAGGCGATCCTGCTCTGCCGCGGCCTCTTCGCAGGCGAAGCGGTGAAGCTGGAAGGCCAGGTGTTCAGCGCCCCCGGGCTGCGCGGCCTGGTCGGCGGCGCGGTGCAGGTGCCCATCATCCTCGCCGCCACCCGCCCGGCCATGCTGCGCGTCGCCGGCCGCCATGCCGATGGCGTGCTGCTCTCCGGCGGCTCCTCCGGCGCCTATATCCGGCAATGCCTGGATGTGGTCGGGGAGGCGGCGCAGGGCCGCGACGTCGCCCGCATCAGCCTGGTCTATGCCGCGCCGGTGCCGCCCGGCGCCGACCGTACGGCGCTGCTGGGGCCGGTGCGGCGCCGCCTGGCCTTCGTGCTGCGCGGCGCCCACCACGCCCCCAACCTGGCCGCCGCCGGCACCGTGCTGGACCAGGCCAGGCTCTGGGCGCTGACCCAGGCGGGCGAGTGGGACGCGGCTATGGAACTGATCACGCCCGACGTCATCGCCAACCACGCCGTGGCCGGCGAACCCGGCGAACTCGCCGCCGCCTGCGCCAGCCTGCACGAGGCGGGCCTGGACGAGATCGCCCTGGCCACGCTGCAAACCCCGGCCGCCATGACCGCAGCCCTCACCGGAGCCCGCGCATGAAGTTCAGCGTCTGCCTGCCCACGGGGTTCGAGGGCGTGATGCACCCGATCCCCTTCGTCGAGGCCACCGACTTCGTGCCCCTGGCCCAGCTGTGCGAGCGCCTGGGCTACGACGGCGTCTGGGGCAACGACCACATCACCACGCAGCACTACGTGGAGAAGAAATTCCCCGGCAAGGTGCCGCGCTTCTATGAGCTGATGACGGTGCTGTCCTTCTGCGCCGCCGCCACGACCAAGCTGCGTGTCGGCACCGCCCTGGCCGTGCCGGCGATGCGCGACCCGCTCTGGCTCGCCAAGACCGCGGCGACGCTGGATGCGATGAGCGGCGGCCGCTTCGACCTCGGCGTCGGCGTCGGCGCGTACCGGGAGGAGTTCACCGCCTGGGCGCCGCGTTTGGCGAAGACAGCGCATCGTGGCGAGATGCTGGACGAGGCGCTGGCCATGATGCACGCGCTGTTCACCCAGGACCGCGTGACCTTCGACGGCAAGTATTACGCGTGCCGCGACGTCGCCATGGCGCCCAAGCCGGCGCAGAAGCCGTACTCGCTCTACCCCGGCGGCCACAACATCGCCGCCGTGGAGCGCGCGGCGAAGTGGGGGACCGGTTGGCTGCCCGGCTGGCGCCCGTGGGAGGAACTGGCCGAGCGCATCCAGCTGCTGCGCCGCCTGACCGCCGAGCGGGGCCGCGACCCCATGGCGGTGGAAGTCGCCGTCCAGCTTTCCGTCACCGTCGGCAAGACCATGGAGGAAGCCGAGGCGCGCTACATGGCCTCCGACCTGGTCGCGCACCGCGTCTCGCTCTCCTACACCGGGCGGGACCTGTCCAAGCAGGTGGTGGCCAACCTGGTGGGCTCCCCGGATGTGCTGCGCGAGAAGATCGCCGGGCTGAAGGCGATGGGCGTGCAGCATTGCTGCGCGCTGATGTTCCCGGCGGATACGCTGGGCGAGTACCGCGAACAGGTGGAATGGTTCGCCGAGGTCTGCGGCCCGAGCGGGTCAGCTACGTCGCCGTAATCCCCGCCCCGCGGATCACCGGCCCCCAGCGCTCCCGGTCCGCCTGGATGATCGCCGCCATGCCCGCCGGCGTGGAAGGCGAGTAGTCCGCGCCAAATGGTGCCAGCCGCGCCTGCACCGCCGCATCGCGCAGCGCCAGGCCGATATCGTCGGAGATGCGCCGCACCAGCGCCGGTGGCGTCGCCCCCTGCACCGCCATGCCATTCCAGCTCTGCGCCTCGAAGCCCGGGATCGTCTCGGCCATGATCGGCACGTCCGGCAGCGCCGGGTTGCGCCTGGGCCCGGTCAGCGCCAGCGCCCGCAGCACGCCGCCGCGCACCTGCGCGATGGAGGCCGGCAGCTGGTCGAACATGCAGTCCACGTTGCCGGCGATCAGGTCGTTCACCGCCGGCGCGCTGCCGCGATAGGGCGCATGGACCAGCTCGATCCCCGCCTTCAGCCGGAACAGCTCCCCGATCAGATGCAGGCTGGTGCCGTTGCCGGAGGAAGCGAAGGTCAGCGGCCGTGGCTGCGCCTTGGCATAAGCGATGAAGCCGGCGACATCGCGCAACGGCAGCCGCGGGTTCACCGTCATCACATGGTCGGTGGTGAAGACGATGGAGGCCGGCGCCAGGTCGCGCAGGGTGTCGTAGCCCAGCCCCGGCATCAGGAAGGGCGCAATGGCCAACGTGCCGGCCGAGCCGATCAGCCATGTATGCCCATCCGGCGCGCTGCGCGCCACCAGCTCCGCCGCCACGGTGCCGGCGGCGCCCGGCCGGTTCTCCACCACCACGGGCTTGCCGTAATGCGCCGAGAGGAACTCCGCCACCACGCGGGCGGAGCCATCCGTCGCGCCGCCGGGGGTGAAGGGCACCACCAGCCGCACCGGCCGCTCCGGGAAGCTCTGCGCGCGCGCACCGGGCGCCGCCAGCAGGGCGGGCGCGAACAACAGGGCACGGCGGGGCATTGATGGTGCTGGCATGCGGCAACCTCCGGCAGGGCCGCAAGGCCCCTTGGCGAATGTGACGGATTGGACCAGCGTTTGCGCCAGCATGACGGGTCGCGGCGGCCCGGCGCAAGCGCGGAGCGGGGCAATGGGCGAAACGACGACGGCTTCACTGGTGGGCGGCACGCCGGAGGACCACGCGGCCCTGCTGGCGCTGCACCACGACTACCTGGTGGCCAACACCACCTATGACTGGGAAACGCTGCAACCGATCTGGAGCGCCGCGCCCGAAGCCACCTTCTTCAACCTGAACGGCCACACCTATAACGGCCGCGACCACTGGACCCGGCTGTGGAAGTTCTACGGCCCCAACGTGGCCTCCACCTACTGGACACCCTACGACATCGGCGGCGTGGTCGGCGGGGACATGGCCACGGTGTGGTGCCACCGGAAGACGCGCCGCAAGTGGCGCGGCACCCAGCCGCCGCCGCGCGACTTCCACTACGAGGATGACGAGTTCACCAGCCGCAGCACGCTGGTGTTCCGGCGCGAGGACGGCGCCTGGCGCGTGGTGCACGCGCATTTCTCGGAGGGCACCAACACGCCGCGGCCGGGCGGGGTCTAGGTTCGGTCCGCCGCCGGTGGCGTGAGCCAGCGGCTTCCGCCCCCCGGAGCCGCACCGCGACCGAAGCGGTGGATCAGTCCCCAGCGCCCATCAGCGCCAGCCCCTCGGCCACCGAGACGAACTCGCCGCCGGCCACCACGCGGTCGGCGCCGAAGCGGTCCTCGAACAGCGCCCGCACCGCCGGCACCAGCGATGTGCCGCCGGTCAGGAACACCCGGTCCACCGCCGTGGCCGGCAGCGCCGCATCCACCAGCGCCGCCTCCACCGCGCGGCCGATGCCTTCCAGCTCCGGCGCGATCCAACGGTTGAAGTCGGCGCGACGGATCTCGGCGTCCAGGCTGAAGCCCTCGTGGCGGAACTCCAGCACCGTGCTCTCGGCGCGGGAAAGCGCCGCCTTGGCGCCGGAGATCGCGCGGTACAGCGCATAGCCGGCCTCGTCCTCCACCAGGCGCAGCAGCCGGTGCAGCCGCTCCGGCTCCTCAGCCGTGCGGGCCACCTCGTTGATGTCGCGCAGCATCTTCGGCGCCCGCATCAGGGAAAGCAGGTGCCAGCGGGCGAAACTGACATACCAGCTGGGCGGGATCGGCAGCGGCTTGCCCATGACCCGGTAGTTGCCGCCCTTGCCCAGCTGCGGCGAGACGACGTTGTCGATGATCCGATAATCAAACGCGTCGCCGGCGATGCCGACACCGGCATGGCCCAACGCCGTCACCCGGCGCGGCGGCCCCGGCTCGAACCGCAGCAGGGAAAAGTCGCTGGTGCCGCCGCCGAAATCCGCCACCAGCACGGTGGCCGGCGCGCCCAGCGTGGCGGCGAAGCGATGCCCGGCGGCGGCCGGCTCCAGTTCCACCCGCACGCCGGGCAGGCCGGCTTCGGCGAAGGCGCCGACCAGGCGCTGCTGCGCCAGCTCATGGTCCGCCGCATCCCCCACGAAGCGCACGGGCCGCCCAACCACCACGCGGGCGCCCTTCAGCTCTTCGCCGAAGGGCTTCAGCAACTCCCGCAGGAACAGCGCGACCAGCTGCTCCAGCCCCCAGGCGCGCCCGGCGATCCGCGTGTCCCGGAAACTGCGCTGCGCCAGGTAGCTCTTCATGGACATGATCAGCCGGCTGTCCAGCGGGTCTTCCAGATAGGCCTCTATCGCGGCCGGCCCGGCGGCGTGCCGTGCCTGGCCCTGCGGCCCGTTCCATAAGCACAGGACCGAGCGGAACACCTCCGCCGTGTCCTGCCGCAGGGTCTGCACGCTGCCATCCGGCCGCAGCGCCGCGACCACGCTGTTGGTGGTGCCGAAGTCGATGCCGATGACGGGCTGCATGCGCTGGGGATGCCGGGCGTTGTGAGGCCGCGTTCAACCCGGCCGCGCGCCGCTTGGCAAGCCATGCCTGCGTGGCGCCGGCGCTGCCGCTTCCGTCGGCCGTGCGTTGTCGCCCATCATCCGCCCTCGGCCGAGGAGACACTGTGTGCAGACCATGATCACCGCCGCCATGCTGCTGGCGTCCAACACCGTGATGACGCTGGCCTGGTACTGGCACCTGAAGAAGCCCTGGCCCCTGGCGCTGGCCATCGCGATCTCCTGGGGCATCGCCTTCTTCGAATACTGCCTGGCGGTGCCGGCCAACCGCATCGGCTACGCCGCCGGCATTACCGGCCAGCAGCTGAAGATCATGCAGGAGGTCATCACCCTCAGCGTCTTCGCGGTGTTCTCGGTGGTGCTGTTCGGCGAGCCGCTCCGCTGGACCTACCTGGCCGCCATGGCCTGCCTGGTGGCCGCGGTCGGCTTCATCTTCCTGCCGGTGAAGTGACCGGCAGGCTGCCATGCCCCCTGGTGGTCAAGTGACCGGCAGCGCGGCCCTCACCCCGCCGGCGCCGCCTGTGCCGTCGGCGGCATCCGCCGCAGCAGCCACAGCATGATCCCCATGGCCGGCAGCGCCGCCGCCGTGGTCAGCAGGAAGAAGTCGGGCCAGCCCATCGCCGCCGCCAGGTAGCCGGACCCACCGCCCAGCGTGCGGCTGGCAAAGGCCGCCAGGGATGAAAGCAGCGCATACTGCGTGGCGCTGAAGCTGCGGTTGGTCAGGCTGGACAGGTAGGCCAGGAAGGCGGCATCGGCCATGCCGTCGGTGAAGTTCTCGACCCCCACCTGCGCCCACAGCAGCGGCAGGTCGTGCCCGGCATGGGCCAGCGCCACGTACATCAGGTTGGACAGCATCTGCCCCAGCCCGGTCAGTACCAGCGCCCGGGCAATGCCGATGCGCGAGATCAGCCAGCCCCCCGCCAGCGCGCCGGCCAATATGGCCACCAGCCCGAACACGTTGTTGATCGCCGCCAGCTCCGGCCTGGTGAAGCCGAGCGCGAAGTAGAAGGTCTGGGTCATCACGCCCGCCAGCGCCTCGCCCAGCTTGAACAGCATGACGAAGAGCAGCACGCCGACCCAGCCGGGCCGCTGCATGAAATCCACGAAGGGGTCCACCACCGCGGCACGCAGCCGCGCCAGCGGCGGCAGTTTTACCTGCGGCGGCGCCACCGGCTCCGGCGCCAGCAGCACCGCCACCAGCCCCACGCCGATCAGCGCGGCGCTGAAGGCATAGGCCAGCGCCCAGCCGCCAACCTCCACCGCCAGCAGGGTGCCGGCGCCACTGGCCAGCAGCGCGCCGCGATAGCCCCACACGTACAGCGCCAGGCCATAGCCCTGCTGCCGCTCGTCCAGCGCCTCGATCCGGTAGGCATCCACCACCACGTCCTGGCTGGCCGAGAGGAAGGCAACCAGCGCCGCCAGGGTGAAGGCCAGCGCATAGCTCTCGGCCGTAGGTGCCGAGAACCCCAGCGCCAAAATCGCCAGCGCCAGCAGCGGCTGGATCGTCGCCAGCCAGCCGCGCCGCCGCCCCAGCCAGCGGAAGATCGGCGGCCGCGCCTGGTCCAGCACCGGCGCCCACAGGAACTTCAGCGTATAGGCCAGCCCCAGCGAGGCGGTGAGGCCGATGACCTCCACCGGCAGGTTCAGCTCCGACAGCCAGCGCCGCAGCGTGCCCGCCGTCAGCGGAAGCGGCACGCCGGCGGCGAAGCCCAGCGCCAGCATGACCAGGAAGCGCCGGTCGGTGAACAGGGCCAGGCGGGAAGGGGAGGCAGCGTCGCGCATCCGCCCTGGCTACCAGAGCAGGAAAAGCCGCGCCACCATCACCGCTGCCGCTTCAGGCGCCGGCTTGCCAGGCCTTCACCCAGGCCACCGGGTGCAGCAGCATCAGCACGTTCAGCGCCAGGTTGTCGCGGATGACGGCGGCGGCCAGCACTTCCAGCCCAAGCCCCAGCACCACCGCGGCCCACACCGGCAGGCGCGACGCCAGCAGGAAGCCGAGCAGCATGGCGCCCATGTCGCTGAGCGAGTTCACCACGCTGTCGCCGAAGTAGTCGAGCGAGATGGTCGCCTCGCGGTAGTGCCGGATCACCGCGTCGGTGTTCTCGGCCACTTCCCAGCAGGCTTCCAGCAGCAGCGCCACCAGGGCGCGCGCCGCCAGCGGCCAACGCCGCAGCAGCAGCCAGCCCGCCAGGTAGAACAGCAGGCCGTGGACGATGTGGGAGGGGGTGTACCAGTCGGCGATGTGCTGCGAGTTCTCCGCGCTCATCACCTGGCCGTGCCAGAGCCTGATGCTGCCACAGCGGCAGATCGGCTCCCGGCCCATCGCCAGCTCCAGGCCGGCGACGGCGGCAAAGATCGCCAACCCGGCCAGCCAGAAGAGGCGGGCCTGCCGGGTTGGCGTTGTCACCTTGGCCTAGGCCGCCGCGCTTTCCGCACGCTTCGCGTGCTTCTTGCGCTCATGCGGGTCCAGGTAGCGCTTGCGCAGGCGCACGGCGGAGGGCGTCACCTCCACCAGCTCGTCATCCTCGATGTAGGCGATCGCCTGCTCCAGGCTCATCCGGCGCGGCGGGGTCAGCAGCAGCGCCTCATCCTTGCCGGCGGCGCGGATGTTGGTGAGCTTCTTCTCCTTGATCGGATTCACGTCGAGGTCGTTCTCGCGCGAATGCTCGCCCAGGATCAGGCCCTCATACACCTTGGCGCCGGGGTCGACGAACAGGGTGCCGCGCTCCTGCAGGAAGAACAGCGCGTACTGCACCGCCTCGCCAGGCTCGGAGGAGATCAGGCTGCCGTTGCGGCGGCCCGGGATCACCCCGGCCCAGGGGCGGTAGCCCAGGAAGATGCGGTTCATCAGCCCGGTGCCGCGCGTGTCCGTCATGAACTCGCCGTGGTAGCCGATCAGGCCGCGCGACGGGATCTCGAAGGTGATGCGGATCTTGCCGCCGCCCGAAGGCCGCATGTCCTGCATCTGCGCCTTGCGGATGGACAGCTTCTCGACGACGACGCCGGAGAAGCCCTCGTCCACGTCGACCAGCACTTCCTCGTAGGGCTCCTCGCGCTCGCCGGTCTCCTCGTTCATCCGCGTCAGCACGCGGGGGCGGCCGATGGTCAGCTCGAAACCCTCGCGGCGCATCGTCTCGATCAGCACGCCCAGCTGCAATTCGCCACGGCCGGCCACCTCGAAGGCGTCCACTTCCTCGGAGACCTTCACCTTGATGGCGACGTTGCCCTCGGTTTCCTTGAACAGCCGGTCACGGATCTGCCGGCTGGTGACCTTCTTGCCCTCGCGGCCGCCCAGCGGGCCGTCATTGATGCGGAAGGTCATCGCCAGGGTCGGCGGGTCCACCGGAATGGCCGGCAGCGGCTCCATCACTTCCGGCGCGCAGATCGTGTCCGGGATGGTGGCGTCGGACAGCCCGGCGATGGCGATGATGTCGCCGGCATAGGCCTCGTCCACCGGCACGCGGTCCAGGCCGGAGAAGGTCATCAGCTTGGTCAGGCGGCCGGTCTCGACCTGGCTGCCGTCCTGGCGCAGCACCTTGACGGGCATGTTGACGCGGGCGATGCCCTGCTCGACGCGGCCGGTCAGGATGCGGCCGAGGAAGTTGTCGGCCTCCAGGATCGCGGCGTTCATCGCGAACGGCTTCTCCAAGTCCACCTTCGGCGGCGGCACATGGGACAGGATCAGGTCGAACATCGGCGACAGGTCGTGCCGCGCGCCTTCCAGCTCCATGTCGGCCCAGCCCTGGCGGCCGCTGGCGAACATGGTGGGGAAGTCCAGCTGGTCGTCATCGGCGCCCAGGGCGGCGAACAGGTCGAACACCTCGTTGTGGACCTCGTCCGGCCGGGCGTCCTGGCGGTCAACCTTGTTGATGACCACGATCGGGCGGATGCCGCGGGCCAGCGCCTTGGTCAGCACGAACTTGGTCTGCGGCAGCGGCCCCTCGGCGGCGTCGCACAGCACGATGGCGCCATCGACCATCGACAGGATGCGCTCGACCTCGCCGCCGAAATCGGCGTGGCCGGGGGTGTCGACGATGTTGATCTTCACGCCCTTCCATTCCACCGCGGTGGACTTGGCGAGGATGGTGATGCCACGCTCTCGCTCCAGGTCGTTGCGGTCCATGGCGCGCTCGGCCACCTGCTGGTTGGCGCGGAAGGCGCCGGCCTGCTTCAGCAGGTTGTCCACCAGCGTCGTCTTGCCATGGTCGACGTGCGCGATGATGGCGACGTTACGGAGTTCCATCGGGAGTCATCCTTGGGGCCACCCGAAAGCGCAAACTCCGGCACGCCGGCCGCGCTGAGGCGACCGGTGAGCCGGGGAAGGCAGGTGGCATGTTGTGCGGCGCACCCTTAGTGGCTGCCGCCCGGAAAAGCCAGCGTCGTATGCGCCGCCTCAGCGCCGCCCCCCACGCATGGCTTGACGCGCCGCCCCGGCACCCCATGCCCCGGGCGCCTGGCGGCCGCTGCGGGGCCGGCCCGGGCGAAGCGACCCGGGCCGGCCGCCGCCTCAGTTGGCGCTGCCGCCGGCCGAGCCGCCGCCGGATGGCGGTGCCCCGGTGATGCCGCTGCCATTGCCGGCGGCATTGGGCATGGTGGTGGTGCCGCTGCCGCCGCTGCGGCCCTGCACCGGCGCGTTGGAACCGGCCTGCGGGGCCGGCATGGTGGACGGGCCGGGCGGGGCCACGTTGGGGCTGGCCGGCGTCGGCATGCGCTGGCCGGGCGCCGCGCGCTCCGACTCGCCCATGGAGTTGGCCGGCGCCTGGCTGGACTGCACCCGCAGCACATGCTGCGGCGGCAGCGCCGGCGGGGTCAGGTGCTCGGCGCGCGAGAGGGTGGTCGCGGCCACGCCCCGGTCGCGCAGCATGGCGCTGCCCGGGTGGATGGTGCGGCTGTCCTGGCTCATGCCCGGGCCCATCATGCCGGCATTGCCCGGCGCGACCTTGCCCGGCATCGGCAAACCCTGGCGCATCCCGCTGCCACCCTGGGCCGGCAGGGCGCCGGCATCGCTGCCGCTGGCGCCCATGTCGCGGGCGGCGGCCATGGCCAGGTCCAGCTGCTGCATGGCGCCGGCACGGTCGCGCGCGACCAGCGCGGCGCGGGCGGCGGCGCTGTGCTCCAGCATCGGGCCCTGCATCGGCTGGTCCGCCAGCGGCGCCGGGGTGGCGCGGGACAGCACGCGGGTCTCGGCGCGTTCCATCAGCTCGCTGGCCTCGGCCAGGCGGCCCCGGCGCAGCGCGTCCTGCGCCTCCTTCAGCCAGGCCGCCGGGCCCTGCACGGCAATGCCGCGATCAGCCGCCGCGGCCTCGCGCTCGGCGCTGCCGGCGGCCATCGGGCCGCGCTGCCCGGCCAGGGTCTCCTGCGCCACGGCCGGCCGCGGCGCCGCCTGCGGCATGGACTGCGCCAGCGCGGGCAGGGCAAGCAACGCCACGCCAACGGCGGGAATGATCTTCTGGTAGCTACGCATCCGGCACGCCTCCTTTTGGGGCGGCGCGCCGGTGACCTTGGCCCTGGCGCGCCTTGCTACCCAAACACGGTGGCTTCCGGGCGGTTCCGCCGGCCCAACGGGGGCGGGGGGCCTAGCGGCGCAGCAGCGCCTTCAGGTCGGCCTGCGGGCGGGCGCCGAAATGGCTGATCACCTCGGCCGCCGCCACGCTGCCCCAGCGCCCGGCCTCGGCCAGGCCCAGCCCCTGGGTGTAGGCAGCCAGGAAGCCGGCGGCGTAGGCGTCGCCGGCGCCGGTGGTGTCCACCACCTGGGTTGGCACCGCCGCCACCCGGTGGCTCTCGGCGCCGCTGACCACCACGCTGCCCTGCTCGCCGCGGGTCAGGCAGGCCAGCTTCACCTCGGCCCGCGCCATCGCCTCGGCCTCGGCCCAGCTTTCGGTTTCATACAGCGCCAGCAGCTCGCTCTCATTGGCGAACAGGATGTCCACCTCCTCGCGCACGAAGCGGCGGAAGGCGTCGCGGTGGCGATGCACGCAGAAGGCGTCCGACAGGCTGATGGAGACCTGGCGCCCGGCGCCATGGGCGATGCGGGCGGCGGCATGGAAGGCGCTGACCGCCGCCGGCGGGTCGAACAGGTAGCCCTCCATGTAGGTCACCTTCGCCCCGGCGATGGCGGCCTGGTCCAGGTCGGCCTCGGAGAAATGCACGCAGGCGCCGAGGAAGGTGTTCATCGTCCGCTGCCCATCCGGGGAGACCAGGATCAGGCAGCGCGCGGTCGGCGCCGTGGCCGCCGGCAGCGGCGCGGTGGTGAAGGCGACCCCGGCGGCGCGGATGTCATGCGCGAAGACGCCGCCCAGCCCGTCATCCGCCACCTTGCCCAGGTAGCCGACGCGCGCCCCCAGCGCCGCCGCCACCGCGCAGGTATTGCCGGCCGAGCCGCCGGAGCTTTCCAGCCCCGGCCCCATCACCTGGTAGATCGCCTCGGCCTGGTCGGCGCCAATCAGCGCCATGCCGCCCTTGGCCATGCCATGCGTGGCCAGGAAGCTGTCCTCGGCGCGCGCCAGCACGTCCACGATGGCATTGCCGATGCCGAGGATGTCGAGGGTCGGAGAGGTCATGGCCGGGTATTCCTGCGGTTTGGCGGGCGGGATAGCCCTGGCCGGGCGGGCCGGCAAATTCACGCCCGCCGGCGGGCCGGCAATTCCCCCCGGCCGACGGGCCGGCAAAATGCCCCCGCCGGCGGGCCGGCAAAATCCCCGCCATTGCCAAGCCGGGCCGGCGGCCCGCAAGCTGCCCGCCGGCAACGGGTGGGGTGATGGCGTGAAGCTGGTTGTCGGCATGTTCAAGCACGAGACCAACACCTTTTCCCCCATCCCGACCCGCTGGGCGGATTTCGGGCCGGAGGGCGGCCCGCTGGCTGGCGAGGCGGCGTACCGCGCCTATCGGCACAGCGGCTACGCCATGGCCGGCCTGCTGGCCGAGGCCGAGGCGATGGGCGCCGAGATCAGCATCCCCATCGCCGCCCGCGCCCTGCCCAGCGCCCCGGTGGACGACGACGCCTTCGAGCGCCTGTCCGACGTGCTGTGCAAGGCGGCGCGGGACTGCGACGCCATGCTGCTGGACCTGCACGGCGCGATGGTTGCCGAGAAGCATGAGGACGGCGAAGGCGAGTTGCTGGCCCGGCTGCGCCATGTCCGCCCCGGCCTGCCGATCGGCGCCGCGCTGGACAGCCACGCCAACATCACCGACCGCTTCGTGGCCAACTGCACGGTCATGCCGGGCTACCGCACCTATCCGCACCTGGACATGGTGCAGACCGGCGCCATGGCCGGCCGCCTGCTGCGCGCCACGCTGGAAGGCCGGCTGAACCCGGTGACGGTGGTGCGCCGCTGCCCGATGCTGCCGGACATGCTGCGCGGCGCCAGCGCGGAGGCGCCGATGTCCCGCCTGATCGCTGCCGCCGCCGAGGCCGAGCGCGACGGCATGCCCTGCGTCACCGTCTTCACCGGCTTCCCGCTGGCCGACACGCACGACACCGGCCTTTCCGTGGTGGCCACCGCCAATGGCGACGCCGCGGCGGCCGCCGAAGCTGCCCAGCGCATCTGCGACCTGGCCTGGAGCCTGCGCGACGACTTCGCCACGCCCCTTGAGCCGCTGGAGGAGGCGATGGACCGCGCCGCCGCGATCACGGACGGCACCGTCATCCTGGCCGACTGCGCCGACAACTGCCATTCCGGCGGCACCATGGACAGCATGGCCGTCATCGAGGCGGCGCTGCACCGCGGCTTCACCGGCATCCTCGCCGGGCCGATCTGCGACCCCGAGGCCGTCGCCCGGTGCCTCGCCGCCGGCATCGGCGCCACCATCACGCTGGAGGTCGGCGGCAAGACCCCGATCCCCGCGCTGCGCGAGCCGCTGCGCCCGCTCCGCCTGACCGGCGTGGTGAAGAGCCTGTCGCTCGGCCGCTTCACGGTGGAGGGCCCGGTCTTCACCGGCATGGCGGTGGAACTCGGCCGCTGCGCCGTGCTGGAGACGCCGCAGCTGACGCTGATCCTCAGCGAAGGCCGGGTGGAGGCGCTGGACCCGCTGCAATTCCGCATCTTCGGGCTGGAGCCGACGCGCTTCCGCTACTTGGTGCTGAAGTCCAAGACCAACCACCGCCCGGCCTTCATGCCCATGGCGGTGGCCAACATCGAATGCCACGGCCCCGGCGTGGCCAGCCTGGACCTGAAGAGCTTCGACTGGCGCCATGTGCGCCGCCCCATCTTCCCGCTGGACCGGAGCAACACCTGATGCGCGCCCTTCTGCTTGCCTGCGCCCTGCTGCTGGCCGCCCCAGCCTGGGCGCAAAACACCGTCCGTTGGGGCAACAACGGCGAGATCACCACCATGGACCCGCATGGTGCCTTCAGCACCGCCAATGCGGCCGTGCTGGGCAATATCTATGAACCCCTGGTCCGCCACAGCCGCGACCTGAAGTTCGAACCCGCTTTGGCCACCGGCTGGCAGGTGCTGGCGCCGGACCACTACCGCTTCACCATCCGCCGCGGCGTCCGCTTCCACGACGGCGCGCCGCTGACGGTGGACGACGTCGTCGCCTCGCTGCGCCGCGCCGCCACCCCTGGCTCGCCCTACAACTCCGTCACCCACATGTTTCGTGAGGTCGTCCGGGTGGATGACGACACGGTGGACCTGCTGCTGAAGGGCCCCTACCCGGTCCTGATCAACGACGTCGCCGGCATCAGCATCCTCAGCGAACCCTGGATGCGCCGGAACGATGCGCTGCTGCCGGCCGACCCCGCGCATGGCCGCGGCGGCTACACCACGCTGAACGCCAACGGCACCGGCCCCTTCCGCCTGGTCTCGCGCGAGCCGGACGTGCAGACCGTGCTGGAGCGCAACCCCGCCTGGTGGGACCGCGCCACGCACAATGTGGACCGCATCGTCTACCGGCCGATCCCCAACGACAGCACCCGCATCTCCGGCCTGCTGTCGGGCGAGCTGGACCTGGTGACGCCGCTGCCGCTGCAGGACGTGGATCGCATCCGCCAGAACCCGGCGCTGAAGGTGCTGGAGGCGCAGGACCTGCGCGTCGCCTTCCTCGGCTTCAACGTCGCGCCCGACCACGACACCGGCAACCCCGGGGTCAACCCGCTCTCGGTGCTGAAGGTGCGCCAGGCCATGGTGATGGCGCTGGACATCCAGGCCATCACCCGCACCGTCATGCGCGGCCTGACCCAGCCGATCCATTCCCTGATCGCGCCCGAGATCGGCGGCTACGAACCGGCCCAGGCGGTCAACCGCGCCCCCTTCGACGCCGAGGGCGCCCGCCGCCTGCTGGCCGAGGCCGGCTACCCCCAGGGCTTCAACATCCGGCTGGAATGCCCGAACGACCGCTTCGTCAATGGTGAGCGGGTCTGCCAGGCCGCGGCCTCCATGTGGGCGCGGATCGGCGTGAAGGTGAACTTCCAGTCGATGCGCTACCCCGCCTACATGCAGCGCTTCATCAACAACCGCAGCGACATCTTCCTGATCGGCTGGGCCAATACGCCGCAGCTGGACGGCTTTTCGATGCTGAACAACGTGTTCCGCACGCGGGACCAGCAGAGCGGCAGCTGGAACGCCGGCCGCTACACCGACCCGGCCTTCGACGCCCTGGCGGCCCGCATCGCGGTGGAGATGGACCCCGCCCGCCGCACCGCCATGATCACGGAGGCGTTCGCGCTGGAACGCGCCCACATGTGGAGCGTGCCGCTCTACCGGGAGCCGATGCTGCTGGCGATGCGCGCCAACCTGGAGATGCCCGCCTTCGCCGATGGCCGGGTGCGGTTCTGGTACGCGCATCTGCGTTGAGGCATGAAGGCCGGATGATCGCCGCCCTGGTCCTCGCCTTCCGCCAGCTCTCCGACCCCGCCTTCCTGGCGCCGCTGCTGAAGGCGGGGCTGCTGGCGGCGCTGGCCTTCGGCGGCCTGGCCTGGGGCGCCGGCTGGGCGGTGGAGCATTGGCTGACCGGACCAGGGGGACAGGGATCCTGGCACGGCACGCTGGTGGCGGCGCTGGCCGGGGTGCTGGTGCTGGCCATGGCGGTGTGGATGTACCTGCCGGTGGTGATGGCCCTGGTCGGCGTGTTCCTGGACCCGGTCGCGGCGGCGGTGGAACGGCGCCACTACCCCGGCCTGCCGCCGGCCGAGGGTGCCTCCCTGTTGGCCCAGGCACGCTTCGGCCTGGGGCTGGGCCTGCGCCTGCTGCTGCTGAACCTGCTGGCGCTGCCGCTGCTGATCTTCGCGCCGCCCATCGGCGCCGTGGTGTTCTTCGTGCTGGCCACCGTCGCGCGGGG
>CANGNF010000078.1 GCA_947455205.1 Acetobacteraceae bacterium | reverse complement strand
GGTGGTGCAGCCGCTGGCGCTGCCCATGGCGCAGGGCGCGGCGGCGCGGGCACTGAACCGGCTGCTGATCGGCCGCACGGTGCGCCGCGCCGCCGCCGGGGCCGGGCTCAGCCGGCCGGTGGTGTGGTGTTCGCTGCCCTCGGCGGTGCAGGCGCTGGGGGCGCTGGGGGAAGCGGCGGTGGTGTACTACTGCGGCGATGATTTCGGCGCCCTGGCCGGGGTGGACCACGCCGCCGCGCTGGCCATGGAGCGCGAGCTGGCGGCGCGGGCCGACCTGATCCTGGCGGCCAGCCCGGCGCTGGCGGCGCGGTTCGAGCCGGGCAAGACGCATCTGCTGCCGCATGGGGTGGATTTGGCGCTGTTCTCCGGCCCCGCGCCGGTGGCGCCGGAGCTGCCGCAGGACGGGCCAGTGGCGGGGTTCTATGGCGGGTTGGCGCCGTGGCTGGACCTGAGGCTGGTGGCCGCCACCGCGCGGCTGCTGCCGCATTGGCGGTTTGTGCTGGTGGGGCCGGCGCAGACCGATCTTTCGGCGCTGGAGGGGCTGGCCAATGTGGTCCGCACCGGGGCCAGGCCGCATGCGGCGCTGCCGGGCTTTGCCCAGCACTGGACAGCGGGGATCATCCCGTTCCTGGACACGCCGCAGATCCGCGCCTGCAACCCGCTGAAGCTGCGGGAATACCTGGCCGCCGGGCGCCCGGTGGTGAGCACCGATTTTCCGGCGCTGGACCCGTATCGGCACCTGGTCAGCGTGGCGCGGACGCCGGAGGCCTTCGCCGCCGCGCTGGAGGCTGCGCGCGGCGATACCGGCGCCGCCGCGCGCCAGGCCGCCGTGGCCGGGGAAAGCTGGGCGGCGCGGGCGGCCGAGGCCGCCGGGCTGATCCGGGGGCTGGCGGCATGAGGCGCTGGGCATTGCTGCTGCTGTTGCTGGCCCTGCCGGCGCGCGGCGAGGACCTGCACCTGGACCTGGGTGGGCAACCGCTGCCGCCGCTGGCCGAGCTGGTGCTGCGCGGCGAGAACCGCGACCCGATGCCGCGCCTGCTGGTGCTGCGGGTGGATGACCGCGCCTCCCCCACCTACACCGACCGGGTGAATGCCGAGCGCCTGGTGCAGCCCGGCCCCTTCACGCTGCGGCTGCGGCTGGCATTGCAGGCCACGCCGCGCGGCCGGGCGCTGGAGCTGGGGGCGTTGCGCCAGGCCATTGCGCATGTGCCCCAGGGGATGGTGGTGCTGGCCTCCCTGGCGCTGGAGGCGCCGCCGGCGCTGCCGGAGGGGGTGCGCGGCTGGTCCTTCGCCGCGCCGGGCGCCGCGCCGCTGGCGGGGTTCGAGCCGGTGGCGGCGGACGACCCGCGCGTTTCCGGCCCGGCGCCACGGCTGGTGCGGCGGCCGGGGGATGAGCCGCTGCTGGGGCGCGGCATGGCGCGGGTCACGCGCTTCGCCGCGCCGCTGCCGCCGGGGCGCTGGCAGGTGACGCTGTTCACCGAGGACCCCGGCGAGTGGGAGACGCTGCCGCCGGTGCTGGAGCATCGGATCCGGGTGAACGGGCAGGACTTCCTGTATGTCCGCCGCAGCGCCGAGGACTGGGTGCGCGACCGCTACCTGGCCGGGCGCGACCGCGAGGCGCGGCTGGACGAGACGCCCTATGCGGCGCTGGGCGCGCATCGGGGCGGCCGGGTGCAGGGCGTGGTGCAGGTGGGGGAGGCCGGGCTGGTGGTGGAGCTGGCCGGGCATCCGCATGCCGCCACCTACCTGGCGGCGGTGCTGGCGGAGCCGGTGGCGGCTGGCGTGGGCGAAACCACGCCGCGCGGGGGGGAAGCCGCGGCGCCGGGGCGCGGCGTGGCGGCGCTGGAGGCGTTGCGCGCCGCGCGCTTCGCCGAGGATTGGCCGGTGCTGGCCACGCCGCCGCGCAGCGCGCCGCCGGCGCTGACCTTGGCAGGGCCGGCGCCGACGCCCGCCGCGCCGGGGGGCGTGGCGGTGCTGCGCTTCAGCGCCAGCGGGCCGGCGGCCATGCCGCTGGGTACGCAGATGACCTGGCAGGGCGGCGCGCTGCCGGCGCAGCTGCTGTGGGGGCAATGGCGCTGGCGCCGCCCGGCGCCGGAAACCCCGGGCCTGGTGCTGGCGGCGTCTCCGCTGCGCGCCGACCTGGCCGGGCTGAGCCTGCCGGAGGGGCTGCCGCGCGAATTCACCGTGCTGGTGCGGGTGCCCGCCGACGCCGCGCCGGGCCGCCGCCGGCTGGCGCTGACGGTGGTGGCGCCGGGCGGCGCGCGGGCCTCCGCCACTGCCGAGCTGACCGTTCTGGCGGTGGCGCGGCCGGCGCCGCGCGCGCGCATCGGCGTGTGGCTGGACCATGCGCCGCAATGGCTGGTCCTGCCCGGCATGGCCGCCCTGGCCGAGCGCCAGGCGGCCTGCGACCTGGCGACGCTGGCCGGGCTTGGGCTGACGGCGGTGGCGCCGCCGCTGGCCACGCCGGGGGATGCCGCGGGTCAGCGGCAATTCGTGCAGGACCTGGCCGCCGCGGCCGGGCCGTTCCGCGCCCCGCTGCTGGCCTATGCGCCGCTGCGCCGGCTGCGGGATTCGCTGGGGGCGCGCGAGGCGGCCCAGGCGGTGCTGGTCACCGAGGCCGCCGCCACCCGCGCCGGCCTGCCGCTGCCGGTCTGGACCCTGGCCGACGAGCCGACCGGCGGCGGCACCGCCGAGGCGGCCCGCGCGCTGGCGCTGGCATTGCGGGAGGCCGGCAGCCAGGCGGCGCTGGCCGGGCATCTGAACGACCCGGCCGATGCCGCGCTGCTGCCGCTGCTGGCGCTGGCGACGGTGAACTGGCGCTACGGGGCGGATGCCGCCGACATTGCTGCCGTGCGCGCCGCCGGGCCGGCGCCCTGGCTGTACAACATGCCGCGCCAGAGGCTCTCCGGCGGGTTCTACCTGTGGCGCAGCGGCGCCGATGGCCTGCTGCAATGGCATGCCCGCATGCCCACCGCCGACGCCTACGACCCGACCGATGGCCGGGAAGGCGATGTGCAGTTCCTGTGGCCGCCGGCCGCGCCCTGCGCGCCGCCGGACCTGGACGCCGACCTGCTGGAGATGGTGGAGGCCGGCGAGGACCTGCGCTGGCTGGCCTGGCTGGAGGCCGAGGCGCCCCGCCGCCCCGCCGCCGCCAGCCTGCTGGCCCGGCTGCAGCGCGAGGTGCCGGACCGCTGGGCCAGCGCCGCCGCGCTGCCGCGCGATGCCTCGGCGGGGTGGCGGGCGGCCATTGCCGCTTTGGCGAAGTGATGCCAGCGGGGCCGATTTGGCCCTGCCTCCTTCGGCCCGCGCCTTGGCCGGAGGGCCGCCGGCCTATGCATGGGGGCGGGCGCGCCGGGCGCCTGGGCGAGCTGAACCCAGGCTGGACGGCCGCCAGCTTCCCGACGTGAGGCCGTGCGCGCCATCGCGGAAGCAGAATGGGCGCGCGAGCCGGCCGGTCGCCGCTGCCCGGCGTGGGGCCATGCAGCGCCTGCGCTGGGGCGACGCGCGACCGCCACCGCGGCGCGCCTGCATCCGCGCGCCACGCGCGCACCGGCACCGGCGGGCTGACCACCCGCGCGGGCTCCTCGCAATATGCAACGCGAGCGGCATGGCACGGCGTTTGACTATGCCTCCGGGCGGCGGCCACGGTCATCGGGTCGCCGCAGCGGAGCCGATCATGCCAACCCGCCGCCTCGCCCTGCTTGGATTGCCGCTGCTGGCCGCCGCCTGCGCCCAGCGGGACCCCATGGCCGGACTTTCCGCCGCCGACCGCACCGCCCTGGCCAGTGATGGCCCGCGCCAGCGCGGCGTGCAGGAGATGCTGGCCCGCGCCCGCCAGGCCCCCGGCGCCCAGGGCGCCCCGGCCAGCACCGGCACGGCGCCGCAGGTGGAACCCCTGGTGCTGCGCTTTACCGGTGCCGAGACCCAGCCCAGCCCGGCCCAGCGCATGCAGCTGCAGGCCTTTGCCGACCGCGCCGCGCGGGCCGGCAAGCTGCTGGTGGTGGCGCAGCGCCCGACCAACCTGGCCAGCGCCGGCGCCGCCGGGTTGCTGGGCCAGCGCCGCGCCGTGGCCGTGGCGCAGCTGCTGGCGCCGCGCTTCCCCGATGTCGAAACCCGCTTCGACCCCGCCGCCCCCGCCGGCGAGGTGGTGGTGCTGCCGGAGAGGAGCCTGCCGCAATGAGCACCACCGCATCCCCCGCCGCCATCCCCGCGCCGCCGCCGCTGGCGGAGCTGGCGCACCAGCTGCTCAGCGCCGCCTGGCGCCGGCGCTACGCGATTCTGCTGCCGCTGGCGCTGCTGCCGCCGCTGGCCGGCGTGGTCGGCACGCTGGTGCCGCGCGCCTATGAGACGCGGATGAGCGTGCTGGTGCAGGAGCCCGGCCGCTTCAACCCCTTCCTGGAGGACCTCTCGGTCCGTTCCAACCTGCGCGACCGGATGGAGGGCCTGCGCGCCCTGCTGACCAGCCGCCACGTGCTGCTGCCGGTGGCGCAGGACATGGGCATGGTCAGCCCGACCGCCACCGAGGACGCCCAGTCCCGCGCCGTCTCCACCCTGGCCAGCCAGGTCTCGGTGCAGCTGATCGGCCAGGAGATGGTGGAGCTGCGCTTCAAGTCCAACCACCCGGAAGGCATGGACCGGGTTCTGACCCGCATCGGCGAACGCTTCATCGAGCGCGTGCGCGGGCCGGAGGACAGCTCCATGCGCGACAGCGTCGCCTTCCTGGAGCAGCAGCTGAAGCAGAGCCAGGACGCGCTGGACGCCGCCGAGAACGCGGTGGCCGCCTACAAGTCCGGCCACGCCGCGCAACTGCCGGACCTGCGCAACGCCAACATGCAGCGCCTGGCCACGCTGCGGGAGCACCTGGCCGAGCGCGAGGTGACCCTGGCCGGCGCGGAGCGCGAGATTGCCAGCGTGACCGAGCGGCTGCTGGCGACCGACCCGCTGCTGGGCCGGATAGAGACCGACATGGTCGCCGCCACCGCCGAGCTGTCGTCCCTGCGTGCCCGCTATACCGAGCTGCACAGCAAGGTGCAGGCGGCGCAGGGCAAGCTGGAGTGGCTGGAGCACGAGCGCGCCGAGGTGATGGCCCGCGCCAACCGCGCCGCCACCTTCGACCGCGCCACGCTGTGGAACTTCGCCGCCGCCGCCGCGGCCAAGCCGGATGGCGGCCAGCCGCTGCTGATCAGCCAGGTGGCGGCGCTGGAAGCCGGCCGCGCCCGGCTGGAACAGCTGCGCGGCGAGACCGCCAATATCCGCACCGCCGTGGCCGCGCTGGAGGGCGACATCGCCGGCTCCGGCGAGGTGGAGCGCGACCTGCGCCGGCTGGAGCGCGAGGCCGCGGTGAATGCGGAACTGACCCAGCAGCTGCGCACCCGCTACGCCCGCGCCCGCGTCACCGCCGACCTGGCCACGCAGCAGGCGCCGGAGCGGATCAAGATCATCGACCGCGCGATAGAGCCGACCGCGCCGACCAAGCCGATGGCGCTGCTGTTCACCCTGGCCGGGGTGTTCGGCGGGCTGTTCCTGGGCATCGGCCTGGCGGTGCTGCTGGAACTGCTGGATGGCACGCCGCGCCGCATCCGCGAGACCGAGAAGCTGGCCGGCGTGCCCGTCCTCGCCCGCATCCCCCGCCTGGCCTGAGGAGAGAACGCCATGCCCGGCCCCATCCTGCACATCGTCCAGCACCTGGCCCCCGGCGGGCTGGAGGTGATGGCCCTGGAGCTGGCCCGCGCCCAGTCCAAGGCCGGCCGCCCCGCCCTGGTGCTGAGCCTGGAGGGCGAGGCCGAGGCGGCGATACGCCACTGGCCGCGCCTGGAAGGGGAGCGGCAGCGGCTGATCTTCCTGGGCAAGCGACCGGGGCTGGACCACGCGCTGCCGCTGCGCCTGGCGCGGCTGTTCCGCCGGCTGCGGCCCAGCTGCGTGCACACCCACCATGTCGGCCCGCTGCTGTATGCCGGGCCGGCGGCGCGGCTGGCCGGGGTGGCGGCGCGGCTGCACACCGAGCACGACGCCTGGCACCTGGCCAACCCGCGCCGCGCCCGCCTGGTGCGCGCCGCCCTGGCGCTGGCCGGCCCGGTGCTGGTGGCGGATGCGCCGGACGTGGCGGAAGCGGTGCGCCGCGCCGTGGGCAGCCTGCCCCGGGTGGTGCTGAACGGGGTGGACACCACGCGCTTCACCCCCGGCGACCAGGCCGCCGCCCGCGCCGCGCTGGGCCTGCCGCAGGGGCGCCCCATCATCGGCATTGCCGCCCGGCTGGAACGGGTGAAGGGCGTGGACATCGCGCTGGACGCCCTGGCGCTGCTGCCCGGCGACGCGCTGCTGGCGGTGGCCGGCGGCGGCGGCGAGGAAGCCGCGCTGCGCGCCCAGGTGGCGGCGCTGGGGCTGGGGGAGCGCGTGCGCTTCCTGGGCCTGGTGCAGGATACCGCGCGCTTCTACCCGGCGCTGGACGTGCTCTGCGTGCCCTCCCGCAACGAGGGGCTGCCGCTGGCGCCGCTGGAGGCGCAGGCCTGCGGCGTGCCGGTGGTGGCGGCGCGGGTCGGCGGCGTGGCCACCGCGCTGTGCCCGGCGACCGGCCGGCTGGTGGCGCCGGAAGACCCCGCCGCGCTGGCCGCCGGGCTGGCCGCAACGCTGGCTCAGCCGGGCGGCAACCCGCGACCCTTCGTGCTGCGCCAGGCCAGCCTGGCGGCGGCGGCGGATGCCTACCTCACCCTCGCCTTCGGCCCGGGAGGCCGCGCATGAACACCCTGCTTGCCACCACCACCCTGGCTGCCACCGCGCTGGCCGGCTGGCACCATGTGGGCTGGCCGCTGCTGCTGCGCGCCGCTTCCCGCCGCGCGCCGCCCGCCGCGCCGGCGCCGCTGGCCGATGCCGCGCTGCCGGAGATTGCGGTGGTCATGCCGGCCTACAACGAGGCGCGGCACATCGCCGCCAAGCTGCGCAACCTGGCGGCGCTGGACTACCCGGCCGACCGGCTGCTGGTGGTGCTGGCGGCCGATGGCTGCACCGACGCCACGCTGGAGATTGCCCGCGCCACCCTGGCGGAACCCGGCTGCGCCCATCTGCGCGCCGAGCTGCGCGACCTGCAGCCCAACCGCGGCAAGGTGGCCACGCTGAACGCGACCATCGCCAGCATCGTGCAACCCCTCGTGGCGCTGACCGATGTCTCCGCCATGCTGCCGCCGGACGCGCTGCGCCGGGCCGCCGCGCATTTCGTGCAGCCGCGGCTGGGCGCGGTGGGCGGCACCTATCGGCTGGCGGCGCGCGGCGCGGCCGGGGAGAGCACCTACTGGGCCTATCAGCGCGCGGTGAAGCGCGGCGAGGCGGCGCTGGGCGCGCCGCTGGGCATGCATGGCGCCTTCTGGGCGTTCCGCCGCGCTGCCTGGCAGCCCTTGCCGGCGGATACCATCAATGACGACTTCGTGCTGCCGATGGGCATGCTGCTGCGCGGCTGGAAGCTGGCCTATGACGCGACGATAGAGGTGGCCGAGGCCGAGGCCAGCGACCGTGCGGTGGAGAGCCGGCGCCGCAAGCGGATTGCCGCCGGCAACGCGCAGCAGCTGTGGCGGCTGGCGGCGCTGCTGCATCCGCGCCATGGCGGCGTGGCCTTGGCGTTTGCGTCCGGCAAGGCGCTGCGGGTGGTGATGCCGGCGCTGCTGCTGCTGGCCTGGGGCGGCGCGCTGGCGCTGGCACCGGAGAGCATCTGGTTCGCGCTGCTTGCAATCGGCGAGGCACTTGGCATCTGCGCCGCGCTGGCCGGGCTGGCGCTGGGCGGCCGGGCGCCGAAGCTGCTTGCGGTCTGCGGTTATGCGCTGGCCGGCCATGCAGTTTGCGGCGTCGGCGTGGTCCGCCACTTGCTGAAACCGGCACGTGGCCCCTGGCAGCGTGCCTGAGCGGCGATCAAGAGGAGTGCTGGCATTGGATGCTTCCCTACCCCCCCATGTCGCCGTGCTGAAGCGCGGCTTCGACATCGTCGTCGCCAGCGTGGCGCTGCTGCTGACGCTGCCGCTGTTTCCGCTGATCGCGCTGGCGGTGAAGCTGGACAGCCCCGGCCCGATCATCTTCCGGCAGAACCGCATCGGCCGGCAGACCGCCGAGCGCACCGAGATCTTCGCGATGATGAAGTTCCGTTCCATGCTGCAGGACGCCGAGGCGCGCAGCGGCGCGGTCTGGGCCAGCAAGAACGACCCGCGCGTGACCGCCGTCGGTCGCTTCCTGCGCAAGACCAGGCTGGACGAGCTGCCGCAGCTGATCAACGTGCTGAAGGGCGAGATGTCGATCGTCGGGCCGCGGCCGGAGCGCCCGGGCTTCTATGGCCGGCTGGACAAGGCGGTGCCGTTCTTCGGCGACCGCACCGCCGGCGTGCGTCCGGGCATTACCGGCCTGGCGCAGGTGTTCCAGGGCTACGACGCCACTATGGAGGATGTGCGCCGCAAGGCCGCCTGGGACCACGCCTATGCGCTGCGCTGCGCTGCGCCAGCCTGCCCGGCTGGCTGGCGACGGATTGCGGCATTGCGCTACGCACCCTGGCGGTGATGGCCGGCGGGCACGGGCGGTAGGGGCGGCATCACCCGCGCGCCACCGGCGCCACGCCCAGCGCGCCGCCGCCCATCCGCCGGGAGATTGCCGCCGCGCTGTCCAGCAACAGGGCCAGCAGCTCCCGCTGCCGCGCCAGCGTCATGCGCTGGTGCGGGCCAGTGATGCCTACCGCGGCTACCGGCTCGGCCCCGCCATCCCAGATCGGCGCGGCGATCGAGTTCACCATCTCCCGCCATTCGCCCCGGTTGCTGGCATGGCCGCGGGCGCGCACCCGCCGCAGTTCGGCCAGCAGCGCCGCGCCATCCACGATGGTGCGGGCGGTGAAGGCCTGCGGCCGGCGCGCCGCCTCCTGCTGCACCGCCGCCGGCGCATGGGCCAGCAGCATCTTGCCGGTGGCCAGCGCATGCGCCGGTGCCCGCACGCCGACATAGCCGCCGCGTACCGTTTCGCCATCCTCCAGCCGCTCGATGAACAGGACATGGATGCCGTCGCGGATGGCCAGGTTCACCCATTCGCCGCTGCGGCGCGCCAGCTGGCGCAGCTGGGCGGCGGCCTTGTCGCGGACCTCCACCTGCGCCAGCACCCGCATGCCCAGCTCCCACAGCTTCGGCGCCGCGCTGTACTGGCCGGCCTCGGCGTCGTGCCGGGCGAAGCCGGTGGCGACCAGCGCCTGCAGCAAGCGGTGCGCGTTGCTCTTGGTCATCCCCAGCTCGCGCGCCAGGTCGGTCACGCCGCGCGGTCGCCCGGCCCGCGCCAGCGCCTCCAGCACCGCCAGCCCCTTGACGAAGCTCTTTTCCATGCAAGTCTGTTCCGGAACGATGTTCCACAATGTGATACGCTGCGACCGGCCGACATGGCAACCGCGCGGCAGGGAGGAGAGCGGATGGCGGCATATGGCAGGCGCGCGGCCTTGGCGGGCGCGGCGGTGGCATGGGCCACCCGCGGCATGGCGGCGCCCTGGCCCGACGGGCCGCTGAAATTCATCGTCCCCTATCCGCCCGGCGGCGCCAGCGACGCGGTGCTGCGCCTGCTGCAGCCCCACCTGGCGGCGGCGCTCGGGGGCGCCACCATCGTCATCGAGAATCGCGGCGGCGGCGGTACCAGCATCGGCACCGGCGCGGTTGCCCTGGCGCGGGACGGGCGGACCTTCGGCCTCACCACCGACGCCATCTCGGTGAACCCCGTGGTGATGCCGGACCTGCCCTACGACACGCTGCGCGACCTGGCGCCGGTGATGCTGCTGGGCTCCGCCCCGCTGCTGCTGGCGGTGGCGCCGGGCCAGCGGCCCTGGCGGCGCTTCGCCGACCTGCTGGGGCTGCCGCGGGTCACCGCCGGCACCAGCGGCGCCGGCCTGTCCAACCTGTTCCTGGCGCTGGCCGCGGCACGGACCGGCGCCCGGCTGGAACTGGTGCCCTACCGCGGCGCCGGGCCGCTGCTGAACGACGCGCTGGCCGGCCATGTGGACCTGGTGGTGGGCACCACCTCGGCGCTCGGCGCCGCGTTGCGTGGCGGCCAGTTGCTGGCGCTGGCGCAGGCCGGCGCCGCCCGCGCCGCCCTGCTGCCGGAGGTGCCGACCTTCGCGGAACTGGGCTGGCCGGCGGTGCGGGCCGAGGTCAACTGGGGCATCGTCACCAGCGCGCGCACGCCGCCGGCGGCGGTGGCCGCCATGCATCAGGCGCTGGCCGCGGCCCTGGCCCTGCCGGCGGTGCGCGCGGCGCTGGAGGAGACCCTGGCGATGCGCGTCATCGCCTCCACCCCGGCCGAGTACGGCGCCGGCATCGCCGCCGACATCGCCCGCTGGCGCGAGCTGGTGGCGGCGCAGGGCATCCGCCTCGAACCTTGACCGCCGCCGCCGGCCGATCCTAGCTTCAACGTAAAGCGAAACGATGTTCCACATTCTGGAACGCTCACAGGAGGCAGCCTTGCCCGCTCGCGCCACCCGCACCACCCCGGTCACCGACCGCAGCGCCTGGACCCGCGCCGATGTAGAGGCCGACCGCACCTGGCTGTTCCAGTTGACCCCGCGCTGGGTGCAGGAGATCGACGACGCCGTGGCCAACCTGCGTCGCCTGGGCCGCACGCTGGACAGCATGGGCCGCGACGACTTCCCGCTGCCCACCCTGGCGGCGGAACTGAACCGCCGCATCTGGGGCGAGGTCTGCACCGGCCGCGGCTTCAACGTCATGCGCGGACTGCCGGTGGAGCGCTACTCGGATGCCGAGGTGGCGATGATCGTCTGGGGCCTGGGCCAGCATGTCGCGCCCGGCGTCTCGCAGAACGCCATGGGCGACAAGCTGGGCCATGTCTACAACCAGGGCCTCGACTACGAGGCACGGAACGTGCGCGGCTACCAGACCAGCCACCAGCTGAAATTCCACACCGACAGCGGCGATGTACTGGGGCTGATGTGCCTGCGCCGTGCCCGCGAAGGCGGCCTCTCCGCCATCAGCAGCGGCACCACCGTCTTCAACACCCTCCTGGCGGAGAAGCCGCACCTGCTGCCGCTGTTCTTCCGCGGCTTCGAGTTCGACCGCCGGGGCGAGGAGACGCCGTTCCAGAAGGAGGTCAGCGACAAGCTGCCGATCTTTGCCGAGGTGGATGGCGACCTGTCGCTGCGCTACGTCCGCCAGGCCATCAAGACCGCGCGCCCCAAGCTCGGCATGCAGTTCGACCCCGAGGAGCTGGAGGCGCTGGACTTCTTCGACAGCGTGGCGGCCCGGCCGGAGGTGTGCTTCCCGATGATGCTGGAGCCCGGCGACATGCAGTGGGTCAACAACTACACCGTGCTGCATTCCCGCAGCGACTACGTGGACTGGGAAGGCCCCGGGCGGGAACGCCACATGCTGCGGCTATGGCTGAAGATCCATGGCTTCCGCAAGCTGGACCCGCTGCAACTGGACCATGACCCGCATTCCGGCTGGAGCCGCCGCGACGGCATCCTGCCGCGCGGCTTCACCATGCGCGACGGGCGGTTGCAGGCGGCGGAATAGGTTGCCCGGGCGGGGCGGGCGCATGGCCCGCTCCTTGCTAGGCCCAGCGGCGCCGCCAATCCCGGCGCCGCGGGGGGTCGCCTCATGTCCCGTACCATGCATCTCGTGGCCTACCTGAAGACGGGCGCCACCGCCGTGCATCCCGGCGGTTGGCGCCACCCGCAGACCGACCTGCACGACGTCTTCAGCCCGACGCGCTACGAGCACATCGCCAAGGTGCTGGAAGCCGCCTGCTTCGACGGCTGCTTCTATGCCGACACCTTGGGCATCCCGGATGTCCATACCGGCAGCATCCGCCCCTATGTGGAATACGGCGGCCAGCTTTCCCACCTGGACCCGATGATGGTGCTGCCGGTGATGGCGCGGGTGACGCGCCACCTCGGCCTCGGCGCCACGCTCTCCACCACCTTCCACCAGGCCTATCACCTGGCGCGGATGATGGCCTCGCTGGACTTCCTCTCGGGCGGGCGGGCCTGCTGGAACATCGTCACCTCCAGCATGGATTTCGAGGCGCGCAACTTCGGCCAGCAGGCGATGGACGCGGTGCAGAACCGCTACGACCAGGCCGACGAGATGGTCGAGGCCTGCTGCGCGCTGTGGGATTGCTGGGACGAAGACGCGCTGGTGCTGGACAAGGCCGGCGGGCGCTTCGCCGACCCCGACAAGGTCCGCCGCGCGGATTATGAGGGCAAGTACGTCCGCACCCGCGGGCCGCTGACCATGCCGCGTTCCCCGCAGGGCCGGCCGGTGCTGATGCAGGCGGGGTCCTCGCCACGCGGGCGGCAGTTTGCGGCGCGCTGGGCGGAGGTGATCTTCGCCTCCTCGCACGGCATCGCCGATGCCACCGCCTTCTACCAGGACATCAAGAGCCGGATGGCGGCGCTGGGCCGCAACCCCGCGCAGTGCCAGATCTGCCCGGCGCTGACCGTGGTGGTGGCGGAGACCGAGAGCATCGCGCGGGAGAAGGCGGCCTACCTGGACAGCCTGATCCCGCCGGAGCTGGAACTGGCCACCAGCTCCGCCATGCTCGGCGCCGACCTGAGCAGGATCGGCAGCGTCGAGGAGCTGGAGGCGGCGCGCGGCCACCAGGGCCATGGCGGGCATGTGGACCGGGTGCGCGCCAAGATGGCCGCCGACAAGGTCAGCTTCGTGGAAGCCACGCGCAACCGCCGCCGTACCATCATCGGCACCGCCACCCAGGTGGCCGACCACATGGAGGCGATGTTCACCGCCGGCGCCTGCGACGGCTTCGTCGTCATGGGCAACGTCACGCCGGGCATGTTCGAGGATTTCTCGCGCATGGTGGTGCCGGAGTTGCAGCGCCGCGGGCTGTTCCGCACCGAATACGCGGCGACCACCATGCGCGGGAACCTGCTGGCATGACGCTGCATCGCCGCAGCCTGCTGGGCGCCGCGCTGCTGGCGCCCGGTATCCGCCCGGCCAGCGCCCAGGCCCGCGTGCTGCGCTACGTGCCGCAGGCGGACCTGGCGATCCTGGACCCGCTGATGACCACGGCGCTGGTCACCCGCGACCACGCCCACCTGGTCTTCGACATGCTCTACGCGGTGGACGAGCACAACGTGCCGCACCCGCAGATGGTCGCCGGCCATGTGGTGGAGCAGGACGGGCTGCTGTGGCGGATGACGCTGCGCGACGGCCTGCGCTTCCATGACGGCGAGCCGGTGCTGGCGCAGGACGTGGTGGCCAGCCTGAACCGCTGGCTGAAGCGCGACTTCTTCGGCTTCGACCTGAATCCGATCCTGGACGAGATCAGCGCCGCCGGCGACCGCGAGGTGCGCTTCCGGCTGAAGCGCCCCTTCCCGCTGCTGCCCTTCGTGCTCGGCAAGGCCAGCAGCCACATGCCCGCCATCATGCCGGCGCGGCTGGCGGCGACCGAGGCGACGCGCCCGGTGCCGGAGATGGTCGGCAGCGGGCCATTCCGCTTCATGGCCGGGGAACGCGTCTCCGGCTCCCGCAACGTCTATGAGCGCTTCGCCGGCTATGTCCCGCGCGGCGACGGCACGACGAGCTTCCTGGCCGGGCCGAAGGTGGCGCATCTGGACCGGGTGGAGTGGGTGACGATACCGGACGCCGCCACCGCCGCCGGGGCGTTGCAGGGTGGCGAGGTGGATTGGTGGTCGCAGCCGATCCCGGACCTGTTGCCGACGCTGCTGCGCAACCCCGCGCTGCGGACCGAGGTACTGGACCCCGCCGGCTACCTGGCGGCGCTGCGCTTCAACCAGTTGCATGCGCCGTTCGACAACCCCGCGGTGCGGCGCGCCCTGTTGCCGGCGGTGAACCAGGCCGACGCGATGACGGCGGCGGCCGGCACCGACCGGCGCTTCTGGCGCGACGGCATCGGCTACATGACCCCCGGCCCGATGGCGAGCGACGCCGGCATGGCGGCGCTGACCGGGCCACGCGACCTGGCCGCCGCCCGCGCCGCGCTGCGCGCCAGCGGCTACAACGGGGAACGCGTGGTGGTGATGGGGCCGACCGACTACGCCAGCATCAACGCGGTGACCCAGGTTTCCGCCGATGTGCTGCGCCAGGTCGGCTTCAACGTGGACTACCAGGCGGTGGACTGGGGCACGCAGGTGCAGCGCTGGAACTCGCAGCAACCGCTGGACAAGGGCGGCTGGAGCGCGGTCTGCATCACCACCTCGGCGCTGACCGCGGTTGACCCGGCGGAGAACCGGCTGCTGCGCGGCATCGGCCGGCGCGGCAATTACGGCTGGCCGGAAAGTGCCCGCATGGAGGGGCTGCGCGACGCCTTCATGGCCGCGGGCACCGAGGCGGCGCGCCGCGACATCTGCGCCCGGATGCAGGCGGCGGCCTTCGAGGAGGTGCCGTACATTCCGCTGGGGGTGTTCTACCAGCCGACCAGCTGGCGGCGGAACGTCACCGGGCAGCTGAAGGGCTTCCCGGTGTTCTGGAACCTGCGGAAGGGGTAGCCGCCCGGCCGCAGCGCCCGGCCGCTCAGACGCTGCGCGTCGCCACCAGCCGCCAGGTCGGGTCCGGGCTGCGCAGGTCGCGCTGGAAGGTCCACAGGTCGGCCAGCTCGGTCACGCCGTCATGGCCATGCGCCACGCTGCCGTCGGCCGCCATGGTGATGTTCACCTGGTCGGTCACGAACTTCACCGTCACATCCGCCACCGTGCCGCGCAGGTCGGCGCTGTCGATCGCCATCTCGTTCACCGCGCGCAGCTCGGTCCGCTGGGTCTCGCCGGCCTGTTCGCGCGCGGCGATGGCGTGCTCGAACCCGGCATAGCTGTCATCGCTCAGCAGCGGCTGCAGCGTGGCGCGGTCGCCGGCGGCGAAGGCACCGACGATCATGCGGAAGGCGCCCTCGGCCCCGGCCAGGAACCGGTACGGCTCGAAGCTCGGGTCGGTCGCGGCAATCCGGCTCAGGGCCTGGCCCGGCGGGGTGCGCGCATCCGGCACCACCAGGCGCGGCTGGCCAGGGGCGGCGCCGGGCCGCGCCTCCGCCGTACGCGCCGCGCCGGGCGCCCCAGGCGCCGCCACCGGCTGGGCCGGGCGTTCGTAGCCGGTGCGCTTGCCCAGCACGCTGCGCAACCGCAGCACCAGGAAAGCCGCCACCATGCCGAACAGGATCAGTTCCGCCGTACCGCCCGACATCGCATGAACTCCTTTTCACCTTGCTAGATAGGGGCAGCGGCCCGCCGCCGCAACGGCACCGGTGCCACATCGCCATCACGTCCCGCGCCAGCCGTTCCCGTGCCGGCTCTGGGGCCGGCCCTTTCGCCGTCTCTCTTGCCCAGGGCGGCCGGCGCGGCTATCGCCAGCAACCCTCCCCTGATGGAACCGCCTGATGATCCTGCTGCGCCACGGCCAGAGCGAGTTCAACGCCGCCTTCACCGCCACCAAGAAGGACCCGGGCATTCCCGACCCGCCGCTGACCGCGCTGGGCCACCAGCAGGCCGCCCAGGCGGCCGAGGAACTGGCCGGCGAGGGGATCGAGCGCATCCTCTGCTCGCCCTATACCCGGGCGCTGCAGACCGCCGACGCGGTGGCGCGCCGGCTGAAGCTGCCGGTGATCGTGACGCCGCAGGTGCGGGAACGCTACGCCTTCTCCTGCGACATCGGCACGCCGACGACCGAGCTGGCCCGCGCCTGGCCGCACCTGGACATGTCCCACCTGGACGAGATCTGGTGGCCGGTGATCGAGGAGCCGGACCACCAGATCGAGGCCCGCGCCCGGCTGTTCCGCGGCGAGATGGCGGCAATTCCGGCCTGGCGCAACACGCTGGTGGTCTGCCACTGGGGCTTCATCATGGCCATGACCGGGGAGCGCAAGATGAACGGCGAATGGCTGCGCTGCGACGTGACCGAGCCGCCGCCGGCCGAGATCGTCTGGCGGTTGTACCAGGCGCCGCCGAAGCCGTAGCGGCCACGCCCGGGCCCGCTGCCGGCGCGTAAATCGGCCTTGGCGCTTCCGCCCAGGCCGATATTGCGCTAGGCGCGGCCACCCAAGCACAAAGGCGCCGCGCCATGTCCGACCAGCCCATTCCCCCGCCCGCCAATGGCGCCCCCGACCAGGGCCCGCTGGTGCTGAACATCCAGTACACCAAGGACCTCTCCTTCGAGGTGCCGGGCGCGCCCGAGATCTACGCCACGCTGCGCGAGGCGCCGCGCGTGGACCTGCAGCTGGACGTGCAGGCCCGCCCGATCGAGGCCGGCGGCAATGTCTACGAGATTGCGCTGCAGATCCGCGCCGATGCCCAGGTGCAGGGGCAGACCTGCTTCATCGCCGAGCTGACCTATTGCGGCATCTTCACCATCAACGTGCCGCAGGAACACCTGGAGCCGGTGCTGCTGGTGGAATGCCCGCGGCTGCTGTTCCCCTTCGCCCGCAACATCCTGGCGGAAGTGACCCGCGACGGCGGCTTCCCGCCCGTCATGCTGCAGCCGATCGACTTCGTCGCGCTGTGGCAGCAGCGCCGGGGCGAGGGCGCGCAGGTCGGCAACGCCTGAGCCGACCGGCACCACGCGCCGGGGCCTCCGCCCCGGCAGGTTGAAGACGCCCCGACCCGCCTGGCCACCCGTGCCAGGCGGGTTTTTCGTGTCCGGGTCCCCCGGCGCGGGTAGCCCCCGGGGGTGACGAATCGCCAGGGTTGCCGGCGGCGTGGCGATGCACGCCAGGCAGTCAGCCAGGGCCGTTGCTCGCCAATGCCTGCCTGCCACGGTGGAAGGTTCGCCTTATGGTTGAATTCTGTGGATAACCTTCCCGTTCACACTTGCAACGGTAACGGTGCCGTCATCAGAATGGTTGCAGGGAAAATCCCTGGGTGAATTCATGGCGCGACTCTGGCCTATCCCCCTGCCGGCAACCAGCATGGCCCCGCTCTCGGTGCGGTATTCCCCTACGGACGCCACGCCGACAAAGGTCTGGCTCTCACCGCCCCACCTGGCGGGCGGGGAGTTGGCGGCGCTGCAGGCCACGCTGGAATCCGGCTGGGTCGCCCCCGCCGGCCCGGTGCCGGAAGCCTTCGAGGCCGCGATCGCCGAGGCCACCGGCATTCCCCATGTGGTCGCGGTCGCCTCCGGCACCGCTGCCCTGCATTTGGGGTATCGCTGCCTGGACCTGCAACCGGGGGATGAGGTCTGGACCTCCTCGCTCACCTTCGTCGCCTCCGTGGCGCCGGCGGTGCAGATGGGCGCCAAGGCCCGCTTCCTGGATGTCTGCCCGGAGAGCTGGACCCTGGACCCCGGCCTGCTGGCGGATGCCCTGGCCCGCGCCGGCCGCACCGGGCGGCTGCCGCGCGCGGTGGTGCCGGTGGACCTCTACGGCCAATGCGCCGACCTCGGCACCATCCGCGCCATCTGCGACCGCTGGGGCGTCCCGGTGCTCAGCGACAGCGCCGGCGGCATGGGGGCGCGGCATCGCGGGCGGCATGCCGGGGCGGGGGCGCAGCTGGCCGCCTTCAGCTTCAACGGCAACAAGATCATCACCGCCGGCGGCGGCGGCGCCCTGGCCAGCGAGGATGCGGCGCTGATCGCCCGCGCCCGCCACTTGGCCACCCAGGCGAAGGAGCCGGCGCCGCACTACCAGCATGAAACGACGGGCTTCTCCTACGGCCTGTCCTCGGTGCTGGCGGCCGTCGGCCTGGCGCAGCTGGCGGCGCTGGAGGACCGGGTGGCCGCCCGCCGCGCGATCTTCGAGGGGTATCGCCAGGGCCTGTCGGGGCTGCCGGGCCTCAGCTTCATGCCGGAGCCGGCCTGGGCGCGCTCCAGCCGCTGGCTCAGCACCATCCTGATCGACCCCGAAAGCTTCGGCGCCGACCGCGAGACGGTGCGCCGCGCCCTGGCCGATGAGGGCATCGAGAGCCGGCCGGTGTGGAAGCCGCTGCACCTGCAACCCGTATTCCGTGGCGGCGCCAAGGGCAGCAGCGGCACGGTGGCGGCCCGGTTGTTCGAGCGCGGGCTGTGCCTGCCCTCCGGCAGCGCGCTCGGCGCCGCCGACCAGGCGCGGGTGGTGGGCATCATCCGCCACTGCTGCGCCGGCTGATGCCGCGGGGGGATGACGCCGCCGCGGTGGTCCGGGCCACGGCGCCGCGACGCATCCTCTACCTGCACCAGCATTTTTCCACCCCCGCCGGCGCCACCGCCACCCGCAGCCATGCCCATGCGCTGGCGCTGGCGGCGCGCGGCCACAGCGTGACCCTGGCCTGCGGCCGCTATGCCGGGGCCGAGACCGGGCTGGCCCAGCCGTTCCGCGCCGGCCGGCGGGAAGGCGCGGTCGGCCCGCTGCGGGTGGTGGAATACGCCATCCCCTGCGGCAACGCCCAGCCGCTGGCGGCGCGCGGCGGTGCCTTCCTGCGCTATGCCGCCCGCGCCTCGGCCCTGGCCATGACCGGGCGCTGGGACCTGGTGATCGCCAGTTCCACCCCGCTGACCGTGGCGCTGCCGGCGCTGCTGGCGCGGCGGCTGCGCGGCACACCCTTCCTGTTCGAGATTCGCGACCCCTGGCCGGAGTTGCCCCGCGCCATGGGGCTGGGTGGGCCGGCGCTGTGGTGGGGCATGGACCGGCTGGCCGACGCCGCCTGCCGGGGGGCCGCCGCGGTGGTGGCGCTGAGCGAGGGCATGGCCGCCACCGCCCTGGCCCATGGCGCGGCGGCCGGGAAGGTGTCGGTGGTGCCGAATGGCTGCGACCTGACCCTGTTCGGCCCGCAGGTGGCGCCGTGGCGGCCCGACCTGGCCCGCCCGTGGGAGGCGCTGGCGGTCTATGCCGGCGCGCATGGCGTGGCCAACGGCCTGGACCAGTTGCTGGACGCCGCCGGCCAGCTGCACCGCATGGGGGGACATCGGGTCCGCCTGCTGCTGGTCGGCGCCGGCAGCGAGAAGCCGCGCCTGGTGGCCCGCGCCGCCGCCGAGGGGCTGGCCAACCTGAGCTTTCTGGACCCGCTGCCAAAGCCGCGGCTGGCGGCGCTGCTGGCCGGCAGCCAGGTGGCGCTGCACTGCCTGGCGCCGCAGCCGGCCTTCGCCGAATACACCGCGCCCAACAAGCTGATGGACGCGCTGGCGGCGGGGCTGCCGGTGGTGACCAACGTGCCCGGCCACGCCGCCCGGGTGGTGGCGGAAGGCCCCTGCGGCATCGCCGTGCCACCGGACGACGCCGCCGCCCTGGCCCGCGCCCTGGCGGAGCTGGCCGCCCAGCCGACCCGCCGCGAGGCCATGGGCGTGGCCGCCCGGCGCCAGGCGGTGCGCCGCTGGGACCGCCGGCTGCTGGCGGCGCGCTTCTGCGCGGTGGCTGAGGCCGCCGCCCAGCCCACCACCCGGCTG
>CANGNF010000077.1 GCA_947455205.1 Acetobacteraceae bacterium | reverse complement strand
ATCAGCTTGAACAGGTCGCCCACCAGGCCGTAATCGGCCACCGAGAAGATCGGCGCCTCCTCGTCCTTGTTGATGGCGACGATCACCTTGCTGTCCTTCATGCCGGCCAGGTGCTGGATCGCCCCCGAGATGCCGACGGCGATGTACAGCTCCGGCGCGACGATCTTGCCGGTCTGGCCCACCTGGTGGTCGTTCGGCGCGTAGCCGGCATCGACGGCGGCGCGCGAGGCACCGACGGCGGCGCCCAGCTTGTCGGCGATGGTCTCGATCAGGTGGAAGTTCTCGCTGCTGCCCATGGCGCGGCCGCCGGAGACGACGATCTTCGCCGCCGTCAGTTCCGGCCGCTCGCTCTTGGCGATCTCGGCGCCCTGGAACACCGATAGGCCAGGATCCTCGGCCGTCGGCGCGGCTTCAACGGCAGCGCTGCCGCCGGTGGCCGGCACCGGGTCGAAGCTGGCGGCGCGGACGGTGATGACCTTCTTCGCGTCGCTGGTCTTCACCGTCGCCAGCGCGTTGCCGGCATAGATCGGGCGGATGAAGGTATCAGCATCCACCACGCCGGCGATGTCGGACAGCACCTGCACGTCCAGCAGCGCGGCGACGCGCGGCATGACGTTCTTGCCGGCGGCCGAGGCCGGGGCCAGCAGGTGGCTGTAGCCGGGCGCCATGGAGACCAGCAGCGCCGCCACCGGCTCCGCCAGGTTGTTGGCGTACAGCGCGTTGTCGCTGTGCAGCACGTTGGCCACGCCGGAGACGGCGGCGGCGGACTGCGCCGCGGCGGCCGGGCCCAGCACCAGCACGGTCACGTCACCCAGCTTGCTCGCCGCCGCCACCGCGCTGCGGGTCGGCTGCGTCACCGCGGAACCGTCGTGGTCCGCCAGAACGAGAACGGCCATCTCAGATCACCTTGGCTTCGTTGCGCAGCTTGTCGACCAGCTCGGCCACCGAGGCGACCTTCTTGCCGGCCTGGCGCGTCGGCGGCTCGGCCACCTTCAGCACGGTCAGCCGCGGCGTCACGTCCACGCCCAGGTCGGCCGGCTTGACGTTCTCGATCGGCTTCTTGCGCGCCTTCATGATGTTCGGCAGCGAGGCGTAGCGCGGCTCGTTCAGGCGCAGGTCCGTCGTCACGATCGCCGGCAGCTTGAGCTGGATGCGCTCCAGGCCGCCATCGACCTCGCGCGTCACCAGCAGCCCGCCATCGGCCGGCTCGATCTTGCTGGCGTAGGTGCCCTGGGCCCAGCCCAGCAGCGCCGCCAGCATCTGGCCGGTGGCGTTCATGTCGTCGTCGATGGCCTGCTTGCCGAGGATGACGAGGTCCGGGCTTTCCTTGGCGACCAGCGCCTTGAGCAGCTTGGCCACCGCCAGCGGCTCCAGCACGCCGTCATGCTCCACCAGGATGCCGCGGTCGGCCCCCATGGCCAGCGCGGTGCGGATCTGTTCGGCGCAGGCGGCGGGGCCGCAGGACACGGCGACGATCTCCGTCGCAATGCCCTTTTCCTTGAGCCGCACAGCTTCCTCGACCCCGATCTCGTCGAACGGGTTCATGGACATCTTGACGTTCGCGGTTTCCACACCCGTGCCGTCCGCCTTCACGCGAACCTTCACGTTGTAGTCCACCACCCGCTTGACGGGCACGAGCAGCTTCATCGTTTCCTGCGTTCTGTTGCCGTGTTTCGGGAGCGCGGATGCGCCGCCGGGAAGAAGGAGGCGAGGCAGCCCTGACCCGGGCCGCTTCGCACCTGCGAAAACCCGGCGCAAAATAGGGCGGCCGGCGCTGGCCTGTCAAAAGCCTGTCGCGCGGCCGGGTTCCACGGCGGACTCGTTGCGGTTTCGGCCGCCTGGGCAAGCCGGGCGGAAGCCGGCAAGCTTGGCGCCAACCGGAGGAAGCCCACCCGATGCATGCCGTTGCCTTTACCGCCTGCCACCCCGCCGACCACCCGCAGGCCTTCCTGGACCTGGACCTGCCCGCGCCGGCGGCGCCCGCGGGCCACGACCTGCTGGTGGAGGTGCGCGCCGTCTCGGTGAACCCGGTGGACACCAAGCAGCGCCAGGCCGCCGACCCCAAGGGCAAGCCGCGCATCCTGGGCTTCGACGCCGCCGGCGTGGTGCGGGAGGTGGGGCCCGACTGCACGCTGTTTCGCCCCGGCGACCAGGTGTTCTACGCCGGGTTGATCACCCGCCCCGGCAGCAATGCCGAACTGCACCTGGTGGATGAGCGCATCGTCGGCCGCAAGCCGGCCACGCAGGGTTTCGCCGAGGCCGCCGCGCTGCCGCTGACCAGCATCACCGCCGGGGAGGCGCTGTTCGACCGGCTGCGGATCGCCCGCAACAAGGACCCCCGGCCGGGCGAGGCGGTGCTGCTGCTGGGCGGCGCCGGCGGCGTCGGCTCCATGGCGATCCAGCTGGCGCGGCAGCTGACCGGGCTGACCGTGCTGGCCACGGCGTCCCGCCCGGAGACGCGGGACTGGTGCCTGAAGCTGGGCGCCCACCACGTGCTGGACCATGCCGGCGATCTGCCGGCGCAGGTGAAGGCGCTGGGGCTCAGCGTGCCCTACATCTTCAGCATCACCCAGACGGCGCAGCATTGGGACGCCAGCTGCGCCATCCTGGCGCCCTTCGGCCTGATCTGCGCCATCGACCAGACCCCGGTGCTGGACACCAACAAGCTGAAGCAGAAGGCCGGCGGCCTGGTGTGGGAGGCGATGTTCGCCCGGCCGCTGTTCCGCACGCCGGACATGGTGGCGCAGCACCACCTGCTGAATGCGGTGGCGGAGCTGGTGGATGCCGGCGCGGTGCGGACCACCATGACCGAGCATTTCGGCCCGCTGAACGCCGCCAATCTGGCCCGCGCCCATGCCCGGGTCGAAAGCGGGCGCGTCATCGGCAAGGTGGTGCTGGGGGAGGCGTAGCGCCTCGCCGGCAGCGGCGCGAAGCGGCCGGCGGGGTGATCCGGTCGCTCAGCCCGCCTTCGCCGGCGCCTCGCCAAAGGCGTGCAGCAGCACCGGCAGCGCCACCAGCACCGCCAGCAGCGTGTAGACCAGGCTCAGCGCCAGCAGCACGCCCATGCTGGCGGTGCCCGGGTGGTTGCTCAGCGCCAGGGTGCCGAAGGCGCTGGCCGTGGTCAGCGCGCTGAACAGCACGGCGCGGGTCAGCGCGCTGGGCAGCAGCCGGCGCTCTCCGCCGCGCCAAGCGGTGACGTAGTAGATGTCGAAGGCCACGCCGATGCCGAACAGCAGCGGCAGCGCGATGATGTTGGCCAGGTTCAGCGCCGGCCCCAGCAGCGCGCAGGTGGCCAGGGTCAGCAGCCCCGCCAGCGCCAGCGGCGCCAGGGCCAGCAGCGCCAGCCGCAGGTCGCGCAGCGCCGCCAGCAGCAGCACCAGCGTCAGCACCAGCGCGATGGCGCCGGCCAGGATGAAGGCCTGGCGGATGGTATTGGCCGAGGCCTGCACCGAGATCGCCGGGCCGGTGGCCTGCGGCGCCACCGTCTGGATCGCCTCGGCGAAGCGCCGCATCGTCGCGTTGCCGTCGTCCAGCGCGCGCGGAAAGGCCTCGACGCGGGCGCGGCCATCCGGCGCCACCCATTCCGCCGCCAGGCTGGGGGGCAGGTCGGCCAGCGCCACCGGGCGGGCCGCCAGCGCGTCGCGCAGCCCGGCCAGGGTGGCGTCCAGCCCGGGCAGCACGGCCTCCGCGAACAGTCGGCGCGGCGCGGTCGGGCCACCACCCAGCCGGCGCAGCGCGGCGGCCAGCCGGCGGGTGGCGGCGGCCTCGGTGCTGCTGCCGGTGCCCGCCTTGTCCAGTGCCCGCGCCAGCTGCCGCAGCGCGGTGGAAACGGCGGCGTCGTCGGGCGGCGGCAGCATCGGGTCCGGGTTCAGGCTGGGGCCCAGCAGGTCGGCGGCGTCCTGGACCAGCGCCAGCTTGGCGTCCTGGTCCTCGGGGATGAAGCTGGCCAGGGTCATCACCTGGGCGACCTCGGGCAGGGCTTCCAGCCGGGCGGCCAGGGGCGCGGCCTCGGCCAGGCTGGGCACCAGGACCGAGAGCGTGTTCGGCGTGGTCTCCGGCACCTTCATCAGGTCGCGGAAGGTGGCGACCGATTCGGCCTTGGGGTCGCGCAGGTTCAGCGGGTTGAAGTCGAAGGGCAGCGCCGGCAGGCAGGCGGCGCAGGCCAGCGCCACGGCGCCGACCGCCAGCGCATGGCGGCGGGCGCCGGCCGAGAGCCGGTCCTCCAGCCGCGCCAGCGCCGGCCAGCCCAGCTCCACCGCCTCGCCCGGCGGTTCGGTCCAGATGATCAGGGCCGGCAGCACGGTCAGGCTCAGCAGCGCGGCGGCCACCATGCCGAAGCCGGCGATGGCGCCGAGTTCCGAGACGCCGCGGTATTCGGTGGGCAGGAAGGCCAGGAAGCCGCCGGCGATGGCCCCGGCGGCCAGCAATATCCCCGGCCCGGCCACCCCGGCGGCGGAGGCCAACGCGGCGCGCAGCTCGATCTCGGGGCTGGCACGGGTGGTGGCGGGCTCGCGGTCCAGCAGGAAGCGCTGCTCGCGGTAGCGCACCGCGTACTGGATGCCGAAATCCACGCCCAGCCCGATGAACAGCACGGCGAAGGCGATGGAGAGCGGGTTGTAGGGGCCCACCACCAGCACGCCGAAGGCGGCGGTGATGACCAGGCCCAGCATCAGCGTGGCCAGCACCGGCAGGATCAGCCGGAGCGAATGCAGCGCCAGCCACAGCAGCGCCGCCACCAGCACCAGGGAGAGCACGGTGTTGGTCACCGCGCCCTCGGCCACCGTGGCGAATTCCTCGTCGCCCATCACTACCTGGCCGGTCAGCCGCACGGTGACGCCGTGGTCCGGCGTCAGGCCGAGCTCCCGCGCCGTGGCGCGCACCAGGTCGCCGGCGGCGGCGCCGGGGGACAGGTTGGCGAAGTCCAGCCGCGGCTTGGCCAGCACGAAGCGCCGCAGTTCCAGCACGCCGGCCTGGCGGCCGGTGAACAGGCTGCCCCAGTCGAGGAACCGCAGCCGCCCGGCCAGCGCCGCCTCGGCCGGCGGGATCAGCGCCGCCATGGGGGTGGCGATCTCGGCCAGGGTGGTCTCGCCGCGCTCCACGCCCTGCAGCAGCAGGCCGAAGGTGGTGGCGATGCCGCGCAGTGATGGGTCCGCCGCCAGGGTGCCCAGCAGCGGCTGGGCCTGGATGATGCGGTCGGTGGTGTCGCGCACCTCCGGCTCGGGCATGAACAGGAAGGCGCTGCGGCGGAAAAAGGCGTCGCCATCCGGCCGGGTGACGGCGGCGAACAGGTCGGTGCGGGCGGCCAGCGCCGCTTCCAGCCGGCCGGCGGCGCGGTCGGCCACGTCGGCAGTCACGCCATCCACCACGATGGCGATCAGGTCTTCCCGCTGCGGAAAGGCCTCGGCCATGGCGCGCTCGGTCTGCCGCCAGGGCAGGTCCCGCGGGAACAGCCGGGTGACGTCGCTGTCCAGGCTGAAGCCGTCCACCACCACGGCCAGCGAGAGCAGCGCCGCCAGCGCGGCGGCCAGCAGGGTGCGCGCCGGGCGGCGGCAGGCGGCGCCGGCCAGCCAAGCGGCCAGCCGCGCCAGCATGCCGGCCGGCGCCTCGGGGCCGCTGTGCGGGCCGGTTCCGGCCTGCTGGCCGGGGGCCTCTGTTACGGCCGTGCGGCCGGCGGTCTCAGGCTTCACGGTAGATGAGCAGGAAGCTGCCGATGATGACCAGGCAGGCCGGCCAGACCCAGGCGGCGCGGCGCGCCAGCACGTCGGGCCCGCGCAGCTCGATCACCCGGGCGCAGCCGCCCACCAGGGCGCAGATCGCCAGGGGCAGGTGGGACAGCTCCACCAGCAGCAGCTCCTTGAAGTTGGCGATGGCATGGGTGTGCGCCAGCAGCAGCGCGCCGCCGGCCAGCATGGAGAGCGGGAAGACGTAGCGGTAGCGCCCGGTCAGCTTGCCCAGCCGCACCGCCCATTCCGCCAGCGCGAAGCCCAATACCAGCAGCGCCGCCAGCTTGTGCTGCACCACCTCCGGGTCGCGCAGGCTGGCGAACAGGCCGATCTCGCCCAGCGGCCAGACCTCGGGGTCGGACCGGATGAACAGGAACAGGAACAGCCCGAGGAACAGCAGCGGCCAGTGCCGGGTGAACGGCACCTTGCGGGACGCATCCAGCAGCGCCGCCAACCCGACCAGCAGGACCACGATGCCGGACCAGTTGTGGTTGTACTCGCTCCAGGCGATGTCCTGGGCGTTGCGCGGCGGCAGCAGCCCCTCGCCGGGGGTGAAGGCCTGCGGGCGCTCGGCGGCGCGCTGCTGGGCGGCCTGCCATTCGGCGTCCAGCTGGGCCTGCATGGCGGGAATCGCCAGGTCCTCATGGCTCGGGCTGGTCAGGCGGGGCGTGCCGGGGGTGAAGCGCTCCACCACCTCATGCCAGGTGACGCGGTCCTCCAGCAGGTCGGCGGCCGGCGGCACGCTGGTCAGCGACCCCGCGATGGCCAGCACCGCCACGCCCAGCGCCATCTCGCTCTCGACGAAGCGCTTGACCCGCAGCAGGCCCGAGGGGACGGATTCCAGCCGGTGCAGCAGCAGGTAGTTGGCGCCGCCCAGCGCCAGCAGCAGGCCGAGCAGGATCATCTTGGTGCCGGCCATGGCGCCATAGGCGGTGCCGTACACGGCGGGCACGCCGCCGATATAGCCCAGCCAGAACCCCAGCGCGCCGAGCAGGATCAGCCCGACCCCGGCCATGGCGAAGGGCGAATAGCGCTGGCCGACCGCGCGGGCGGCGCGTTCCGGCAGGCGGAAGCCGAGCCAGAGCGCCGGCAGGCCGCCGATCCACAGCGCGGCGCCGACCTGGTGGACGAAGGTGGCGGCCATCAGCATGCCGCGGCCCTCGGTGCGGGCCATGGCGTGGCTGCCGGCGACGGCGGCGGCCAGCAGGGTGGCGGCGGCGGCAAGCAGGCCGAAGCGGCGGAGCGGTTCCAGCGCGCCGTCCGCCCGGGCCAGCAGCAGCAGCAGCACGGTCGCGGCCATGGCGCCCAGCGCGGCGCGGACGAAATCGGCGCCCAGCACGGCGCCCAGCCCGGTGTTCAGCGTGGCGGCCAGGGCGAGCACCGCCAGGGCGGCGGCCAGGAAGGTCAGCCCCAGCGTGGCCAGGCCGGCGCCCAGCACCAGGCGGCGGGCAGTGCCTGAAAGCTGGTGCGCGGCACCGGGCATGGCGGCGCCCAGCGGCACCACCAGCAGGGTCCAGAACACCACGCTGCCCAGCAGCACGGTGCGGGCCAGCAGCAGCAGCGCCTGCAGCACCACCGAGGCGAAGCCATAGAGGTCGAGCAGCGATTCCACGGCCTCAGCGCCCCGCCAGGGTGAAGAAGATGTCGCCGCGGGTGATGTGGCCATCCACCGCCAGCACCTGCCAGCGCAGCCGGAAGCTGCCGGCGCCCAGGGTAGCGGGCAGCGGCGCCTCCACCAGGGCCGGGTCGGTCTCCGGCGCCAGGGCCAGCGGCTGCGGCTGGTTATCGGGGCCGAACAGCGTCATCCGGCTGCGGCCATGGTCGATGCGGCTGTTGAAGCGCAGCACCACCTTGGCCGGCGCGGCGCCCAGCCGGGCGCCGGGCGCCGGCGTGCTGGACAGCACCAGGGCATGCGCGGCGGCGGGGCGGGGCAGCAGCGGGGCGGCGCCCAGGGCGAGCAAGGGGGCCAGCAAGGGGGCCGCCAGGGCACCGAGCGCGGCGCGGCGGCGGGGCCGGGAAGTGTGGGGCAAGGCAGGCTCCTGCTGGCGCGGGTCGCCGGGGGCGGCCTCGTCCGGGGCGGTGATCTCGTGCTCTGACATAGGCTGGTACTGCCCTGGCCAAGCGGCCCGGCCGGCGCGGCGGCAAACTAGCCACAGGCGCCGGGTTATGCCAGCCACCCGCCCATTGCCCCGTTGCAATGGCGCGGCGACCTGACGCAAAACCCTGGTCGCGCAATATTGTGTCAACTGGCGGGACCTTCCCGGTTTCTGGCAACGGGAATTCTGGGACGGGCCGCCCCGTGAGCGGCCGGGGGACGGATATGCGGATCATTCTGGCGCAGCCGCGGGGGTTCTGCGCGGGCGTGGTGCGGGCGATCGAGATCGTCGAGCGCGCCTTGGACAAGTACGGCGCGCCGGTCTACGTCCGGCACGAGATCGTCCACAACCGCCGCGTGGTGGAGACGCTGGAGCGCCGTGGCGCCCGCTTCGTCGAGGAACTGGACCAGGTGCCGCCCGGCGCCATCACGGTCTTCTCCGCCCATGGCGTGGCGCAGCAGGTGGAGCGCGCCGCCGAGGCGCGCGGCCTGCCGGTGCTGGACGCCACCTGCCCGCTGGTCTCCAAGGTGCATTCGGAGGGCCGGCGCTATGTCAGCCAGGGCCGCGTGGTGATCCTGATCGGCCATGCCGGCCACCCGGAGGTGGAAGGCACGCTGGGGCAGATCCCCGGAGAGGTGCACCTGGTGGCCTCGGCCGCCGATGTGGCCAGGCTGGCGCTGCCGCGGGAGACCCCGCTGGCCTATGTCACCCAGACCACACTCTCGGTCGATGATACCCGCGCCACCATCGAGGCGCTGCAGAACCGCTTTCCGGACTTGATTGGTCCGGATACAAGGGACATCTGCTACGCGACCCAGAACCGCCAGTCGGCGGTGCGGGAGCTGGCTCAACAGGTGGATGTGCTGCTGGTGGTCGGGGCCGCGAACTCTTCGAATTCGAACCGTTTGCGGGAAATCGGCGCCGAGCAGGGCATTCCCTGCTACCTGATCCCGGATGCCACGATGCTGGACCCCGCCTGGGTCGCCGGCATCGAGGCGGTCGGGATCACCGCCGGGGCCTCGGCGCCGGAAAGCCTGGTGCAGGAAGTGATCGCGGCGCTGGAGAAGCTGGCGCCGGTGGCGGTCTCGACCCTGCCGGGCATCGTCGAGGATGTGCAGTTCAAGCTGCCTGCCGCGCTGATGGATGCGCCGGCGGGCGCGGCGGAATAAGGGAACCATTCGGGCATGTCTATTCCGCTGCGTCAGCAGGCGAAGGTCGCTGCCTATGTGGCCAAGCAGAAGCTCTCGGGGCGCAAGCGCTTCCCGCTGGTGCTGATGCTGGAGCCGTTGTTCAAGTGCAACCTGGCCTGCGCCGGCTGCGGCAAGATCGACTATCCGGACCCGATCCTGAACAAGCGCCTCAGCGTGGCCGAGTGCCTGGAGGCGGTGGACGAGTGCGGCGCGCCCGTGGTCGCCATCGCCGGTGGCGAGCCGCTGCTGCACAAGGAGATGCCCGAGATCGTCGAGAAGATCCTGGCCAAGGGCAAGATCATCATCCTGTGCACCAACGCCCTGCTGCTGGAGAAGCGCATCGGCGACTACAAGCCGCACCCGAACTTCACCTTCGACATCCACCTGGACGGCGACAAGGACCAGCACGACTGGGCCGTGAGCCAGAAGGGCGTTTACGACCGCGCGGTGAAGGCGATTGCCAACGCCAAGGCGCTGGGCTTCCGCGTCGCCATCAACTGCACGCTGTTCAACAACGCGGATGCCGAGCGCACCGCGAAGTTCTTCGACGACGTGACCGCGATGAAGGTGGACGACATCATGGTCAGCCCCGGCTACGCCTATGAGCGGGCGCCGGACCAGGGCCACTTCCTGAACCGCCGCAAGACCAAGGAGCTGTTCCGCGACATCTTCGCCCGCGGCAAGGGCCATGGCTGGAAGTTCGGCAACTCCCCGCTGTTCCTCGACTTCCTGGCCGGCAACCAGACCTATGAATGCACGCCCTGGGGCAACCCGACGCGCAACATCTTCGGCTGGCAGCGCCCGTGCTACCTGCTGGGCGAAGGCTATGTGAAGACCTTCGCCGAGCTGATGGACACCACGGAGTGGGACAAGTACGGCACCGGCAACTACGAGAAGTGCGCCGACTGCATGGTCCATTGCGGGTTCGAGGCGACGGCCGCGATCGATGCCTTCGCCAAGCCCTGGAAGATGGTCGGCGCCATGCTGCGCGGCCCGCGGACCGAGGGCGAGATGGCCCCCGAGATCGACCTGAGCCGCCAGCGCCCGGCCGACTACGTGTTCAGCCAGCACGTCGAGAAGGCCATGGCCGAGCTGGCGCATGAGCCGCCGCCGGCGCGTGGCGCCAAGCATGGCGGCAGCGGCTCCTCCAAGGTCGCCGCCGAGTAGCATGCCCCGGCGCTGGGCTGGCCTTCTGCTGCTGCTGGCGCTTGCCGGCTGCGCATTGGGCCGGCCGATTGCGCGCCAGGCGGTGGACTACAACCATGCGGTGGAAACCGCGGCCAATACGCTGCTGGTGACCAACGTGCTGCGGGCGCGGGACCAGCTGCCACTGCACTTCACCAGCATGCCGCAGATCCGGGGCTCGCTGAGTATCGGGCTGGGCCAGCCGGGCATCGGCCTGCCGGTCGGTGGGCTGGCGGCCAATGGGCTGAACCTCGGCATCGGCGGCGCCAACTCGCCCAGCTTCGATGTCTCAGCGCTGGATACCCAGGACTTTGTGCGCGGGCTGCTGGACCCGCTGGAGCTGGGGGTGCTGCGCTACTACTTCGACCGCGGCTACCCCGACGCCATGCTGTTCATGCTGCTGTTCTCGGCGATCACCGACCCGGTAACCGGGCAGCGGTTGCACAACGACCCGCGCTGCTGGCTCAACCGGCCGGACTGCCCGGGCGGCCTCGGCACCGCCGCCGCCGTGCGTGCCTCGCTGGACGCGTCGGTGGCGCGCGGCCACCCGGCCTTCAACAGCTACACCGCGCTGATCCCGCTGGGCACCCCGCTGACGGGGGCGCAGCTGGCCGCAAGCGGCGTGCTGCCGCTGGCGGCGGAGGGCAGGCTGCGCCTGGTGCCGCGGCCCGGCGGCCTGGTCCAGCCCTACCGGACGGAACCGCGCACCGCGACTTGCTACCGTGTGGCCTTCCGCGGGGGCTGGGTGCTGATGCCCTCGGGCATCACCGACCCGGCGCTGCTGGCGCGGGGCAGCGACCCCGTCTGCACCCAGGACGAGATCGTCGAGGTTCCGAGCGCCGCGCCGCACCCCGGGCTGGCCCGCGCCCAGCAGATCCACATCCGCAGCGTGCAGGAGATCATCCACTTCCTCGGCACGCTGCTGAAGGTGCAGGCCGACCTGCCACGCCGCGCCGATGGCACGGCAAGCTGCATTCCCGTCGACCTCAGCCCCGACCGCAGCCGGCGGGCCTGCCTGTTCCAGCTGCTGCCCGGCGAGGGGCCGGACGGGGCTGTAACGGTCGAGCATGCCGGGCGACCCTGGCATGTGCCCGCCTTCCGCGAGCCAGGGCAGGGCGACCAGCCGATGGGGGATTATTCGATGCGCGTCCTGGCCCTGGTCAGCGACCTGGTGAACCTGAAGAAGTCCTCCAGCTCCATCCCCTCCACCCGCGCCGTGCAGATCGTGCGATGAGGCCGCTGCTGCTGGCCGCGCTGCTGCTGGCCGGCTGCTCCTTGGGGCCGACGGTCGCCGGGCAGGCCGGGGACTACAACCTGGCGGTGGAGCAGGCGGCCAATACCCAGCTGCTGCGCAACGTGCTGCGCGCGCGGGACCAGCTGCCGCTGCACTTCACCACGGTGCCGCAGATCCGCGGCTCGCTCAGCGTCGGGCTGGGGCAGCCGGGCATCGGCCTGCCCATCGGCGCGCTGGCCAGCCAGGGGCTGACGCTGGGCTTCAACGGCTCCTCCTCGCCCAGTTTCGATGTCTCGGCGCTGGATACCCAGGAATTCACCCGCGGCCTGCTGGAGCCCTTGGAGCCGGAGCTGTTCCGCTACTACCTGGAGCGCGGCTATTCCGAGCAGTTGCTGCTGCTGCTGATGTTCAACAGCGTGGTGGACCCGGCCAGCGGCCGGCGGGTGCTGAACGACCCGCGCTGCTGGTTCGAGCGGCCGGACTGCCCGGCGCCGCTGCCGGCCCGGCTGATCGAGGCGGCCTTCCTGACCGACGGCCCGAATGGCCGCTACGAGTTCCACGACTACACCGCGCTGACCCCGCTGGGACCGCCGCTGACCGCCGCCCAGGCCAGCGACCCCGGCCTGCTGGCCAGCCTGGGGGAGGGCAAGCTGGCGCTGCGGCCGGTGGCCGGCGGGCGGTTCCAGCTGTACCGGCAGGAGGCGCGGCTGGCCGCCTGCCGCCGCCTGCCGGAAGCGCGGCGCATGGTGCCGGTGCTGGGCATCGGGCGCTTCGGCGGCCCGCCGCCGCCCACCGAGCAATGCGCGCGCGACGAGGTGGTGCTGGGCGCCGGTGCGCCGACCACCGGGCCGGGCATCCAGATCCAGCTGCGGTCGGTGGCGGATATCATCCGCTGGCTGGGCCTGGTGCTGCGGGTGCAGCAGGAGCTGGAGCCGGAGGAGGGCCAGGTGGCGCCCTGCCTGGCGTTCCGCCCCACGGCCCTGGTCGCCGGCCAGGCACCGAAGGAGGTCTGCACCTTCCGCCTGGCGCGGCGGGGGGAGGCGATGCCCACCGGAATCGCCTTCGAGGTGGAGTACGACGGCAAGCCCTGGCAGGTGCCGCGCTTTGCCGAGGCGGCGCCGGATGGCAGCCGGCGCGGCGACTACACCACCCAGGTGCTGGCGCTGCTGACCGAGCTGGTGAACCTGAAGAAGGCCAGCTCCGCCATTCCCAGCACGCGGGCGGTGCAGGTCCTGCGCTGAGGCCGCGGCGCCCGGTCGCGCTGCCCTCCAGGCGGCGCGGGCGCCGGGCCGGCTGGTCGGCGCGGCCGGTTTTGCGCCGGGGCGGCGGTTTCAGCGATTCCGTCGCGGGCCGCCAGGCGCTATCGGTGGCGGAGCAGGAAACCGACGTCCAGGAAGAATGGCGATGACCACGCAGGACCCGCCCGGCGGGCTGAAGCCGGTATCCACCCGTGTCAGCAACCTGGCGCATATGCTCCGGCGCAACGCCCGGCAATTCCCCACCCGGCCGGGCTTCGTCCAGGGCGCGGAAAGCTGGGACTGGGCGGCGATGGACAGCGCCTGCTCCGCCATGGCGGCGGGGCTGGCGGCGCGCGGCATCGGCAAGGGCGACCGGGTGCTGGTGCACGCCAAGAACGGCGCCGAGATGTTCCTCTCGATGTTCGCCTGCTTCCGGCTGGGGGCGGTCTGGGTGCCGACCAATTTTCGCCTGTTGCCGGAGGAGGTGGTGTTCCTGGCCACGTCCTCGGGCGCCAAGGGCTTCCTGTGCCATGCGGACTTCCCGGCGCATGCCGCGGCGGTGGCGCCGCATGTCGGCTTCGTGCTGAGCATCGGCGAGGCGACGTTCGGCGAGGGGTCGCTGACCGCGCTGCTGGCGGCGCATGCCGGGGCCGAGGTGGCGGATGCGGTGGTGGACCGCGACGACCCCTGCTGGTTCTTCTTCACGTCCGGCACCACGGGCCGCAGCAAGGCGGCGGTGTTGACGCATGGGCAGATGGCCTTCGTCATCACCAACCACCTGGCCGACCTGTTCCCGGCGACGACGGAGCAGGATGTCTCCCTGGTGGTCGCACCGCTGTCCCACGGCGCCGGCGTGCACCAGCTGGGCCAGGTGGCGCGCGGCGCCTGCACCGTGCTGCTGCCGACCGAGCGCTTCGACATCGCCGAGGCCTACCGGCTGATCGAGACGCTGCGCGTCTCCAACATGTTCACCGTGCCGACGATCCTGAAGATGCTGGCCGAGCACCCGGCGGCGGCGCAGTACGACCATTCCTCACTGCGCTACATCATCTACGCCGGCGCGCCGATGTACCGGGAGGACCAGAAGACCGCGCTCAACGTGCTGGGCAAGGTCATCGTGCAGTATTTCGGCCTGGGCGAGGTGACCGGCAACATCACCGTGCTGCCGCCGGCGCTGCATACGGCGGAGGACGGGCCCGAGGCGCGCATCGGCACCTGCGGCTTCGAGCGCACGGGCATGCAGGTGAGCATCCAGGATGATGACGGGCGCGAGCTGGCGCCGTTTGAGACCGGGGAAATCTGCGTCATCGGCCCGGCCGTCTTCGCCGGCTACTACGACAACCCCGAGGCCAATGCGAAGGCGTTCCGCGATGGCTGGTTCCGCACCGGCGACCTGGGCCACCTGGATGCCGAGGGCTTTCTCTACATCACCGGCCGGGCGTCGGACATGTACATCTCCGGCGGCTCCAACGTGTATCCGCGAGAGGTGGAGGAGAAGATCCTGCAGCACCCCGCCATTGCCGAAGTGGCGGTGGTGGGCATGCCGGACCCGCTGTGGGGCGAGGTGGGCGTGGCGGTCTGCGTGGCGCGCGCGGGCACCGCGCCGGACGAGGCCGGCTTGATGGAATTCCTCGGCCCCAAGGTGGCGCGCTACAAGCTGCCGCGGCGCTTCTTGTTCTGGGACGAGCTGCCGAAATCCGGCTACGGCAAGGTGCCGAAGCGCCTGGTGAAGGACGAGATTTTGGCTCGCGGCTGGCCATGAGGCGCATCGAGCAGCCCGGCCCGGCGCTGCAGCCGCGCATCCAGGCGGCGCGGGGCGAGGGCCGCGCCTTCCGCTTCACGCTGCGCCCCGGCGAGGCGCTGCTGGCTGGCGCCGCCGCGGCCTTTGCGCGCGAGGGGTTCGGCAGCGGCGTGCTGCGGCTGCGCGGCGGCGGCTTCGGGCCCTTCGCCTATGTGCAGCCCTCGCTGCCGGTCTCCCCGCGCAATGCGGCCTACTACAGCGACGTGTTCCGCCCCGCCGGCACCACCAAGCTGGACCAGGGCGCGATGACCCTGGGCCACCGCGATGGCGCGCCGTTCTTCCACTGCCACGCGCTGTGGACCGAGGCCGACGGGCGCCTGAGCGGCGGCCATATCCTGCCGGAGGAATGCCAGGTGGCGCTGCCGGTGGAGGTGGAGGCCATTGGCCTGGATGGCGCCGGCTTCGTCGGCGAGGACGATGCCGAGACCAATTTCCGCCTGTTCCAGCCCAGCGGCGGCAGGGCGGAAGGCCGTTTCTTCGCGCTGCGGACGCGGCCGAACCAGGAGTTTGGCCAGGCGCTGGAAGGCTTCTGCCGCGAACGGGGCATTGCCCGCGCCAGGCTGCATGGCGGCGTCGGCAGCACCATCGGGGCGCGCTATGCGGATGGCCGGGCGGTGACGAACTACGCGACCGAGATGTTCCTGACCGCCGGCGAGATCGATGCCGTGGGCGGCGAGACCAGCATCGAGATCGGGCTGGTCGACTATACCGGCGCCGTCTCGGCCGGGCGGCTGCTGCCGGGCGACAACCCGGTGCTGATGACCATGGAGTTGGTGCTGGAGGCGTTGCCTTGAGGGGGCTCTGCCCGCTCAAACTCGCGCCATCCCCTTGAGGGGGCTCTGCCCCCTCAAGCTCACGCCATTACCTTGAGAGGGCTCTGCCCCCTCAAACTCCCCGGCCAAGGGCCGAAAGGCCCCTGGACCCCAGGTTTCAAACACATGGTTTCCAAAGGCCCTTCGGCCTTTGGCTGGGAGAGCGCGAGAGGGACGGCGTCCCTCTCGCAAGCCGCACCTACCGGATCGGCGGCGCGTACATCAGCCCGCCGCGCGTCCACAGGTCGTTCAGCCCGCGCGCCAGCTTTATCGGCGACCCCTGGCCCAGGTTGCGCTCGAAGATCTCGCCGTAATTCCCCACTGCCTTGATGGCGTTGAAGGCCCAGCGCCGGTCCAGCCCCATCAGCGGGCCGTGGTCGCCGCTGTCGCCCAGCAGGCGGCGGATTTCCGGGTTCTGGCTGTTCAGGTGGCTGTCCACGTTCGCGGCGGTGATGCCGAACTCCTCGGCCGTCAACAGCGCGAAGAAGGTCCAGCGGATGATGTCGAACCACTGGTCGTCGCCATGGCGCACCACCGGGCTGTGCGGTTCCTTGCTGATGATCTCCGGCAGGATCACGTGCTCCTCCGGGTTGGGGAAGCTGGCGCGCAGGCCGGCAAGCTGGCTGGCATCGGTGGAATAGGCGTCGCAGCGGCCGGCCAGGTAGCTGCGGCGGGCCTCGTCGTTCTGCTCGAACACCACCGGCGAGTACGGCACGTTGTTGACCCGCGCCCAGTCGGCCAGGTTCAGCTCGTTGGTGCTGCCGGAGACGACGCAGATGCTGGCGCCGCGCAGGTCGGTGGCCTTGGTCACGCCCAGCGACTTGCGCAGCATGAAGCCCTGGCCGTCGAAGAAGTTGATGGCGGTGAAGTTCAGCCCGTTGGCGGTGTCGCGCCCCTGGGTCCAGGTGGCGGTGCGGGCCAGCATGTCGATCTGGCCGGATTGCAGCGCCGGGAAGCGCGCGGTGCTGGTCAGCGGCACCCAGCGGATCTTGTTGATGTCGTTCAGCGTGGCGGCGGCGACGGCGCGGCAGATGTCGCTGTCGATGCCGCGGTAATTGCCCTGGCTGTCCGGCAGGGAGAAGCCGGCGGCGCCGGTGGAGGTGCCGCAGACCAGCACGTCGCGCGACCGCACCGCCGAGAGCGTCGGTCCCGCGGACTGGGGTTGCTGGGCGAAGGCCGGCGCGGCGAAAAGCAACAGGCTGGCGATGAGGCTGAGTCGGAACACGCTGATCCCTCCGGGGCAAGGCCGGCAGGGTGCCCTTGGCACGGGGGCGGAGGCAACCTTGCGCTGGCGCCGGCCGCATGGATGAAGGCCCCGGCCCGGCCGCAGGCGCCCGTTCGCGTTGACCGGTGCGGGGTGGGCGCGTACTGGCTTTGGCCAAGCAAGATCGGGAGGAACCCCCCATGACCCTCGCCACCATCAGTCGTCGTGGGGCGCTCGGCGCCGCCATGCTGTTGCCGCTTGCCGGCGCCCGCGCCGCGCTGCCGGACCGTCCTCTTCGCATCCTGCTTGGTTTTGCCCCGGGCAGCGGGCCCGATGTGCTGGCGCGGCTGCTGGCCGATGGGCTGAAGGAGGCGCTGCCGGCCGGCGTGGTGGTGGACAACCGGCCCGGCGCCGGTGGCCTGATCGCGGCCGCCGAGGTGGCGAAGGCGACGCCGGCCGATGGCCACACGCTGCTGCTGGGCGAGGTTGGGCAGCTGGCAATGGCGCCCAGCACCTACGCCCGCCTGGCCTACGACCCGGCCAAGGACTTCGCCGCGGTGGCGGAGGTTGCCGCGGTGGATTTCTGCTTCGTGGTGCCGGAGAGCGTGCCGGCCACCGACCTGGCCGGCTACATCGTCTGGGCCAAGGCGCGGCCGCAGGTCTACATGGGCACCTTCGGCGCCGGCACGCCCGGGCATTTCGGCGCGGCCATGCTGGGCCAGGCCGCCGGGCTGAAGGTGGAGCCGGTGCATTTCCGCGCCACCGGGGATGCCATGACCGCGATCCTCGGCGGTGACGTGCAGGGCATGTTCGGCAGCATGGCGGTGGTGCTGCCGCAGGTCCGCGCCGGCAAGCTGAAGGCGCTGGCGGTGACCGGCCCGGCCCGTGCGCCGGTGCTGCCGCAGGTGCCCACCATGGCGGAACTCGGCCATCCCGGCCTGTCGATCAGCGCCTGGTTCGGCCTGGTGGCCCCGGCCGCCGCGCCGGCCCCGGTGCTGGCCGCGCTGGAAGCCGCGCTGCTGCGGGCGCTGGCCAACCCGGCGCTGGCGGGCAGGCTGGAGGCGGCGGGGTTCCGCGTTTCGCCCCAGGGCGCCACCGGCTTTGCCCGGCTGATGCGTGAGGAAACCGTCCGCTGGGCCGAGGTGGTCCGCAGCACCGGGTTCCGCGCGATCGAGTAGCTGGAGCACCATGCGCCCTGTCGGACGCATGGTGCTCCATAACTTGTTGAAACCCAGAGCAAGAAATCCGTTCTGATGGTGCCATCAGAACGGATATTGCTCTACGCTCGGCGCAGGTTGCCGCGCAGCAGGGTCACGCCGTGGCCCAGCGCCTCCAGCGCGGTGCGGGACCGGGCGGCGACCACGCGCAGCGGCTTCAGGTCGCCGGGCCGGCGGGCCAGGGCCAGCAGCACGCGCAGCGGCGCCGGCCGGCCATCCTCGGTCAGGCCGACCAGGGCGGCGCGGGGCAGTGCTTCCTCCGCGGTATCGGCCACGGCGCGCAGCGCGGCAAAGGGCAGGCCGCGGCGGGCGGCGAAGGCGGCGGCGACCTGGCTTTCCATGTCCACCGCCAGCGCCCCGGTCATGGCGCGCAGGGCCTTCTTGGCCCCGGCATCGGCGGCGGCGGCATTGGCCCCGGCCAGCACGCCCATGCGGGCGGCGGTGGCGCGCGCCAGCCGCGCCGCCCAGGCAATGTCGGCCGGCCAGGCGCCGGTGGTGGCGCGGATGCGGGTGGCGGCAACCAGGTCGCCGGGCTGCAACTCGGGGTCCAGCGCGCCGGCGATGCCGAAGGACAGCACCGCCGTCACATCCTCGCCCTGGGCGGCCAGCAGCGCGGCCAACCGCTCGGGGTCGGCACCGCTGACGATGATGCGGGTGCCCTTGGGCAGCAACGCGGCTTCGGACTGCATGCCGACGGTGACGAGAAGCATGCGCTATTCTATGTGCAGTGCAGCAAACCTGTATACCCCGGTCGGCGGACCCACCCGAGGCCGATGCAGGAAAGGCCGCTGCCGGACCGGGCTGGCCGGCGGCGGCATCGTCCCGCGCCGGGGCTCAGCCCGGCTCGCGGCCCAGCGCGTCCATGGCGGCGGCGAAGCCGCGCACCGGCAGCGGCAGCGCCACGTCGTTGCCGCCGGCATCCTTCCATTCCAGCCGGCCCGGGTTTTCGGCGGCGCGGGCGCGCAAGCGGCGGACCAGCACATCGTCGCGCATTTCCAGCTCGGCGACGCAGCCGTTGTTGGTGCAGGCGGCGAAGGCCAGGCTGGTGTCGGCGTCCAGCACCAGGCGCAGCGGGGCGGAAACGCGGACATTCGGCGGCACCACCACCACCAGGCGCATCGGCGTCTCGCGGCTCAGCCGGCCGATGGCCACGGCGGCGCCCAGGCGGCGCTGCTGGTCCTGCAGCTGCAGCCCTACCTCGCAGCGGCGCGGCTGGCCGGTGGCCTGGATGCAGGTCAACGACCAGTCGCCGTACTGGGAAACCGTGCGCTCCGGCGCGGCGGCGGCTGGCGCGGGGGCGGCCGGCGCGGCGGGCGGGGTGGCCGGGCGCTGCTGCGCCACCGCCGCCCCGGCCCAGAGCAGGCCAAGCGCCACAAGGGTAATCGAGGAAACCGGCAGCCGCCTGACCATGGCGTTCTCTCCTGAAACGTTCACGCTCACGGGCGCGATGCAGCGGCGGGCTATACAGCCAAGCTTCCGCCCCTGTCGATTCGCGCTAGAGCACCATGCGCCCTGTCGGGCGCATTTCGTGCTCCATAACTGGTTGAAACTAGAGCAAGATATCCGTTCTGATGATTCCATCGGAACGGATATTGCCCTAGTGTCCTGATTCTGTAGTTCCTCCGATTTGGAGTGTTCGCTGACAGAATCGTTGGATTGCGGCGAGGATGTCGTCGGCGGACTTGGTCCAGCGGAAGGGCTTGGGATTGGCGTTGTGGGTGTCGATGAAGGCGCGGATGTCGCGCT
>CANGNF010000076.1 GCA_947455205.1 Acetobacteraceae bacterium | reverse complement strand
GCACCAAGCGCCTCGACATAGGCCGAAAACCGCGATTCAGTGTCGTCCGATGCACCAAGAGCCACGCCGCGCCTCCCCGCGTGAGAATCTCGACGCATACGAAAGCCCAGCCGAATCGGGCAAGCCTTTTATGACACAGTAGTACTAGAGGCTGTCGGGCGCTTCTATTGGCGCCTGACAGACTCTAGTCCACGATCTTCCAGTAGCTGTCCTTCAGCGTCACCTTGCCGGCGGCGTTGAAGCTGTAGAAGTCGCAGCCCATCACCTCCAGCTTCTGGCCGGTGCTGGCCATGGTGCCGGTCAGCACCCATTTGGACATGCCGGTAGTGCCGCTGACGAAGTGCTCGTCCTGGCCGTAATGCACATCCGGCAGGCCGGCGAAGCGGGCGGCCAGGCCGGCGCGGATCTCGGCCTTGCCGACATAGCGGGTGCCGAAGCGGTTGGGCCCGCGCGGCATCTGCATGGTGCTGTCCTCGGCGAAGAAGCCGAGGATCGCCTCGATGTCATGGGCATTGAAGGCGGCCGCGATGGCCCGCAGCGTCTCGATCGTCGGCATCCCATTCATCCCCTGGCCAGCAGCGCCCGCGCCAGCTTGTCGAACTCCGCCACCGTCAGCGTCTCCGCCCGGCGTTCCCCGGCAATGCCGCAGTCGGCCAGCAGCTTGTCGGCCTCGCCCAGCGATTTCAGCGCCCCGCGCAGCATCTTGCGGCGCTGGCCGAAGGCGGCGGCGGTCACCCGCTCCATGCTGCGGAACAGCGCCTCGCCGGGGTCCTCGGCATGCGGGGTGAAGCCGACCACCGCCGAATGCACCTTGGGCGGCGGCGAGAACGCGCCGGGCGGCAGGGTCAGCAGCAGCTCGCAGCGGCAGCGCCACTGCGCCAGTACGCCGAGACGGCCATAGGGGTCGGTATCCGGCGCGGCGCAGATCCGCTCGGCGACCTCCTGCTGGAACATCAGGGTCATGCCCTCCAGCCCCGACGCCTGGCGCAGCCAGCCGATCAGCAGCACGGAGGCCACGTTGTAGGGCAGGTTGGCGACGATCTTCCGCGGGGCCGGCAGTGACAGCGCGTCGAATTTGAGCGCGTCGTGCTCCACCACCGCCAGCCGGCCGGGGTAGGCGGTCTCCAACTCGGCCAGGGCGGCCACGGCGCGGCGGTCCAGTTCCACCGCCGTCACATGGGCGGCCTCGCCGGCCAGCAGCGCGCGGGTCAGGCCGCCGGGGCCGGGGCCCACCTCCAGCACATGGCGGCCATCCATGGCGCCGGCCAGCCGGGCGATGCGGCCACACAGCCCCTCATCCAGCAGGAAGTGCTGGCCGAGCGACTTGCGCGCATCCAGCCCATGCCGGGCGATGGTGTCCCTGAGGGACGGGAGGCTCACGCCGGCTCGCGGTTTTCGATGTTGGCGCGGCGCCGCAGGTCGCGCTGCAGGGAGCGGGACTGGCTCTCCACCCGGTCGCGCAGCATCTGCTGCTTGGCCTGGTCGGGCGTGGTTTCCGCCAGGTTGCGCTGCTCGCGGCTGCAGACCATGAACATCATCACGCCGTCATTGGACAGCAGCGGCTGCGAGGGCCGGCCCGGCGCGAGCCCGGCCAGCAGGCTGCGCAGCTGCGGCGGGTTCACTGTCTCCAGCCGCACCGGGCCGGGGTCGGCGTTGCGCTCCGGGCTGGCGGCGCGCTGCGCGGCTTCCATCGCCTCGCAGCTGCGGGCGGTGTCGACCAGCCGGGTGGCGCGCTCCACCTGGGCGCGCTGCTGGTCGGTCGGCGGCAGGTCGCGATTCAGCGGGCTGCTGAACGGCAGGAAGACCTGGCGGATGCTCAGCAGCGTCGCCAGGTCGCGGCCGGTTTCGCGCCGGGCGCGCATGGCGATGATCTGGAAGCCGCCGGCCACGCGGACCGGGTTGCTGATGGCGCCGGGCGGCATGCGCTCGGCCAGCACCGCCACCTCGGGGTCCAGCTGTTCCTTGTGCACCCAGCCCAGGTCGCCGCCCTGCAGCGCGGTCTGCGCCTGGCTGAACTGGGTGGCGGCCACCTGGAACGGCGTGCCGGCGCGCAGCTGGCGGGAGACTTCCTCGACGAAGCGGCGGACCTCGTCCTCCTGCGCCGGGTTCTCCACGGGGATGAAGATCTCGGAGACCTGGTATTCCGGCTCCCCGGTGCGGCCCTTGGCCACCCGCAGGAACTCCGCCACGTCGGCGTCGGTCGGCTCGGCGTTCTGGCCCATGGTCAGGCGGATCAGCCGGGCCCAGCCGATCTGGCTGCGCAGCTGGTCGAACAGCGCGCGCGGCTGGATGCCGGCGCGGCGCAGCTGGGTCACCAGGCCGCCGGCGGGCAGGCCGTTGCGCTTCTCGATATCGGCCACCGCCTCGCCGACATCGTCATCCGTCACCGGAATGCGGCGGCGGCGGACTTCCTGGTTGCGGAGCTTTTCATCCACCAGCAGCCGGGTCACCTGGGGGCCGAGGCGGGAAAGCTGGTCGGAGGCGACCTGCAGTCCGGCGTTCAGCGCCAGCAGCCGGGACCGGGCGCTGACATCGGCGCGGCTGACCACGTCGCCATTGACCACCGCAACGATGGTGTTGGCGGCAGCGGCGGCCGGCTGGGGCGTGCCCGGGCCGGCGGGCCGCTGCGTGGTGGCTGGCGCCGCGCCCGGCTGCCGGGCAGGCTGGGCGCCGGCCGGGCCGGCAAGCGTCACCGCGGCCAGCAGGGTGGCAAGGAAACGGGCCCGTGGGCCAGCGAGCAGGGGAGCAGCAGGGCGCATGCAGCGGTCTTTAGCCGTACGGCAACCGCAGGGCTAGGCCGATGAGGCATATCTTGCGCCGACTGGCACCGCGGCTGGCCGCGGCGGCGGCCCTGGCGGGCTGCGCCGCCCCTCCGGCGCCGCCCGAACTGCCCGCCCCGCTGGCGCTGCAGGCCAGCTTCGGCCAGCTGGCCCGCGCCCATGGCACCGCGGTGGCCCTGGCCGACGGCCGGGTGCTGACCGCCGCCCATGTGGTGGACGAGGCCAGCCTGCGGGAGGAACTTTGCCGCCTGGGCCGCTGGCCGGCCGAGCCGGCGCCCTTTCTGGCCGGGTTGAGCCTGCGCCCGCCCGGCGGCGCGGCGGTGGCGGCCACCCGGCTGCGGCTCGGCCGCAGCACCTTCACCCTGCAAGGCTGCGACCTGGCCTATCGCGCCGGGCAGGACCTGGCCCTGCTGCGCCCGGCCGAGGCGCTGCCCGGCCCCGGCGCCACGGTCTGCGCCGCGGACCCGCTGCCCGGCCAGGCGGTGGCGGCGTTCAGTGGCGGCCAGCCGGTGCGGGGCCGGCTGTCCGGTGAGGCGGCGGAGCCGGAGCCGGCCAATGGCCGCTACGCCGTGCTGGCGCTGCGGCTGGAGGCCGGCGACTCGGGCGGCGGGGTGTTCGACGCCGCGACCGGCTGCCTGCTCGGCATCATCAGCATGCGGGACCCGGCCCAGCCCGGGCACAGCTGGCTGGTCCGCGCCGCGGTCATCCGGGCTTTCCTGGCGACGGAATGAACCGGATCGGCGGCGCGGCGCGGAACCGGGCGGTGCCGCCTTTCCCCGCCGGGTGGCTTTCGGTAGGGTGCCGGCACCGATGATCACGCTTCTGGACCGCTACCTCTTTCGCCAGCTTGCAGGCGCATTGCTGGCCGTGACCATCGGCCTGGCGGCACTGGTGTGGCTGACGCAGTCGCTCCGCTTCATCGAGCTGGTGCTGGACCGTGGCCTGTCCTTCTGGGTGTTCCTGAAGCTGACCGGCCTGCTGCTGCCCGGCTTCTTCGCGGTCATCATCCCGATCACCACCTTCGTGGTCACCCTCTTCATCTATGTCCGGCTGGGATCGGACCGGGAATTGGTGGTGATGCGCGCCGGCGGGCTCTCCCAATGGCAGCTGGCGCGGCCGGCGCTGGTGCTGGGCGGGGTCGCCATGCTGGCCTGCTACGCGCTGAACCTGTGGCTGGTGCCGGCCAGCCAGGCCGCCTTCCGCGGCTGGCAGTTCGAGATCCGCAACCAGCTGGCGGCGATTCTGGTGCAGGAGGGGGTCTTCGCCTCGGTCGGCGACGACCTGACGGTCTATGCCCGCTACCGCGACCCCGACGGCACGCTGCGCGGCATATTGGTGCACGACGCGCGGGAACGCGGCGCCCCGGTGACGGTGCTGGCCGAGGCCGGGCGGATCACCAGCACCCCCAACGGCCCGCGGGTGACGCTGCTGAACGGCGTGCGCCAGCAGGTGGAACGCGCCGCGCCGCCGGCCAACGCCCCGCCCGGCACGCCGGGGGTGGAGCGGCTGAACGTGCTCAGCTTTGCCGAGAACAGTCTGGACCTGACCCGCGCCGCCCGCCCGGTGGATGGCCGCTACCGCAACGCCCAGGAACGCTCGATCGGCGAGTTGCTGAGCCCCGACCCCGCCGAGAACATCCCGCTGCGCGACCTGCGCCGCTTCCGCGCCGAGGCAACCCAGCGCCTGGTCAACCCCATCAACGTCATCGGCTTCTGCCTGGTGGCGCTGGCCACGGTGCTGACCGGGGAGTTCCGGCGCCATGGCGGCGGCTTCCACCTGTTCGTCGGCATCGCCATCGTGGTGGCGCTGCTGGCGCTGGGGCTGATGGCGAACAACCTGGGCGCGCGCGACAACGCGCTGCTGTCGCTGGTCTGGTTGACCACGGCGCTGCCCATCCTGGTGTCCGTCTGGGTGCTGGCGGGGCGGCCGGGCTGGGCGCGGCTGCCCTTCACCGGTGGCCGCCGCGCCGCCGCGGACCAGGGCTGAGGCCGGCATGACCATCGCCATGACCATGACCGCCTATGTGGCGCGCCGCTTCACCGAGGCGACGCTGGCCATGCTGGCGGCGCTGACGCTGCTGATCTCGCTGTTCGACTTCATCGAACTGCTGCGCCGCGCGGCCACAAGGCAGGATGCCAGCTTCGGCATCGTCGCCAGCATCGCCGGGCTGCGGCTGCCCTTCGTCATGCTGCAGATCCTGCCCTTCGCCATCCTGCTGGGCGGCATCCTGGCGTTCTGGCGGCTGACCCGATCCTCCGAACTCATCGTCGCCCGCGCCGCCGGCATTTCCGCCTGGGGCTTCCTGTCCGGGCCGGTGGCGGTGGCGATGCTGTTCGGCATTCTCGGCACCATCGGCATCTCGCCGCTGTCCTCTGCCATGCTGTCGCGGGCGGAACGGCTGGACAACGCCTACCTGCGGAACAGCGCCGGGCTCTCCGCCCTGGCCGGCGGCCGGCTGTGGCTGCGCCAGTCCGACCGTGGGCTGGAGCCGCTGGGCGTGGCCATCCTCTCCGGCCGCCCGGTGACCGAGCGCGACTCGCGCTTCTCGGCCGAGTTCATCCTGACGGATGTCTCGATCTGGCGACTTTCGGCCGAGGACAAGCCGCTGGCGCGGATCGAGGCGCCGCGCGCCCAGCTGCTGCCGGGCCGCTGGGTGCTGAGCGACGCGCTGGTCTTCAACAGCGAACGCGTGGCCAGCCCGCCGCAATCCATCGCCTTCCCGACCGAGCTGACCCCGGACCGGATCGAGAGCAGCTTCGCCACGCCGGACACGCTGAGCTTCTGGGCGCTGCCCGGCTTCATCGGCGTGCTGGAGCAGGCCGGGTTCTCGGCGCTGCGCCACCGGCTGCACTTCCAGACGCTGCTTTCACTGCCCGTGCTGGCGGCGGCCATGGCGCTGCTGGCGGCCGGCTTCTCCATGCGCTCCTCGCGCCGGGGCGGCGTGGCGCAGATGATCGGCGCCGGCGTGTCCGCCGGCTTTGCCCTGTTCGTGCTGGACAAGATCACCAACGAGTTCGGCGAAAGCGGCGCGCTGCCGGTAGGGCTGGCGGCCTGGGCCCCCACCCTGGCCGGGCTGCTGCTGGCGCTGGCCCTGCTGCTGCACCTGGAGGACGGATGAGCCGCAGCGCGCCCTTCCGCGACAAGCCCCTTGGCACGCCGAACGGCCGCCGCGACGGCAGGCTGGTGCGCTTCGGCGCCCCGGCGGCCGGCGCCGGCCTGCCGCGCCTGACCCTGCCGCGCTTCGACTGGGCCGGCTTCTTCGGACCGCTGGCGCGCGGCGCCACCGAGGCCCGCGTTTTGCCCGGCCTGGTGCTGCGCGGCCTCGCCGTCCAGGGCCGGCGCGGGGCCGGCATGGCGTTGGGCCGCTGCGCCCAATGCGGCCGGCTGGCGCTGGGCGCCGCCGCTGCCGGCTTCGCCGCTGCCGCGGTGGCCGGCACGGCCGTGCGAACCCTTGCCTACCGCGCCGGGCACCGGCTGGCGGCGCTGTCCCGCGCCGGGCTGGCTCGGCTGGGCCAGGCCACGGCAGCCAGCATGGCGCTGGGCTGGCATGCCTGCCAGGCGGTATCCCGCGGTGGCCGGCATGGGCTGGCCCTGGCCGGCCAGGCCGGCGGGGCGGTGGCGGCGCGGCTGCACTGCCAGGCGGTGGCCGGCGGCAAGGCCGCGCTGCGGGCGCTGCACCACGGGCGGCAGCAGGCCCGGGCCACCACCGCGGCGCTGCTGCGGCTGGCCAATCCCGGCTTCGGCTGGCGCCAGGTGGCCACCGGCGCGCTGGGCCTGGCCCTGGCCATCAGCCTGGTGCACCGGCCGGAGGCGCAGACCACCGGCGGCGCCGATGTCATCAACCTGATGCCCGCCGGCAGCATCCTGGCGGACCGCCCGGCCGAGGGCGCGCCGGGCCCGGCCAGCGCCGGCTCTCCGCTGCGTCGCACCACCGGCCAGGCGCCGGCCAGCGACCCCAACGCCCCCGTCACCTTCACCGCCGACGAGGTCGAGTACGACCGCGAGACCGGCGTGGTCACCGCCCGCGGCCATGTCGAGGCCTGGCAGGGCGAGCGCGTGCTGCGCGCCGACGAGTTCACCTACAACCGCGAGACCAAGGTGGCGACCGCGCGCGGCAACGTGCAGCTGCTGGAAGCCGATGGCCAGGTGATGTTCGCCGACGAGGCCGAGCTGAAGGACCAGTTCAAGGACGGCGTGCTGCGCGAGGTGCGCGCCCTGCTGGCGCAGAATGTCCGCATTGCCGCCAATGGCGTGCGCCGCACCGGCGGCACCATCAACGAGCTGTCGCGCGTGGTGTATTCCTCCTGCGATGTCTGCCTGAACGACCCGACCGTGGCGCCGGCCTGGCAGGTGCAGGCGCGGGTCGCCACGCAGGACAAGGACCTGCAGCGCATCACCTACCGCGACGCGGTCATGCGCGTGCACGGCATACCCGTGTTCTACACGCCCTACCTGTCGCACCCGGACCCTTCGGCGGAACGTGCCTCCGGCTGGCTGTTCCCGCAGCTCGGCGTCACGCGCTACCTCGGCGCCTTCGCCATGGTTCCGTATTACCACGTCATCGACAACCACTCGGACGTCACCGTCACGCCGCTGTTCTCGTCGCGGCAATATCCCTTCGTGCTGGGCGAATACCGCAACAAGCTGAACTTCGGCGAGATCGAGGGCAACGCCTCGCTCGGCGCGCTGAACGGCACCAACAAGACCAAGGAGCAGGTGGGCGGCCACATCTTCCTGCGCGGCCGCTTCGTGCTGGACGACCATTGGCGCGCCGGGTTCGAGCTGAACCGCGCCACCAGCGACACCTACCTGCAGACCATCCGCACCTGGTCGCGCCCGGTCTATGCCTCCAACGCCTATGTCGAGGGCTTCTGGGGCACCGAGCAGTACGCCCGCATCGACATCCGCGGCTATCAGAGCCTGCAGCTGAACTACAACAACGACAAGCTGCCCTACATTTTGCCCAACGCGTACTACGAATACGCGCCGCGCGAGAAGGTGGCCGGCGGCCACCTGACGCTGGACACCGGGCTGCTCAGCATCTTCCGCGTCACCGGCACGCATACCCAGCGCGTGGCCAACCGCGCCAGCTGGGTTCGGCATGAGTACGACGACCTGGGGGGCATGTGGACCTTCCGGGTGCAGGGCGACGCCAATGGCTACTGGGCCGGTGGCCAGCAGCTGGACCCGGTGAACCTGCCCAACGCCAATGGCCTGAACCAGAACGCCAATATCCGCGCGGCGGTGGACTGGCGCATGCCCTTCGTCCGCTACGGCGAGGTCTGGGGCAACCAGATCCTGGAGCCGCGGGTGCAACTGGTCACCGGCCCGCGCCTGGGTCGCCAGGGCCGGCTGCCGAACGAGGACAGCATCGACTTCGAGTTCACCGACGCCAACCTCTTCTCGCTGAGCCGCTTCGTCGGCCGCGACCGCATGGAGGGCGGCAGCCGGGTGGACAGCGCGCTGCGCGGCGCCTGGATGTTCCCCAATGGCGGCACGGTGGAAGGCCTGGTCGGCCGTTCCTACACCCTGCAGGACGACCACAGCACGTCCCAGCTGTACGGGCTGGACGGGCTGCAGCGTCGCGCCTCGGACTGGGTGGGGCGGCTGCGGGTGGCGCCGGTCTCCTGGTTCGAGACCATGGCCCGCATCCGCACCGACGGCACCGACCTGGCGCAGCGGCACCTGGTGGATGGCGTGGCGCGGGTCAGCCTCGGCCCCAACCTGTCGCTGCACACCGGCTATCTCTACGCCACGCCGGTGCCCTACCTGCTGCCGATCCGCTCGCGCGAGGAAGTCTCCTTCGGCGGCAATGCGCGGGCGGGCAACTGGCGCATCAACGCCACCGCCAAGTACGATCTGAGCAACGGCCGCTTTGCGCTGATCCAGGGCGGCGCCGGCTACGAGGATGAGTGCGTCGTCATCGAGGCGCGGGTGATGCGCCGCTTTAACCGCGACCTGACGACCAACCTGGCCTACCCGATCAACACCCAGGTGCTGGTGCATATCGGGCTGAAGACGCTGGGCGACTACTTCTTCCGGGCGATCTGAGCCTAAGGCGCCGGCGCGGCGTTTTTCAGCCTCAGGCGCCGGCGCGGCCATCCGGCGGCTTGGCTTGCGTGCCCACAGGCGCACGTCGCGCATTCGCGCTCTCGGGCCTGGCGGCCCGTTTTTTTCAGCCTCAAGCGCCGGCGCGGCCGTCCGGCCGCTTGGCTCGCGTGCGCACAGGCGCACGTCGCGCATTCGCGCTCTCGGGCCGTTCGGCCCGCCTGGGCCACTTGCACACGACCTTCGCGTCCGCGGCGCTGCCGCGCCGCCGTTGGGCGCCGGCGCTCAGTCCGGCTCGCCCTGGATCGGCGTGTGGCCCATGCCGGCGATGAAGGCGGTGATCGCCTCGCCCGCCGCCACCACCTCGGCCTCCTCGGTGCCCTTGGCCACCAGCGCCACGCCGTTGCCGGTGCTGCGGTAGAACGGGTAGCTGCCGATATCCAACTGCGGGAAGCGCTGCTGGATCGCCTCCAGCCCCGCGGCGATGGCGCCTTCCTGCAGGCCCGCGGCCCAGACGGTGCGGGACTTCACCGGCACGCCGCCCTTCAGCGTCGGCGCCAGTATCTCGAACATCGCCTGCATGATCCGCGGCACGCCGGCCATGACATGGACATTCTCCATGCTGAAGCCGGGCGCGATGGAGATGCCGTTGTCGATCAGCACGCAGCCGCGCGGCATGGTGGCCATGCGCTGCCGTGCGGCGTTGAAGTCGCCCGGCGGGGTCTGCCTGGCGTAGTGCCCGGCCAGGCGTTCCCACGCCACCGGCTGCGGCTCCCACGGCACGCCGAAGGCCTTGGCGATGCATTCGCTGGTGATGTCGTCATGCGTCGGGCCGATGCCGCCGGTGGTGAAGACGTGGTCGAACTTCGCCCGCACCTCGTTCACGGTGCCGACGATGGTCGCCTCCACATCCGGGATCACCCGGACTTCCCGCAGCGGAATGCCCATCTCCCCCAGGCGCGTCGCCAGGAATTGCAGGTTGGCGTCGCGGGTGCGGCCGGACAGCACCTCGTTGCCGATGATCAGCAGGCAGGCGGTGGGGTTCTTGGTCATGGCGTCGGCTCCTCCCGGGGGGCCTACTTCACAGGAAATCGCGCAGCATCGCCACCAGCGGCAGGTCGGCCGGCGGCACCTCGTAGTCGCCCAGCCGGGCCGGCTTCACCCAGGCCAGCGCCTGGCCCTCCACCGCCGTCACCTGGCCCTGCCAGCGGCGGCACAGGAACAGCGGCATCAGCAGGTGGAACTTCTCATAGCCATGGCTGGCGAAGGTGAAGGGGCCGAGGCAGGCCGCCGTCACGTCGATCGCCAGCTCCTCCTTCAACTCGCGTATCAGCGCGGCTTCCGGCGTCTCGCCCGGGTTCACCTTGCCGCCGGGGAATTCCCACAGGCCCGCCAGCGGCTTGCCTTCCGGCCGGCGCGCCAGCAGCACGCGGTTGTCGCTGTCCACCAGGGCGCAGGCGGCCACCAGCAGCACCGGCTTGCCGCCGCCCGCCGGCGTCACCGCCTCGGTCGGTGCTTCGGTCACGGTCAGTTGCTCGCGGTTGCCGACGAACAGCCGCACCGGCATCGGCCCGCCGCGGCACAGGAACTCCCGCGTGCCTTTGCCGGTCTCGCGGAAGCCCAGCTTCTCCAGCACCCGGCCGGAGCGCTCGTTCTCCACCAGGGCGCTGGCGACCACGCTGTCCAGCGGCAGGGTGGCGAAGGCCCAGTTCAGCAGCCGCGCCGCGGCTTCCGGCGCCACGCCATGGCCCCAGAACTTGCGGCCGACCCAGTAGCCCAGCTCCGCCTGGCGGGTGCCGCGCTGCATGGTCAGGCCGATGCAGCCCACCAGCACCTCGCGCCCGGCTTCCTCGCCCACGATCGCCAGGTCCCAGGCCTCCGCGGCCGCAATCCGCTGCCAGGTGCTGGCGATCCACTCATCCGCCAGGGCGCGGGGGTAGGGGAAGGGCACGCGCGCCAGGTACTTCGCCACCTCCCAGTCATTCACCAAGCGATGCATGGCGGCGGCGTCGCCGGCCACGAAGGGGCGGATCGTCAGGCGCTCGGTGCGCAGCGGGGCAAAGCTGGGTGCGGACAAGAGCGGGCCTTGGAGTCGGGCTGGCATTGCGGGAAAGCCGGGCCATGGATGGCCAGTGGCCGGCCGCTGTCAACCTGCCTCAACCCGCCACGGCGCCTTCCGCCAGCATCCGCGCGCGGAACGCCTCCGGCAGCGGCACCCGGTCCCCGGTGCTGCCTTGCACCGCCACCAGCACGCTGCGGCAGCTGAAGCAGAGCCCGTCCTTCCAGACCGCGTATTCCTCCACCCAGCTGGTGCGACGCAGGCTGGCGGTCCGCATGGTGATCAGCACCGGCTCGTCATAGACCAGCGGCTTGGCGTACTTCGCCTCCAGCTGCGCCAGCACCGGGCCGCAGGCATCCGGCGTGAACACCCCGCCCATGTCCAGCCAGTGGGAACAGCGCAGATCCTCGCACCAGCGCAGGTAGGTGGTGTGGTTGGCGTGGCCGTACAGGTCGCATTCGCCCCACAGCACCCGGTGCTGCCTGTGCACCGCCCACTCGCCCTCAACCCCGAAGCCGTCCATTGCCAGGTCCTCCCGCCGCCCTGGTAACCATACTGGACGCCGCGGCGCCAGCCGGGGCAGGCTGGCCGCAACCAAAGCCGGAGGAACCGCCCATGCCGACGCGCCGCCTGGTGCTTGCCGCACCCATGCTGGCCCTGCCTGGCCGTGCCCGCGCGGCGGCGTGGCCGGAGGACCGTCCGGTCGAGATCATCATCCCCTACCCGCCCAGCGGCGGCGTGGACACCATGGCGCGGGTGGTGCTGAACCATGTCGCGCCACGCATCCCCGGCTTCCGCTACGCCGTCACCAACCGCCCCGGCGCCGGCGGGCAGATCGGCTTCGAGGCCACCTTCAACGCGGCGCCGGACGGCTACACCATCGGCGCCGTCACCAACAACGCCATGCACGGCCACGCCATCGAACGCCGGCCGCGCTACCGGCCGGAAGATTTTACGTTTCTCGCCAACATCACGGACGATCCCGGCGCCTTTTTCGTCGATGCCGCCTCCCCGCTTAAGACGCTGCGGGACTTCCAGGCCGCGGCGAAGGCGGCACCGGAAGCGCTGGGCGTCGGCACGTCGGGCATCGGCACCGACGACCACCTGCTGATGATGGGCTTCGAGGATGTCGCCGGCGTGCGGCTGATCCATGTGCCCTACCAGGGCACCGCGCCGCAGCTGCGCGACCTGCTGGGCGGCCGCCTGCCGGTCGGCGCCTTCAACATGGGTGAGGGCATCACCCTGATGCGCGAGGGCAAGATCCGCTGCCTCGGCCAGGCCGGGGAAGCCCGTTGGTCCGCCGCGCGCGACATCCCCACCTTCCGCGAGCAGGGCTTCGACCTGCTGGGCGGCAGCGCCCGCGGCCTGGCCGGGCCGCCGGGCATGCCGCCCGAGATCGTCGCCCGCCTGGTCACCGCCTTCCGCGACGCGATGGCCGACCCGGCCTACGTCGCCGAGGCCGAGAAGCTGGGCCTGCCGATCCGCCCGCTGGTGGGGGAGGCGTATCGCCGCATGATGGCGGAGGACTACACCCGGCTGCGCGCCCTGTGGCAGCGCCGCCCCTGGAAGGAAGGCTGACCGCCATGCATCGCCGCACCCTGCTGGCCGCGCTGGCGGCCCCTGCCGTGGCCGTCGCCCAACCCGCCTGGCCCAACGATAAGCCCGTGGAGGTCATCGTGCCCTTCCCGCCCGGCGGCGGCGTGGACGTGATGACGCGCCTGGTCATGCCGATGGTGGCCGAGCGCATCCCCGGCATGCGGACGGTGGTCAGCAACCGCCCCGGCGCCGCCAGCCAGATCGGGCTGGAGGCGGTCTTCAACGCCGCGCCGGACGGCTACACGCTGGGTGCCACCACCATTCCCGCGCACAGCGCCGTGGCGCTGGAACGGCCGGTGCGCTTCCGCCCGCTGGACTTCACCTTCCTGGCCAATATCGTCGACGACCCCAACTGCCTCTACGTCCGCACCGAGAACCCGATCCGCTCGCTGGCCGACTTCGTCGCCGCGGCCAAGGCGCGGCCGGGCCAGTTGGACTACGGCACGACAGGCATCGGCAGCGACGACCACATCATGATGCTGGCCTTCGAGGCCGCGGCCGGGCTGCCGGCGCTGACGCACGTGCCCTTCGCCGGCGTGGCGCCGCTGCTGCCGCAGCTGCTGGGCGGCCACCTGGCCAGCGCGGTGGGTAACACGACGGAGCTCTACACCCTGTCGCGCGAGGGCAGGATGCGCGGCCTGGCCGTGGCCAGCGCCGCCCGCCTGCCGGAAATGCCGGACCTGCCGACCTTCCGCGAGCAGGGCTTCGACATCGTCGCCAGCGCGTCGCGCGGCATCATCGCCCCGCCCGGCCTGCCGGCGGAGATCGCCGCGCGGCTGCAGGCCGCCTTCGGCGCGGCCATCGCCGACCCCGCCTTCATCCGTGAGACCGAACGCCAGCACCTGCCGCTGCGCCCGCTGCTGGGCGCCGAGTACAAGGCCATGGCGGCGGCGGTGGACGCGCAGCTGCGGGAGCTGTGGCAGCGCCGCCCCTGGCGCGGCTGAAGCCGGCCCGCGCCGGCAGGGCCGCCGCCGCGCCGACTCAGGAGGCCAGCTTGGCCACGTGCCGGAAGCGCACCGGCCGGCCCGGCGCCATCGCCTCCATCGCGCCGACGATGTGGTCCACGCCCAGCCCGTGCTTGTCGTACAGGTCCTGGATCGTGCCGGTCTCGCCGAAGCGTTCCACGCCCAGCGCCCGCAGCCGGTGGCCATGCACCGAGCCAAGCCAGGCCAGCGTGGCCGGATGCCCGTCCAGCACCGTGACCATGGCGCAGTGGCCGGGCAGCGGCGCCAGCAGGCGTTCCACATGCGCGGTGGCGTCGTGCTGCCCGGCTTCCCGCAGGCGCTGCGCCGCCAGCCAGCCGGCATGCAGCCGGTCGGCCGAGGTGACGACGAGCAGGCCGACATCGCGCCGGTCCTCGGCCAGCAGGCCGACCGCCTGGATCGCCTCCGGCGTCACCGCGCCCTGGCAGACCACCACGCCCTGGGCGTTCGGGCCCGGCGGGCGCAGCCAATAGGCGCCCTGCAAAATCGCCTCCTCCAGCGCCGGCGTCATCGCCCGGCGCGGCTGCTCCAGCGCGCGGGTGGACAGCCGCAGGTAGACCGAGCCGCCGGCCTCGTCGCGCAGCAGCGAATCGGCCGGCGCCGTTTCCTCCCGCTGCACATGCGCGAGGGCGAAGCGCAGCATCACCGCCAGCTCGTCCACATGGGCCGGCTCGAAGCTGGCCAGCCGGTCCTGCGCCAGGCCGATCAGCGGCGTCTTGCTGGATTGGTGGGCGCCGCCCTCCGGCGCCAGGGTGATGCCGGAGGGCGTGGCGACCAGGATGAAGCGCGCATCCTGGTAGCAGGCGTAATTCAGCGCATCCAGGCCACGCTCGATGAAGGGGTCGTACAGCGTGCCGATCGGGATCAGCCGCTCGCCCTCGATGCTGTGCGCCAGGCCGAGCGCCGACAGCATCAGGAACAGGTTCATTTCGGCGATGCCCAGCTCCAGGTGCTGGCCGCTGGGGGAGAAGCTCCAGTTGAAGGTCGAGGGGATGCGCTCCCGCCGGAACAGGTCGGCCACCGCCTCGCGGGCGAACAGGCCGCGGCGGTTCACCCAGGCGCCCAGGTTGGTGGAGACGGTGACATCCGGGCTGGTGGTGACGATGCGCTGCGCCAGCGCGGTATCGGACTTGGCCAGCTCATGCATCAGCAGGCCGAAGCCCTGCTGGGTGGAGGCCATGGCCGGCGCCGCGGCATTGGCCGGCGCTGGCGGCAGGGCCAGCGCCGCCGGCACCGGCAGGGCAGGGGAGGTCAGCCGGCGCGGGCCGCCCTGGGCGAAGGGCACGGCGGCCAGGAAGGCGCGCAGCTCCGCCGCCGGCACGTCCAGCCCCTCGAAGGGCTCCCATTCATGCCCCTCCCGCACGCCCATGGCGCGGCGGAGGATGTCGAGCTGCGCCGGGTTCATCAGCCCGGCATGGTTGTCCTTGTGCCCGGCCAGCGGCAGGCCGTGGCCCTTGATGGTGTAGGCGATGAAGCAGACCGGCCGGTCGTGTTGCCGCGCCGCCTCGAAGGCTTCCAGCAGCATCGGCAGGTCGTGGCCGCCCAGGTTGCCCATCAGCGTCGCCAGTTCCGCGTCGGAGCGGCGGGCCAGCAGGGCGGAAAGCGCGCCCTGGTCGCCCAACTCCTCCTCAAGGCGCTTTCGCCAGGCGGCGCCGCCCTGGAAGGTCAGCGCGGAATAGAGCTGGTTCGGGCAGGCCTCGATCCAGGCGCGCAGCCGCTCGCCGCCCGGTTCGGCGAAGGCGGCGTGCTGCAGCGTGCCGTGGCGCAGCACCACCACGTCCCAGCCGAAGTTGCGGAAGGTGGCCTCCAGGCGGGACCACAGCCCCTCGCGCACCACCGCGTCCAGGCTCTGGCGGTTGTAGTCCACCACCCACCAGCAATTGCGCAGCCCGTGCTTCCAGCCCTCGGTCAGCGCCTCGAAGATGTTGCCCTCGTCCATCTCGGCGTCGCCGATCAGTGCCACCATCTTGCCTTCCGGCCGGGCGCCGCCCCAGCCCTTGGCGCGGACGTAGTCCTGCACCAGGGCGGCGAACAGCGTCTGCGCCACGCCCAGCCCGACCGAGCCGGTGGAGAAGTCCACCTCCACCGTGTCCTTGGTGCGGGAAGGGTAGGACTGCGCGCCGCCCAGGCCGCGGAAGGCTGCCAGCTTCTCCCGCGTCTGCCGGCCCAGCAGGTACTGTATGGCGTGGAACACCGGCGAGGCGTGCGGCTTCACCGCCACCCGGTCCTCCGGCCGCAGCGCCGCCAGGTACAGCGCCGTCAGCATCGTCGCCATGGAGGCCGAGGAGGCCTGGTGGCCGCCGACCTTCAGCCCGTCCCGGTTCGGCCGGACATGGTTGGCGTGGTGGATCATCCAGGTCGCCAGCCACAGGGCCTTCTTTTCCAGCGCCGCAAGGGCGCGCATCCGGTCGGGCGTCATGGCGTTTCCTCGGTTCCTGCGGCGCGATCCTAGCTATCGGCGATTGGCGGTTTCCGCCTATCTTGCGCTGGATGACGGGCTGGATTGGCAGGATCTGCCAATCAGATGACCCAAAGAGGCAGCAGATGGCCGAACGCAGCCTGGATGCGGTGGACCGCCGGATCGTCGCCCTGCTGCAGGTGGAGGGCCGCCTGACGGTGCAGGAACTGGCCGAACGCTGCGGCCTGTCGCCCTCGCCCTGCCTGCGGCGCATGCGGGCGCTGGAGAAGGCCGGGATCATCAAGGGCTATGCCGCCGTCATCGACCAGGCGCGCGTCGGCCTGCCGGTGAGCGTTTTCGCCTCGGTCAAGCTGGAGCGGCAGCGGGAGGACGCGCTGGACCGCTTCGAGGCCAGCGTCGCCCGCTGGCCGGAGGTGGTGGACTGCTACCTGATGACGGGTCAGCAGGACTACCTGCTGCGGATCGTGGTGCGCGACATCGAGGCCTATGAGCGCTTCCTGAAGGACAAGCTGACCCGGCTGGATGGTGTGGCCTCAATCGAATCCAGCTTCGCGCTGGGCCAGGTGAAACGCTCCAGCGCGCTGCCGATCCTCTGAGGTGGCCCGGGCGGCGGGATGGACGACCGCGCGGCCCGGCGTTATGTTTGGTGGAATATAACGCCGCCGGGGTCGCCATGCATCGCCGCTCGCTCTGCGCTCTCGCGGCCTTCGCGCCGATGCCGGCGCGGGCGCAGGCGGCCCCCCTGGTGGTCTTTGCCGCCGCCAGCCTGACGGATGCGCTGAAGGATCTGGCGGCCCAGTGGGCGGCCCAGTGGGCGGCGCGTGGCCATGCGGCGCCGCGCCTGGTCTTCGCCGCCTCCTCCGCCCTGGCCCGGCAGATCGAGCAGGGCGCCCCCGCCGACCTCTTCCTGTCCGCCGATGAGCAATGGATGGACCATGCCGCCCAGCGCGGCCTGATCCTGCCGGCCACGCGCCGCAACGCGCTGGGCAATGCGCTGGTGCTGGTGGCGCCCGCCGCCACCGCCCGGCCGGTGAGGCTGGCGCCCGGGGTGGACCTGGCCGCGCTGCTCGGGCAGGGCGGGCGGCTGGCCACCGGCGACCCGGCCCATGTGCCGGTGGGGATCTATGCCCAGGCGGCGCTGACCTGGCTGGGGCAGTGGGACACCCTGCGCCCGCGCCTGGCCCGGGCCGAGAGCGTGCGCGCGGCGCTGCTGCTGGTGGAGCGCGGCGAGGCCCCGCTTGGCATCGTCTACGCCACCGACGCGGCGCTGAGCCCGCGGGTGACGGTCATCGGCCACTTCCCGCCGGAAAGCCATCCGCCGGTCCGCTACCCCTTCGCGGTGACGCGGCGGGCCGAGGGCAATGCCGGGGCGCACGCCTTCCTCGCCTTCATAACCGGGCCGGACGCTGCCGCGACCTGGCGGCGCTTCGGGTTTACGGTGGCGTAGCGGGTGGCTGAACGGCTTTGCGGTTCCGCTCGAAACCGGCGGGTAGTGCGGCGAGGTGGTGGAGGTCAGGCACCGCATGGTCCAGGCGGGAGGGCGCGGACATCCGCGCGCCGCGCTTCTGGCCGGACGACTCGCCAAGGATGCTGGGTGAGCTGGCGTCCCCTACGGGATTCGAACCCGTGTCGCCGCCGTGAAAGGGCGGTGTTTCGAGGAGTTGGAGACGGCAGGGAACGCCGTGGGATGAAGGAAAGGCAGGATTTAGCTAGGTTTATATCCTCCCTTGTCCCCTGGAGGTTCCGGGTGGATATTGGAGACGTGTTGGAGACGTAGCCCGATGCCCGCCAAGGTCCGCGAAGTCAGCCTCAACGCCCCCACCGCCCGCATGAAGCTGGCGCCACGGACGAAGCCCTATTACCGGCGCGTGTCCGGCGACCTGCACCTTGGCTATTACCGGGCGCGGACCAGGGGTGCGGCCGGGACGTGGATCGCGCGCCGGTACCTGGGGGACGGGCAATACGAGACGGACGCCTTGGGCACCGCCGATGACGACAAGGCGAAGCCGGCGGATGGCATAGCCATCCTGGACTTTGACCAAGCGGTGAAGGCGGCCGAGGCATGGCGCCGGGCGAAGCTGGCCGAGGAAAACGCGGAGAAGGCCGGCGCTGTTGTTGTCACCATCCGCGCCGCAGTTGAAACCTACATCGCCACCCGGAAGGCGAAGGACGCGGCGGCTGGGCGGGATGCCGAGTTGCGCCTAACGCATCATGTCCTGGCCGCGCCGCTGGCAGCGGTCGACCTGTTGGCCCTGACGGATGGCGACCTGAGCCGCTGGCGCGATGGGCTGCGGCGCGGCGGCAGGGGCGTGAAGGCCGATGCCGCGCCCCTGGCCCCCGCCACCGAGGCGCGGCTGTTAAACGACCTCCGCGCCGCGCTGACAGCCGCAGCGCGCAAGGCGAAGGCGCCGGCCGACCTGTTGACCATCATTGCCGAGGGGATGCGCGCGCCGCAGAACCATAACCAGGCGCGCGAGAAGCAGAACCTAGTGGATGCAGACGTGCGGAAGTTGGTGGAGGCGGCCACCGCCCATGACGCCGACTTCGGCGCGCTAGTGCTGGTGCTGGCCGCCACAGGTGCCCGCATGGGGCAGGTTGCGCGGATCACTGTGGCGGACTTCCAACCCGAGGCGCGCCGCGTGATGGTGCCTGCCAGCAAGAAGGGGACGGGACAAAAGCAAATCACGCACAAGGCGGTGCCGCTGCCGGATGACGTGATTGCGCGGCTGCGCCCGCTGGCCGCCGGCCGGGCTGGGCATGAGTCGCTGTTGATGCGCTGGCATCACCGGCAAGTGAGGGGCGACAAGGCGACCGGCACGCTGCCGACCTGGGAGCGGGTGGAGCGGCGCCCCTGGACTGGCGGCGATGAGATGACCCGGCCTTGGCGCGCTGCCGTGGCTGCCGCCAAGCTGCCGGCCGGGCTGGTGCCCTACTGCCTGCGCCATTCGTCCATCGTGCGCGGGTTGCGCGCCGGGCTTCCCGTCTCTTTGGTGGCGAAGGTTCACGACACCAGCGTTGCCATGATCGAAAAGCACTATGGCGCCTGGATCGTGGACGCAGCCGAGGAACTGTTGCGGCGCGCCGTGGTGCCGATGGCGCCGGCTGCGGTGGCGTCCATACGCCGGGCGTGAAGCGAAGGCGCGCCCGGCGAACTCCGAGAATCGAATTTGCCTCTGCATTGCTAGAAAAGCTGGCAGATAGCGCTTTGTTCCGCACGCTCTGCGGCGCTTCGCCTTGCGTTAAACTCCTGCGCTCTTTCTTCCACAATCAAGCGGGCGAACGCTTGAGTCGATAAAAGCGCGTCCATGTGAGACGACGGAAGGCGGGGCACCGTCCGTTGTCCCGCCCTAAGGGCGCTGGCGGCTTCACCCTGCTCGCGCATCGCGGCACGCAGCATTGCATCGGCGCCGTCTCGCGCGCCAATCGCGTTCAGGCGCAAATCTTCGCGCCGGACCTCGCATACTTGCAGACTAACATGCGGGCCATCAAACATCGGCCGGCCCTGCTCTGTGTAGGTCACCACGAACCATCGTATCGGATTGCCTTGGGCAGCCGCGCTGTTCGCCACATTGGTAAATACCGAATAAAGGAGCGCGAACCCAATCGCCATGTGGTCCAGCTTCACTTTACGCCCTTCGGCAAGCTGTATGATTTACTTGTTGCCGATGCGCTGCGGCTGCCATGTTGCGATCCTCTTCCGCATAAATCAAAGCTTGCGAAGCGTTGTTCACTGATTCAATGGCCCGGGCTTGTCCTTCACTACTTCCTCTAAGAGTCCATCCGGGATCATATGGTTTTCTGACATAGCCTTCGGAGCATGCGGCGAACGGACGCCCAGCGCAGGAAGGCGAGCGCGCTGCGGTTCAGGCATTCCCAGTCCTTGGCCAACCGTCGGCAGCGGTTGAGCCAGGCGAT
>CANGNF010000075.1 GCA_947455205.1 Acetobacteraceae bacterium | reverse complement strand
CAGGTCGCTCGGGTAGCGCAGCTTACTGCGGTCGTATTTTGGTCGGTTCTGGGGCGTCCACATGGACGCCGTTCTCACCCCGCCCGCCGCTGCGAGCCAATCACAACCGATTCAGATGACTCGCGCTGTTCCCGGATGGACACTCAGGCATGACGCGCAGGAGATGCTCGCGCGAGCGCCTGTGGGCCCCGATGCAAAAGTCGATGCCCAGGGGCGTCCCGCGCTGGGCTTGGATTACGCAAGGTTCCCATATCGCTATACCAGGCCACTGGCTGATCCTTGGGGCGGTACCGATGCATTGAACGGCAGGCATCCCGCCCAAATGGCGCAGCCCAAAGCGGATGCCGACGCTCCTGAGCACGTCGTGTTCCTGATGTACTCCATGTGTCAGTCCATGCCTGCGGGGCTTCGGCTCTACGGGCACCCGAAGTTGCTTTCCGTGGCGCGGTCCATCAATGGCGCGGACTTCGTGCCGTTCAATGATGCGATCTTCGTGAAGCAGCCCGGCTTGGGCGGCTCAGTGGCCTGGCATCAGGATGGCGTGACGCACTGGAACGCTCCCGATTGGGACGAAGGTATCCACGGCTTCAACTTCCAGGTGCAAATTTATCCGACCACTGTTGGTAACTGCCTGTGGGTGATCCCTGGGTCCCACAAGCTCGGCAAGGTCGACATCAAGGGACTGGTCGAGGAGAACGCAGGCAGCGAACAACTGCCGGGAGCCGTTCCCCTGGTCTGTAACGCTGGCGACGTGACGATCGTCAACCGGCAGGCTGTGCACGGTTCCTTCGCCAACAGCTCTCCCGACCTGCGCATCTCCTTGACCTTCGGTTTTCACCGCCGGAAGTCGGTTCTGGGCCAGAAGGCCGCGCTTTCGCTGACCGAAACGAACGCGGTCTATGACGAGAAGCGGATCTTTGAACGTGCGTCGGTGATCCAGGTCGCTATCGATGCTCGCCAGCAGGCATTCCCGCATGAGCCGCTTTTTGACTACGCGCCGTTTGCAGGTCTCGAGGATCAGTTTCGCTTCACGCCGGAGACCGTCAGCCGGGTGATCCGCGACTACAACATCAAAGACCTGTCGATCTAGGCGCAGGACCCGTCAATCGCTTGGCGCGACGCGGCTTGGTACGACGGTGGTGGAGGGTCAGCATGACCTCACCACCCGATCCGTTGGCGGTTGCGGCGGCATAACCGGCACCACGCGCGCACGACGTTCAAAGGCCCGCGGGAAGCAGACCGCGTATCCTCGCAGCGTCTGCGCTCCGGCCTACTCTGCCGCGGCGCGTGGCGTCTCCGGCCATTCGCCACCCAGGCGTCGGGTCAGCGTGGCCGCCGCCTCCAGCAGCACCGGCCGGGCCGCGGCCACCGCCTCGGCGCTCCAGCGGCTCACCGGCCCCGAGAGCGCCAGCGCGCCGGCCAGCGCCTCGCCCGGGCCGAAGACCGGGGTGGCGATGGCGCCGGTATGCGCGTCGGTCGCGCCCATGCTGACGATCGGCACGTCCAGGGCCGCCACGTAAGCCGGCAGCGGCCGTGACGAGAAGCTGCGCAGCACCTGGGCGATGGCGGAATTGTCGAGCGGCAGCGCATCGCCCACGCGCACATGCATCCGCAGCAGATGCGGGCTCTCGGCGCGGAACAGGCACAGCCGCTGCTCGCCGCGCCGGATGTAGAAGCTGGCGGTCTCGCCGGTGCGCGCCACCAGCTCCTCCAGCAGCGGCGTCACCCGCGCCTCCAGCCCGAAGGACTGGGTGTAGAGCGTGCCCAGCCGCAGCACCTCGGCGTCCAGCCGATAGGCGCCGTCCTCGGTCCGCGCGAGGAAGCCATGCGCCTCCAGCGAGACGGCCAGGCGCATGATGGTGCTCTTCACCAGGCCGGTGCGCGCGGCCAGCTCGGCCAGGCTCACGGCCTTGTCGCCCTTGCGGAAGGCGGCGAGGACGGTCAGCGCGCGGTCGGCGGAGGCGACGCCCTCGACACCCGGGCGGGTCTTTTCGGTAGGGGCCATGGCGGTGATCCTAGTGCGGGACCACCCCGCCGGTCACTGCCGCTCGATGCCGGCGCCGCCCGCCACGTCGCGCCAGCGCGCGGTCTCCTCCAGCAGCAGCGCGGCGAAGGCGGCGGGCGGCATGCCGCCGGGGGCGGAGGCGATGCTGGCCAGGAAGGCGCGCAAATCCGGCGTCGCCAGCGCGGTCGCCACCTCGGCCTGCAGCCGGTTCACCACCGCGTCCGGCGTGTGCGCCGGGGCGGCCAGGCCGGACCAGTTCACCACGCCCTCGCCATTCGGGCCGAAATTCGGCAGGCCGGCCTCGCGGAAGGTCGGCACCTCGGGGAAGGCTTCGGCGCGGACGGCGCCGGACAGCGCCAGCGGCCGCAGCAGGCCGCCTTTCACATGGCCCAGCGCGGAGCCGAGCGAGACCATCACCAGGTCCACCTGGCGCGCCAGTGCCGCCGTCACCGCCTCGCCGGCGCCGCGGAAGGGCACGTGGAACAGTTGCACCCCGGCGGCCTGGGCGAAGGCGGCGGTGGCGAAGTGCGGCGCGCTGCCGATGCCGCCGGTGCCGTAGGTCAGCTTGTCCGGCTCGCGCTTCGCCGCCGCCACCAGCGCCGCCAGGTCTGCCCAGGGCGCGTCCTTGTGGACCGCCAGCATCACCGGGGAGAAGGCGCTGACCGTGATGGGGCGGAAGGCGGTGGCGTGGTCGAAGGGCAGGCTGCGGAACAGGAAGGGCAGCATGGCGTAGGTGTTGTCCATGGCCAGCAGGGTGTGGCCATCCGGCGCGGCGCGGGCCACCTCGGCACTGCCGATGGTGCCGGTGGCGCCGGACTTGTTCTCCACCACCACGGGCTTGCCGAGTTGCTCGGCCAGCTTCTGGCCCAGCTTGCGGGCAATGGTGTCCACCGCGCCGCCGGGCGCCCAGGCGACGACCAGGCGGATGGGGCGGCTGGGCCAGGCCTCGCCCTGCGCCACGGCCAAGCGTGGGGCGGCAAGGCCGAGGGTGGCGGCGAGGAGATGGCGGCGGTGGAGCATCGGCATTCGGCCTCCCGGGGAGAGCTTTGGCGCTGTATTTCGCAATAGCGTTGCGATATAGGGGGGCCATAAGGCCGGCTGTCAAGCACGCTGCCTGGAGGAGACCGCCCGTCATGCCCCCAGCCCATGCCGGCCGCCGTGCTTTCCTGGCCGCGCCGCTGGTCGGCGCCGCCTACCGCGCCGCGGCCCTGGGTGGCGAGGCGGCCTTGCAGGCGCTGTGGCAGCGGCGGCTCTGGAAACAATAGAACGTGATTTCGAAGGAACGCGCCATGACCGACGCTCTGAAACCCGCCGTCCTCGTCACGGCCGCCTGGCTGGCGCCGGAGGCTGTCGCCATCCTGGAAGCCGCCGGCTATGCGGTGCCCTGCCTGAACGCCTACCCCTCCGAGGCCGACCTGCTGGCCGGCATCGCCCAGCACCGGCCGGTGGCGATCCTGCATCGCCAGGGCATCATCAACGGCACGGTGATGGACGCCGCCCTGCCGCGGGTGAAGGTCATCGCCCGCCACGGCGCCGGCGTGGACGGCATTGACCTGCCCGCCGCCGAGGCGCGTGGCCTGACTGTGACCCGCGCCGCCGGGGCCAACTCACGCTCGGTGGCCGAGCACGCCATGGCGCTGATGCTGGCCATGCTGAAGGACCTGCCGGACGTCCAGGCCGCCATGCGCGACGGCAAGTGGGAGAAGACCTCCCGCATGACGCGCGACATCGAGGGCATGTCGCTCGGCCTGCTCGGCCATGGCGCCATCGGCGCCAAGGTGGCGCGCATGGCCGCCGCCTTCGGCATGCGCGTGGCCGCCTACGACCCGCTGCTGCCGGAAGGCCCGCTGCCCGGCCCGGCCGAGCGGGTGGCGACGCTGGAGGCGCTGCTGGCGCGCAGCGAGGTGCTGAGCATCCACTGCCCGTTGGATGCGACGACGCGCGGCAGCATCGGCGCGGCGCAGCTGGCGATGCTGCCGCGCGGCGCCGTGCTGGTCCACACGGCGCGCGGCGGCATCGTGGACGAGGCGGCCTTGCTGGCGGCGCTGGAGAGCGGCCAGGTGGCCTGGGCGGGCGTGGACGTGTTCAGCAAGGAGCCGCTGGAGGAAGCGAGCCCGCTGCGCCACCACCCGCGCGTGCTGCCGACGCCGCACCTGGCCGCCAATACGCCGCGGGGCGCGGTGGGCATGTCCACCGGCGCGGCGGAGAGCATCGTCGCGGTGCTGGCGGGGCGCATGCCGGCACTGGAAGGCGCCATCGTGGTGCCCGGCAGCTTCCGGCTGGCGGCATGAGCGCGATGGTCATCACCCGCCGCACCCTGCTGGCCGCCGGCGCCGCGCTGCTGGCCACGCCCGCCCTGGCGCAGGCCGCCTGGCCGGCGGGGCGCGCCATCGAGGTCATCGTCGGCTTCGCGCCGGGCGGCGGCACGGATGTCATGGTCCGCGCGCTCGGGCTCTACCTGGCCGCCGAGTTGCCCGGTGCCAATTTCGTCGTGGCGAACCGCCCCGGCGCGGGTGGCGAGACCGCCTATGTCGCGCTGCAATCGGCCCGGCCGGACGGCTACACCATCGGCGCCATCAATACCCCCGGCTACCTCTCGGTGCCGATCGAGCGGCGGGTGCGCTACGACCGTGCGCGGATCCGCCCGCTCGCCCGGCTGGTGGACGACCCCACCGCCTTCGTGGTGCGGCGGGATTCGCCCCATCGCAGCCTGAAGGCGCTGGTGGAAGCGGCGCGGCAGGCGCCGGGGAGCATCAGCGTCGGCTCCTCCGGCGTCGGCACCGACGACCATCTGGGCCTGACCCTGCTGCAGGCCGCGAGCGGCACCGAGTTCATCCACGCCCCCTTCGCCGGCGCCGGGCTGGTGAAGAACGCCGTGCTGGCCGGGCATATCGATGTCGCCGGCCTGAACCTGGGTGAGATCGGCGTGCTGGGGCAGGATGACCCGCCGCTGCGGGCGCTGGCCGCCATGGGCGAGCAGCGCTGGGAGTTGATGCCGCAGGTGCCGACCTTCCGCGAAGAGGGCTTCGACGCGGTGATGACCAGCGAAAGCGGCCTGGCCGCGCCGCGCGGCATTCCCGACGAGATCGCCCGGGGGCTGGAACAGGCGGTCGCCACGGTGATGGCCAAGCCGGAATGGCTGGCCCGCGCGCGCCAGCTGGAACTGCCGCTGGCCTACTTGCCGGGTACCACCTGGGAAGCCGCGATGCCGGCGCAGGAGGCACGCTACCGGCGGATCTGGGAAGCGACGCCGTGGAACTGACAGCGTCGCCCCGCGCCCCGGTGCGCGCGGACTGGCTGGCCCGGCACGCGGAGCGAGTGCTGGAGCCCGGACTGCCGGTCATCGACGCGCATCACCACCTGTGGGACCGGCGGGGCGCGGTACCTGTTCGACGCGTTCCTGGCCGACGCGCAGCGGCCAAGACATCCGCGCGTCCGTCTTCGTGCCGTGCCGCGCCATGCCGCGCGCAGGCGGGCCGGAGGCGCACGACGATCGCTAGCGCCACAAGGCTGAACCGCAGCGCATGAACTGTTGGCGCAACGGCCTCGCAGGCGCAGAGTTCGCCGGACGGGAACGGCGCGCGGCGCCGGCCGCAAGAAGGGGAGGAACGCGATGCCCTACCTGGAGAAGGGCGCCACGCGCCTGCATTACCGCGAGGCCGGGTCCGGCTTCCGCTGCTGATCCTGCCCGGCGGCGGGCTGAACGCCACGATGGGCTTCTTCACCGGCTCCAGCCCGTTCGACCCGATGACCGTGCTGGCCGATGAGTTTCGCTGCATCAGCATGGACCTGCGCAATGCGCCGAGCGGCCAGTCGAGCGGCCCGCTGGAGGCGGACCGGCCGTGGGACGCCTTCGCCGACGACCAACTGGCGCTGATGGACCACCTGGGCATCCGGGAGTTCATGGTCATGGGTTTCTGCATCGGCGGGCCGATGATCTGGAAGCTGCTGCAGCGCGCGCCGGGGCGCATTCTGGCGGCGGTACTGGCGCAGCCCTCTGGGCATCGGGCGGAGATGCCCGACCAGTTCTACCAGGGCAACATCGCCGGCTGGGGCACGGCCTTCCGCGCCAGGCAACCGCAGGTGACGCAGTACCAGGTTGAAGCCTTCCTGAACACGATGTACCGGGCGAACGCCGACTTCGTCTTCACCGCCACGCGCGCCTTCGTGCGAAGCTGCCAGACCCCGGTGCTGATCCTGCCCGACGACATCCCCGCCCACCCCTACGTGGTGGCGATGGAGAGCGCGATGCTGGCGCCGAACGCGCAGGTCAGCCTGTACCCCTGGAAGGACCCGAAGGAGCGGATCCCGCTGGCGGTGCGCCATATCCGCAGTTTCCTGCGGGCGAACGGGCCGCGCTAGCGTCTGATCGTCGCCGGTGGAAGCACCGGCGGCCTGAAACAGCGCGTCCGGCGCGCGTTGGCCCGCACGCACCGGCGCCATGCCGGCCTCGGCGATGCCGGGCGGATAACCGCCGCGCCCAAGCAGCAACCAGATGGGCGGCGCGGCTCTGTCGACCAAAACCCGGCCCCGCGACGCTGGCACGATCCCTGCTTGTCGCTGACCAAGCGGCATCAGTGCCGCCGGAGGGGTGCCATGTCGCGGCGCGTTCAACCGCAATCAGGGGCAGATCCTGGCGCCCCCGCGCCCAGGCGGCGGGGGCTGCTGCTCGGCCTGGCCGGCGCCCTGGCCTGCCCTGCCATCTCCGGCGCCCAGGCCCGGGTGCTCTACATCAACTCGCAGGGCGGCCCGTGGGAAGCGGCCGCCAGGAAGCACCTGTTCGACCCCTTCACCGCGAAGACGGGCATCGAGGTCAAGACCGCGCCCGGCGTCACCATGGCCAAGTTCGCGGTGCAGGCGCGCACCAAGGTGTACGAGTTCGACATCGCCACCGTCGGCGCGCCCAGCGTGGTGCAGGGGATGAACGAGAACCTGCTGGAGCCGGTGGATTTCGGCCTGTTCAACCGCGCCGCGGTGCCGGCCGACCTGGTGTTCGAGAATGCCGTCGGCAACCACGCCTATGGCACCAACATCTGCTTCAACACGCGCAAGTACCCGGCCGGCAGCATCACCAGCTGGCGGGACTTCTGGGACGTGCAGCGCTTTCCCGGCAGCCGCTCGCTGGGGCGGACGCTGTCGCAGACCATCGTCTTCGCGCTGCTGGCCGATGGCGTGCCGAAGGACAAGCTCTACCCCATAGACCTGGACCGCGCCTTCCGCAGCCTGGACCGGATCAAGCAGCAGGTGCGGGTGTGGTGGAGCACGGGGCCGCAGATCCGCCAGCTGCTGGGCGATGGCGAGGTGGACATGGGCTCGGTCTGGCACGCCCATGGCACCGCGCTGCGCAATGGCGGCGCGCCGGTCGAGATCGTCTGGAACGAGTTCACCATGGACCGGACCTACTGGATCGTCTCCCGTGGCACGCCACGCGCCGGCTTTGCCTGGGAGTTCATCAATTTCGCGCTGGAGCCGGAGCGCAATGCCGGCTTCTGCATCGATGGCTTCTACGGCCCGCTCAATCCCCGCGCCTTCGACTTCATCACCCCCGAACAGGCAGAGGCGATGCCGACCAATGCGAAGTACGCGCCGCATGCGGTCGAGTTCGACGGCCGCCGCATGGGCGACGTGATGACCCAGGCGAGCCGCCGCTTTGAGCGTTGGCTGCAGAGCTAGCCATGCGACGGCCGGAAGCCCCTGGCCTGGTGAATGCGGTGCTGGCCTGGTGCGTCGTCGGCTTCATCCTGGCGCCGCTGGTCATCATCGTGCCGATGTCGTTCAGCGCCTCCAGCTCCTTCGAATTCCCGCCGCCGCGCTACTGGCTGGGGCATTACCGCACCTACTTCAGCGCCGAGGGCTGGCTGCTGCCGACGCTGAACAGCTTTCTTGTCGGCATCGTCTCCAGCCTGGTGACCCTGCTGGTGGCGACGCCGGCGGCCTTTGCCGTCAACCGCCGCGAGTTCGCCGGCCGGCGGGCGTTGCAGGTGCTGCTGCTGACACCGATGCTGGTGCCGGCGATCATCATGGCCATCAGCTACTACTCGGTATTCGGGCAGCTGGGGCTGAACCAGACCTATGCCGGCATCGTGCTGGCGCACAGCTGCGTTTCCATCCCGGTGGTGCTGATCGCGCTGTCGGCCTCGCTGCGCAACCTGGACCGCAACCTGGAACGCGCCGCCGCCATCTGCGGCGCGACGCCGGCGCAGAGCTTCCGGCTGGTCACGCTGCCGCTGCTGCGCCCGGCCTTCATCCTGGCCGGCTTCTTCGCCTTCATCCATTCCTTCGACGAAGCCACCATCGCGCTGTTCATCTCCGGGCGGGAAGTGTCCACGCTGCCGAAGCGCATGTTCGCCAGCATCCACCTGGAAGCCGACCCGGTGGTCGCCGTGGTCTCCGCGCTGATGATCTATGCCGCGGTGCTGGCCATGGCGGTGGCCACCTTCCTGCGGCAGCGGCGACCGGCATGAGGCGCGGCCTGCCGACCTGGCTGCTGCTGCTGCCGGCGGTGGCGTATCTCGTGCTCGTCTTCGGCGTGCCGCTGGGCAACACCTTCTGGATGAGCATCAGCGAGCCGACGCTGGGGTTGCAGAACTTCGAGACCATCCTGACCGACCCGCTGTACGCGCGCGTCTACCTCCGCACCGTGCTGGTGGCGGGGACGGTGACGCTGCTGTGCCTGGCCCTGGGCTACCCGCTGGCGCATTACATGGCCCGCAAGGGCGGCTTGGTGGCCGGGCTGCTGCTGGGCGCCTGCGGCCTGTGCTTCTGGATCAGCTACCTGGTGCGGACCTATGCCTGGACCGTCATCCTGGGCAATCGCGGGCCGGTCACCGCCCTGGCGCGCTGGCTGGGCATGGAGCAGCCGCCGGTGCTGCTGTTCACCACCACGGCGTCGCTGATCGCGATGACGCATATCCTGCTGCCCTACATGGTGCTGACGCTCTACGTCGTGCTGGCGCGGATCGACGCCAACCTGATCCGCGCCGCGCACATCATGGGCGCCAGCCACTGGCAGGCCTTCACCGGGGTGGTGCTGCCGCTCTCGCTGCCCGCGGTGGTCAGCGGCTGCCTGCTCGTCTTCATCTTCTGCGTCGGCTTCTACGTCACGCCCACGCTGCTCGGCTCGCCCAAGGACATGATGATCTCCAGCCTGATCGCCAACGAGATCGAGACGCTGCTGGACTTCGGCAGCGCCTCCGCCCTGGCCATGGTGCTGCTGGCCGCGGTGCTGGTGCTGCTGGCGGCCTATGACCGCCTGGTCGGCATCGACCGGATCATGCGCTAGATGTCGCAGCTCAGGCTCCACCAGGTCGGCAAGCGCTTCGGCGCCGTGCAGGCCGTCATCGACGCCACGCTGGAGGTGCAGGCCGGCGAGTTCGTCAGCCTGCTCGGGCCCAGCGGCTCCGGCAAAACCACCACGCTGATGATGATCGCCGGCTTCGAGCAGCCGACCACCGGCAGCATCGAGCTGGCCGGGCGGCAGGTGGAGCAGGTGCCGCCCAACCAGCGCGAGATCGGCATGGTGTTCCAGAACTACGCGCTGTTCCCGCATCTCAGCATCGCCGCCAACATCGCCTTTCCGCTGAAGGTGCGCGGCCGGCCGCGGGCGGAGACCGAGGCGGCGGTGCAGGGCGCCCTGGCACTGGTGGGGCTGGAGGAGATGGCGGCGCGGCGGCCGGCGCAGCTTTCCGGCGGCCAGCAGCAGCGCGTGGCGCTGGCCCGCGCCCTGGTCTACCAGCCCAGGCTGCTGCTGCTGGACGAGCCGTTGAGCGCGCTGGACAAGAACCTGCGCGAGCAGATGCAGATCGAGCTGCGCCGCATCCATCGCCAGGTCGGCATCACCACGCTCTACGTCACGCATGACCAAAGCGAGGCGATGACGCTGTCGGACCGGATCGTGGTGTTCAACCGCGGCCGGATCGAGCAGGTCGGCGCGCCGCTGGAGGTCTATGCCCGCCCGGCCACACGCTTCGCCGCCGGCTTCATCGGCGACAGCAACATCCTGGATGGCCTGATGGCCGATGCCGCGACGCAGCTGCGCCTGGCCGATGGCACGCTGCTGCGGGCCGAGGTGCCGCTGCGGGCCAATGCCGCCGGCGCCGCCAGCCTGCTGGTCAGGCCCGAGGACATCCAGCTGGGCGAGCCGCCCGCCCAGGCCAACGCGCTGCCGCTGCGGGTGAAGAGCGTGCTGAACATGGGCCCGCATGTGCTGCTGCTGGGCGAGCATGGCGGCGGCGAGTTGCGCGTGCGCGCACCGGCTTCCGCCGAGGTGCTGCGTAGCGAAGGCAGCAGGATCACCGCCTGGTGGCTGCCGGAGAAGTCCTGGCCGATTCCCCCCGCCTGAAGGAGCCGCGCATGCAGAATACCCGCCCGGACCGGATGAAGCTCGGCGCCTTCTTCCACCCCACCGGCCACCATGTCGCCGCCTGGCTGCACCCCGGCGCGCAGCTGGATGCCGGGACCAATTTCCAGCACTACCTCCGCCTGGCGCAGACCGCCGAGCGCGGGATGTTCGACCTGATGTTCCTGGCCGACAGCCTGGCGGTGCGCGGTGGCCGGATGGAGGCGCTGAGCCGCTGGCCGCAATACATGGCCTATTTCGAGCCGATCACGCTGCTCTCGGCCATCGCCTGCGCGACGAAGCATCTCGGCCTGGTCGCCACCTGCTCCACCAGCTACTCGGAGCCGTACAATACCGCGCGCATGTTCGCCTCGCTGGACCACATCAGCGGTGGGCGCGCGGGGTGGAACGTGGTGACCTCCCAGAGCAGCGCCGTCGCGCGCAACTTCGGCCGCGAGGACCACTTCGGCCATGACGAGCGCTATGCCCGCGCCGAGGAATTCGCCGAGGTGGTCAAGGGGCTGTGGGACAGCTGGGAGGACGACGCCTTCCTGCGTGACCGCGCCACCGGCCGCTACCTGGACCCGGCCAAGCTGCACACGCTGGACCACCAGGGCAGCTACTTCAACGTGCGCGGACCGCTGAACGCGGCGCGGCCGCCGCAGGGCCACCCCGTGCTGTTCCAGGCCGGCGGATCTCCCCCCGGGCGGGAGCTGGCGGCGAAGCATTGCGAGGCGGTGTTCACCCCACTGCACGTGCTGGAGACCGCGCAGGCTTTCTACGCCGATGTGAAGGGCCGCATGGCGAAGTATGGCCGCGCGCCGGACCAGCTGAAGATCATGCCCGGGCTGAACCCGATCATCGGCCGTACCAGGCGGGAGGCCGAGGACAAGCACCGCGCCATGCAGCGGCTGATCCACCCCGATGTGGGGCTGGAGTTGCTGTCCAACGAGTTGAACGGCTTCGACCTGCGCCCCTACGACCTGGACGGGCCGCTGCCGGCGGAGGTGCATGCGATGCAGACCGAGGGCGGGCAGACGCAGATGCGCAACATCCTTGCCTGGTCGCGCGAGGAGGGGCTGACGATCCGACAGCTCTACGAGCGCTTCGGCGGCGCGCGCGGCCAGCGCACGGTGATCGGGACCGCCAGCGACATCGCCGACCACATGCAGGCCTGGTTCCAGGGCCACGGCGTGGATGGCTTCCTGATCCAGCCCAGCACGCTGCCGGAAGGGCTGGACGAGTTCGTCGACCTGGTGATCCCGGTGCTGCAGGAGCGTGGCCTGTTCCGCACCGCCTATGAGGGCGCGACGCTGCGGGACTCCCTTGGGCTGAGACGGCCAGCCAACCGCCACGCCCTGGCGCGCGGAGCAGGCTGACCCGTCGCGCTGCGTCCCGGCTCCGGACCCAGTGATCGCACGGCGCGGCGGGCGTGATGCCTTCGGCGACGCAGGTCGGCGTGCCGATGCCAGGTACCGGCGTGAATCCGACCGCCTGGCGCTGGAGGAAGTGACCCGCAACCTCGATGGCAACGGACCGACCATCTGGCGGCGGGTGATCCTGCCGCTCTCGCTGCCCGGCCTGGCGTCGGGCGCCATCCGCTGGTGGGGCTGCTGATGCTGGCGTTGTGGGCAGCACCTTCACCGTGCCGGCGTGCTGGACAAGCACATCCGGCAGGCACCCATACGCCATCGGGCTTTCGTCAGGTCGCCGCCGGCCACCACCACCACAGCCCGTGCAGGGGATGCGGCTTCAGCGGCCTGCGCTGGGGGACTTCCCGAGCAACTCGATGGTGCGCTGGTCCGGCTGACCGCTGAAGTAGCGATCCAGGGCTGTCTGGAACTCGACAAGGCTCGGCCCGGCCGCGGCGAACAGCGTCATCGAGGAATGGAACTTCAGGTCATCCGGGCTGCCGAAAATGTCGTGCACGGAGCGGCCCTCAACGGCGTTCACCAGCCTGGTGCAGTCGATGAGCCGCGGCCCCAGCACCGGATGGTCCAGATAGGCCCTGGCCTCGGCAAGGTTGGCGATGCCGTAGTGCTGCGCGGTTTCGCTGCGGCCCAGGCCGCGCAGTTGCGGAAAGACGAACCACATCCAATGGCTGCGCTTGCGGCCGTCGCTGAGCTCACGCTGGGCCTGCGCGATGACCGGGCCCTGCGCCGTGACGAAGCGCTGAAGGTCGAAGGGGTGCTGCTTCATCATCGTCTCCTGCCTATTCGCACCGAGGATGCCTGCGCGCTTCCAGCGCCGCGCATACTGTCGATCCGAAACGTCTCACTTCCCGGCGGCGCCGATCCGCCAGACCGCGTTGCCGACGTCGTCAGCCACCAGCAGGCCACCGCGGCCGTCCAGCGCCACGCCCACCGGCCGGCCCATGGCGCGTCCTTCGGCGTCGAGGAAGCCGTCCAGCACGTCCACAGGCGGCCCGTTCGGCTTGCCCTCGGTGAAGGGCACGAAGATCACCCGGTAGCCACTCGGCGGCCGGCGGTTCCAGGAGCCATGCTGGCCGATGAAGGCGCCGGCCACAAAGGGCGCCGGTAGGCCGCTGTTCGCGCTGATCGCCAGGCCGAGCGAGGCGGTGTGCGCCCCCAGTGCGTAGTCAGGCGCAATCGCCCGCGCCACCATGTCCGGCTGCGGCGGCTGCACCCGGCTGTCCACGTGCTGGCCGTAGTAGCTGAACGGCCAGCCATAGAAGCCGCCATCGCGCACCGAGGTCATGTAGTCCGGCACCAGGTCGCTGCCGATCTCGTCGCGTTCATTCACCGCGGTCCACAGCACCGGCGTGGGCGTGGTGGCGAAGGCCAGGCCGTTCGGGTTGCGCAGGCCGGTGGCGTAGGGGCGGTGCTGGCCCGTGCTGGCATCCACCTCCCAGATCTGTGCCCGCCCTGCCTCGGCCTCCAGCCCGTTCTCGCCAACATTGCTGTTGGAGCCGATGCTGACATAGAGCCGCTGGCCATCCGGGCTGGCGACCAGGTTCTTGGTCCAATGGTGATTGAGGCGGCCAGCGGGCAGCTCGGTTAGCACCGTACTCGGCGCCTCGATGCGCATTGCGCCCGGCTGGTAGGGGAAGCGGCGGATCGCGTCGGTATCGGCGACGAACAGCGTCTCGCCCACAAGCGCCATACCGAAGGGTGAGTTCAGCCCTTCGAGGAAGGTCGAGCGGGTCTCCGCCACGCCGTCGCCATCGGCGTCGCGCAGCAGGGTGATGCGGTTGGCGCTGGGCACCCCGGCGCCGGCCCGCGCCATGATGCGGCGCATGACCCAGCCGGCAATGCCAGGGCTGTCATCCGGCTTGGGCGGGGCGTTGCTCTCCGCCACCAGCACGTCGCCATTCGGCAGCACCAGCACATTGCGCGGATGCGCCAGGCCGCTGGCGAAGGCGGTCACGGCCAGGCCCGGCGCGGGGTTCGGGCGCGCGCCGGCGGGCCAGCCGATGGCGGGGGCGATGTTCACCGTCGGCACCAGGCCGCGCTTCGGCTCGGGCAGTTGCGGCTCAGGCCCGAAGCCCGCCGCCAGGGGCAGCGAGGCCCGCTCCGAACAGGCGAACAACAGGCCAGCCGCCCCGGCCAGGGCCAGGCACAAGCCGACCGCCGCGCGCATCTTCCTCATGCCACCCTCATCCACCGTGCCTGGCACCAACGCTCCGGTCGCCCGCGGGTGCCGTCGGGCGGCTCAGAGGCGGTAGGCCGCCCGGGCGTTGCCCGACGTCGCCCGCTGCGCCAGCTCGGCGCCGAGCACCTGCCGCAGCAGCGCCAGGTCGGCCGGCGCGAAAGGCCGCTGAGCGCGGGTGGAGGGCATGTCGGTGCCGAAGACCAGCGCGGACGGGTCGCGGCGGCGGCGGCACTGCGAGCCCAGGGCTTCGAGCCCGACCCGGTGGCGCCGGCTGCCTTCGCCGCGCTGCTGGCCCGCGACGCGCCGCGCTGGGCGGAACTGGTCGCGCTCTCCGGCGCCAGGGTGGAGTGAGGCGGGGTTGATCCTTGCCTGACGCTTCACCGGAACAAGCTCTGGCTTGATGAGCCAGTCGTGCGAAGGCCGCGCCGAACGCTTCACCGCGAGACCAGTCGCTTCGTTGTTGATGCCGTCCCGGTCGTCAGGAATGGCTTGCCGAAGGCGCCACCCGTCGTCAGTACGCACGATAACGTGGGCTTGCTCCTCCGCTGTGCAGTTTGTCGCCTCGGCGCAGGGCCAGCGACTTAAGCTGCTTTGGCGTGCTCGGAGGCGCCGATGGGGTCGTACAACGCGCCAGCGACTGCCAGGGCCGTGGCGCCTGCCTCGGTCCAGGCGGTGTTGCGCTCGGCAGGCTCACCGCTGGCACCCGTCACCGCGCGCGTGATGGGCGCCCGGATGGGGCAGGATTTCAGTGGCATCCGTGTGCATGCCGACGCCCAGGCGGCACGCTCGGCCAGCGACATCGCCGCCCAGGCCTGGGCCGCTGGGCCTCACCTTGCCTTTGCCGAGGGGGCCTATGCCCCCGACACCGCGGCAGGCGAGGTGCTGCTGGCGCACGAACTGGCCCATGCCGTTCAGCAGCGCGGTGCGGCGCTGCCACCGGCGCCGGCGTTGCGCTCCCCCGATGATCCCGCGGAGCAGCAGGCTGCAGACGCTGCCGCAGCCCTGGCCGCGGGACGCGCGCCGCAGAGCCTGACGTCGGCTCCGCCCGGCATCTATCGGGTCGGCGATCGGGCCAAGGCTACGCCGCCGGCGACCATACCCGCTGGCCGCCGGGCCATCATTCAGTGGGGCGACGACCCCGCTACCGTCGCCAATGTCCGGGCGCTGCAGACCGGGGCTCGAAGCGGCCCCAACGCAGCGGGTAGCGATCTCGTGCTGACCGCCCGCGAATTGCAGCCCGGCAGCCTGGCGGAGGTGCGCGAAGTCACGGTGGTCATCCACGGTGACACCGATGTGGATGCCAAGGGACACCGGGTCATCGCGCCAGGTGGCGACCAGCCCGCGGCGACCCACGGCACGCCGGGTCTGCCGCAACGGGCGGAAGGCCCGGTCGAAGCGATCAGCCCCGAGGCCATGGCCGGCAAGCTGGCAGCGGCGGGCTTCGGTTCCGGGCGCTGGACCACGTATCGGATCCGCCTGGCCATGTGCTACGCGGGGGTTGGCGGGGCTGAGAGCTTCTCCGCCAGGCTTGGCCGGGCTGCGGCGGCGCTCGGCATTTCCAACGAAACGCTGGGCTACCGCGGCGCCGTCACCGCCACCGGCGGCGTGGGCACCGGCTATCTCCCGCCGACCGAGGCCTCCGGTTCCGGGCCGCCACGCGCCGGCCAACCTCCGCCCAAGCCGGCCGAGGCCGGCAAGCCGGTGGCCGCCAACTACTATCCAGCGCTGCGGGGCACCCAGTTCGGCCCGCCGGGCACGCGCGTGCGGCGCGACGTAACGCCGGGCGACAAGCCCGTGGGCGAGCCGGCGGCGCCACGTTCACCCCCGAAGGTCCAGGCCGCACCGCCGCCGGCGTCTCATGTTGAACTGCCGCGGGCCAGTGTTCCTGGTGGCAGGCTGCCCGCGAAGATGGGCACCGCCCCGGCGCCGGAATTGCATGACGGCCCGTCACACGGCGCGCCCGTGACCAAGCCTGCCGCACCGACGCGTCCTGCCGTCGTGACGCCGGATAGCCTGCATCACCCAGAAGGCCATGTTCCCAGCGGCCGCGGTCGCGCCGCCGGCGCCATCGGCACAGCCATGGCGGCCGAGGCGCTATTCATCATTGTTGAGTTCTTCGTGCAGCGCTGGATCCGCGAGCACTACGCGAAGGACTTGGCGGACCATGCCCAGCAGAAGATCCACGACCAGTTGCTCGCTGAGAAAGGTCGCCTCGACTCCGCCGTGAAGTCGCGCCAGTCGGACGTCGAAGCCTGGTTGGCTGAGGGCAGGCATGCTTGGCTGGCGGTGGAACTGGAACTCGATTGGCAGAACACGGACATCGGCTCGATCCTGATGCGCGTGTCGATCACTCGTATCGCCGTGGTGAAGGAGGGCGAGGCGGGCCTCAAGCCCCAGCCGCCCGACATGTCGTGGCGCGGCTGGGCCCGCGCGATGCTGGACCAGGCCGTGGATCGCAGCGTCGACCACCAGATCGTGCAGATCCCGATCGAGGGTGGCTGAAGGCGGCTGTGGTGAAGCTGCGGCGGCAGCCTGAGCCGACCACCCTGACCGAACCCGGTCAGGGTGGTCACCATGGGCAGGCCGGCCTCGGTGCAGCCCAACTGGTGCCCGGTGGGGCCAGAACGACGAAGGCCCCGCTTTCGCGGGGCCTGGCGCAACGGATTGATGTGGTTGATCTCGACTGGAGCAGCGGTGGGAACCGGGGAAGAAAATTCTCTGAAGATCCCGCCTAAGGGCGCCAGAAACCGCTGCAAACCGGCTCCGTTCTGACGTCAAAGGACGCCAACATCTCCGCCCTCAGCGCCCCTCTAGTTTCGGGGCTCCGGTGGCGGCAGAGCAGCGGCACCGCTGCCACTTCCATCCTCGCGGAAGAGCGCTCAGCATAGTGAGCCTCGGCCACCGGCAGCCAGCGACATCTACGCCGGCTGTCGGCTCTGCGATGGAAGCGTCGGCTGACATGCGGTAGCGGCGGTCGAGATTTGCAACTTCGCCATGGCGGGAGGTGTCTCCAGCTGGCCCACCAACGGACGGCGGCCCCCGCCGACCCTTGGCCGCTAACGCCCATGCTCCGCTCCTGAGCCCCAGCGAAGCACTTCCCACCGCAACAGCAAGCCTGCGGCGGTGGGCCTTTTCGCTGTCGGCACCCAAGTCGCCGCGCGCCGTGCCTGCACTCAGTACTCGTCGCGCTGCTGACCACCGATCGCCGCGGCGACGGAGGCGATGAAGGCGCCGATCAGCATCGACAGCGCAGTCAGGATCGCCACCGTGGCCGCCGCCTTGCGTGCTGCTTCCGCCGCCTGCTTGGCTGCCTCGGCCGCCCGCTTGGTCTGGGCCGCCGCCTCGTCCACGCGCCGCTGCGCCTCGTCGGCGGGAATGCCGGCCCGCGCCGCCACAAGCTGCGCCAGGTAGGTCCGATCCGCCGAAGGCAGATCGCCCGTCGCGGCCTGGGCCAGGATGCGGCCCGCCTCGGTGCGCTGGTCCGCGACCGGCGCGTTGGCGTCGGGCTGGTTGCGCCGGAACAACACGTCCGTCGTGTAGTCCTGCGCCTGGCTGGCAATCGCCGGCGCCGCGGCCTGCGCCATGCCACCCACCGCCGAGGCAGTCGCCTGCACACCGCCGCCCACGATCGACGACGCGGCGGAGGCGAGTACGCCAACAACGATCACCGTCGCCACGCCCCAGCTCAGGAAGCCATGCGCGGTATCCCGGAAGAAGACCTCGTGCCGATGGGTATCGACCCAGCGCGTGCGCAGCCTGCCGGTGAGGTACCCGCCCATGCCGGAGGCGACCCACTGGGTGATGACCAGCCAGATCAGGCTCATGACGGCCAGGCTGCCGGCGGACGGGTTGCCTTCGCGCCAGGGCGAGGCGACGGCGAAGCCGAGGCCGGCGCCGAGTTCCAGCAGGATGAAGGTAATCGCCGTTGCGGTGACGCCGCCGGCGATGACCGGGGCCCAGGCGATGGCGGAACCCGCTGCCTCAACGGCGTGCCCAGCATCCCCGGCGCCGAAGCGCGGCTCTGGTTTCAGTGACATGCTGCGCCTCCCGCTCAGCGAGCGAACAGCGCGAGCAGGATGATGATGGGCAGCGGAATGCCCAGCAGCCAAAGCAGAATACCTCGTCCCATTGTTTCCTCCTCATGCGGTCGCAGGGCCATGCCAACGATCTGGCGCGGGGACGGTTGCCGCCGGTCCTCGGCAACGGCGTGGCCGGAGGGCATTTTCGCCCCCCTGCCCTCCGCTGCGGATTGCGCTGCGGTCAGGCACCTCGCTCCGGCTCGGTCCGGCCGCTGGCCGTGCCCGGCTGCCGGTTGCGGTCGTCCTCTACCTCGACCTCGGTGCGACGCACCTTGTCGGAAATGGTGGCATCATCGTCTCCCCCGACGAGGCCGCCCCCCTGGGGCTGACGGTCAACGAGTTCGTCACCAACAGCCTCAAGCATGCATTCGATGGCGGTGCCGGGACCATCGGCGTTCGGCTCAGCCGGCCCGCCGACGACAATGTCCTGCTGGCGCTCTGGGACGATGGCCGCGGCCTTCCGGTGGATACGCGGCCCCGCCCGAAGGAGGATGGCGGCACCGGCATGCGGATGATCGGCAGCCTTGCCCGCCAGCTTGGAAGCTCGCCGGTCTGGGGGACAGGCTCCGACGGGAAAGGCACCGCGCTTGCCCTGACGATGAGGTGGCCGAGGCTGGCGGCGGAGGGCGAGGGCTAGCTTGTAGCGCGGGCCGCTCGGGCACTTCGCTCCTCGGCCTGCCGCTGTATTCGCACCGCCTGAAGCCAAGGAGCGTTACGCATGGTCGAAAGTCTTCCCGACGTACCAGGCGGTCCGCACCTGAGGACCATTGCGATGCCCCGCGATGCCAATGCGGGCGGCGACATTTTTGGCGGCTGGACATTGTCGCAGATGGACCTGGCGGGCGGCGGCCTGGCCGCGGAACACGCGCAGGGCCGCGTTGCGACGGTGGCGATTGAGGCCATGCACTTCCTGCGGCCGATCTCGGTGGGTGACGAGGTCAGCTGCTACTGCTCCCTGGTCAAGACCGGTGACACCTCCGTGGTGGTGAAGGTCGAGACCTGGGCCCGAGGACGCGGGCACGGCAAGGCACCGCAGAAGGTGACGGAAGGCGTGTTTACCTTCGTCGCCGTCGACGAGGGGGGACGCTCTCGCAGTGTGGCCGGGGACGACAAGGACTGATCTGAGCTGCTGGGCGCGCGTTCCGGAGTTCAACGAGGAATAGATGCATGCCAAACGCCCTCCGTATCGCGCTCATCGCGCACGACACCAAGAAGGACGCCTTGGTGGCCTGGGCGAAGCGCTGGGAGCGCTGGCTCGCCGAGCACACCCTGCTCGGCACTGGGTCAAGCGCCACGGCGGTGGAGCACGCCTGCCCTTCGCTCCAGGTGGAGCGACTCAAGGGCGGGCCTGAGGGTGGGGACATGCAGGTCGGTGCACGTATCGTGGAGGGCGCGGTGGATGCGCTGGTGTTCTTCCCCGACCCCATGAACCCACACCCGCATGAAGCTGACTTCCAGGCGCTTATCCGCGTCGCGCTTTTGGTCGACATTCCCTTCGCCCTCAGTGCTGCCGGCGCGGAGCACCTTGCCCGCGGGTTGGTGGCGGCTGGGGATGAACGGGCGAACGGCGGCGCCGGCGGCAACTGATGTCGGTTGCGGTGCCTGCATGCGCCTCGGTCCGTGGCAGCCACGGTACATCGCATGCGGCGCTTGGGCGCGCGCCTGGGAAGTCGCCGAGGCCTATGCCCGCTTCGAGCGTGAGACCACGAGCGTCGACGCGCTGAGGCGGGACTGCATCCGACACGGAAGATGGACGTACTGGGCCAGCTGGCCGGCGGCGTTGCTCACGACTTCAATAATGCCGCGGCTGTCGTGCTGGCGGGGCTGTCGTTGCTTCAAAAGCGCCACGGCGCCGCACTCGACGGCTTGGGCCCGGAAGTGGTGCGCCTGCTTGCGGGAAAAATGGAGCAGGCCGCCGAGCGCGGCGGCTCCGTGGCGCACCGGCTGCTCGCCTTTGCTCGGCATGAGGAACTCAGTGCCACCGCGATCGACCCGGTAGCGCTGCTAAGCTCGCTGTATGAGGTGCTGTCCAGCACGCTTGAGGCCGGGGTGCGGGTGCGGGCCGAGCAGGTGGATGGACTGCCCGCCCTATACGCGGACCGCCAGCAGCGCGAGACACCCTGATCAACCTCGCACTCAATGTCGTTGTGGTTGCCGTCCACCCTGCCAGATTGAAAGCGTTCGAACATGCCACCTGGGATGCCGGCACCGTCGAGAGGCCATCGTGCACTCCAGCGGTCGGCGCCGACTGCGTTCCCATACCATGAGCGATGCTTGGGGGCTCTGGCCGTGGAGTAGGCTCCGGTCTTCCTGTCGGCGCCGGGGACGCTCGCCGCCGATTGCTTCGCGCCTTCGCCGGACGGGTACTATGTTAGACGAGTAGTGCCGCGCCTTAGAGTCCATCCGGGATCATATGGTTTTCTGACATAGCCTTCGGAGCATGCGGCGAACGGACGCCCAGCGCAGGAAGGCGAGCGCGCTGCGGTTCAGGCATTCCCAGTCCTTGGCCAACCGTCGGCAGCGGTTGAGCCAGGCGATGGT
>CANGNF010000074.1 GCA_947455205.1 Acetobacteraceae bacterium | reverse complement strand
TCAGGTCGCTCGGGTAGCGCAGCTTACTGCGGTCGTATTTTGGTCGGTTCTGGGGCGTCCACATGGACGCCGTTCTCACCCCGCCCGCCGCTGCGAGCCAATCACAACCGATTCAGATGACTCGCGCTGTTCCCGGATGGACACTTAGAGACCGCCCATGAGATTGGATCAATCCGTATTTCTTACGTCACATCACGTAAGTTAAACTACTTAGGCAGTTATACTTATTATACATGCGGATAATTTGAACATGACTCTCTTATATATTCGACAAAGGCTCATCTTATTTACATGGGTCCGGGATCGCGGCATTCGTCGCCTCTCAGGCGTCCGCCAAGCCTGGGGCAGGAAGAGGCGACCACGACCCTGAGGCACGGTGCTGGCGGCACCGTTATCGAGAAGATGCCGATGGCCGGGAGGCGGCCAGCGAACCCAAAGACATCGCCGTCTACGTCGCCTCCCTGCATGCCGGCGGCAAAGCACAACGGGCCAGCGACGCTCGAAAAGCCAGTTCCCTCAGCCCCGGGAAGGGCCTCATCACCAGCCAGCAGCGCATCGGCATCAAGGGCGCGGAGTGGTCTCCCCGAGCGGTACTGGGATCAGTAAAGAAATCGCCATCGGCATTGCTGTACCGACGAACAGGAAGCAGTTTGCGCCCAGGCCGCCATGCAGGGCGTAATTGCCCTCGTGGCCACGCAGCTTGTCGTTTCTCGCCTTCCCATCAGGGGATCGGTCAACGGCCAGCCAGCCAGCAGGCGCGGAGCGTCAATCCCACGTCGTCGGTAACGCAGACAAATGTCGCGCTGTCGCCTCCGCCGCGCTGATTAATCCTGACATAACCCAACGGGCTTTTTGCGCTGCCACACGTCAGGTTGGCCGCCAACGGAGCCGGCGCATTGCCCCCGTCAAGGAGGCGAACCGATGCCGCGCCGCGAACGCTCCTACTCCGTCGCCCCCGGGGCCCAAGGCCAGCATGCCGCCCAGGTTTCCGCAGGCAATCGGCGCTGGATGGCATCGGCCGTGCGGAGCGGCTAGCCGCCGAAGCGAGCGACCAGTCACCGAACTGACCCTCATTCGTCCCGGGCGGACGGCATTGTCATCCAACTGGCGGCAGAGCAGCGATCCTCTTCCGGGCGCCACCGCCACACCTACCCCCAAGGAGCCACCGATGTTGCAGAACACCAGTACCGCGCCCACCACCGCGGCGCCCCCTCCCGGCATGGCGCAAGCACTGCAGGTCCACGGGCGGAAACTCTCGGTACTCATGCTGAGCAGCCAGGCGGATGGGCTGGCCCGGGTGGCCGCCGCGCTGCGCCGGGACGGCCTGCAGGTGCAGATCGCCAACACGGCGGGCGCTGCCCATCAGTTGCTCCGGCAGGACGCCGGCATCGGCGTCATCCTGACCGACGTCATGCTGCTGAACGACGATACCTTCGCCCTGGCGTCCTCGGTCCTGACCGGTACCGTCGGCGACCCGGCGGTGGAGTTGGTGCTGGTCACCGGCTACGCAGCGGCCGAGGGATGCGCCGCGACTTCCCCCAGGCAGCACCTGGGGCACCTGCATCGTTCGCTTTCGCCGCAGGAGATTACCGCGCTGGTTCGCCAGGCGCTGGCCCGGGCGGATGAGCGGCGTGGCATCCCGGCACCGCACGCGGTGCCAATGGCGCGCCCCGGCCCCCGCTACGCGGCAGGGAACCCCCTGAAGACGTAACCCAGGTTGCGCACGCTGACGATCACCTCGCCAGCGTCGCCATGGCCGATCTTGCGACGGATCTGGTGCACCAGTTTGTCGAGAGAACGGTCATCCGCGCCCAGGGGCCGGCGCAACACTTCCCTGGTCAGCGTTGGCCGATCAATCGGTTGGCCGGGGCTGGCGGCAAGTATGGCCAGCAGGTCGTATTCGGCGGAGGTCAGCGGCACGACCGCGCCGTCGGGGCTGCAGACCTTGCGCTCCGCGGGCACGATGCGCCACGTGCCAGCCGGTGCCGCTTCCCGGCGCCGGGAGCGGCGGAGGTGGGCCCGGACCCGCGCCACCAATTCCCGCGCCGCGATCGGCTTCAGCAGGAAGTCATCGGCGCCGAGTTCAAGACCGATGACGCGGTCCGCTTCGCTACGGTTGCCGGTAAAGAACAACACCGGCGCCGCGGTCTGCTGGCGCAGCGCCGGCAGCATCAACAGCGTATCCTGGCTGCCCAGGCGCTGATCCAGGATGATCAGGTCCGGCTGCCAACCGTCCAGTACGGCGAGGAGGGCGGACCATGTGCCGCAAACCCGCGAGGCGATCGAATGGTCCTCGAAGGTTTCCGCCAACTCGCGCGCCAGCATCGCATCGTCGTCGGCAATCAGGATTATGGGCCAATCGTCAGCAGACAAGATCTTCACTTCCATGCCTTTCGGGCAGACGCACCAGCCCCAGCAAAGACTGTGATGCGGCACGGCACTCCCATAAATGCTTGGCAGGAAATGTCGTATCTTGGTGCATGTTTTCCGGTAATCGCTGCCTCAGCGGTAATTTAAAATACGTATTTACCCTTATCATTTATACACTGGCCGATCCGCCGTGGCGAGACCAAGCGCAGAAGGACGTTGGCGGCGTGCCCGCAGCATCCATGAGGAAGCCGCGGGCGGGCGTCAGGCCGCCAATTGCATGTCCAGGGTGAAGTCGGCACCGCCGGGCAGCCCATCCGCCGGTGCATTGGCGCCGGTGATGCTGGCTCCCCAGGGGCGCAGGATCGATTGCGCGACGAACAGGCCCAACCCGCTGTTCCGGTCCGATCCCTTGCCGCTGAAAAAGGGCTGGAACAGCCGGGGCAGCACGTCGGGCGCCAGGCCCGGCCCCGAATCGGTCACTGTCAGCCTGACCCGCTGGCCCGACACGGTTGCCGCTAACCGGATATGCCGGGTGTCGGCGGGCTGGCCCTGCATCGCATCCCGCGCGTTCAGCAGCAGCGCCAGCAGCACATGTTCCAACATCACCTGCTTCCCCAGCACCGGCGGCAGGGAGGCGGGCAAGGCATCCTCGACGGCGACATTCGCGTCCTGCAGTGCCTGGTTGCACAGCAGCAGGGCGCCACGGATCGAGGCGTGGATATCGGTAGCCGTCGGTGGGCCTGATTCGCTGGCGGTAAACAGCCTCAGGTGGTCCGTGATATTGCGTGCACGAAGCGTCGTGCCGGCGATCCGCTCCAGCCGCTCAAGCGCGAAGGGAATTGCCTTGGCGGCATCCCGCTTCAGGCGGCTCTGGATATTGTCGGCTGACAGCAGGATGATCGCCAGCGGCTGGTTCAGTTCGTGCGCCAGGCCGCCAGCCAGTTCGGCCACCGTCGCCAGCCGGGCCGAGGCGATGGCAACGCCCGTCGCCGCCCTTTCGTCATCGATGTCCGTAGCCAGGCCAACGACATGCAGGTCTTCGTCGTCACGGCCAACAACGGACAGGGTCAGGCGGATCCAGGCGAGCGTGTCGTCCGCACGGCGCAACTGGCGTTCGGTGGAATGGCGGCCATGGCGCAGCAGGTCGGCATAGGCGGCCTGGCGCTCCTGTTGGGTAGTGGGCGGTTCCAGGTGTCGCAGCACGCGGCCTTGTCCAGGCGCCACGTCATCGGCAAGCCGCAGCAGGCGGGCCAGCCCTGCACTGTGATGCACACCGGTCACGCTGCCATCGGGCCGCAGCCGGCAGAGGAAGACATAGCCCTCCACGCCATCCAGCACGCGGGAGAGTTCGTCCCGGCTCGCCTCGGCCAGTTGCAGTTCCTGCCGGAGCCGGTTGCGCGACTGCCTCAGGGCGGCGACCGCCCAGGCGCAGGTGAGCAGAAGCGCCAGCCCCGCCCAGGCCAGCCAACACCGCCAGCGCAACCGGTCCAGCTCTTCCAGGACCGGGGCCGTCGAAAGGGAAAGTCTGACCACCAGCGGCCAGTTCGGCAGGGGCTGCCGGATGATCGTCAGCGCCTGCCCGCTTGCCTGCGGCATCTCCGGAGCGACCGGAAGGTCGGCCGTGGCAAGGGTGATGGCATGGCCAAGTTCCGAACCCAGCGCCGCCACATGCCGCGAGAGCAACTCGGCATCGACCAGCACCACCCCGACAGCCAGGAAATGGCCGTCGGCCGATGCGAGCCGCCGGGTGAAGCGCAGGCTGGGGCGCGATACGACGCTGCCCGTGGCAGTGGCGCCGGAAGGCGTGCCGCCGGCCAGCGGGGGTTCAGCGCTGGCTTGGAAAGCGCGGTCCGCTTCTTCGGCCGAAGGGATCGGCGGGGCAGCGGCAGGGGCTGCCGGGTATTCGAGGCTTGCCTCGAACACCGCGCCCCGCTCCGCCGAGGTAGCCTGGCGCAGGCGCCTGGTGGTGGCTGCCGCCGCAGCCACGTCACCGGCGGCGTCCTCTCGCGCCAGGTCTTCCAGCAGCTCGAAATACTGCTCCAGCCATTCCAACCGGTGCCGCAGGATCTGCACCACCGTCTGGCCGCCGAGTTCCAGGCGCGACCGCTGCTCGCGTTCGGCGCTGCGTTCCACCTGCATGAGAAACAACTGGCAGCCGAGGGCACTGGCAGCCAAGGCGCCGAGCGACAGCGGCCATGCGACGGCCCCGGCCCGAATTCGCACCCTAGGGAAGTTCCTCGCGCCCGGCCTCAACACCGACCCTGGGCCTGTTGCCGACGGAGGCTGGCGATCGCCATGGCCTTGTGGATGGCCTGCAGCAGCTCCTCGGCCCGGAACGGCTTGACCAGCAACTCAACCGCCCCTTCCGGCAAAGCGATCGACAGCGCGACCTGCCCGGTAATCATCACGCCGGACAAGGCGACTTCCGGGGCGTGGCGCAGACGGATGGCCGCCGCCAGCAGCGTCGGGCCGTCATCGCCGGGCATGCGCATGTCGCTGACGATCACGGCAATGTCCGGATGTTCGCCAAGGCACGCCATCGCGGTTTGCGCATCGGCAGCCTCGTGGTGTCGCAGGCCGAAGAAATCCAGAGTATCGGCCAGAGCCCAAAGGACCTCGGGGTCATCATCCACCAGCAGCACGCTGAACTGTGTGCTGTCACCGGCGCCTACCCCATTCGCGGGCATCACGACAGCACACCCGCGCCGACAACTCGACCTGCCGTCAAATTCTCAAACGAAACAAAGATCAAATGCAGGCGTCCCGTCCGATACTTCTCCACATCGTCGTCCGATTCAACGGTCAAATCAATCATGCGTTGCGCCACAACATCGCTGCCATCCGCGCCAAGTGGCAGGGCCACCAACGGTACTGTCTGGGGGCGGCCGGATTGTCGTCTCGGTTGCGCCCGGCGGCGCATGCCGGCAGCAGGCTCAACGACCGGCGACGCGAATGCTGGCAGCCGCCGCTGCGGGCAGACCGCCTTCCTGCCAGGCTACCCGCACCAGCAGCGCGAGGGAGGCGGCGTAGTAGTCCGGGGCCTCGGCAACCGCGGCGTGCGGCGCGCCACCCCGGCCCGTCACCGCCGCCAGGCTGAGCGCCGCGACCGCCTGGATGCCGGCATGACCGGCATAAGGTGCCAACTGGCCGCTGGCCAGGTCGGCCCAGCCAGGGGGGCTCCGGTCGCCCCACTCGGCCCAGAAGGCGGCGGCGGCGTTGACGGCCGTGGCCCCGTGCTCACCGGCCCAGATCAGGTAGAGCGGCACCCGCACCGCATCCCAGGAAAACCGGGCCGGCCAGCCGCTCGCCGGCGCCAGGCTGCCATTGCTGGCGGCTTCCACCCAATCGGCGCTCAGGCCCCAACGGCCGAAGCGTGCCGCGCCAACCAGCCAGAGGCCGTCCTCGTGCAGGCGGGCCCATCTCGGGTCAGGCGCCAGTTGGGCCAAGGCCCGCATGGCAGGGAACAGGTAGTAGGAAGGATTGACGACCACCTTGCCGGTGCCGGGGCGGTCAAAGCCGCACGGGCCAGGCAGCAGCAGCAGGCGGCCGGCGACCTCCCGCGTGGACAGGGCCAGGACGCTCCGGCCTATCCGGGTGGCCTGGCGTTGCCAGGCGGGCACGCCCCACCGCGCCCCACCGCGGGCCAGCGCCCAGGCAATGCCCAGGTCGCCATCGGTAGCGCTGTTCATATCGCTCACCGCGGTGGCCTGGCCCGGCTTCCAGCGCCAGGCGAACAGCGCGTCATCCGGGCGGCCGAGATGCGCGTTCGTCCAGGCGAGCACTCGCTCGAAGGTGGCGCGGTCATCGGCCCACTCCGCCATCAGCAAGCCATAGCCCTGGCCTTCCGAATGGGAGACATGGCCATTGCCGGTATCGATCACCCGGCCCTCGGCGCTGATGAAGCGATCCCGGAATGCCACCCACCGGGCGCGATCCTCGTGGCTGGCGGTCCGTTGCGTGGGCGGCAGCGCCATGGGCGCCGGGCTGGTCGTCATCGCCCCCGCCTTGCTTCTCGTTGGGGCCAGCAGCGCGCCGGCCAGAGCGCTGGCCATGGCGGCCGCACCGATTGTCGCCCCCAGCAGCCGGCGCCGGCCGACATGCTGGGCACCCGAAGCCGCAATGCCGACCGGTGCTGGAATGGCAACCTGGGGCTGATTGGCGCAGCGCATTTTACGCGGAGCGTTCTTCAACATCTACCGTCTCCACAATCCAACTGCGAGATCAACCTGGACTTGGAAGCCGAGTTGCTCTCTGGGACCTGGAAACTGCCGCCAATATTACGGAACTACCCGTCATTTTATTTTCAATTATAGACCGCAACTCAATCTGCTTTGGAGTTTTTGAAGTACCTTCGATGACAAAGTAAATAAACATCGTGAGTATTGGTTTTTTCTGAAGGCCGCTCGGTGATCAGGGACGCCCTAGCCCGACACCAGCGGATATTTCCGAACATTCGGGCCATTCGAGTGAACTGGCCGGGAAAATTACGCATTTAACCTGACGGGTGTTTGCCTGGCCGGGCCGGCACTCTGCGGCTTCAGGGCACAGACCCACCAGAGCGGTGGGCGCGGCGCCAACGACGCAGCAGGGAATGCACTTCATGAGTCAGATCGACGCCGCGCCTCGTCTGCGGATGGCCGCCGCGTGCAGCGCTTCGGTGCTCGCCACCGGTGATGCCGCCGAACTGCTGTGCCAGGAGCGCCTGATGCGAGGCAGCGCGTCAGACCGAGGGGTTGGCCGCGGTATCCTGATCGTGCCGGCGGTCCTGGCCCTGGCGGCGGCGGGATGGCTCGTGCCAACCCTGGCGCTGTTGTACCTGGCGGCGCCGGTGGCCGCTGTTCTGCTGCTGCTGGCGGACCAGATGCGGCCGGTCAGCCCCAGGGACGCCTGGCATGGCCGCTGAGCCCGTGCAGCCGCGTTTCGTCTGACCGCAGCCCCCTTGCGCTCAATCCGCGCCAACGGGGCCCAGGCCGAGAACGGCGCGCAGCGGCACGCCATCCTCCCACGACAGGGTCAGGTTGCCGCCGTGCTGTCCAAGGACTCGCTCCGCCAGGCGCAATCCCAGCGGAGCGATCTGATCGAGCGCCGCCCAGACGTCCCCGGGCGTGTCCGCCGCGCTGCCGGGCGGGGCGGCGGCGTCCATGATGAGCAGGCTGCCCGTGCCGCCGGCCTCAGCCGACAGCATGATGGTGCCGTCGCGCGGGGTGCGTTCGATGGCGATCCTGAGCAGGATATCCAGCGCCTGGTGCAGCAGGGCCGGGTCGGCCGCGATGGACGCGGGGCAGCGAGGGCCGAGCTTGAGGCTGACACCCTTGACCGCCGCGGCGCACTCATGCGGCAGCAGGACCGCCTGCAGGTACGGCTCCAGCGCCACCTCCTGCCGCGCGAACGCCATCATGCCGTCCTCCAGCATCGTCAGGGTAAGCAGGTTGTCGACCGTGCTCAGCAAGCGCTGGGCCCCCATGCGGATCTCGCGGCCATAGCTCATGGTTTCGGGCGAGGGGCCGACCTGTTCCAGCAACTCCGCGTAGCCCAGCACCGGCACCATGGGTGACCGCAGTTCATGCATCAGGCCGCGCAGGGCGCCCTGCCGGTTGGCCTGTGCGGCGCTATCCGTTCTTACCACGGAGGGGAGGATGGCGCCGCGGACCGGGCGCGAAGCCAGTGCGCGGCGACCCATCGCCTTGGCCATGGCGCGGTGGACCGCCTCGAAGACCTCCCGCAGGCGGAACGGCTTGCGGACGAAGTCGAAGGCACCGCTGCGGATGGCGCCGATCGCGTCCTCCAGCGTTGCGTGCCCGGTGATCAGGATGACCTCCAGGGCCTCCGCTTCGTGCCGGACAGCAAACGCTTCCCGGGTCAGGGCCAGACCGTCCAGACCGGGCATGCGGATATCAGAGATGGCGACGGCGATGTCGCCGTGAGCCTGCAGCAGGGCCAGCGCGGCATCGCCGGTACTGGCGGTGTAGCAGGCAAAGCCGGCATCCGCGGCGGCCTCGGCCAGTTCCACCACCATCTGCGCCTCGTCATCGACGATCAGGAGGGCCAGGGACTGCGGCCGTTCGGCGGCGAGGTTCCCGGGGTCCAGTGGCCCGGTTGCATTCGGCATGGTCGCTTCTCCCCGCGCTGCTGGTCGGCTTCGACCGCACTGCGTAGCCAGCTGTGGCTGCGTTTGCTTCAGAAAACCCCGATGCTCCATCGAATTACCAACTCTTCGAATATAATATATAAATCTTTGTCAAATTCTGCATCAAATTTTTAATTTCTAAGTTTACTAAGGTGAACTACGATGATTGTCTCTGCCAATCTCTGACACGGCATTTCCGTATCCTCGAGTGAACTGATCTCGATCCAGTATCAGGCCGATTCCCGACCTGCTTCGGTTGAGCAAATCATGACAGAACTGAATGTTCGCGTAGTGAGTATTGTTACGTATTTGTCGAAAAGGTATGGCTGTGGACAATGCGGCAGGCGTCCAGCCTGTTGGAAACCAGAAAATGCTGCAAACTCCATCCCGCCGTGGCCTTCTCCTCGCTCTTGCCGGTACCGTGGTGAATGCCGCCGGATCGGCGGCGCAGGACGGGGCGTTGGCCGCGCCAACAGGGCCGATCCTGCTGACGGTATCGGGCAACATACAGGTGCATAACCGGGATGCGACCGCGGTCTTCGACCGCGCCATGCTCGAAGCCCTGGGGCTGATCGCGTTCACCACCCACACCCCATGGTACGAGGGCCAGGTCACCTTCGAGGGGGTGCCGATGATGCGATTGCTGGAACGCCTTGGCGCCCGCGGCACAAGCGTTACCGCCAAGGCGTTGAACGACTATGCTACCGAAATCCCGATCGACGACTTCGCCCGCTTCGGCACCATCCTGGCGATGAAGCGCAACGGCGCGAACATGCCGGTGCGCGACAAGGGGCCGCTCTTCATCGTCTACCCCTACGACTCCGCTCCGGAACTGAATGCCCGGCTGTACTACAGCCGCTCGGCTTGGCAGGTGGCCCAGCTCATCGTGCGATGAGTGCACTGTTGACTGGCTCCCCGACAAGTTGGCCGGCCAGCCAGATCAACAGTCCAAATCTGGAACGGAAGCTGCTGCGGGCCCTGCTCGTGGCCACGCTGATCACCGTGCTTTCCGCAGGCGCCTTGCTGCTGCGGGAACAGGCTGAAAGCTCCAGGACAACCTCGCAGTACAACCTCAGCTGGCCCATCTCCCAAACTGCGGTCGAGGTCGGCCGCCTGCAGGCCGCCATTGGCAGCCATGAGTTGCAGCCGAGCGAGGATACGCTGGAAGCGGTGCAGCTCTGGCTGGACATCGTCAGCGGAAGGATCGAGACCCTGCGCAGGGGCGATGTCGGCAGGCTGCTCGCCTCCGACACAGGGTCCGCGGCCACGGTGGAGGCGCTGCACCGCATCATCGACCAGGGCCAGGAGGTCATGGGTCCATTGGCAGGCATGGCCAGCCTCCTGCCGCTGATGAACGCCTTGTCCCAGCTCCATCCGCAACTGCTGCAGCTGGCGGCATTGGGGCACAACCACAGCGGCGCCCTGGCGATCGAGGAAGCCGCCCGTCTACTTCGGCTGCATCGATTGCTGTCCGTGCTGCTGGCCGGGCTGGTGTTCTGCGCCCTTGCTTCGGTGCTGTTCCTGGCCTCCAATAACAAGTTGGTCCGGCGGGAGCACGATGCCGTGCAATCGCTGATCGTCAGCCAGCGCCGCAGCCATGATGAGCTGGAGGTGCTGGTGGACGCCATGCCGGGGGCGCTGATGCGCTTCCGTCGGCACGGCCAGGCACCATGGCGCATCGTGTTCATCGCGCCCCTGATCGAAGCCCTGACCGGCTACGCGCCGGCCCAGATCGCACCCGGCTGGTTGGAGGAGAGGCTGGACGCGGACAACCTCGGTCGCCTGCTTGCGCAGCTCGACACTGCCCTGGTCGCCGGCGCCGCCGCGCTGGAGTTCTCCTTTCGCCACAGCGACGGGCAGCATCGACTGATGAACCTGCGGATGCGCGCCTATCCAACGACCGCCGCGGCCGACGAGGTCGTGGCGATCTGGATGGATGTTACCCGGGAACGGGAGATGGAGCGGCAGTTGTTCCAGGTCGCCAAGATGGCGCATCTCGGTGAGATGGCGACCGGCATCGCGCACGAGCTGAACCAGCCGCTGGCGGTGATGAGCCTGGCGGCCGAGAATGCCCTGAGTGCCATCGCACGGCTGCCCGCAACCCGCCGCCGGGTGGAGGAAAAGCTGGAGATCGTCGTGCAGATGGTGATGCGTGCGCGCCAGATCGTCGATCACATGCGCATCTTCGGCAGGATCAGCAGCGATGACATCGAGCCGGTCGACATCGGCAAGGTCATCGCCGATGTGAGGCTGCTTCTGGCGGACCGACTGCACAGCAGCGACGTCACCCTGCACTGCGCCATTGCCGATGACATGCCGATGGCCTTGGCCAAGGCGGTTCCGCTGGAACAGGTCATCATCAACATCGTCGCCAATGCCTGCGATGCCTTTTCCACGCAGCTGCCGCCACAGCCGAAGGCCGCGAGGCGCATTGCTGTCGCACTGAATGCCGATGAGTCCTGGCTTTACCTCACCATCTCCGACAACGCGGGCGGAATCCCGGACCATGTCATCGAGAAGATCTTCGAGCCGTTCTTCACCACCAAGGCGGTTGGCGAGGGAACCGGGCTGGGGCTTTCGCTGAGCTACGGCATCATTGCTGGCATGGATGGCTCTCTGGCCGCCAGCAACAAGGATGGTGGCGCCTGCTTCACGGTGCGGCTGTGCCGGGCGAAGGCCGCCAGCGCCATCGCCACTCCCTCCGGCGCCCGGTAAAGCCAACCGGCTACTTGGCCTGGCGAGTCGCCCGGGCCGGACGTTGGCTAACTGGCGCGTGGTGCAGCGCTGTGTTTGCAGCCGACCAACTCGCGGTTGGTCACGCCGGTCATGCAGCAGCCCGTACAGTACCGTGTTGTCCTCCGGCACATTGGCGGGGGGAACGTCCGATCGGTGGATGCCCGTTCAGGGCTGTGGCGCGTGGCGAGGCGAATCAGCTTCGCCGTTAGTCCTGGGCGTCCAGCGCCAGGCTCGCTTGTGGCTGGTCTCGTGCCGTGCACGCGTTCTGTGGGCCTAACCGTTGTCGTTCATCCAACTGCATGAAGACACCGTGTGGAATCAGACCAGTAGACCCCCGCAGAAAGCGGGTCGCGCTTCGCTTGCGCTCGTTGGAACGGCAACGCGCTGGCCACATCGTCCAGCCGTAGAACGCAAGCCGAGTTGGCTACGGTGAACCACTTAGGCAGCGGCCAAAAACGTCATCACGGGTGCGCCTTTCCGCGTGACCTGCCCTGACAGAACCAGACCCAGAATGCGTGGAATCGATCTCAACCGAGAGTTACCTCTTTTCAAGGATGCACAACCCAAGAGGCAGCAGATGGCCGCGACGATCACCTCCCGGATCAGCAGTGAATGGAATGGCGGCTTTGTCGCCGAACTGGTCCTGGCAAACCCAAGCTTGGCGTCCTTGACCTGGACGCTCGAGTTCGACGCCGACTTCACCCTGGCCAACCTGTGGAATGCCCGCGTGGTGAGCCACAGCGGCACGCACTTCGTGCTGGCTGGCCTGGACTATGATCTGGCCCTGCCCGCGACCGGGCAGGTGAGCGTCGGCTTCCAGGCCACCGGGCAGTCCGCAGGGTGGCGCAACGTCACCCTCACCGTCGCGGGCGAGTCGGGCGTTACGCCAAGCCCGGCGCCGCTGCCGGAACTGCGCGTGGCGGATGCCAGAGCGGCGGAGCCCGGCACCGCCGGCGGTACGGAAGCCTTTGTCGTCACACTCTCAACGGCCGCAGCCGATACGGTGACGGTGGCCTACACCACCCAGGACGGCACCGCGCTCGCCGGCACCGACTATGTCGCTACCAGCGGCACGCTCAGCTTCGCGCCGGGCGAGACCAGCAAGACGGTGAACGTGGCGCTGCTGGCCAATGACGCGCTGACGCAGAGCGCGCATTTCGGCCTGGCCCTGTCCACCCCCAGCGGCGCGACACTGGCCGATGCCGCCGCCGATGGAGCCATCCTCGTCGTCCCCCCCGGCGCGCTGCGCTTGGCGGAGACGGTTCAGAGCGAATGGCAGGACGGCTTCGTCGCGCAGTTCGACATCGCCAATGACGGCGGCACGGTGAATGACTGGACGGTCAGCTTCGACGCCGCCTTCGGCCTGGTCAATCTGTGGAACGCGCACGTGGTCAGCCATGTCGGCAACCATTGGGTGCTGGGCGCCAACGACTACAACGCCGCCATCGCCGACGGCGGCCATGCCGGCTTCGGCTTCCAAGCGGCCGGCGCCTCGGCTCAGCTGAGCAACCTCGCCATCGCCTCCAGCACGGCCAGCGGCACGGTGCAGCCTGGCGGCGGCAGTACGGGCGGCTCAGGTGGCAGCGGCGGGACTTCCGGCGGCGGCAGCAGCAGCAGCAGCGGCGCGGCATTGGCGGCGCACTCGGTCTTCGTCAGCGACCCCGCAAGCGGCACGGCGACGGCGCATTTCACCGTAACCCTGGCTGGCACCGCCAGCGGTCCGGTGACGGTGGACTACGCCACGCAGGACGGCACCGCGCAGGACGGCGCCGACTACACTGGCACGCACGGTACCCTCACATTCGCCGCGGGCGAGACGAGCAAGACCGTGGACGTGCAGATCCTGGCGGACCCGTCCAACACCGGGCACCAGACCTTCACCCTGGAACTGACCAATCCCAGCGGCGCCAGCATCGCCGACGGCAGTGCCATCGGCACCATTCTCGACAGCGCGCTCAGCGCCGGCAATCCCGGCTGGCTGCACACCGACGGCAACCAGATCGTCAACGACCAGGGCGTGGCGGTACAGCTGAACAGCGTCAGCTGGTTCGGCTTCGAGGGCGGCAACTACTCGGCGCACGGGCTGTGGACCCGCGACTACCATTCCATGATGGACCAGATGGTGGAGCTGGGCTTCAACTCAATCCGCATCCCCTACTGCGACCAGATGTTCGACGCGGCCAGCAAGGCCACCGGCATCGACTTCGCCAAGAACCCGGACCTGGTCGGCCTCAGCCCGCTCGAGATCCTCGACCGGATCGTGGACTACGCCGGTCGCATCGGGCTGAAGATCGTGCTGGACCACCACCGCAACAGCGCCGGTGCCGGCACCACGGAGAACGGACTGTGGTACGACAGTAAGTACTCCGAAGCCGACATGACGAAGAACTGGGAGATGCTGGCCGACCGCTACGGCAGCAGCACCGCGGTAGTTGGCGCCGACCTGCACAATGAACCGCACGCGGCGGCCACCTGGGGCGACAACAGCGCCACGGACTGGGCCGCGGCCGCCGAGCGTATCGGCAACGCGGTGCTGGCGCATGCGCCGAACTGGCTGATCTTCGTCGAGGGCATTGGCGCCTACAACGGCGAAACCTACTGGTGGGGCGGCGACCTGGAAGGCGTCAAGGACCGGCCGCTGGACCTGGCGGTGGACAACCGCCTGGTCTATTCGCCGCACGACTACCCTAACTCGATCTATCCGCAGACCTGGTTCAGCGACCCCACCTTCCCGGCCAATGAGCCGACGATCTTCTCGGACAAGTGGGGCTTCATCTACGAACAGAACCTGGCGCCTGTCTGGGTAGGCGAGTGGGGCAGCAAGCTGACCGACCCGAAGGACGTGCTCTGGGCCGATGCCATCACCGACTACATGCATGGCGACACCTCGCAGCTCAGCGTCGCGCCCGGGGAGTTCGGCCCCAGCTGGTCCTGGTGGGCGTGGAACCCGAACTCCGGCGACACCGGCGGCATCCTGAAGGATGATTGGACCACGGTGAACCTAAACAAGATCGAGCTGCTGCAGCCGCTGATGTACGGGCTGATCCCGACCGAGGTGGGCAGCGCCACCACCCAGGCGGTGATGGGCGCCAACCTGGCGCTGGGGCTGACCGACCACGCCCTTGCCGGCCCCGGCGCCGACAACATTCTGTTCCGCAACGACAACGGCGAGACTTGGTTCTGGGCCATGCAGGACGGTGACATCCTGCACCAGGGTTCGGTCGGCTGGCTGCAGCAGGACTGGACCATCATCGGCACCGGCGACACCGACGGCAGCGGCAAGGCCAGCGTGCTGGTGCGCACCGCGAATGGCTTCTTCGGCATGTGGCAGCTGGATGATCAGTTGCAGGGCCATTACATCGGCTCCCCCGGCACCATGGATGCCAGCTGGACCGCGTTGGCCATGCGCGACATCGACGGCGACGGCCACGCCGACGTGCTGTTCCGCCACGAAACCGATGGCAACTTCTGGACCTGGAACCTGAATGCCACAGCGGTGACGGGCTACAACCAGCTGGGTACCGCCCCGGTCGGCGCCGCCTATGCCGGCACCGGCGACTTCAACGGGGATGGCAAGGGTGACCTGCTGTGGCGCCTGGCCGATGGCAGCTTCGGCATGTCCTTCACCGATGGCAGCGCCATCACCACCACCAAGGTGATCTCGCCGCCGATCGGCATGGGCTACGCGCTGAAGGGCGTTGCCGACTATTCCGGCGACGGCAAGGCGGACCTTCTGCTGGCCGATGCGGCGGGCGATACGCAGATCTGGGAACTCGCCGGCAACATGATCCAGCAGATCGACCACATGGGCACGGTGGACCCCACCTGGCAGGTCGCCTCGGTTGGCGACCTGGATGGCGATGGTGCGGCCGATATCCTCTGGCACAACAGCGGCTCCGGCGAGCTCTATGCGTGGCACATGGCGGCCGGGCAGATCGCCAACCAGGGCACGGTGGGCTGGCTCACCGCCGACTGGCACGTGGTGACGGCGTAGCGGCCGGCCAGCTCGGTCGGGAGCCAGCTTCCGCGGCAAGCGATCGCCGACGCTTGCCGCGTCGGCGGCGCGGCGCTGGGGCTGACGCAGTTCTGGCGGCGCGGCGTTGCCGTGTTGCTGGCCCGCCGCAACGAGGGTGCGCAGAGCTTAGCGACTTCCTCGACGGGCTGGACGGCCAGAAGCGCCACTCCCCGGCACGGCGCTGCACCTGACGGGGCACCGGGAGCTGTCGCAACACCTTCCGATGCCTCGATAGAGAGGCGTCGGTCCCGGTTCCGCCTGCTGGTCCCTGCTGAGGCACAACTCATCGTCGTGCATGGGCCGTCTCAATCGGAGGCCGCCATGCAGCGTCAGCAAACAACTCGGCGCAATCACGCCAACTACTCCTCAAACCGGGATGCCGGACCTTCAGGGCCCCGGTCTTGTGCTGGCCTGGGTGCGTACCAGCAACGTACAGCGCCGAGCGGCGGCAGGCGCCCTAACAGGCCTGCGGAGGCCGGTACCCTCAGCGACCACGGTGCATAGCTGACCGGGTAGGTCGTCGGCGCGCTCGTGTGCGTACGTGACAGGTGACCCCGACGCGCAACCGGTCCGATATCGTGTCCGCCCTTCCTCTTCTCTGGTCGGCCGCGGCTGAGTTGCATGCCCAGCCGCGGCGCTGCGCCGGTCAAGTGAACAGGAAGGCACCGTGGCTGGCGAAGCTGCTGGTGCTTAGGGAACCCAGCCCCACCAGGTCCACCACCTCTACTCCGTGTGCGAGCACGTGCAGGTCGCTGCCGGCGACCTGGAAGCTAAGGTCGGCGGCGGTCAGGCCGTCGAAGCGGATGTGGTCACCGCCATCCAGGTTGAAGTTCAGGATATGCGCCACCCCGGCATTACCCTGCGGCGCGATGTAGAGGTCGTTGCCCTGCCCGCCATGGACCGTTACCTCGCCGCCCAGGCGCGCGTCGACCGTGTTCGACCAGCCAGTCAGCCAAATCTCGTCATCGCCACCGCCGCTGATCACTGTGTCCTGCCCTGCCCCGGCGTGGATGCTGTTGCTGCCGCTGCCGGCGGTGATCAGGTTGCCGTAGCCCAGAGCGGTCACGCTGTTGTCGCCATGGCCCAGGTGGATAGTGGTGCTGCCTTGCGAACCCTCGATGGTGTCGTTGCCGTCGCCAACCGAGACCGTGTTCTGGTCGCCGGAGAGGATGACGTGCACGTCGCCGCCGGCCGCGGTTTCGGCGGTGGTGACGTGGGCAATGCCGGCGCCGGTGGAGATGGTGCTGACGTGGCCCGCCGTGGTCTCACCGATGCCGATGACGTTGCCGTAGCCGCCGAGGGTGACGGTCTCGGTGCCGTTGCCCAGGTGCAGCGTGGTGGTGCCGGCGGCACCGGTCACCACGTTGTCGCCATCGCCGGCAGTGACGCTGTTGTTGTAGCCGTGCACGGCGACGGTGTTGTTGCCATCGCCGGCATCGATGCTGGCGTTGCCGACGCCGCCGTCGATACTGTCATCGCCGGCGCCGGCGTTGATCACCTCGCTGTAACCACTGGCGGAGAGGCTGTCGTTGCCCGCGCCGCCGGTGAGCACCTGGCCGCTGGCGTCGGCATGCTGGGAGATGGGCGTACTGGCGGGCAGTGGCGCCAGGGTGACGCTGGCCGTGCCGTTGGCCGAGAGGCCATGGCCGTCGGCGCGATCATTCACCGTGTAGCTGAAGCCGATGCTGCCCGCCGCGGTCAGGCCGACATAGGCGTGGTTCTGGGTCAGCGTCAGGCTGCCGTCCGCGGCCAGGCTTAACTGCGCGCCGCTCAGCAGCGAGGCGGTCTGCCCGGCCTGATAGGTGCCGCCCTCGACCACGAAGCTGATGACGTGCAGCACATCGCCGGTGTCCGGGTCGTGCGCGCCGGCCAGGACGTTGCCGAGGCTGGCGGCGCCATCCACGACCGTGGCGAAGCTGGCAACCGTGGTCACCGGCGTGTCGTTCAGGCCGGTGAGCTCGATGCTCGCGTCGCCCACGGCGACGGGGCCGCTGCCGTCGGCGTGCTCTGTCACCGTGTAGCTGAACACCAGCGGGCGATTGGCGCCGGCGGCCAGGCTGTCGTAGGCGTGGTTCTGCAAAAAGGTGACGCTGCCATCGGCGGCGATCGAGACCACCGCCCCGCCGGCCAGGGTGGCGCTGGCGCCCGCCGCGTAGTCATGACCCTCGATGTGGAAGCCGGTGACGTAGAGCGTGGCGCCGCCCCTCGCCGGCAGGTCGTTGGCCAGCACGTTGCCGAGGTTGCTGACGCCTCCCTGCGCCACGTGCAGCGTATCGGGCGTCGTGGTCGGTGCCGGTGGCGGCGGCGCGCTGTCCGAGAACAGCACGTGCTCGACATGGCGCAGCGTGTCGTTGCCGTGCAGGCCGGCGACGGTGAGGCTGCCGTCGTGGTTGTCCCGCACGTGGTACTGGGCGCTGGGGCCGCCATAGATGACGGTGTCGTCGCCGCCGCCAGCATCCACCGTGGTGCCGCCGCCGACGCCGAGGCTGATGGTATCATCGCCGCTGCCGGTGGTGACGCTGTTGCCGTAGCCGTCGACGGTGACCTGGTTGCCGCCATTGCCGAGGCTGATGACGACGCCGCCGCCCGTGCTGGTGACGCTGTTTTGGCCATCGGCCGAGGTGATGCGGTCGCCCCAGCCGCTGGCCTGGATGGTGTTGTCGCCGCTGCCACCATCGATGACAGCGCTGGCCGCGGTGGCGGTAATGCGGTCGTCGCCGACGCCGCCGTTCACGGTGGAGTTCCAGCCGCTCGCGGCGATGCTGTCGTTGCCCTCGCCGCCAATGGCCATGCCGCCACTGATTGTGACGGTGATGACCCTGCCAGGCGAGCCGGGGGAACCCGAGCCCGCCCCCGGCGAGCCGCTGCTGCTGCTGCTGCTGCTGCTGCTGCTGCTGCTGCTGGGCACGGTGGGGGCCGAGGCAGCGCCGCCTAGGGCAAGCGTGGTGTCGTTGAACTGGAGCTTCTCAACATCATGCAGCAGGTCGTGGCCGCCGGACTTGGAGACTTCCCAGTCGCCATTGGTCAGATGCGTCAGCGTCACGTCGGCGCGGTTGAGGTCGTAGGTCACCGCGTCCGTGCCGGCGCCGCCGTCGATGCTGTTGTTGCCGTCGGTGCTGGTGAAGCTGTCATCGCCGCCATTGCCGATGAAGGCGCTGGCGCCGGCGCCGCCGACAAAGCTGTCATTGCCGCTGCCGCCGACCATGTAGTCGTCGCCGCCATGGCCGTTGAAGCTGGTGTCGGTGTTGCTGCCCACGGCAATGTCGTCGCCCTGCGCGCCGTGGTAGCTGGTGACGCTGCTGCCGAGCACGACCGGCACCAAGGGATCATGCTTGCCGATAGCGCCGGGGGCGATGATGCTTTCCGGGTGATAGTTGATGCCGGGCAGCGGGCCGTTGCCAGGCTGCCATCCGTTGAACACCAGCGCCTGGCTGGGGCCGAAGTAGAGCACGCCCATGCCGTTGACCATGCCGACCGCGGTGGGGGCGGCGTAGCCCCAGACCTCAATATGGTCGCCGTTGCCGGGGTTGAAATTCTCTATCCACTGCACGCCGTCACCGGCCTGGTAGATGACGTCGGCGTTGCTGCCGGTGGCGTTGACGGTGTCGCCGATCTTGAAGTTGCTGAAGCTGCCGGCGCTGTAGCTGATGGTACCAGTGTTGGTGCCGCCGGCGAGGATGACGCCATCGGCAGCGGCGTGCAGGTAGTCGTCGCCCGCGCCGCCTTCGATGGTGCCGCTGGAGTGGTTGAACTCGAGGTTGTCGTTCCCCTCGCCGCCGATCATCAGGTCTCCGCCGAAATTGAGCAGCATTCCGCCGCCCGAGCCGAGGCCTTGCGCCGAGATGGGGCCGCAGCCACCGATGATGATGTCGTTGCCGGCGGTGCCTTCCATGTTGGCGCCGCCTCCGCCGGCCATCATGACCGCGCCGCCGTTGGGCCCGCCGTTGAGCGAGGCATAGCCGGTGCCGGCGATGAGGAAGCTGCCGCCGGCATTGGCGTTGGCGGTCAGGCCACCCTCGCCGCCGATGACGTGGCTGCCCGAGGCGTTGAGGTTGACGTTGGCACTGCCCTGGAACTGCACATGCACCGGGCTGGAGAAGGTGTAGCTGCCGCCGGGCAACGTGGTGGTGGGCAGGTCTGCCAACGTGCCGATGAGGTGGCTGAAGCCGGCATCCTGATGCGTGATGGTCTGACCCGAGAGCACCTGGAAGGCGGACGTGTAGCCGTTGCTATCGGCGTCGCTGCCGTCATGCAGCCAACCGCTGTGCTGGGCGATCAGGGCGAGGCCGGCGGGGGCGACGAACTGCACCTGGTAGCTGGCCGGGGCAACGCCGTTGAAGACGTAGTTCCCATCGGCATCCGTGGTGGTGGTGGCGACCACGTGGCCCAGCGTGTCGATGAGGTTGACGCTGACGCCCTGGAAGACATTGCCGGGCTGCAGATCCTCGCAGACCGCGGCGGGTACGTCGAGGAAGGCGGTGCCCCTGATGTGCGCGGGCACAACGGATTCCACCGTGAAAACCAGTGCGCCGCTAGCTGCGCCGGTATTGCCGGCGGCATCGGTCGCCGTCGCCGTCAGGCAGTGGCCGCCGTCGGACAGGGCGCCCAGCGTGTAGATCCAGGCGCCGGTCGCATCGGCCGAGGTGGTCCCGAGTTCACTGGCGCCGTCGAACACCGTCACCGCGGCATTCGCCTCGGCCGCGCCGGTCAGCGCTTGGTCTGCCGTGTCATGCGCTGCACTGACAATGCCGCCACTGATCGCGCTATCGGCCAGCGCCGTCGGCGCGGCGGGAGCTGCCGTGTCCAGCGCATAACCATGGGTATAGGCGGCGCCGGTATTGCCGGCTGCGTCCACCACCCGCAGCTCCAGCGTATCGATACCGCTCAGCGTCACGTCGGTGATCGTCACCGCCGTGCCGCTCGCCGCAGCGCCGGCGCTACTCCAGGTCGTGCCGCCGTCCAGCGAGTATTGCAGCGATTCAGCCGAAGCGGCCCCGCTTGCCGTCGCCAGGACCGCGCTCAGCGTCGCCGTGATGGTCTGCGCTGCAATATTGGTGATGAAGTCGCCGCTGCTGCTGCCGGTGTCCGACGACAGCGCAACGCCCGAGATGGTCTCGGAAGGCGCCGCCAAATCCAGAACATAGGCCTGGCTGATGCTACCCCCGGCATAGCTTGCGTTGACCACCTTGACCTGGAGGGTGCCAGCGCCGCTGAGCGTGACAGCGTCGGCAAAGCCGCCTCCGCCGGCGGTGGGTTGAGTGCTGGCGGCGTGCCAGGTGGCGCCGTCATCAAGCGAAACCTGCACTGTCTCACCGCTCGACAGCGGCGCGCTAAGGGTCCCGGTGATCCTCTGCACCACAGTGCTTGTGATGAAATCACCGGCGGTTCCTGTATCAGCGGAGAAGGCGAGGTCGGCGATGGTCTTGGTGGGCACCTCATTCACATCCGTCACCGTGATGGCGACGGCCTGGGCGGCGCTGCTCAACGTGCCGTCTGAGACGGTGACGGTGACGTCGTAGACGTTGTCACCACCGGCGTCGGCCGGGGCCTCGAAGTCGGGCGCGGCCTTGAAGGTGACGGCGCCGGCGCT
>CANGNF010000073.1 GCA_947455205.1 Acetobacteraceae bacterium | reverse complement strand
GGAAGCCCTTCACGTCCACCTGCATGGTGGCGGAAAGCCCGCCATTGCCCACCTGCACGTCGCCGCTGGCCACCGCCTGCATGCGCTGCACCAGGCTGGGGAACAGCACGATCTCGGCTTCCACGCCCACCCGCTTCAGCAGGTCCGGCATCAGGAAGGCGGCGTTGGTGGTGGTGGTGAAGGCGGAGCCGATTTTCACCTTGCGCGTCTGCCCCAGGCTGGTGCGGGGCAGCAGGGCGGGCGCGGCCAGGGTGGCGGCGAGCAGCTTGCGACGAGCGATCATGCGGGCGGGGTCCTGAGGCAATGGCCCGCCGCTGTTTGCAAGGGCCGGGCCAGCGCCGGCCGCGCCCGCCCCGGCGGATATCGCAGGCGCCGCCTGCGTGCCCGCCGCGCCAGCCCCGGCGGGTGCGTGGGCAGGGCCACGCATTTCGCCGGCACGGCCGCTTCGGACCGCGGCGCCCGGAATGCCGGCAACCCGCCCATGGATTGGGCAGGGTGCCGGGGTCGTCACGCCAGCGGCACCAGCGCTGCCATGGCCGCCTGCTGGCGCTTCAGCTCCTCGGCCAGCGGCTGGTGGACCTGGCGGCGGCCATGCTTCGGCTCCAGCTCGAACAGCCCGTTCGGGCAGTAGCGATCCTCGTCCCAGCCCATGTGGCTCAGCACCGGGTACAGGCAGGCGCCTTCCATCGGCGTGCCCTGGCGGATCGCCTCGCGCAGTTCCTCACCGATGTAGCGCAGCCAGCCGGCGCGCGGCCAATCCTCGATGCTGGTCTCCGCCAGGAAGATACGGCGGCCGTAGCGCTGGTGGGCGCGGGCGAACAGCACATGCGGCGGGGTGTAGCGCGCGGCGTCGAAGGGCGAGAGCGGCTCGGCCTCGTCCAGCCACTGGTTGTTCCAGTAGTAGTTCACGCCCATCACGTCGAAGGCCTCGGGGAAGCCGCCGAGTTCGGGCGCCATGCGGCCGGTCAGCATGTCCCAGCTTTCCCACTGGCATTCGTTGTAGGCGGCCACCGGGCGCGGGTCCTGGCCGGGCTTGTGGTGAATGTTGATGATCGGGTCGATGGCGAAGACCAGGCTGCCCGGCGCCACCTCCCGCACCGCATGGGTGCCGGCCAGCGCGGTGCGGACCAGCTGGCGCTTCAGCTCCCCGCCGCGGCCGTGGCACTTGGGCTGGAACCGCCCCATGTCGCCGGCCGCCCAGGCGAAGAAACTGATCTCGTTGACCGGGCAGAGCATCGGGGGCGTGCCCAGCTCCTCCAGGTGCAGCCGGGCGAAGGCGGCGGCATAGGCGGCGAAGCGCTCCACGAAGGCGGCCGAGAAGATGTCCAGCCCATCCGGCCAGCCATAGTGGCAGAGGTCCCAGACCACCTGCACGCCGGACTTTTTCGCCGCCCGCATCAACCCCAGCACGGCGGACCAGTCGTACTGGCCGGGGGAGGTCTCCACCAGGTGCCAGCGCACGCCGTCCCGCGCGGTGCGGATGCCGTGTTCGGTAAGTTGCTTGTAGTCCTCCTCGGCCAGCAGGTCGTGGCGGGTGCCGGCGATGAGGTCCAGCCGGCGGCCATCGGCGCGGCGCTGGGTGCTGCACTCGAAGCCGCCCAGGAAGAAGCTGTCGAAGATCGGCTGCGGGGGCGTCGCCGGTGGCGTAGGGGGCATGGGCGAGGGTCCTGGCCTGCGGGTCCCCCCCTGAAAGCACCAGCGCGGCCAGCGTTCCGGCCTGGCGCGCAGAAGGCCGCGACCGGTTTCGGACCGGGTTGGCCGCCGCGCCGCCCCTGGCAGGGGTGGGCGCGGCGGCCGGGGTCACAGCATCACCAGCCCCTGGCGCGCACCACGCGCCACCGCATCCGCCCGGCTGGCGGCGCCCAGCTTGTCCAGCACCGCCGCGACATGCGCCTTCACGGTATGGAAGCTCAGGCCGAGATGCCGGGCGATCAGCTTGTTGCTGGCGCCGGCGGCCAGCAGGTCCAGCACCTCGCGCTCTCGCCGGGTCAGGCTGGCGCCCGGCCCCGGGGTGCGGCTGCCGAGCAGCCCGGCCAGCGCCCCCGGCGGCAGCACCGCCATGCCGCGCGCCAGCGCCGGCAGCACCGCCGCCAGGTCGCCGGCCGAGGCATCCGGCGCCAGCACCCCCGCCGCGCCGGCGCGCAGCGCGGCCAGCGCCGCCGCGCCCTCGGCCAGCACCAGCACCGGCTGGTCGTCCGGCTCCGGCGCCGCGTCGGAGATCAGCAGTTCCGCCGCCGCTTCCTCCGCCACCAGCACGGCGGCGTCCATGCCGTGCAGCCGCGCGGCGATGGCGGCGCCCAGGTCGGGGTCACCGATCCGCAGCGCCACGGTGAGCGGTGCCATTCAGCCCGCCTGCCCCGGCGCCGCGGCACCCGGGGCGCTGGCCGAGGGGCGTTCACCGACCACCAGGGCCAGGTCCAGCGGCTGCCCGCCGCGCAGCAGGCGCAGCGACAGCGCCTGGCCGACGCTGCCGGGGTCCAGCCGGCCCAGCATCTCCCGCACGCTGCCCAGCGGCTGGCCGTCCATGGCCAGCAGCACATCGCCCAGCAGCACCCCCGCCTGCGCCGCCGGGCTGCCGGGGTCCACCCCCAGTACGATCAGCCCACGCGCCCCGCCGGCCCGCACCGGCTGCATCGCCAGGCCCAGGTAGCCGCGCGTCACCCGGCCGCGCAGCCGCAGCACCTCCACCACCCGGGCGATGGTTTCCGCCGGAATCGCCAGCGGGCGGCGGCGCGGGCCGAACACCGCCATGCCGATCAGCCGGCCCTGGTCATCCAGCAGCAGCCCGCCCTCCGCCAGGGCGGACAGCCGGAGGTCGAACACCAGGCGGCGGTCCAGCGCGCCGCCGCGCATGCTGCGCCAGGCCCCGCCGACGAAGGCGGCAACGCCCATCGCCGCGATCGGCCCCTCCTCCCCCCGCCCCACCGCCAGCGCCAGCCGGCCGAGCGCCAGCGAGTCCGGCGGCGCCAGCTCCAGCGGGGCGAGCGGCCCGGTCTCCAGCTTCAGCAGCGCCACGTCGGTGCCGGCATCCCGCCCCGCCAGCGTCGCCGGCACCCGGCGGCCATCCGGCAGGATCACGCTGATGTCGTCGTCGCGCTCCAGCGGCTCGGCCGCCGTGACCACCAGGCCCTGCTGCCAGAGAATGCCGGAAAAGCCACGCCCCTCCCGCCCCTGCACGCTGACGGCGCGGGCGGCACCGGCGGCCGAGAGCGCGGCCAGCTGGTCGGACAGGGCGGCAAGGGGGTTGGTCGGGGTCATCGGCGTGTTCTCCATGCCCAGGGAGATGGGCCTTTCGCCACGGATGCGCCATCCGCCGGATGGGCGAGCCGGGTGGCGGGGGTGCTGGGCGCTGCCCAAGGGGTGAGGGATCGGGGCGCTGCCGAAGCGAGGGAGATCGGGGCGCTGCCCCGAACCCCGCCAGGGGGCAGGCGCCCCCTGGACCGGCGTGGGTTTGGCGCGGGCCTGGGCGGAGACGGGCGCGCGGGCGGGCAAGGCGCGGCGCGGCGCATGGGACAGGCCAGGATCGCCGGGACAAATCGCCGACAGGTAGCCGCGGGTTCGCATGGATCGCCGTTGCGGTTGGGCACGGCCTTCCCGTTGGCGCCCTGGCGCGGCGTGGTGTCGAGCGGGATTTCCTGCGGCGGCGGGGCGTTTCACGGCGGGGCCAGCCATTTGCTGATGCGCCTGCGGCCGCCGACCAGCCAGTGGAAGGCCTTGGCGGTCTGCAAAATGCGCCGATCCGGCAGGCCACCGGCCGCCAGCGCCTGCTGAACCATGCGCTGGATCGAAGGCAGCAGCTTTTTGGACAAATCGGGGTCGGGCAGCATCTCGAACGGCGCATTCACCGCCGAACACAGGCCCAGCCGCCGCGCCAGCACGATGCCGGCCAGCTTCAGGATCCGCAGCGCGCGGCGATGGGCACGGCAGATCCAGTGCTCCAACCGCCGCAGCGCGGGCGAGCAATCCGGCGCGGCAATGGCCTTCAGCAGACGGGTCCAGACCCCGGCATGCGCCCAGCGGCGGAACTGCCGGCTGGCGGTGTCGGCCGGGCCCATCTCGGCCGGCAGGCAGCGCCAGGGGTGGGGCGAGGTGACCACCCAGAACACCGCATCCAACCGGGCGCGGATGTCGAAGATCGGCCGCCCGGCGCCCTTGTGGCTGACGAAGGGGATGAGGGCGTTGAGCTCCTCGGTGGAAAGCGGTTCCCAGGGGCGCGGGGAGCAGTAGCGGCGGGGGTACATGGCGGTGGCTTCCAGCGGCCCAGGGGATGGCGAACATAACAGGAACATAATCCTGTTTGCAAGCATGGCCGTTGCCTTGGCCACGGCGATGGCGGGACAACGCCACCATGGCATTGCTGACCTGGCGCGACATGCGCGCCGCCGACCTGCCCGGGGTGGTGGCGATTGCGGAGCAGGTGCATCCGGGCTTTCCGGAGGCGCCGGCGATACCGGCCGAGCGCCTGGCGCTGTGCCCCGCCGGCTGCCTGGTGCTGGAGGGCTCGGCCGTGGTGGTCGGCTATGTCGTCAGCCACCCCTGGCTGGCCGGCGCGGCGCCGAAGCTGGACAGCCTGCTGGGCGCGCTGCCGGCGGCGCCGGGCTGCTGGTACTGGCACGACCTGGCGCTGCTGCCGGCGGCGCGCGGGCGCGGGGCGGCGGCCGCGGCGGTGGCGCGCGTGCTGGCGCTGGCACAGCGGGCCGGTCTGGGCAGCGTGGCGCTGGTGGCGGTGGGGCAGTCCGGCGGGTTCTGGCGACGCATGGGCTTCGCGCCGGCCGAGGGGCCGGAGCTGGCGAGCTACGGCGCCGGGGCGGCGTATATGGTGCGGCAGGTGGCGGCCGGCGGCGGCCCTGCCGACCGACCCGGCGCATGACCGGGATCAGCGCGGCCTGCCGATGAGGCCGACCGGAGGGTTGTCGCGCCGGCGCTGATCCGTGCCGGAGGGCCAGGGCGTAATCGTCGAAGGCGGAATCGCCGGAGACGTGAGTCGCCCGACAAAGCCAAGCGCTGGCGTCTGTCAGGTGCTTCCGTCGGCGCCTGCCCGGCTCTACGCCGCCACCAGCAACCCCGCCGAGGCCAGCCGGCGGCAGAATTCCAGCCCGCCCTCGCCCAGCTCCGCCGCGCTGGCGCCTTCGTCCAGGCGTTGCAGCCAGTCCAGCCCCTGTTCGTCCAGCGGCAGGGTGCCGTCGGCCCAGCGCAGCTCGGCGCGGCCATCCGGCAGCGCGGCCACGTGGTGGTGCATGGCGTCCGAGAGGCGCAGCCGGTCGGCCGCGCCGGGCGGTGGCGTCAGCAGGCCGCGGCCGGGCAGCGGGATGCGGTTCTGCGCCAGGTTGTCCAGCATGCGGACCGCCAGGCGTTCCAACGTGGCGTCGCCGGGCAGCGCCTCCAGCCGTGCCGCCATGGCGCGCAGCAGCGCCGGGGCGGCGGCCGGGTCGCCCAGCCGCCAGCTGGGAAAGGCCTCGCGCAGCGTGGCGTCCTCGGGCTCCAGCATGGTCAGGGTGTCACGCAGCACCTCGGCCCAGCAGGATTCCATCAGGCCGATGGTCAGGTGCAGCGAATGGCCGCCGCTTTGCTGCGTGCGTGCCTCATGCATCACCCCGCGCGGCACGTAGATCGCCTGGCCGGGGGTCATGGTGAACTCCACCGGCTCGCCCTCGGGCTGCACCTCGCCCTGCCAGGGGGTGCGGCGGGTGGGGTGCGGCAGCGGCTGGCCGGGCCAGATGCGCCACTGCTTCTCGCCCTCAACCTGCAGCACCAGCACGTCGTGCGTGTCGTAGTGCACGCGGAAGCCCTGGGCGCTGGCGGGGGTCAGGTAGACGTTGCACTGCACCGGGTGCAGGAACAGCTTTTCCAGTCCGCGGCAGAACCGTGCCAGGGGGCCATGCATCTCATGGAACTGGCTGACCACCAGGCTGGCGCCGGCGTCGAACCTGACCAGCAGGCGCGGCGCATCGACATGGCCGGAGGACAGCGCGAACTGGTCGGCGGGCACCGAGGCGCCGCCGCGCCGGCTGCCATCCGCCATCGAGACGCGGGGCGTGCGCGCCGCGTCGGTCAGCAGGAAGGCGTCCAGGTCGGCCACCGCCAGCAGCGCCTGGTAGCGCCCGGCGGGGCCGGGCGGCAGGCGTTGCCATTCGGCGGCCTCGCGCAGGGCCAGCACGGCTTCCACCGTCATGTCGCCGAAGGCCAGGGCGAAGGCGCCCTCGGCCAGGCTTGTCGGGGGGGCGTGCGGGTCCATGCGCCGGCGGCTCAGCGCCAGCCGCGGCCGCGGCCGGGACCGTCGGACGGGTCGTTGTCGGTCACGCCGCGCGGCTGGCTCCAGCCACGGCCGCGGCCGGGGCCGTCGGACGGGTCGTTGTCGCTGACGCTGCGGCCACCGCCATAGCCACCGCCACGAATCCCGCGGCCCGGCGCGTCGTTGGGGTCGTTGTCCGACCGGCCGCCGCCGCCGCCATAGCCGCCGCGGATACCGCGGCCGGGGGCGTCGTTGGGGTCGTTGTCGCTGCGGTACTGCACCGGCGTGGCCGGGGTGCCGGCCGGGGCCTGCACCGGCGGCGCCACCGGCGCGGCCTCGGCGGCCGTGGCCAGGGCACCGGCGGCGGCGCCCAGGCCGGCGACGCGCAGCACCAGGATGCGGCGGCCCAGGCGCCCGCGCGTAGATTCGTCTGCCATGTCACATGCCTCCCAGGGGTTGCTGGCCACGCCATGACAATACGACCGCGCGGCTTGCACAAGTATTGCCTTATTGGACGAAACGCGCCACGGGTTCATATCGAACACAATCTCGCGGCCGGTACGCTGGGCGCGATGCAACAGGGATCGAACGCATGTCGGACCAGCCCGCCGCCACCACCCCCAACCTGCCGCCGCTGTACAAGGGGCTGGAGCCGCTGACGCCGGAGCGCCATGGCAAGCTGAAGCTGCACAACCCGGGCTTCGCCTTCGCCGCCGAGATGCATGCGGTGCCGCTGGCGGCCGAGGAGTTCACCGCCGCCTGCCGCAGCATGCCGATCGTGTTCACCGCGCAGGCGCCGCACGTGCCGCTGGCGCTGTGCGGGCTGCAGGCCGGGCACAACCACTTCATCGGCGCCGAGGGCAAGTGGCAGGAAGGCGCCTATGTGCCGGCCTACCTGCGGCGCTACCCGTTCTTCCTGGTGCGCGTCTCGCCCGAGAGCCAGCAGCTGGTGCTGTGCGTGGACCCGCAGGCGCCGCATGTCTCCGCCACCGAGGGCGACGACATGTTCACCGCCGATGGCAAGCCTTCCGCCATGCTCGACCACGCCTTCACCTTCACCAAGGGGGTGGAGGAAGCCATGCTGCGGACCCGCGCCATGGCCGATGGGCTGGCCGAGATGGGGCTGCTGAAGGCCTCGGTGGTGCAGTTCCAGCAGGGCGACAAGCCGATGCGGGTGGACGGCTTCTTCGCCGTGGACCGCGCCGCGCTGATGGCGCTGAGCGCCGAGCAGCTGGTGACGCTGCGCGACCGCGGCTGGCTGGAGGCGATCTATGCCCACCTGATGTCCGTCGGCGGCATGGGCGACCTGGCCCGCGACGTGAAGCAGGGCTGAGCCATCGGCCGGCGCCCCGGAGGGCGCTGGCAAGACTTCGGAACGGCGCCGGGGGGAGGACCCTCGGCGCCGTTTTTCGTTCCGGCGCGGGCCTGGCCGGCGAAACCGGCGAGATGGCGCGGGGTTGCGGGGCGGTTTGGCTTTCGCCCGGGCGGCGCCGGCGTTAAGGAAAAGGCAACGCGCCGCTTCGGGAGGACCCATGCTGCACCGCCGCCACCTGCTGCTCGCCGCACCGGCGCTGCTTGCCGCCCCCGCCGCGCGGGCGGAACAGCGTTTCCCCAGCATGTCCATGTTCATCCCGGCCGGGCCTGGTGGCGGCTGGGATGGCCTGGGCCGCGCCATCGAGCAGGTGGCTCGCCAGGCCGGCCTGGTCGGCACCTTCCAGTTCGAGAACATAGGCGGCGCCGGCGGCACGGTGGGGCTGCCGCGCTTCGTCGCCAGCAAGCGCGGGCGCGGCGACGCGCTGATGGTCAGCGGCAGCATCATGGTCGGCAGCGTGCTGACCAACAAGACGCCGGTCGGCCTGCAGAGCGTGACCCCGGTGGCGCGGCTGACCGAGGAGGCCGACGTGATCGTGGTGCCGGCCAGCAGCCCGATCAAGGATATCGCCGGCTTCCTGGCGGCGTTGAAGGCCAACCCCGGCGGCACCAGCATTGCCGGCGGCAGCGCCGGCGGCACCGACCACATCGCGCTGGGGCTGATCCTGAAGGCGCTGGGGCACAGCGCGCGGCAGGGCAGCTATGTCGCCTTCGCCGGCGGCGGGCCGGCCCAGGCCGCCATCCTCGGCGCGCAGGTCAGCGCGGGGATGTCCGGGCTTTCCGAGTTTGCCGAGCAGATCAAGGCCGGGCGGATGCGCGCTTTGGCCACCACCGGCGCGACGCGCAGCGACCCCGCGATTCCGACGCTGAAGGAAAGCGGCGCGGATGTCGTCATCACCAACTGGCGCGGCACCTTCGCGCCGCCGGGGGTGCGGCCGGATGCCCTGGCGAAACTGGTGGCGCTGATGCAGGAGCTGCACGGCCTGCCGGCCTGGGCGGAGTTGCTGAAGACCCGCGACTGGGCGGATGCCTTCATGGTCGGCGCCGAGTTCGCCAGCTTCCTGGACCGCGACCGGGCGCAGACCGAGGCGGTGCTGAAGGAGATCGGCCTTGCATGAGCTGGCCCGCGCCGACCTGAAGGTGGGCGGCTTCGTGCTGGCGCTGGGTGGGCTGGCGCTGTGGCAGGCCACGGCGATTCCGGTTTCCCCGCTGTATGGCCAGGTGGGGCCGAAGGCGGTGCCCTATGGCGTGGCCGCCGTTCTGCTGGCGCTGGGCGCCGGGCTGGTGGCGCAGGCGCTGCGCGGCGGCTGGAGCCACACGCTGGAGGAGGTGCAGGACGCACCGCCGACCAACTGGCGCGCGCTGGCGCTGCTGGGCGCGGGGCTGCTGGCCAATATCGCGCTGATCGGGCCGCTGGGGTTCAGCCTGGCCGCCAGCGTGCAGTTCGTGCTGGTGGCGGCGGCCTTCGGGTCGCGCCGGCTGGGGCGGGACGCGGTGCTGGCGCTGGTGCTGACGCTGGCGGTGTGGTTCGGCTTCGTCATGCTGCTGGGGGTCAACATCGGCGCCGGGCTGCTTGAGGGCGGCATCCTGCGGCTGCTGGGGCAGGAGCTGCCATGAGCGCCTTCGAGGGGCTGGCGCTGGGCTTTGGCCATGCGCTGACGCTGGGCAATTTGGGCTGGGCGCTGCTGGGGTGTTTCCTCGGCACCGCCGTCGGCGTGCTGCCGGGCATCGGGCCGGCGCTGACCATTGCGCTGCTGCTGCCGATCACCTTCCAGGTGGAGGCGACCGGGGCGTTCATCCTGTTCTGCGGGATCTTCTATGGCGCGATGTATGGCGGGAGCACGACGTCGATCCTGCTGAACACGCCGGGCGAGAGTGGCTCGATCATCACCGCGCTGGAAGGCGCCAAGATGGCGCGCAACGGGCGGGCCGGGCCGGCGCTGGCGACGGCGGCGATCGGCAGCTTCGTGGCGGGGACGATCGGCACGCTGGGGATTTCTTTCCTCGGGCCGGTGGTGGTCGATTTCGCGCTGAAGCTGGGACCGGCGGAGTATTTCTCGCTGATGGTGCTGTGCTTCGTCACCGTCTCGGCCGTGCTGGGTGGGTCCGCGCTGCGCGGGCTGACATCGCTGGCCTTCGGGCTGCTGCTGGGGCTGGTGGGGATAGACCTGCAGACCGGGCAGCCGCGCATGACCTTCGGCATTCCGGAATTGCTGGACGGCGTGAACGTGGTGCTGGTCGCCGTCGCCCTCTTCGCGGTGGGGGAGACGCTGTATCTGGCCTGGCGCCACCATGAGGGCGCCGCCGTGGTGCGCCCGGTGGGCAGCATCCTGATGAGCCGGAGCGACTGGAAGCGCAGCTGGAAGCCCTGGCTGCGCGGCAGCTTCCTGGGCTTTCCCTTCGGCGTGATGCCGGCCGGCGGCACCGAGATGCCGACCATGCTGAGCTACTACGCCGAGCGCCGCCTGGTGGCGCCGGAGCACGCCGCCGAGTTCGGCACCACCGGCGCCATTGAGGGCGTGGCCGGGCCGGAAGCCGCCAACAACGCCGCCGCCGCCGGCATTCTGGTGCCGATGCTGACGCTGGGGCTGCCGACCAGCGCGACCGCCGCGATCATGCTGAGCGCGTTCCAGAGCTACGGCATCAACCCGGGGCCGCTGCTGTTCGAGCAGCAGTCGGCGCTGGTGTGGACGCTGATCGCCAGCCTGTACGTGGCCAACATCATGCTGGTGGTGCTGAACCTGCCGCTGGTGGGGCTGTGGGCGCGGATCCTGAAGGTGCCGCAGCCGCAGCTTTATGCCGGCATTCTGGTGTTCGCGACCATCGGCACCTACGGGATTTCCAACAGTGTGGTGGACCTGGTGCTGCTGTACGGCATCGGCGTGGTGGCGATGTTCATGCGGCGCTTCGACTTTCCGACCGCGCCGGTGGTGATCGGCATGATCCTGGGGCCGATGGCGGAACAGGCGATGCGCCAGGCGCTGACGATCAGCCAGGGGGATTGGACGACGTTTGTGACCCGGCCGGGGAGTGCGGTGCTGCTGGTGGTGGCGGTGGCGGCGCTGGTGGGGCCGCGGGTTTGGGGGGCGTGGCGGGGGCGCGCGGCTTAGCGAAGGCATTGCGTTTTTCGCAGGCCGGAGAATAAGCTTCCGCCATGAAGCTCGCTAAATGGCTTGAAACCACCAAAGTCCCGGCAGCTGAACTGGCTCGCCAGTGCGGGGTGCATCCGATCACCATCTACAAATGGCGTTCGGGAGAGAATTTCCCGCGCGCCGCCCAGCTGGCAGCGATTGTCGAGGCCACGAAGGGTGCGGTTACCGCCGACGACTTCCTGACGGAATCGGCTGCTGTCCGTCCAGGGCTGGCCGAAGCCCAAGCCCCTTTCGTGCACGAAGCCCGCGCGCTTGGCCTGGACGCCGACGCCATCGCCGCCGCCGCGCTGAAGAAGGCGATCGGCGATGAGAAGGCGCGGCGCTGGGGCGAGGAGAACCGCGAGGCGATTGCCGCGCATGCGCGCTACGTCGAGGAGCACGGGCTGCCGCTGGCAAAGTACCGCATGTTCTGATGGCGCGCTTCGACCTGTATCGGCCGAAGGGCAGCGACGCCTGGCTGCTGGATGTGCAGTCCGACCATCTGTACCGGTTGCCATCGCGCATGGTGGTGCCGCTGCTGCCGGCTTCCGCCTTGCCGCCGATCCGCGACCTGAACCCGCTGCTGGAAGTTGAGGGCGAAAGCCTGGCGATGATGACGCACTACATGTCGGCCATGGCGACGCGTGACCTCGGCCGGGCCCGCGGGTCGCTGGCCGACCAGGCTGACGACATCACCCGCGCGCTGGACATCCTGCTGACCGGGTTCTGAGCGCGCGGGGCCCACTCCGCCGCGCGCTTCCAGCACTACTCCGCGGCGCGCTTCCAGCACTACTCCGCGGCGCGCTTCCAGCACTACTCCGCGGCGCGCTTCCAGCGCGACCCGCCCGCCGGCTTCACCAGCCCCAAATTCTCCCGCAGCGTCGGGCCGGCGTATTCCTTGCGGTACACGCCGCGCTTCTGCAGTTCCGGGATCACGTGCTGCACGAACTCGGCATAGGCGCCGGGCACATGCGTGGCGCTGATGACGAAGCCGTCGCAGGCGCGTTCGGTGAACCATTGCTCGAACTTGTCGGCCAGTTGCTTCGGGCCGCCCACCATGTCCATGCGCGGCTTGCCGCGACCGCTGCCGACGATGAAGTCGCGCACCGTCGGATTCTTCTTGCCGGTGCGGCGGACCACGTTGTCGCGGATGGCCTGCAGCCCCTGGATGCCCGCCATCTCCTCGTCGGAGAACGCCTCGTCCATGCCCTTCGACGCGAAGTCGAAATTCAGCGCCTCGGACAGCAGCGACAGCGCGTCGATCTCCAGCGGCAGCTTTGCCAGCGCGGCGGCCTTGTCCTCGGCCTCCATCTGCGTCGCGGCCGTGATCGGGTAGGCGATGGTGCAGGCTTTTACTTTTTCAGGGTCGCGGCCCTCGGCTTCGACCATGGCCTTGAAGGCGGCGTACTCCGCCTTGCCGCCGGCGATGTCGTGGTAGGCCACGAAGACCAGCTCCGCCCAGCGGGCCGAGAACTTCTTGCCCCGGCCGGAAGACCCCGCCTGGATCAGCACCGGCTGGCCCTGCGGGCTGCGCGGCACGGTGAAGGGGCCGCGGCTGTGCAGGAACTTGCCCTTGTAGTCCAGCCGATGGACCTTGTTGCCGTCGCCGAAGCGCCCGGTGGACTTGTCCACGATCAGCGCGTCGTCCTCCCACGCGTCCCAGTGGCCCAGCACAACTTCCACGAACTCGTCGGCGCGGTCGTAGCGCGCGTCGTGGCTCATCATCTCGGCATGGCCCATGTTGGCGGCCTCGCCGTCGTTCAGCGACGTCACGATGTTCCACGCCGCGCGGCCGCCGCTCATCAGGTCCAGCGTCTGCATCTGCCGGGCGACGTGGAAGGGCTCGTAGTAGGTGGTGGACGCGGTGCTGCCCAGGCCGAGGTATTTCGTCGCTGCCGCCATCATGGTCAGCGTCACCACCGGGTCCAGCTTCACGCAGCGGATGCCGTGCTCGATGGTGTGGTGGTGGTCGCTGCCGTAGCGGTCGGGCATCGACAGGCGGTCGTCGAAGAAGGCCAGGTCGAACTTGCCCGCTTCCAGCACGCGGCCGATTTCCTGGTAGTAGTCGGCGGTCAGGAAGTCCGTGCGGCTTTCCGGGTGGCGCCAGCTGCTGGCCAGGTTGGTGCAGTTCTGCGCCTGCAGGAAGCCGACCATCGCCATCTGTCGCATGGCGTTCCCCTTCTCGTGATTTGTCGGCGATGCTTCCGCGCGCGGGCGGCGGCGTCAACTGCCGAGGGGCCGTGGGCCAGGAAGGAGAAGATGCGATGCTGACCGGAGGATGCCAGTGCGGGCGGGTTCGCTATGCGGCGGAGGGCGTGCCGTTCAACGAGACCGCCTGCCATTGCGGCCAGTGCCGGCGCTCGACCGGGGCGCCGTTCGCCGCCTGGTTCACGGTGAAGCGCGACGCGATGCGCTGGCTGGGGGAGGCGCCGCGGCGCTACGCCTCCTCGCCCCGGGCGGAGCGCGGCTTCTGCCCGCATTGCGGCAGCAGCCTGACCTATGAGGGCCGGGTGCACCCGGATGACATCGACCTGGCGATGGCCAGCCTGGATGTCCCGGATGCGCTGGCGGTGAAGGACCACCTTTACGTGGCCGACAAGCTGCCCTGGGTGCGGCTGGCCGATGGGCTGCCGCAATACGCGGGCGAACGCGAAGCGGGCTGAGCGCTCAGCCGGCGAAGGCGCGCCAGGTGCTGAGGCAGAGCACGCCGACGAAGGCGGCGAGGGTGCCGAGCAGGGTCAGCCGCAGCAGCATCATGGCGGCGCCGGCGGCGCGGTTCTCAAAATCCTGGGTCGCGGTGCGGGACGAGGCGATGCGCTGGGACATGATGGGACCTTCTGGTTGCGGTCAGCGGCTTCTTTCTCAACCAGACAGCGCGATTCGCCTAGGGGCGGAAGCGACGAATCGCAGAGCCGTGATAAGGCCACCTTGAAAGTGAGACTAATACTGTTTTTTGCGTCATGTCTCGTAAAAATGGACGGTCCGCTGCCGAATTCCGCGGCGGTTATATCGCTTCGCTTTTGAAAGGCCCCGGCCTAGACTTCGTGCCATGCGACGAAGTCCTCGCATCAACCATGCGGGGGAGGTCCCAAATGTCGCTGCTGAAAACCCTATGGCACTGGTGCGGGCTGCCGCTGCGCCTGGCGATGTATCTCTGTGCCTTTATTTTTGGCCATCCGGCGATCTTCACGCCCGTGGTGGCGCTGGCAACGGCCGCCGCCTTCTGGAAACATGAGATTCAGTTCGGCGGTGCCGGCGTGATGGTGCTGGGCCTGCTGCTGATGTGGATGGCCGAGACCATGGGCGCCGAGAACACCGCCTGGCCGGCGCGCAGCCCCTTCGCCCCGCCGATGCCGCTGGAGACCTGATACCGGTCGCACGAAGGTCCGCCTTCGTGCCTCCTTCGGTTGCCGCGTGCGCCCAGGGGCGCGCGGCGCCTCAGGGCTGCGGCACCGCCAGCGCCATGGCATAGGCCATGGTCACCGCCAGCCCGGCCCACAGCGCCAGGTTGGGATTGCGCGCGCCGCCACGCAGCGGCCGCAGCCGCGGGAACAGCGGCGAGAGGATCAGCACCACCAGCGCGCCGGCGGCCGCCGTGCCGAGAGCCAGCGCCAGGGCGTCCTGCATGGGTGAATTCCTGAAGCTGGAGCGGGCGAAGGGAATCGAACCCTCGTCACTTGGTTGGGAACCAAGAGCTCTACCATTGAGCTACGCCCGCGGCAGGCGGCGTATGTAGCCGACCCGCGCGCGCCGAACAAGCGGTGCGCTACCGGCGGACCCAACAGGCCGCCCACGGCCCGCGACCCCCGGCAAGCCCCGCGCTACTTGCGCGACGAACGGGCCGCGCGCTACAAGCGCCGCCTGCCCCGCAGGGGGTGGGCTCGCGATTTGTCCGGCCAGCTTGCGGCGAGCATAAACATTCGCGCTAAACGGCCTTTGCGGGTGCCCGGTGCAGGTGCGCGCGAAATCCCCGTTCAGGGGCCGGACGCCGCGTGTTGCCGAAGGTGTCCCCTATCATGGCCAAGCCGACCACCACCCGCCCGCTGCGTCCCGCCACCCTGCTGGTGCGCGGTGGCACCCAGCGCTCCTCCATGGATGAAACCGCGGAGGCGTTGTTCCTCACCTCCGGCTTCGTCTACGACAGCGCCGAGCAGGCCGAGGCCACCTTCAACGGCACGGTGACGCACTGGCAGTACAGCCGCTTCGGCAACCCCACGGTGGCGATGCTGGAGGACCGGCTGGCCGCGCTGGAAGGCGCCGAGGCCTGCCGGATGACCGCGACCGGCATGGCCGCCGTGCACGCCGCCATGCTGAGCCACCTGAAGACCGGCGACCGCGTGGTGGCCAGCCGCGCGCTGTTCGGCAGCTGCCACTGGATCATCTCCACCCTGCTGCCGCGCTACGGCATTCTGGCGGAGTTCGTGGACGGGCCGGACCTGGCGCAGTGGGCGGCGGCGCTGAGCCAGCCTACCGCGCTGGTGCTGCTGGAGACGCCGTCCAACCCCATGCTGCAGCTGGTGGACCTGCCGGCGGTGGCGGAGCTGGCGCACAAGGCCGGCGCCATCGTGGTGGTGGACAATGTCTTCGCCACGCCGCTGCTGCAGAAGCCGCTGGAGCTGGGCGCCGACGTGGTGGTCTACAGCTGCACCAAGCACATGGACGGCCAGGGCCGCGTGCTGGGTGGCGCCGTGCTGGGCAGCAAGAAGTGGATCGAGGACACGCTGCAGCCCTTCACCCGCAACACCGGGCCGGCGCTGTCGCCGTTCAATGCCTGGGTGATCCTGAAGGGGCTGGAGACGCTGCACCTGCGCGTGCCCGCCATGTGCCGCAGCGCGGCTGAGGTGGCGGACTTCCTGGCGGCGCGGCCGGAAGTGGCGCGGGCGCTGTACCCGATGCGCGCCGACCACCCGCAGCAAGCGCTGGCCAAGCGGCTGATGAGCGATGGCGGCACGCTGTGCACCTTCGACCTGAAGGGCGGCCCAGGGGTTTCACCGAAGGAAGCCGCGTTCAAGTTCTGCAATGCGCTGCAGTTGATTGATGTGTCGAACAACCTGGGCGATTCCAAGTCCATGGTGACCCACCCGGCGACGACCACGCATATGCGGATCGGCGTCGAGGAGCGGGCGCGGCTCGGCATCACCGACGGCACCATCCGGCTGAGCGTCGGGCTGGAGGATGTCGCCGACATCATCGAGGACCTGGCCGGGGCGTTGGACGCGACGCACTGAGGCGGGGCGGGGAAGCGGTTGGCTTCCCCATCCTCTCGGTTGGCCTGGCGTGGTGGGGACCGGGCGCAACCTGGCCGATGGGCGGGCAGCCTCGGCGGGAAGCGGCGGGTTCGCCGTGCTGGTCATACCGGCCAGAGGTCGTTGCGACCGGCGGCACGCCTGTGCGGGCCGAGCGCCTGAACGGCCGGCGCGGTTTGGGCCGCGCCACGCGTCAGCCTGCGTGTGAACGATACCAAGGGCTGCGAGGCAGCCCGGGTCACGCCAATGGCGTGCGTTTCGCCTACTGAGCAGCAGGAAGGTGGAACCTTCCCGCCTTGGTATCAGTGATACACGGGAGGCGTGGCGGCGAAGCTGGAGGCGATGGCCGCGGGCAACGTGCGGGCTTCCGCCAGCAGCTTCAGGGCAGCGCTGACGATCTGTGACAGGCCGAAGGGTTTGTCGAAGAACGCGCTGCCGGCGACACCGTTCAGGGGCCAGTCATACCCGCTGTCACCGCTGACGTAGACCACGGCCATGCCTGGGGCGAGTTTCCGGGCGAGACGACCGACCTCCCAGCCATCCGGGCCGGCCCCCAGCCGGATATCGGTCACGAGCGCCTCGAAGCCTCCCGGCCTGGCATTCAGCTTGGCGATCGCTTGCTCGCCGTCGCATGCCAGCATGACTTCAACGCCGGCATCCATGAAGCCTTCTTCCAGCAAAAGACGAATGGCTGGTTCATCCTCCACGATCAAGAACATCGTATCCTCCAAATGGCTGACGCGCCGTTTCAACCATCTGTTCACACATTCGCTTGTCGTGTCGGTGGTGTGCGCCACGGACGGGCAGGAAATCCCACATTCTTCAATCACACATCCGTGCCCGACCGGTTTCTGGAGCCAGAATGGCAGTAAAAATCGACAATCTGGCAATTGCGTCATTCCAAAATCAACTGATGGGATCAGTGGAGGCAGCCGTTCGCGCTCGCATTGAGCCGCATCTCGAGCAGACCCGCTTCAGGCTGGGGGATGTCGTATGCGAAGCGGGCGGCCTGCTGCGGCACGCCTATTTTCCGGAGGGGTGCGTCCTGTCGCTGCTGACGGTGCTGGAAAGCGGCGACGCCATAGAGACCGCGACCATCGGGCGCGAGGGCGCGTTCGGCCTGTTCGCCGCCATGTTCAGCCGGGTGTCCTTCAACCGGTGCATCGTGCAGTTGGCGGGGCCGATGCGGCGGTGCCGGATAGAGGTCCTGCAATCCGAGTTCACCCGCAGCGAACATGTCCGCGATCTCTTCGTCAGCTACTCCGAGACGCTGCTGTCCCAGGTGCAGCAGACCGTGGCCTGCAACCTCATGCACAGCGTGGAGCAGCGCATGTGTCGCTGGCTGCTGATGACGCATGACCGGGCGGAAGGTGAGACCCTGACCTACACCCACACCTTCCTGGCCGACATTCTGGGCACCAACCGCAAGTCGGTGACCCTGGCGGCGCAGGCGATGCAGGCGGCCGGCCTGATCAGCTATCACCGCGGCGCCATCGAGGTGCTGGATCGCCCCGGCCTGGAGCAGGCGTCGTGCGAATGCTACCGGATCGTGCGGGAACGCTTCGATGCCTTCCTCTCCCCGCCCGCGACGGCGGTGCAGGAGACGAAGGGCGGCCGAAACCAGACGGTCTAGCCGCCGGGGCAACCGGCGGCCGGACTTCGCCGCCGCACCCTACTTCCCCGCGTCCCGCGCCACCAGCAGCACGCCGTCGCGCACCTGGTGCTCCACCATCTCCAGGCTCTGCCCCAGGCAAGGCCCGGTGACGCAGGCACCGTCCTCCACCTTGAAGCGCGCGCCATGCGCCGAGCAGACGATGAAGGCCTTGCGCGTGTCCAGGAACCGGTCCGGCAGCGGCTCCAGCGGCACGCCGATGTGCGGGCAGCTGTTGACGTACACCCGCAGCACGCCGGCCTTCTTCACCGCGAACAGCCCGTAGAAGCCGCCGGGCGCGCTGGGAAAGCCGCGGGCACCGGGGTCGGGAATGTCGTCCACCCGGCACAGCACGCGCATGTCCTCGGTCTCAGTCGTCATCCGTCAGTCCCAGGCGGTCGTGCCATTCGGCGATGCTTTCCTCGGGGTATTCCTGGTGGTGGCGGTCGCCGCGGGCGTGGGTCACCTCCACCCAGGGCGCCTTGTAGGCCAGCATCAGGTGGGTGTGGCGCGGCGGCGTGGGCAGCGGCGTGTCGATGGCGGAGGCGAAGGGGTGGACCAGCTCCGGCCAGCGCGCGTCGTACAGCCACAGCCCGCTGCCGCATTCGCCGCAGAAATGGCGCTCCGCCGGGCTGCGGCGGGTGCGGGTGTCGGCCTCCCGCAGCTTGGCGTGGTAGATGCGGATGTGGCGGCGCCCCGTCACCTTCAGCGTGGCGTTGTCGGCGCCCAGGTTCACCGCCCAGCCGCCGCCGCCCTGGGTCTTGCGGCAGATGCTGCAATAGCAGCGCTGGTACGGCACCGGGTGGGCCGAGCGGACGCGGAACGTCACCGCGCCGCAATGGCAGGAGCCTTCAAGTTGCATCAGAATCTGTGCTCCCGCGCCCGCTGGGCGACTTCCGCTTCCGCCGTGCTGGTGGCTTGAAGCCGCTCATCCGGCAGAGAATGGCCCAGTGTTCGGCGGAAACCGGCATCACGGAAAGGCGCGACATCCGCACCAGGGCGAGATCGGCCAGCTCCGGCGTGGCCTTCACCTCGGCCAGCGTCACCTTCTTCGGCACCGGGGCCACCGCCTTCATGTCGGTGCAGACCCAGCGGCCGGTGTCGTCGGAGGGGTCGGGGTAGGCCTCCTTCGCCACCTCGACCACGCCGACGATCTCCTTGCCGATGTTGGAGTGGTAGAAGAAGGCCAGGTCGCCCTGCTTCATGGCCTTCAGGTTGTTGGACGCCATGGCGTTGCGCACGCCGGTCCATGGTTCCACCCCATTGGCCACCTGCTGGTCCCATGAGAATGCGTCCGGTTCGCTTTTCACCAGCCAATACGCCACCAACGCCGCCCCCGTTTCGCCGCATCACGGTTGCTAGAGTGACGCCAACGCCGCCCGGAGGAAAGCATTCGTCGCACCCTGGCCCTCTCCCTCGTCCTGACCCTGCCCGCCACGGCGGCCGAACTGCCGGTCCGCAGCGTCACCCTCTCCAATGCCGGGCTGATGCAGCTGGAGCGCGGCGGGCCGCTGGAGGCCGGGGAGAGCGTGACCTTCCGCGCCCCCACCGAGGATGTGGACGACGTGCTGAAGAGCCTGGTGGTGCGCGACGCCGCCGGCACGCTGGAGGGGCTGCGGCTGCCGGCGCAGGACCTGGAGGCGGAGGCGTTCCGCGGGTTGCCGGTGCGGCCGGCGGATTTCGAGAATCGGGTGGCGCTGCTGCGGGCGCTGCGCGGCCACCTGGTGGAGGCCGGCGGCACCCAGGGCCGGCTGGCCGATGTGGAGGAGGCCGAGGCCGGGCTGCGCCTGGCGCTGCTGACCGAGGCGGGGCTGCGCGGCCTGGTGCTGCGCGAGGGCGAGGAGGTGCGGCTGCTGGACCAGGCGCTGGCCGCCCGGCTGCGCCGCGCCGCCGAGGCCCTGGCCGCCGCCCGCACCAGCGACGAGCGGGTGGTGGAGATCCGCCTGCGCGGCACGGCGGGGCGGCGCGAGGTCGGCTTCACCTATGTGGCGGCGGCGCCGCTGTGGAAGCCCAGCTGGCGCCTGGTGGTGCCGCCGGGCCAGGGCGAGGCGCGGCTGCAAGGCTGGGCCGTGGTGGAGAATCGCAGCGGCGCGGATTGGGAGGGGGTGCGGCTGTCGCTGGTCTCCGGCAACCCCGCCGCCTTCCACCAGCCGCTCTACGCGCCGATTCGGCTGGACCGGCCGGAGCTGCCGGTGCGGGTGGCCGAACAGGTGGTGGTGCAGGCCGATACCGGCGCCCGGCCGCCGCCCCCTGCCCCGCCGCCGGCGGGTGGCATGCTGGCCATGCTTGCGCCGGCGCCGGCCCCGGCGATGGCGCCGATGATGCGCTCGGCCCCCGGTGGCGCGGCGGCGGACCGCTTCCAGCAGGAGATCGCGGCGGTGCCGGCGGCGCTGGCGGTGAGTTCGGCCGGGCGGGTCGCCTTCACCCTGCCGGCGCCGGTGACGATCCGCACCGGGGAGACGGCGAACCTGCCCTTCCTGGATGCCGCCCTGCCGGCGGAGCGGCTGTGGTGGGTGCAGGACCTCAACGCCCGCAACCCGCTGAACGCGGTGCGGCTGCGCAATGCCGGCGCGGCGGTGCTGCCGGATGGGCTGGCCACCGTGTATGGCGCCGAGGGGGCCGAGGCCGGCGCCTTCCTGGGGGATGCCGAGCTGCGCGCGGTGGCGCCGGGCGAGCAGCGGATCGTCGCCTTCGCCCGCGACCGCGACGTGCAGTTCTCCAGCGCCAATGGCGGCAGCGAGGTGCCGACCGGCATTCGCCTGCGGCCGGGCGTGGTGGTGGTGGCGACGCTGAAGCGGGAGGAGACGGCGCTGGCGGTGGACCCGCGTGGCGCCAAGGGCCGGCTGGTGGTGGACCTGCCGCCGCGGGCCGGGATGACGCCGCGCTTCCCGGTGGCCAGCGAGGGCGATTTCGGCCTACGGACCGAGGCGATGCTGGAGGGCGGCGTGACCACGCTTCGGTTTGGCTGGGAACGCCAGGGCGAGACCGAGCTGCCGCTGTGGGATGCCGGGCTGGGCGACCCCATGCTGCTGCGCTGGCGCGAGGCGAATGTGGAGCAGAACCTGCGCCGGCTGCCGGGCGGGCCGGGCACGCTGGAGGCGCTGACGACGATTTTGGCGCGACTGCCGGCCGAGGCGCCGGGGCGCGACAGGCTGGCGGCGCTGGTGCCGGCGATGCAGCGGGCGCGGCAACTGCTGGAGGCGGCGCGCACCGCCATTCGGCAATACGGCACCGCCGATGCGGCGCTGGTCCGGGCCCGCGCGGCGGCGGATGACCGCAGCGGCGCGGCAAAGGAGCAGGCGCGCCAGGCGCTGAACCGGGCGAGCCAGGAGGCCGAGCGCGCCGGCGCCGCCGCCGATGCGGCCTGGGAGGCCTGGCAGGGCGCGGTGCAGGCGCTGCGGGCGATGGGCTGACCTTCGCCGGGCGGGCGGCGCGGCCCAGCCCGGCAGGGGCGGTCGGGTTGTGCGGCCCAGATCG
>CANGNF010000072.1 GCA_947455205.1 Acetobacteraceae bacterium | reverse complement strand
CCGGGGGATGAGGAGCGAAGAGCGCATGGCGAGCAAGGTCGCGGGCGGTACCGAGACGGTGGAGAGCCGGGACGACGTGGTGGAGGGCGTGCTGCTCGACACCCTGACGGCCGCGGTGAAGAAGCTGATCGCACGGGGCAAGGAGCGCGGCTACGTCACCTATGACGAGCTGAACGCCGCCCTGCCGTCTGACCAGGTTTCCTCGGAGATGATCGAGGACACCATGGCGACGCTGAGCGAGATCGGCATCAACGTCGTCGAGTCCGAGGAGACCGAGGACGGCGAGGGAGCCGTCGCCAAGCCGGCTTCCGAGGAAAAGGAAGAGAAGGAAGAGGAGGAGTCCGGCGGCAACGTGGACGAGGAAAGCCTCGGCCGCACCGACGACCCCGTCCGCATGTACCTGCGCGAGATGGGCAGCGTCGAGCTGCTCTCCCGCGAGGGCGAAATCGCCATCGCCAAGCGGATCGAGGCTGGCCGCGACCAGATGATCGGCGGGCTGTGCGAGAGCCCCTTGACCTTCAAGGCCATCGTCGCCTGGCACGACGCGGTCAAGGAAGGCCGCATGCTGCTGCGCGACGTGATCGACCTGGAAGGCACCGCCAGCGCCGCCAACCCGGACGCCCCGGCGCCCGACCCGGACGAGGAGTTCGAGGAAGGTGAGGAAGGCGAGGGCATCGGCCTGTCGCTCTCGGCGCTTGAGGAAAAGCTGAAGCCCGAGGCGCTGGCCGCCTTCGAGGCGATCGAGGCCGGCTACGCCAAGCTGGCCAAGATGCAGTCCAAGCGCATGGACCTCTACACCTCCGGCGAGGACCTGGCCGGGCGCAGCGAGAAGACCTACGAGAAGACCCGGACCGAGCTGGTTGGGCTGGTGGAGAAGGTCCACCTGCACAACAACCGGATCGAGGAACTGGTCGAGCAGCTGAAGGGCCTGAATCGCCGGCAGACGGCGTTCGAGGGCCAGGTGCTGCGGCTTGCCGAGGCGCACAAGGTCAAGCGCGAGGAGTTCCTGCACCACTGGCGCGGCAGCGAGCTGGACCCCGCCTGGTTCGAGCGCATCTCCAAGCTGACGCATAAGAGCTGGAAGGCCTTCGTCGCCCGCAGCAAGGACGACGTGGAGTCGGTGCGCAGCCAGCTGGCCAGCGTGGCGCAGGAAACCGGCCTGCCGGTCTCCGAGTTCCGCCGCGTCTACGCCACCGTGTCGCGCGGCGAGCGCGACATGACCCAGGCGAAGAAGGAGATGATCGAGGCCAACCTGCGCCTCGTGATCTCGATCGCCAAGAAGTACACCAACCGCGGCCTGCAGTTCCTGGACCTGATCCAGGAAGGCAATATCGGCCTGATGAAGGCGGTCGATAAGTTCGAGTATCGCCGCGGCTACAAATTCAGCACCTACGCCACCTGGTGGATCCGGCAGGCCATCACCCGGTCCATCGCGGACCAGGCGCGCACCATCCGCATCCCCGTCCACATGATCGAGACGATCAACAAGCTGGTGCGGACCAGCCGGCAGATGCTTCACGAGATCGGCCGCGAGCCGACCCCGGAGGAACTGGCCGAGAAGCTGGGCATGCCGCTGGAGAAGGTCCGCAAGGTCCTGAAGATCGCCAAGGAGCCGATCAGCCTCGAGACGCCGATCGGCGACGAGGAGGACAGCCACCTCGGCGACTTCATCGAGGACAAGAACGCCGTCATCCCGCTGGATGCGGCAATCCAGTCCAACCTGCGCGAGGCGACGACGCGGGTGCTGAGCAGCCTGACGCCGCGCGAGGAGCGCGTGCTGCGGATGCGCTTCGGCATCGGCATGAACACCGACCACACGCTTGAGGAAGTCGGCCAGCAGTTCAACGTCACGCGCGAACGTATCCGCCAGATCGAGGCGAAGGCGCTCCGCAAGCTGAAGCACCCCAGCCGCTCGCGGAAGCTCCGCAGCTTCCTGGACAACTGAGCCGTGTCGTTCGCGTCCATCGGCTCCGGTGTGGTCCCGGTCGCGGTGGACGTGACCTTCCTGCGCATGGACCGCGCGCCGGAAGGCCGCGGCCCGGCGTTGCCGGCGCATGTGAAGGTTAAACGGCTGACGCAGTGCAGCGTGCCGTTCTACCGCTACCTCTACGGTACGGTCGGGCATGAATATGTCTGGTGGCTGCGCCGCACCCTGAGCGACGCGGAACTGCGCCCGGTGCTGCGCGACCCCGGCATCTCGATCCATGTGCTGTACGCGGATGGCGAGCCGGCCGGCTTCTATGAACTGGATCGCCGCAACCCGCCGGTGCTGAACCTGGCCTATTTCGGCCTGATGCCGCATGTGGTCGGGCATGGGCTGGGCCGCGCCCTGCTGCGCCACGCCATCGACACCGCCTGGGCGGAACAACCGCGGGCGATGACGGTGAACACCTGCACGGCGGACCATCGCCGCGCGCTGCCCAACTACATCGCCGCCGGGTTCGAGAAGATGCGCACGGTGCGCGAGGTATGGCGCGTGCCGACCCGGCTGGGGCTACCCATACCGGAACGGCTGCGGCTGTAGGCGGGGCGCGGGTTACGCCGCGCCCAGTTCCTGCTTCACCAGGTTCAGCCAGAAGTTCACGCCCACCGGCAGCGCCGCGTCGTTGAAGTCGTACAGCGGCGTGTGCAGGTCATGGCCTTCGCCATTGCCCATGAAGATGAAGGCGCCGGGCTTGGCCTGCAGCATGAAGGCGAAGTCCTCGCCGCCAGTCACCGGACGCATGTTGGTCTCCACCTGCACGCCGGGCAGGGCGCCGGCGGCGGCGGCCATCACCTCGGTCTCCCGGACATGGTTGTGCAGCGGCGCGGCGTTCCACCAGGTCGTCACCTCCGCCGTGGCGCCCTGCATGGCCGCGCAATGCTCCGCCACCGCCTTGATCCGCGTCTCCAGCAGCGCCTGGATCTCCGGCGTGAAGGCCCGCATGGTGCCGCCCACCGTCACTTCCGATGGCATCACGTTCAGCGCATGGGGCGTGCCGCCGGCCAGGTAGCCCACCGAGATCACCGCACTGTCCAGTGCCGGCACGTTGCGGCTGACGATGCCCTGCAAGGCCTGGACGAAGCCCGCCTGCACCACCGCCAGATCCTCGGTCAGGTGCGGCGAGTTGCCGCCATGGCCGCCACGGCCCTTGAACGCCACGATCCAGCGCCCGGCGCCGGCCATCATCGGGCCGGGCTTCAGCGCGAACTGGCCCAGGGGAATGCCGGGCATGTTGTGCAGGCCATAAACGGCGTCGCAGGGAAAGCGCTCGAACAGCCCGTCCTTCAGCATGGCCTGGGCGCCACCGCGGCCTTCCTCGGCCGGCTGGAAGATGAAGTGGACGGTGCCGGCGAAGTCCGGCTGCTCCGCCAGCATGCGGGCGGCGCCCAGCAGCATGGCGGTGTGGCCGTCATGCCCGCAGGCATGCATGGCGCCGTTGCCGGCGGCGTGGGGCAGGCCGGTCTGCTCGGTCATGGCCAGCGCGTCCATGTCCGCGCGCAGGCCGATGGCGCCCTGGCCGGGCCGCTTGCCGCGCAGCGTCGCCACCACGCCGGGGCCGCCGACGCCTTCCGTGGTCTCCAGCCCCCATTCCCGCAGTTTGGCCGCGACCAGCGCGCTGGTGCGGGCTTCCTCCATGCCCAGCTCCGGGTGAGCGTGGATATCGCGGCGAATCGCGATCAACTCGGGCAGGTGACGGGCCAGGCGGTCGGTATCGGTCATGCGGGGCTTCCGGGTTGGGGCAGCAGGCGCAGCAGCATGCCCGGGGTCAGGATCTGTGGCAGCAGGGAAGGTGCCCCGCCGCCGGCGGGGTAGAACAGGTACAGCGGCACGCCGTCGCGCTGGTGTTCGCGCAGCAGGGCGGTGATGGCCGGGGCGCCGTTGGTCCAGTCGCCCACCAGGCTGGCCACGCCGGCGCGGGCGAAGGCGGCGCGCACGGCCTCGTCGCGCAGCGCCACGCGCTCATTCACCTTGCAGGTGACGCACCAGGCGGCGGTCAGGTTGACGAAGACCGGACGGCCCTCGGCACGCAGGGTGGCGACGCGTTCGGCCGACCAGGCATCGGCGCTGGCTTCCACGGCGGCGGCGGGGCGCAGTCCGGGCAGCAGCGCCAGCGCCGCCAGCAGCGCCACGCCAGCCAGGGCGGCGGCCCAGCGCAGGCCTTCGCGCTGATGCAGCCCCAGCGCCCAGCCGGCCAGGCCCAGCAGCACCGCGCCGGCCAGCAGCAGCAGCAGCCCATCGGCGCCGGCCTGCTGGGCCAGTACCCAGGCCAGCCAGGCGGCCGCGCCGTACATCGGGAAGGCCAGGCCCTGGCGCAGCCGCTCCATCCAGGCGCCGGGGCGGGGCAGCAGCCGGGCCAGGCCGGGCGCCAGGGCCAGCGCGCCATAGGGCGCCGCCATGCCAAGGCCCAGGCCGGCGAAGACCAGCAACGCAGCCGCCGGCGGCATGGCCAGCGCGGCGCCCAGCGCGGCAGCCATGAACGGCGCGGTGCAGGGCGTGGCCACCAGCACGGCCAGCGCCCCGGTGGCAAAGCTGCCCAGGTGCCCGCCGCGCGCAGCCAGCGCGCCACCCGCGCCCACCGGCCCGCCAATGGCGAAGACACCGGACAGGTTCAGCCCCACCGCCAGCATCAGCCAGGCCAGCGCGGCGACGAACCAGGGTGCGGTGAACTGGAACCCCCAGCCGACCCGCAGCGCCACCAGCACGCCGCCCATGGCCAGGAAGCTCAGCACCATGCCGGCGACGGTGCTGGCGGCATGGGCGCGCACCTCGGCCTGGGCGGCGCCGGAGAGGCGCGCGAGCGCCATGGCCTTCATCGCCAGAACCGGGAAGACGCAGGGCATGGCGTTGAGGATCAGGCCCCCCAGCAGCGCAAAGGCCAGCGCCTGCCACAGGGCCATGCCGGTGCTGGGCATGGCACCGGGCGTGACGGAAACCAGCCACGCCGCGCGGTTGCCGCCGGCATCGGTCAGGGTCAGCACGCCTTCCACCACGGCGGGCACTGGCGCTTCGGCGCGGGTCAGCGCCAGGGTCAGCGTGCCGTCGCGCAGCGTGGCCGGCTGCGGCGCGGCGCTGTCCAGCAGGCCCTGGGTGGTGGGGAAGAAGAAGGCGTCGCGCACCGCGCCGGGCAGGCCGCTCAGCCGCAGCGCGCCCTGCGGCCCGTTGAAGCCGATGCTGGCCGGGAAGGGCGCGGGCTGCGGCTCGGCGGCCTCGGCGGCGGTGAACAGCGGCGTTTCGGCGTCGCTGCGCGGCGTGGTCGCGACTGACAGGTCCAGCGTGAACTGGGCTTCCTCGGGGATGCAGAGCTGTTCGCAGACCAGCCAGGTCGCCTCGGCCGTGATGCGGAAGCGGCTGCCCGGCACGGCGCTGGCCGGCACCTGCACCGGCAGGATGAACAGCGCCTCCTCCTGGTAGCCGAAGCTGACCAGCGGGCCGAACGGGAAGCGCGACGGCGCGGGGAAGCCCAGCGCGCCGGCGGTGGCGCCCTCCGGCAAGGTCAGGGCCACCTCCGGCGCCTGGCCGGCATCGCCGGGGTTCAGCCAGTAGGTATGCCAGCCCGGCGCCAGCTTCTGCCGCAGCAGCAGGCGCAGGGTCTGCCCGGGCACCGCGACCGGCTCCGCCACCAGGGTCACGCGGGTGCGCGGGGTGATGGCGGGCGCGCTTTCCACCGCCCCGGCAACGGGGGCGAGGAGCAGCAGCATCAGCAGGGCGAGCAGCGCGCGGGCCATGGCCGGGCATGTGCCCCCGCCCATGGCCCAACGCAAGCGCCGAGGCGCTATTCCTTCACCGCGCCGGTGAGGGAGGAGACGTAGTAGTCAACGAAGAACGAATAGAACACCGCCACCGGGAGCGACCCCAGCAGGCTGCCCGCCATCAGCGCGCCCCACTGGTACACGTCGCCGGTGACCAACTCGGTCAGGATGGCGACGGGCACGGTCTTCTTCTCGCTGCTCTGGATGAAGGCCAGCGAGTAGATGAACTCGTTCCAGCTGAGCGTGAAGCTGAAGATGCCCGCGGAGATCAGCCCCGGCACCGCCAGCGGCAGGGTGATGCGGCGCAAAATCTGCAACCGCGTCGCCCCGTCGATCAGCGCGCATTCCTCCAACTCATACGGGATCGACTTGAAGTAGCCGATCAGCAGCCAGGTGCAGAACGGGATCAGGAAGGTCGGGAAGGTCAGGATCAGCGCGAAGGGCGTGTCGAACAGGCCCAGCTGGTAGACGATGGTCGCCAGCGGGATGAACAGGATGGAAGGCGGCACCAGGTAGGCCAGGTAGATGCCCAGCCCGACATACTGGCTGCCCTTGAAGCGCAGCCGCTGGATGGCATAGGCCGCCAGCGTGCTGGCCAGCAGCGAGATGAAGGTGGAAGCAACCGCTACCCCCATCGTCGTCATCAGCCAGCGCGGGTAGGAAGTGCCGAACAGCAGGTGCTTCAGGTGGTCCAGGGTCGGGCTGCCGATCCAGAACGGGTTGTAGGTGTTGTAGTCGTACAGCTCCGCATTGGGTTTGAACGCCGTCACCGTCATCCAATAGAACGGGAACAGCAAAATCAGCACGAAGCAGGCGAGCGGGACATAGAGCATCACCACCCGGCGCTGCTTGCTGTCCCAGGTCATCGCCTCCGGCTGCGCGGTGGCGCTGTTGCTTTGGGACTCCTCAGTCATTGCCTTCTCCCTGCTGCCACTTGCGGCGGGCAAGGGCGAAGTAGCTGAACAGCGTGGCCGCCACGAGGAACGGGATCATGGAAACGGCGATGGCGGCACCCTCGCCCAACTGGCCGCCGGCGATGCCGCGCTGGAAGGCCAGCGTCGCCAGCAGGTGCGTCGAGTTGACCGGGCCGCCGCGGGTGATGGCGTAGACCAACTGGAAGTCGGTGAAGGTGAAGATGATGCTGAAGGTCATCACGATCGCCAGGATCGGCAGCAGCATCGGGAAGGTGATGTAGCGGAAGCGCTGCCAGGCGGTGGAGCCATCCAGCAACGCGGCTTCGTACAGTGAGGGCGAGATGGTCTGCAGCCCCGCCAGCAGGCTGATGGCGACGAAGGGAATGCCGCGCCAGATATTGGCCGCGATCAGGCTGAAGCGGGCATGCCAGGGCGTGTTGATGAAGTCGATGTTCTCCGACGTCAGCCCGGTCTTGATCGCGACATAGCTGATGATGCTGAACTGCGGGTCGTAGATCCACCAGAAGGCGATGGCGGAAAGCACCGTCGGCACGATCCACGGCAGCAGGATGATCGCGCGCAGCAGCGACTTGAACGGCAGGTGGTTGTTCAGCAGCAGCGCCAGCCAAAGCCCCAGCGCGAACTTACCGAAGGTGGCGATGCCAGTGTAGAAGACGCTGTAGAACACGGCGTTCCACCACAGCTTGTCTTCCAGCAGGTACTCGAAGTTCTCCAGCCCCACCCAGACGCCGGAGCGGCCGATGGTGGTGTCGGTGAAGGACAGCCAGATGCCGAGGCCGAGCGGATAGGTCAGGAACACCGTCAGCAGCCCCACCGCCGGCAACAGGCAGGCGAAGACCAGGAAGGGCTTCCAGTCGAACAGCTTGACGATCCAGGACGGATCGCGCCTGGCGCGGACCCAGGCGGGCGCGGTGGTGGCGGACATTGGGTGTTCCTGCTTGGGCGCCCCGACCGGAGCGCCCCCCATTGGGAGGCGCCCGTGGCAGGGCGCCCGTTCAGCGATCAGCGGCGGAAGATACGGCGGGCGCGACGCTCAGCCTCGCGCGCCGCTTCCTGGGGGGTGGACTGGCCGGAGGCCACGGCGGCGAACATCTGCACCAGCAGGTATTCGTTGGTCGCGGTGGCCGAGGCTTCCGAGATCGGCCCCTTGTAGCCCGCCCAGAACTTGTTGTTCATGCTGTCGCGGAACACCGCGACCTTGGGGTCGCTGGTCCACACCGCGGCATCCTTGTACGCCGCCAGCGGATGCGCCCAGTAGCCAAGGTTGGCGTCCAGCCAAGGCTCGTACTGCTCGGCTTCCAGCATGAACTGCAGGAAGGCCTTGGCCGCGTTGGGGTAGCGGCTGTGCTTGAACACCATGGCGTTCAGCGTCAGCGGCGCGCTCGGCCAGCTGCTGGCAACACCGTGCGGTAGCTCGCTGTGCTCGGTGTCCTCGGCAATGGCGCGGGTCGCCGGGTCGTTCTTCAGGCTGAAGTACAGCGACACGCCGTTGCTGGTCACCCAGCACTCATTCGCCGAATAGGCGCGGTTGTTGCTGATATCGCCCCAGGCGATCGTGCCGGGGATGAAGGTGGGGTACAGTTCCTTCAGGTATTCCAGCGCGCGGATGGTGTTGGGGCTGTTGATGGCCACCTTGCCTTCCTCATCGCACAGCGACCCGCCATGCGACCACAGCAGCCAGTTGGCGGTGCCGTTGCCGTCGCCCACCGCATTGCCCAGCGCGAAGCCGGCCGGCTTGCCCGCGGCCTTCAGCTTCTTGCTCATGTCGAGGAAGCCGGCCAGGTCGCTCGGCGGGCGCTGGTAGCCCACCGCCTGCACCGCGGACTTGCGCCACACCAGCGGCCCGGCGGTGCCGCCGAAGGGCAGGCCCAGCCAGTTGTTGGTGCCGTGGCGCTTGCCGTATTTCTGCGCCACCGCCTGCCAGCCACCGTACTTCTGGCCCAGGTATTCGGCCACGTCGGACATGTCGATCAGCTTGTCGGCGTAGACGTGCGGGCCTTCATTGAAGCCCATGATCAGGTCCGGGCCGGCGCCGGTGTTGGCGGTGACGGCGGTCTGCTGGCTGATGTCCTCCCAGCCGACGAAGTCCACGCGGACCTCAACGCCGGTCTGCGCCTTGAAGCGCGCGGCATTGGCGCGGAACACGTCCTCGTCCGGCTGCACGAACTTGACGGGGCGGAGCATGCGCAGCGTGGCGCCGCTCTCGATCGGCAGGCGCGGGGCGGTGGCGGTGCCGGCCTTGGTGCGGACCTGCGCCTGCGCGCCGGTGGCGGCGAGTGCGGCGGCGCTGCCCAGCATGATGCTGCGCCTGGTGATGATGTTCATTGGTCGTCTCCCCTTTTTTGTTGGTTCAGGCAGCCAGTCGCCGGCCGGAGCCGGCGTCGAACAGATGCACCAGCGCCAGATCGGGCATGATGCCAAGCACATCGCCCGGGCGGGCGGTGATGCGTTCACGGAAGGCGCAGGTCAGCGTGCTGTCGCCGATGCGGACCAGCACCTGGGTCTCGCTGCCGGTGGGTTCCACCAGCACCACCACGGCGGGGATGCCGCCTTCCGGCTGCAGCAGGATGTGTTCGGGGCGGATGCCATAGACGCCCGGCTCGCCCGGCACGCCAGCGGGCATCGGCAGCACCGCGCCGCCCTCGGTCTCGAAGCCGCCCTGGGCCGCGCGGCCCTTCAGCAGGTTCATCGCCGGGCTGCCGATGAAGCCGGCGACGAAGACATTGGCCGGGCGGTCGTACAGCTCCAGCGGGGCGCCGATCTGCTCGATGTTGCCGCCGTTCATCACCACGATCTTGTCGGCCATGGTCATGGCCTCGATCTGGTCATGCGTCACATAGACGGTGGTGACCTTCAGCCGCTGGTGCAGTTCCTTGATCTCGGCGCGCATCTGCACGCGCAGCTTGGCGTCCAGGTTGGACAGCGGCTCGTCGAACAGGAACACCTGCGGCTGGCGCACAATGGCGCGACCCATGGCCACGCGCTGGCGCTGCCCGCCGGAAAGCTGCCGCGGAAAGCGGTGCAGCAGCTCGCCCAGGCCCAGGATGCCGGCGGCCTTGGCCACCTCGGCGTCGATGACCTCCTTCGGCGCGCCGGCCAGCATCATGCTGAAGGCCATGTTGTCGCGCACCGTCATGTGCGGGTACAGTGCGTAGTTCTGGAACACCATGGCGATGTCCCGGTCCTTCGGCGCCACGTTGTTGACCACCCGGCCGCTGATGCTGATCTCGCCGGCGGTGATGTTCTCCAGCCCCGCCAGCATCCGCAGCAGCGTGGACTTGCCGCAGCCGGAAGGCCCGACCAGCACGACGAACTCGCCATCCGCGATATCGACGCTGACGCCGTGGAGAATCTGCGTGGCGCCGAACGCCTTGCGCACGTTGTTGATGCCGACAGTGGCCATGTTTGCTTGTTTCCCCCCGTGGTTCGCCGCGTCGCCGTCAGGCGAACTTGGAAACCTGGGTTTCCTTGGAGGTGATGAATTCCAGCAGCACCGGCACGCCGTTCCGGGTCTGCTCGATGCCGCGCTTGATCGCGGGGATGATGTCTTCCGGCCGCGTCACCCGCTCCCCGTAGCCACCGAAGGCGCGGGCCATGGCGGCGTAGTCGCCGGAGATGTCGGTGGTGCGGTACTTCTCGGTGCTGAGGGCCATCACCTTCAGCTCGATCGCCATGGAGAAGTTGTTCAGCAGGATCGACATGATGGGGATGCGCTCGCGCACCGCGGTCTCGAAGTCCATGCCGGTGAAGCCGATGGCGGCGTCGCCCCAGACGTTGATGCAGAGCTTGTCGGGCTTCGCCAGCTTGGCGCCCATGGCCAGGCCCAGCCCGTAGCCCAGCTGCGTGGTCTTGCCCCAGCCGATGTAGCTCAGCGGCGTCGTGGACTTCCAGAACGGCGAGAGCTGGTCGCGCGGGCTGCCGGCATCATGCGTGATGATGGTGTTGTCGCGGTCCACCGTGTGCTGCAGGTCCCACAGCACCCGATACGGGTTCAGCGGGGCGTCGTTGCAGGTCAGCTTCGGCATCCACTCGGCCAGCCAGGGAGCGCGCTGCGCCTCGATCTCGGCCACCACCGGGGCGGCGTCGCGCGGGCTGGGCACCAGCAGCGCCAGCTCGGCCAGCAGCGCATCCAGCGTCAGGCCGGCATCGCCGACCAGGCCGATATCGGCGCGCAGGTCCTTGTTCAGGTGCATCGGGTCGAGCGTGCTGTGGATGTACTTCGGACCCTTCGGCATCCGCACGCCGAAGCTCGTCTCCGTGAAGCTGCACCCCACGCCGAAGATCACATCGGCATTGTCCAGGAAGTGCCGCACCGGCTTCGGGATCGCCAGGCCGCCGGAGCCCAGGGAGAGCGGATGATCCTCGTTGAAGCTGGACTTGCCGCCCAGGCTGCTGGTCACCGGCGCGGCCAGCAACTCCGCCAGCGCCTTCAGCTGCGGCCAGGCCTCGGCCCAATGCACGCCGGTGCCGGCGTAGATGACCGGGCGCTTGGCGGCGGCCAGCATGCGGGCGGCGGCCTTCACATCGGCCGGGGCCGGGCCGTACTTGGTGGCCAGCACCGGCTGGTAGTCCAGCGGCTCCGGCACTTCCTCGTTCCACATGTCCGTCGGCACTTCGACGATGACCGGCCCGCCGCGGCCATTCTTCAGCCTGGTGAAGGCGCGGCGCATGATGTTCGGCACCTCCGCCGCCAGCATCACCACTTCGCTGCTCTTGCTGATCGGCTTCATGACAGCGGTGCTGTCGAAGTTCGGGTCGATCCCGCGCAGCCGGCGCGCATAGCCCATCGGCACCACCAGCACCGGGATCGACTCCCCGTAGCACTGTGCCACGCCGCCGAACCCGTTCTCGGCGCCCGGGCCGTGCTGCATGCAGAACGCGCCGATCTTGCGGCCGGAGGTGACGCGGGAGATCGCGTCCGCCATGTGGGCGGCGATGCGTTCCTGCCGGACCATGACCGGGCGGATGTTGATGTCGGCGCAGAACTCGATGAGGTGGTTCACCGGATAGCCGGTGAGGATCTCGATCCCCTCGCGCTTCATGATCTCCGCAATGGCGGCGCCGACCTTCATGCCCGTTCTCTCCCGTCGGGCCGGGGGCCCGCGTTATTGACGCCCGGGCCTGGGGCCCGTTCTTGGCCGGCAGGGTAACCGGTTGGTACGGCCACTGGCAATGATGCTGGCACGTGGCATGCTAAACCGTCAGCCAGACCAGGAGCCGCCCGATGGCCGAGAGCACCGCCGAAGACTTCCACAGCCGCGTCCGCCAGGCCGGATTGCCGTTCTCCCCGGCCGAGACCGCCGCGATCCTGCCGGCCTGGCAGAAGTTGGAGGCCTGGCTGGAACTGATCCGCACCCCCGGCATTCCCGCCACCGCGGAACCCGCCACCACGTTCAAGGCGACGCCGTGATGCTGCTCACCATCGCCGAGGCCGGCCGCCTGATCGCCGCCCGCAAGCTTTCCCCGGTGGAGCTGATGCAGGCCTGCCTCAGCCGCATGGCCCGGCTGGACAACCAGCTGCACGCCTTCATCCGGCCGGATGCCGAGGGCGCCCTGGCCGCTGCCCGCGCCGCCGAGGCGCGGATCATGAAGGATGGGGCAAAGGGGCCGCTGGACGGGATCCCGATTGCCCATAAGGACATCTATTGCACCGCCGGGGTGCCCACCACGGCGCATTCCAAGGTGCTGATCGACCATGTGCCGGCGGAAGACTCGGTGGTCGTGGCCAAGTGGGCGGCGGCGGGCGCGATCTCGCTGGGCAAGCTGGCGACGCATGAATTCGCCTTTGGCGGGCCCAGCTTCGACCTGCCCTGGCCGCCGGTGCGCAACCCGTGGAACACCGCGCACTTCACCGCGGGGTCGTCTTCCGGCACGGCGGCGGCGGTAGCGTCCGGCATGATCCTGGGTGGCACCGGGTCCGACACCGGCGGTTCCATCCGTGGCCCGGCGGCGTTGTGCGGCATTGCCGGCATCAAGCCCACCTATGGCCGGGCCAGCCGGCGCGGCGTGCTGCCGCTGGCGCAGAGCCTGGACCACACCGGCCCCATGGCCTGGACCGCCGAGGACTGCGCCATTCTGCTGCAGGCCATGGCGGGCTACGACCCGCAGGACCCCGCCAGCGCGGATGTGCCGGTGCCGGACTACGCGGCCACGCTGAACAGCGGCGTGAAGGGCAGGGTCATCGGCCTGGTCCGCCATATGCACGAAAGCGACAACCCCGTCAGCGCCGCGACGCTGAAGGGCATCAACGATGCCGCCGACACCTTCCGCGCCCTGGGTGCCGAGGTCCGCGACGTGACCCTGCCCAGCCTGGCCGAGTTCAACGCCTGCGGCTGGGTGCTGCTGCTGGCCGAGGCCTTCGCGGTGCACGAGACCTGGATGCGCGAGCGCCCGCAGGACTACGGCAAGTACATGCGGGAACGCCTGGTGCTGGGCGCCGCGCTTTCCGCTGCCGACTACATGCAGGCGCAGAAGCGCCGGCTGGAGCTCATCGCCCGCAGCTTCGCGGCCACCCAGGGCGTGGACTTCCTGCTGACCGCCGCGGCGCCGTCGGAGGCGCCGAAGATCGACGAGGTGCCGCAATGGGGCTTCCTCGGCGCGCCAGGCTTCACCATGCCGTTCAACGTCACGGGCTGGCCCGGCATTACCCTGTGCAGCGGCTTCGGTGCCGGTGGCCTGCCGGTGGGGCTGCAATTGGTGGCCAAGCCCTGGCAGGAAGCGCCATTGTTCGCCGCCGCCCATGCCTATGAACAAGCGACCGAATGGCGCAAGCGCCGCCCGGCCATGACCGAGGAGACCGCCCGATGAGCCCGTTGCTGCCCGCCCCCGAGGCCCGCCCGCCCCAGCAGATGCTGAACGGCCGGATGCCGCTGATCGATGTCTCCGCCTATCTGCGCGGCGAACCCGGCGCGCTGGAGGCCAATGCCGCCGAACTTCGCTTCGCGCTGGAGAAGGTCGGCTTCTACCTGCTGGCCGGCCATGGCGTGCCGCAGTCCATGATCGACCACACCTATGAGCAGGCGCGCCGCTTCCACGCCCAGCCGGTCGAGGAAAAGCTGAAGCTGAAGATCGACGAGCACAACCTGGGCTACATGCCGATCCGTGGGTCGCTGAACAAGACCAGCATCTACAACACCAACGGCAAGCCCAGCGTGAACGAGGCCTTCTTCATGCGCCGCCAGCGCCTGCCGGAAGACCCGGACGTGGTGGCCAACAAGCCGCTGCGCGGGTTGAACCAGTGGCCGGCCAACCTGCCGGGCTTCCGCGACCACTGCCTGGCCTGCATGCAGGTGATGCAGAAGCTCTGCCAGAAGCTGGTGCCGATCTACGCCCGCGCGCTGGGCCTGGTGCCCGACTATTTTGACAATGCCTTCGCGCTGCCCAACTACATCCACCGCGTCACCCACTACCCCGCGGTGGAGAACTTCCAGGAAGGCGAGTTCAGCATCGCCCCGCATACCGACAGCGGCTTCATGACCATGCTGCCGCCCAACCCGAATGACGGCCTCTCGATTTTGCTGCCGGATGGCGCCTGGTTCGACATTCCCGTGGTGCCCGGCGCCTACACGGTCAACAGCGGGGACATGCTGCGGCGCTGGACGAACGAGGTCTTCCTCTCCACCCCGCACCGCGTGCGCAACCTGAACCCGGCGGCGCGCTACGCCGTGCCGTTCTTCTTCGACCCCAACCCGGACACCATGATCGAGGCGCTGCCGAGCTGCGTCGGCCCTGACCGCCCGGCGAAGCAGGAGCCGATCCTGTTCGACGACTACATCGTCTGGTTCGCGCGGCGGAACTACGTTCACCAGCAGGAAAAGGCGGCGTGATCCAGCGGCGCTTTCTGCTGGCGGCGCCGGCTTTGCTGCTGGCGCCGGCCACCGCGAAGGCCTGGCCGGACCGCAGCATCACCCTGATGCACGGCTTCGGCGCTGGCGGCGCGGCGGATACCATCTGCCGCCTGCTGGCGCCGGCCCTTGGGGAGAACCTGGGCAAGCCGGTGGTGGTGGAGCCGCGCCCCGGCGCCGGCGGCAACATCGCCAGCCTGGCGCTCTCCCGCTCCCCGGCCGATGGCCACACGCTGGGCCTGCTGACCGGCAGCCACGGCGTGGCCGCGGCTTTCGGCAAGGCCAATGGCTTCGACCCCGTCGATGGCTTCGACTGGATCACCATCGCGCTGCGCTACGCTTTTGTGTGTGTGGTGCGGGCCGACAGCCCGTACCAGGACCTGCCCGCGCTGATCGCCGCCGCCAGGCGCGGTGCCGGCGCGGTGCAGTACGGCACACTGGGCCCCGGCTCCTCCCACCACCTGACCGGCGAGTTGCTGAGCGCGGCGGCCGGCATCCAGATGACGCCGGTGCCCTACCGCAGCGATGTCGCGGGGCTGACCGGCGTGCTGGGCGGCGAATTGCCGGTGATGATCTCCACCACCGTCGGCGCCATGAGCATGCTGCAGGACGGCAAGCTGCGGCCGCTGGCGGTCACCTCGGCCAGGCGGTCCCGGCAGTTGCCGCAGGTGCCCGCCGCCGCCGAAACGCTGCCCGGCTACGAAAGCACCACCTGGGCCGGCCTGGTCACGCCGAAGGGCGCGCCACTTGCCGTGCAGGAACGGCTGCATGAGGCGATGGTGGCCGTGGTCTCCCAGCCCGCGCTGAAACAGCGGCTGGAGGAGCTGGTGGACGGCGAGGTCGCGCCGACGCCGCGGGCGGATACCCGCGGCGTGCTGGTGACCGAGATCGCAAAGTGGAAGGCGCTGATCGCGGCGCGTGGGCTGACGGCCGAGTAAACCCGGCCGCAGCCTGCTGACGGCCGAGTAGAACACCCGGCCGCAGCGTGCTGACGGCCGGGTTGCCCCCAGCCGCCACCCGCCCTCACTACCCCTGGCCGTTCGGCCGCGCCGGCTGCACCGCGACGAAGGCGTTGCGCCCCTCGCGCATCACCCGCAGCGCCACCGGGCCGCCCTGGCGCACCGCCTCGCCCAGCGCGCGACTGGCGGCCTGCGGGTCGGCCACGTCGTGCCCGGCCACGCCCAGGATCACATCGCCCGGCCGCAGCCCGGCCGTCTCGGCGCTGCTGCCTGGACGCACCGCGGTCACCACCGCGCCGTTCACCTTGCCGGCGACGCCCAGCTGCTGGCGCAGCTCCGGCGTCAGCGCCTGCAAGGCAACGCCGATCCCCTGGCGCTGGTCCTGTTGCTCGGCCGCGGCCTGCTGCCGAGGGTCACGCAGCTCGCCCAGCGTCACCTGCACCTGGCGCTCGGCGCCGTCGCGGCGCAGCGTCAGCGTGGCCGGGCGGTTGGGCCGCAGGTCACCGATGAGGCGTGCCAGGTCGCGCGGCGTCTTCACCGCATGGCCGTCCACTGCCGTCACCACGTCGCCGGCCTGCAGGCCCGCCTTGGCCGCGGGACCGTCGGGCTCGGCATCGGCCACCAGCGCGCCCTCCGCATTCGGCAGGTGCAGCGCGGCGGCCATGCCGGCGTCCAGCCCCTGGGTCGCCACGCCCAGCCAGCCGCGGTCGATATGGCCGGTGGACTGCAACTGCGCCACCACGCGCTGCACCAGGTTGGACGGAATGGCGAAGCCGATGCCGATGGACCCGCCGGTGGGCGAGAAGATCGCGGTGTTCACGCCGATGACGCTACCGTCCTGGCTGAACAGCGGGCCGCCCGAGTTGCCGCGGTTGATCGGCGCATCCACCTGCAGGTAGTCGTCATAGGGCCCGGACTGGATGTCCCGCCCGCGCGCCGAAAGGATGCCGGCGGTCACCGTGCCGCCCAGGCCGAACGGGTTGCCCACCGCCACCACCCAGTCGCCGACGCGCACCTTGTCGCTGTCGCCCAGCGACAGGTGCGGCAGGTTGGCGCCGTCCACCTTCAGCACGGCCAGGTCGGTGCGCGGGTCCCGCCCGACGATGCGCGCCACCAGCTCGCGGCCGTCATCCAGCTTCACCGTCACCCGCGTGGCGCCCTCCACCACATGGTTGTTGGTGACGATATGGCCGGCGGCATCGACGATGAAGCCGCTGCCCAGCGCCTGCACGGTCTGCGGCCGCTCCTCGCGCGGGTTGCCGAAATAGCGCTGGAACTGCTGTTCCGGCCCGGCGGCGGCATGGCGCGTCTCGGTGGTGGTGATGGTGACCACCGCCGGGCGCACGCGGGCGACCATGTCGGCAAAGCCCGGCATGGCGGCGGCGGGCACGGCGATGGCGGCGGCGTTCTGGCCAGGCGCTGCTTGGGCGTGGGCCGAGGGCAGGGCGTCACGGGCGGCGAAGCCACCCAGGGCGGTGCCGGCCAGCAGCAGCGTGGCCAGGGCGGTGTTGCGGATACGCATGGGGTTCACTCCGAAAGCCCGGGGAAGTCCGATGCCCACACCATGACGTTGCGCTGCTGGAAGCCGCTGGTCGCGACCATGAAGGCTTTGACAGCCTGTTCAGCCCGGCGGAAACGTAACCGTTACATGCAGCCCCGGCCCGGCATCGCCCAGCCGCAGCGTGGCGCCATGCAACTGCGCCACGGCGGCCACCAGCGCCAGGCCCAGCCCGGTGCCCGGCGAGTTGCGGCTGCGGTCCAGCCGGTAGAAGCGCCGGGTGACCTTGTCGCGCTCCTCCGCCGGAATGCCCGGGCCATCGTCGCTGACTTCCAGCACCGCGGCGCCAGCCTGCTGGTGCAGCGCCAGCCGCACCCGCACACCGGGCCCGCCATGCAGCAGCGCGTTCTCAACCAGGTTGGCCAGGGCCTGGCGCAGCAGCGCGGGGTCGCCCGGCACGGTGATGCCGGGCGCGATCTCGGCCGCCAGCGTCGCGCCCTGTTCCTCGGCCACCGCGGCATAGGTTTCCGCCATCCGCGCTGCCTCTTCCGAGAGCGCCACCGGCTGGGGTGGTGTGCCGCGCAGCCCGGCCTCGGCGCGGGCAATCCGCAACAGGGAGGAGAAGGTGACCAGCACGGCGTCCAGCTCCTCAATCGCGGTGCCCAGCACCTCGGCGTCGGCCCCCGGATCCCGCGCCGCGGCCAGGGCGCCTTCCAGCTTCTGCCTGAGGCGGGAGAGCGGGCTGCGCAGGTCGTGGGCGATATCGTCGGTCACCTGGCGGATCTCGCGTACCAGTTCCTCGATCCGGCCCAACATGGTGTTGATGGTGCCGACCAGCTGGTCGAACTCGTCGCCGGCGCCGCCCTGCGGCAGGCGGCGGGTCAGGTCGCCGGCCATCACGGCCTGCGCCGCGGTGGTCACGCCGTGCAGCCGGCGCTCCAGCTGCTTGGCGGTGACGAAGCCCAGCGCCAGCGCGGCCAGCCCGGCCAGCGCGCCGGCGGCGGGCAGGGTGCTGGCCAGGGCGGCGGCGGTGCGGTCGGTCGGCTCCAGGTCGGCGGCCACGATCAGGTTCAGCCCGCCCGGCAGCAGCGCGCCCACCGCGCGCCAGGTGCCGCCTTCCTCCGGGTGCAGGGTGGCGTAGCCGCGCAGCGCCGCCGGGGCGCCGGGCACCAGGCCGGCGATGCGCTGGCCGCCCAGCGTCTGCAGCATCACCCGGGTGCTGGCGCCGCGCCGGCGGCTGTGCAGCACCACCGCCTCGGCCAGGCCGTTCAGGCCATGCGCCTCGTAGTCGGTGACGAAGCTCTCGGCCTCCGCCCGGACGGAGATGTCGATCTGCGCGCGCAGCGCCTCCTGGGCCCGCAGGTAGCCCCAGCCGAAGCCGATGACGCAGACCAGCAGCACCACGCCGGCCGCCGCCAGGGCGGAGCGCAGCGCGAAGCTGCGCGGCCAGAGGCGGAGCCTACTCACCCGAGCCAAGCGCGTAGCCGGCGCCGCGGATGGTGCGGATCAGCGGCGGCTGGCTCTCGGCATTCTCCAGCGCCTGGTCCAGCTTGCGCCTGACCCGGCTGACATGCACGTCCACCACATTGGTGTTGGGGTCGAAGTTGAAGTCCCAGACCTGCTCCAGCAGCATGGTGCGGGTCAGCACCTGGCCGGGGTGGCGCATCATGTATTCCAGCAGGCGGAACTCGGTGGGCAGCAGCTCCACGGCCTTGCCGGCGCGCTTCACGCTGCGCTTCAGCAGGTCCATCTCCACATCGGCCACGCGCAGCAGGGTGGCTTCCGTGCTGGCGGCGGGGCGGCGGGCCAGCGCGTCCAGCCGGGCGCGCAGCTCGCTGAACGCGAAGGGCTTGCCCAGGTAGTCGTCGGCGCCGGCGTCCAGCCCCTCCACCCGGTGGTCCACATCCCCCAGCGCGGTCAGCACCAGCACGGGGGTGCGGATGCCGCTGGTGCGCAGCGCGCGGAGGATCGCCAGGCCATCCGGCCCCGGCAGCATGCGGTCCGTCACGATGACGTCGTAGCTCTCGTTCAGCGCCAGGAACAACCCGTCCTTGCCGTTGCGGGCCAGGTCCACGACGTGCCCGGCCTCGACCAGGCCCTTCTGGATGTAGTCGGCGGTGGCGCGGTCATCCTCAATCACCAGCACGCGCAAGGGGGGGCCTCCTTCGGTCTTCGTACAGGGTATATCGCAACGCCGGCCGGGCGGGGGTAGTATGCACGGCACGGTAACGGATCAGGGTGGGCGCTGGTGCCTTCCAGGCATGAGGCAGGCGAGTGGGAAGGCTGGATGGCGGCGGCGCAGGCCGGCGACGCCCGGGCCTATGACCGCCTGCTGCGCGCCGCGCTGCCCCTGCTGCGGGCGGTGGCCAGGCGCCGCATCAGCGACTTTGCCGAGGCCGAGGACGCGGTCCAGGACGCATTTGTAACGATTCATCAGCTTCGCCATGTCTATGATCCCACGCGGCCGATTCGCCCGTGGTTCATCGCCATCACGGAGCGCCGGGCGGTGGACCGCCTGCGCCGCCGGGGCCGCCGCGCCGGGCGCGAGAATTCGCTGGAGGACTACCGCGAAACCTTGGCGACGCCCGAGGCGAACACAGGTGAGCAGAGGGTTGCTGCGGTGCAGCTTCGGGCCGCGGTGGCCGAGTTGCCGCCCGCCCAGCGGACCGCGCTGGCCCTGGCAAAGCTTGAGGACCTGCCCCTGGCGGAGGCCAGCCGCCGGTCCGGCATGTCGGTCGGGGCGCTGAAGGTGGCAACGCATCGGGCGGTGAAGACATTGCGGCGCCGGCTGGGCGCGGAGGACCTGGATTGAATACCGAGAGTTTGATCGCCGAGTTGGTCAGCGGGTTGGCGCCGGTGCGCCGGCTGCCTTCCCCGGGCGTGCAGGCGGCGCGCTGGCTGGCGCTGGCGATCTGCTGCGCGGCGCTGGCGGCGGTCTCCCAGTCCTTGATCATGTCCGGGCGGTTCAACCTGCGGATCGGCCTGCCGATGAACAACGCGCAGGCCGCGCTTTCCCTGCTGACCGGCATCGGCGCGGTGTGGGCCGCGGCTTTCCTGGCGCACCCGGAGCGTTCCGGCCGCTGGCTGCTGCTGCCGCTGGTGCCGCTGGCCGCCTGGCTGGGCTTCCTCGGCTGGCATTGGGCCGCGGATGTGGCGCGGCTGGGCGATGTGGCTTTGAAGCCGGGCATGGACTGGGCCTGCGTCACCACCATTCTGGCGGTCGGGCTGCCGCTGGCGGCGGTGCAGTACCGCGCGCTGCGTCATGGCGGCGCGGTGCGGCCGGTGGCGGTGCTGCTGCTGGGTGCGCTGGCGGCGGCGGCGCTGTGCTCCACGGCCACCAGCCTGGTGCACCCGGTGCGGCTGGCCGCGACCATCCTGACCTGGCACGGCGCGGCGGCCGCCATGCTGATGCTGCTGGGCCTGGTGCTGGGCCGCGCGCTGCTGCAACGCCCGCGCTTCGCCTGAGCGCAACCGCCGGCAGGCTCCGCGCCCCCGGCCGTGCCATGCTGTCGCCTGGTCAGGGAGGCAGCGGATGCAGGACGGAATCGCGGCGCGGGTCGGGGCGCAGGATTGGCCGGGGCTGGCCGCGACGCTGGACGCCCATGGCGCCGCCGCCACCGACGCGCTGCTGACGCCAGAGGAATGCCAGGAGCTGCGCTGCCGATGGTCGGACGAGGCCGGCTTTCGCAGCCGCGTCGTCATGGCGCGGCACGGCTTCGGCCGCGGTGAATACCAGTACTTCGCCTATCCGCTGCCGCCTGCGGTGGCCGTGCTGCGCGCCGCGCTCTACCCGCGCCTGGCGCCGCTGGCCAATGCCTGGGCCGAGGCGCTGGGCGAGGCCCGGCGCTTTCCGCCCGACCACGCCGCCTACCTGGCCACCTGCCACGCCGCCGGCCAGGCGAAGCCGACGCCGCTGCTGCTGCGCTACGGCCCTGGCGACTGGAACGCGCTGCACCAGGATTTGTACGGCGAGCAGGTGTTTCCGCTGCAGGTCGCGATCCTGCTGTCGGAGCCGGAGCGGGAGTTCCAGGGCGGCGCCTTCGTGCTGACCGAGCAGCGCCCGCGCATGCAGTCCCGCGCCGAGGTGGTGCCGCTGTGCCAGGGGCAGGCGGTGATCTTCGCCACCCACCGCCGCCCGGTGCGCGGCTCGCGTGGCGTCTACGGCGTCACGCTGCGCCACGGCGTCAGCCGGCTGCATGGCGGGGAGCGCTTCACGCTCGGCGTCATCTTCCACGACGCCGCCTGAAACGGCTTCGCCGCCGGGCGCGCCATGGGCGCATCCGGCGGCGAACTGGCGTGTTCGGGAAAACCCGCCAGGGTAGGGAACTTGTCGTCGCCGGCCCAGGCGGCGGAGGAGTGTGCTGCGGGGCCGGCGACGAGCTGGTGTGTTCGGGAAGTGTCACACCAGGAGGGGGTTGCCCCGGGGCGATACCCCGGGGCGGTTCAGGTCACACCAGGTGCCAGCCGGCGCCGGCATTGCCCAGGCTGGCGGAGCTGGCGACGTGCAGGCCGTCGATCATCATGGCCCAGACATCGCCGGCGCTGTCGGTCACCACCAGGTCGGCCTTGTGGTCGCCGTTGAGAT
>CANGNF010000071.1 GCA_947455205.1 Acetobacteraceae bacterium | reverse complement strand
GGGAAGCCGGTGTCGTCGATGATCCAGGCCTGGATCGGACCGTGCTGCTGCATGGCGGGCAGCACGCGCGAGCGGACCACGGCGAGCACCGCGGCATCCGACCAGTCGGCCTTGGCGACCAGGTGGTGCATCGATTGATGCGTTGCCTGCACCCGGCCGGGCTCGACCCGGGCAGCCATCGGCTCGATGCTCTTGCGGTCACCCGGCAGCAGCAGGCCGGCGCAGTAGCGCCGAACCGGGGCGATGCGGTCGGCATGGCCGAGCGCCGCACCAAGCGCCTCGACATAGGTCGAAAACCGCGATTCACTGTCGTCCGATGATGATGCAACAGCCACCAAACGCCTCCCTGCGCAAGAATCTCCACGTATACGAAAGCGCAACCGAACCGGGCAAACACTTTATGACACAGTAGTACTAGGAGCTCGTACTGGTAACGGCTGAAGATGCTCGACAGGCATGGCGAGCGGTGCTTAGCTCGTCGGCAGGTCCACCTTGGCCTTGTCGCGCGGCTTGCCCGGCCGCGCTGGCAGGACGGTGGTGCCGTAGTAGGTCGCCATTTCCAGGTAAGACCGGTTCAGCCCCGGATCGTAGCGGTCGGGGTTGGTGACCACGGCCTTGAGGTTGTCGAAGACGACAAATTTCGGCACGCCGCCGCCCAGCGCGCGAACAGGTTCACATGCGCGCCCAGCCAATCCGCCAGGCCCTCGCTGGTGCTGGCCTCGGCGAACACCAGGCTGGAGGGCCCATGCAGGCGACGAACGGCTTGGCCTGCCAAATCTCGCCGCTGCCCAGGTCGACCACGCCAATGGTGTCGCCGGCGAAGTCCACGAAGACCTTCTCGCCGCCGACATGGCTCTGCCGCATGGTCGGCGAGACCTGGGACTTCCAGGCGCCATAGGTCTCGCAGAACCAGGAAGGGCCGAAGCCGTCCGGGTGTTCGGCGCTGTGCACCAACAATGCCTGCGAGCATGCGCTGCGGCCATCGGTGATCTTCCGCAAGGTCACCAACGGCTTCCGCGCCGAGTGGGGGACCAAGGTCTACGCCGCCGCGGCCAGCGTCATCGCCACCGGGCCCCTGCATGGAAGGACCGCCCTCGAGGCGTTGCGCGCCGCCCTCGCGGGCGTGGCGATCATGCCACCTGCGTGAGGGACGACTGGAGGGGGGGGTGAGCCATTGCAGCTGAACGTCGCACGGTAGAAAGCGACAGCGGTTGACTTTCGCCGCCACTTTGCTGTCTATCAGTTTTTTCCAGTAAGGACCGATAACGGATGATCGCTTCAATGCGGCGGCCGGCTGCCGGGCCCGGTCACGAGGTAACGCTGTGGAACGCTTTGGACGCAATTAGGCAAGAAGCAACAGGCGTGTTGCTGGCCGGTCTGTTCGTTGGATGTCTTACTACAGTTTCATACTATTTGTTAGCGCAGTTCCGCTTCCTGCTCTATCCGCTGGCACTGCCAACCCGCAGCGAGGAAGCTATCTCAGCGATAGCGATTCTGCTTCTGTTTTGGGCGGTAGCCTATGGCTGTTTGACGCATCTGCGACCATGGCTTCAGATGGCCCTAGCCTATCGCATGGCGCACCGGCTATCAGTGCCAGCGATTGCCGCTACCACCGACTTGCGTGAGCGCGGCCAAGACGAGGCGGCCCAAGCACTGCGCGATGTCGAGGAAGTCAAGCAGTGCGTCCAGGGCCCGATCCTGACGGCGGCAGTGGACTGCGCGCTGGTACCGCTGATGGTGGTAATGCTGGCCACCCTGCACTGGGCCTTCATGCTCTTGGTGCTGGCGTCCGGAATCATTCAGGGGCTAGTCGCCTATTTCTCCCAGGCGCTGGTCATGCCCCGTCTTGAAGCCGCAAACACAACGCAGAACCGCGCGATGGTGGCAATGGCCGATGCGGTCAATGCCGCCGAGGCAGTAGAAGCGATGGGCTTCCTGCCAGCGCTGACGCGGCGTTGGGGCAGCGACGTGCATGGCGGCGTTGACGAGATGGCACGGACGCAGCGCGCCCATCGAATGACCCAGTCGATCTCGGGCTTCATCGCTGTTGTGCTCGGGGTCAGCCCCGTTGTTATGATGACAATCTTCAGTATCAGCGACATAGACCCCGGCATGAACGGCGCCGTTGGCATGATAGCGTTGTTGGTCATGCCAGCCATTACCGGCCCCTTCGTCCGGATCACAAGCATGGTGACCGAGATCGCCACCGCACGGCGCGCCTGGGCGCGGCTTACCGATCTGGCGAAGCGGGAGCAGGGCAAAGGCCAGGGGGTATTCCTCTGCGACGAGGGTGTGCTGGCGGTCCATGCGCTGACCGTGCAGCTTCCCGGAATGCAGCAGCCCATTCTGCAGGATCTGAGCTTCCGGGTGCGACCCGGCCAGATCATCGGGCTGTCCGGGCCGGTCGGCAGCGGCAAATCCACCCTCCTACGGGCAATCATCGGCATTCAGCAACCGACCTCCGGCGGCTGCTATCTGGACGGCCATGCCACGTCGCAATGGGATCGGCAGGACTTCGCCCGCCACGTTGGCTACCTGCCGCAGGAGATCGGCATCGCCAATGGCACTGTGGCCGATGTCATCGCCCGGCTCGGCGTGCCCAACATGCACAAGGTGATCGAGGCGGCGGAGCGGGTCGGTGCCCATGGCTTCATTGTCGCGCTGCCGAATGGGTATTCGACCCGCTTGACGGAACATGCACTTTCTGCTGGCCAGCGCCAGCGGCTAGGTTTGGCACGCGCGATCTACGGTCGCCCTCGCGTGCTGGTGCTTGACGAACCCGGCGCTTGGCTAGACGCCGCCGGGCTGGCACAACTGCGTCGGTTGATCACGCTGTTGCGGCGCGAAAGCGTGTCGGTGATCTTCGCCTCCCACGAGCCAGGCCTGCTGGACGAGGCCGACCACACCGTCTCGCTTGGCCGGCTGGGCGAAAGGCCGCGCGCCAGTTCGCGCAAGGTATCACCGGCCCTCGTGCGCCCGGCCGCCGCTTGATGCTAGGATCCACTCTCGTTGGCAGCGCCCGGCTACTCGGCCGCCCGCCCTGGCAGCTGGTGGCAATAATCGCTGCCGTCATCACGCTCTCGGTCGCGCTGGCCACAGCCATGTTGGCGCAGCCCCTATACACGCTCCACTTGATAGAGGGGGTCACCGAGTCCCGCAGCATGCCGACGCTGCTGTGGCTCACGCTGCTGTTTTGCTTGGCGATGGCGACAGCGATGGTTGTCCGGGCCCTACGCCTCGCGTTGCTGCGGGCCCTGTTAGCGACAGTGGAGCGCAAGCTCTACCTGCTGACCTTGAAGGCCTCGATTCGCCTAGCCCGTGAGGGCCGTCCCGAACGTGCCAGCTTCCTGCTCACCGATTTCGGCACCCTGCGGCGCTTCCTCGCCAGCGGGTCCATCGCGGATATGACCGACCTTCTGACCATCGCTATCCCGCTGGCCTTCATGTTCGCAATGCATCCCTGGTTTGGCTGGACGCTGGTGGTGGGCTGCACGCTCGTCGCTGCCTTCAGCTTCCTCACGGAACGCAGAGGCCGCCGAGCCGAGGCGGAGTCCTCGACCCTCTCGATGCGCGCCGATGCAGAGCTTTCGCGTCACATGATGCGCCGCGACGAGGTGCTCGGCCTGGGGCTGTTGGCCGGCATTGTGCGCCACTGGTACCCGATGAAGCGAGATGCCCTACTGCAGCGTCAGGCCGCCGCCCTCCGCGCTGAGGCGCTGAGCGGCATCTGCCATGTTGTGGCCCTGCTGACCCTCTGCGCCGTCTTCGTCGTCAGCGCCGTGGTGGTGGTGCGTGGCCAGGCCACTCCGGCGAGCTTCATCGTTAGTCACATTCTCGCTTACAGCATGATCCTGCCATTCGAACGCGTAGCGCAGAATTGGTTGGCCTGGAGCAAGGGGCTGGTCGCCTTCGAGCGGCTGCGTGAAACGCTGGCGTCGATCCCCCCGGCCGAAGAGGCGCGCATCTCCGACGCCGGCGACGGGCTGCATATCGCCTCGCTCCGCCTGGAGGTGCCGGGCTCCGGACGGGTGTTGCTGGACGACCTGAACCTGCACAGCACGCCGGGCACGGTGGTGGTGCTGACCGGGCGCAACGGCACTGGCAAGTCCACCCTGTTACGCGCCCTTGTGGGCTTGGTGCCTCCGGCGGAAGGCGCCGTCGTATTCGATGGCCTTGTATTGTACCGAGCGGAGCGCAGCCAAATCGGGCCGCGGCTCGGCTACCTGGCACAGCGACCGCAATTGTTGAATGCCTCGGTGGCCGAGAACATCAGCCGCTTCGCGGACGATTCCGAGGGCGCAATCCGCGCGGCGCGGCTTGCCGGTGCTCATGAGATGATCGGGCGTTTGCAGGACGGCTACGCCACCCTGGCGGGCAGTGGCACAGGCCTTTCCGGCGGCCAGCAGCGCCAGGTTGCGCTCGCCCGCGCACTGTATGGCAACCCGGGCCTTGTGGTACTGGACGAACCTGAGGTGGGGCTTGACGCGCCAGCCTTGGCGGCACTCGTGGCCGCGGTCGGCCAGTTGCGGCAGCGCGGCGCCATCGTCTTCCTGGTGACCCACGACCTGCCCCGCTGGGACGGCATTGCCGACCTCGAACTGCGGCTCGAGGGTGAAGGCCGCTGGACAACCCACGCTGCCGCACAAAGCGCCTTGCTGGCCCAAACCGGATGATGCCTGCCCCATGAGCACGCCCCCCCTGCACAGCACGGCCGACGACCTTCGGGCCATTGAGGACGAACTCGACGCCAGTTATCCGCTGCCCTCGGTACGGGGGGTTCTGCTGATGGCGCTGGTGACGGTGCTGGTGGCCTTCGGTGGCCTGACGCTCTGGGCGGTTCTGACGCCGATCGAGCGCGCTATCATCGCTCAAGGCAACCTCATCACCGAGGGCCGGCGCAAGACCATTAACCTGCTGGAATCCGGCATCCTGCGGGAGATGACGGTGCGCGACGGCGACCGGGTGCAGGCCGGCCAGGTACTGTTCCGGCTGGATACCACCCAGGCCCAGGCAGCGGCGGACCAGGCCCGGGCACAGTACTGGGGCGGCCTGGCGCGGATCGCCCGGCTGCGAGCCGAGCAGGACAGCCAGCGCCGCTTCGAATTCCCGGCTGAGGTCAGCGCGGCCGCCCAGGCCTATCCCACGCTCAGTCCCCTGGTGGAAACCGAGCGCCATTTGTTCAGCGCCCGCTGGGAAGCCTATGACGGCGCCGTCATGGTGCAGCAGCGCCAGATCAACCAGTTGACCGCACAGCTCCAGGCCATTCCGTTGCAGCGCCGTGCCTCCGAACGGCAGTTGGCATCCCTGCAGGAACGTCTGCGCGGTTTCGGTGAGTTGGCGCGGATCGGGGTCGGCTCCCGCTTCCGCGTGCTGGAGGTGCAGGAGAACGAGGCGAGCTACCAGAGCGCCATCGCCCAGTTCACGGCGCAGGAAGCTGCGACCTTGCAGTCAATAGCCCAGGCCCAGGCCCAGTTGGCCGCCCTCCGGCTGAATCGCCAGCAGGATATCGCCAACGACCTACAGACCTCCGTCGCCGCCGCCGCCCAGGCACAGCAGGCGATGCGCGCTGCGGAAGACGTTCTGACCCGGCGCGACGTGCTGGCACCCGAGGCCGGGGTGGTGACCAACATCCAGCTATTCACCCCTGGCAGCTCCATCGCAGGCGGCCAGCCGGTGATGGACCTGGTGCCAGGCATTGGCCGCATCATCGTCGAGGCGCGGGTGGCGCTGAACGACATCGAGCAGGTCTCGGTTGGCCAGCGCGCCAATATCCGCTTGACGCCCTTCCGGCAGCGGGTCACGCCCCTCATCGGTGGACGGGTCATCTATGTCTCGGCCGACCAGCAGAGCGACCCGGTCTACGGTGCGTACTTCCTTACCCGCCTGGAACTCGACGAGGCAGAGTTGGCGGCCGTGCCAGGGCTGCAGCTTTCCGCCGGCATGCCCACCGAGAACTTTATTCTGGGTGAGCGCCGCACCGCTGCTTCGTACATCATCACGCCGATCAAGGAATCGCTGCGGCGCACGATGCGAGACTAACGTTGGCTGAACCTTCTCGACCATGGCGCGGCGCAGGCCAGCTCGATGCCGTCAACGCGCCGGTGACGCCTACCTTGAAGCGACCATTTAGCCGTCCGCCGTCTGGGCTGCACCGGCCCCAGAGGTTGCCTCATCATTGGCCGTCCCCAAGATGGAGTTCCCCAAAGGACGATGCGGGCGATACGGGTCGGGCGCGGCACCAGTCACAATCGTTGCGTGATCCGCTCTGACCTGACCGGAGGAGCACCAGTGCTCCGCTTCATGCATCAGTTCGGGATACTCTGGCACATGGGCGAGCGGCATGCGCCCCCCAGGGTGAAACCTGCATTCGCCCAGCGCCCCGAGGATCAAGCGAAAGGCGAGAAAGAACTGAACATGGAATGTTCCTTCTTCATTCGCAATTTCTGCCTCGATTGATGCGCGACTTTTAGTCGACCGCCGGCTTTCAAGCCATCTTTGATCGCCGTCGTTTGGCGGTTGCTTCAAGTCACGCCGACGCAAAGCCTCCAATGTACATTTCATACTATACCATGGTTGCAAGTATTGATCTTCCAAGTTCGCGAAGCGGGCCACACCAAAACTCTCTTTTTGGTATTTATTTTCCCCAAAATTATCCATGAGATTTTTTATTGGTACAATTCCCACACTAAGTGCGGCACCAATTTTTTCGGCTACCTTTGGATACTTCGTAGATATTTCCCTCGCCAAGTCCGGAAGACGCATCACTTCCGGCAATCCCATACCCCAGGCGAACCAGGGCTCCTTAGGCTTATGAAACGAGACGCAGATCGCGCATTGCAGCGGATGGGCGCGGCCAGTCGATGTGAAGCCGACGCGCGGGTCAGCCGCCAGTTGCTCGTCGGAGGCCTGCGTGGGTTTATGGTGCTGAGCCATGATAGTCTGTCTTCCTCTGCCATTGATCGGTGTTGCGTAACGTAACTTCAGCGGCCGCTGTCGTGGCTGCGAACGGTGATCGCCCGAGCTGGTGGCGAGCGTGCCACCTGATCTGGCTGGCTCTGGCCGGCGCCGATGGCGCGCTGCGGGTAAAGTTTCTGCAGCAGGTCGCGGTACAACGGGGCTCGAGCCTGGGCTGTTGGATGCTGCGCCGTCGGGTTGGCCAGCATCTCCAAAGCTCGCAAGCTGCGCCGGTCGTCGTGATGCCGCCGGACAAAGCACACCTCGTCCGGCGACTGGCCGGGTGACTCGCGACGCGGCCCGACAATCATCGCTGGCTCTGGCGGGCGACCCGACGGGCGTCCGGCAGGCTGGTCTACCTGCGCGGGGTTGGGCACGGGCTGGGGTAGCGCGGCCGCTGGCACAGGATGCCGACCGGGCTGTGGCATCGCAGGCGGTGGTGCCGTTGGTGCGCTGGCCGCGACCGCTACCCTGACTGGCGCTGGCGCTGGCGCAGGCGCTGGTGCTGGTGCTGGTGCTGGCCCCTGCCGCGGCGTGGCGACAGGCCGGCTGATGAGCGTTGGCCATACAGCAGCCGGCTGCTGCCGTGGCGGAACTGTGGTCACGTTCGGCGACAAGGTCTGTGGCCTGACCAGCGCCGGCGTCGCCGTGGGCGTCGGCAGCTGTGGCCCCGGATCCGGAGGTGTCTGGGCAACTGTGGGCTGCCCTGCCCTGCCCTGGCGTCTGGGCTCGCTCCGCAGCCTGCCGATTAGCCCGCGCTGGCGGAATGCGGCCAGACTCGCTTCCTTGCCCAGGGCGGGCAATGCCGGCAGGCCGGCCACGGCCCGTTGCTTGTCAGCCTGGACGACCGCGGCGTGGACGGCATCGAGAAAGGCGGGCGCTGCATACGGCCGGACCTCCAGCAGTTTGGCATAGACCCATTTCGCGTGGCGACCCGGCAGGTGGGGTTGGCCCAGATCCGCGGCGATGATGGCGGTCGACAATTCATTCTTGGGCCAATCATCGGTCAGGTTGATGATGCGGCCATCGCCTGTGGCGCGCATCCGGGCATAGACCCGATGATAATGCTCGCCGCGCCGGCCAAGCTCCTTGCCGTGAGTCCATTCCACATACGGAGCATTGTCCAGGCCTTGGACTTCGGCCCAGACCTTCCAAGCATGCGCCACCGAGTCGCGGGGCATCTGCTCGGTCGGGCTCAGCGCCGCCGCGAAAAAGAAGCGCCGCCGCTGTCCACGCTCACCGTCATGGGCATCGGGTGATGTCGCCGCCAACTCATCGAGGAATGCCATGCCGGTGAGCGAGGTGGTCAACTGCACGTCGCGGTTGTCGCGCTGCGCCGGAGCCGGGATCGCCACGGGTATATGCTCCACCGCGCTGACGAAGGCGTACGCGTTCCCGTTGGGGCTTACCCGCACGCCATACCGAGCCTTGTCATCGGCGCGTACGAGCAGATTGGAGGTGAAGAGGGACCTCATGGACGCCCCACCGCCGCCCCGCTCGGACGTCGCCCCCGGGCTGGTCTGCGCTTCGTCTGGCTCGACGGCAGCTGGGCGCGGTAGCAAAACCGAACATAGCCGCGAACGCCATCTTCGATCCGCTGCGCCAAGGCAACCAACTTGGCTGACTGCTCGAGCGGCCAACCCGAGGCGCGAGACGCCTCGATGCCTGCGGCCAGCCTCGGCAGCGCCATCATGGCCGCCCGCACCAGTGCGAACTCGTTGCCAGCCGCCGGGGTCGCCGTCGTGGTCCGCAGGCCGTGACCATCGGCAGCAGCCAGCTGATCCAGAACGGTCGCGACCAGCGACGACGGGCGGCCCCCGTGGTCAGCGAAACTGGCCCGCTGCAGCCAAGCGAGCGTCTCCGGCTTGATGCGCGCTGAAACCAACACTCGGTCGGCACCCTTTCCACTCATCCTACGTCCCACTGTCCAGGCACGGCCCGACCGTCGAGCCTGATGCGGCAATCCCAATTCGGCCCTCGACCAACGGACGCGGCACGAGCCTCACGGTACCCTCCTGCAATAAAACGGCTCGGAACGAGCCAGTTGCAAAACGAGCCATTATGAGCACTTCCGAGACATAAGCAGGTCATATCCGGGCGCTCACCAAGGAAATCAACTCGGGTTACAGTGGAGGCCTCTCCCGCGATTTACCATATGAGGAACGAAATATATCAATATTATGCGAATTATATCGCTATGGGGCACCGACTCCTTGGTGATCATTCATAAAGGTCGGTTCCTATCGGCCAAAGCTGGGTTCGACCACAGTGCTGCGCTTGGCGTGCACCCCCGGCAGCGTCGACGAGAGGTCGAGAGTTGGCACCGCCAGGGAGGAGTGCGGTGCCCTGGTCGGGTCTGGCGGACGCCACCGGCAGGTCAAGCGGGTGTCCAACTGCGAGCCCAGCGTCGCAAGCCGCTCGCGCCGTCGTGGCGCACCCGCACCGAAAGCTGTCATCCGCAGCGGCGGCCCGCAGGGCGGGGTCGCCGCACCACCGCCGTCCGCCCCGTACCAAGCAGATGCCGCAGCACGCCAAATCCGGTGACGCCGCGGATCGTGAGCAGATTACCAAATATTTAGAGAACATCCCTGCGCAACCGATGGCTATCAGCACCCCCAGCCAAACTCAATGGTACGGAACGAAATCGTCAGCAGATCTTTAGTGCCAAGGACTGCCCCCGGTGCAACCAAACCGCCCACATCTAAGCATATCGCCCCCATAGTAGGAAGTAACCGGGCCCATACGGGGATTTTGTCTCAACGGGCACGACCAGGCATCCTGCAGATACATAAACTGTCATTCATGACTGCATTTTTTCCGTGGACGCGCCGAACGCCGCTCGATATCCACAAGGCATGGAATACAATGTCCCAAGCGAACCGGAGGATCCCTATGTTGCCGCCTTCCAAGCGGCGCTGCGGGCTCCTGAGGTTGCCAAGCACCTGAAATATCGGGCTGGTGCCGCGGTGCGCGCCTTGGTCCAGGGCACCGTCGACCATTTAGCCGCTTCGGCCGACATGGAACTCAGGTGGGCTGAGCTTGTCCGGCAGCTCATTCCCGAAGTTGACGAGCTGATCGTCCATCGAGTTTCGGTGCCCGGCATCGCCGAGCTCGTCACCATCGCCGCCCAGTCGGTGTTGGCCGCGAGGCCCAAGGTAGCGCTCTCATCACGAGGCGGCTGGCCGGGTGTGGTCCGCGAGGCCGTCCTGACCACGGCGAACCTGCGCAACATCCTCTCGCGATTGGAGCGGTTCCTTGGGATGGGCCCCGAGGCGCGCGTCCGCCTTCGACGCGGCGAAGGCGACCCCGGTGCTTTGCCGCCGGCCGCCCGCTGGGACGCTGACCGCACCCGCCTGGAGCGCCAGCGAGCCCTGGAACGAGCCCTGGATGCAGAGGGCCTGAGACCAGCGCCGGAGAAAGGGGCTCCGAAAAGCGCCGCCCCGCAACCCGCTGTGGTCGGTCAGCGGGCCACCGCCACGCCGCGCCAACCGCCATCGCGTGCACCACCGCCGGATAATGGGCTTGGTGCTTTGTCGGAGGCCAAGCCTGGTCAGCAGCGCCACACAAACATGAACCAGATAGTTGACAGATTCAAAAAGGCCAAGAGCTCAGGATGACCTCACGCAAAAACGTTACGGAGACTACCAACCCGCCAGCCGCGTTTTGGACCGTGCCTTCCCCTGTCCCCGTGGAGTGTGGCCGAGGCGGTGTTGGCAAGTCGACCCCTATCTTACTGGGGGCAACAACGTCGCTTGGTGCGGCTCCAGTGCCGCAGCAGCCGATGCCGGCAGGCGGCCGCCGCCCTGAGGGCGCGCCGGGAACGCCAGCCAACTCAGCCCCATCAGTGCGGGATGGCTTCCTGCACCACGCCCCACGTCAGCCGAAGTATTAGGAGGTCAGGATGATCAAACGAGTTATGCGACCGCCAAACGACGTCGCCCATGAGCCGCCCGCCAACACCGTGACGCTGTCAGGTCCGGCGCCGGCCGTCTTATGGGAGGCGCCACAGGTCATGGTTGTAGGGGCCGTGCGAGGCGGCGTGGGCAAGACGACGGTTGCCAGCCAGTTGGCGGCGTGTTTGTCAAAACTCGGCTTTGCCATCCGCGCCGTTGACGCCGATGTCAAGCAGGAGCACCTCTTGCACCGGGGGCAGAACGTTTACCTCACGCGCGGCCGTGCGGAGGTTCTCTTCTACGGCAGCGCCAGGCGGATCCTCCCTGCTGAAGCTGTCTCCTACTGCGTCCTGGAGGTCACCGCGAGCGAGATGGCACAGAACGGCGCTGCGGTGACCCTCGCGATCGAAGATATGTGGGCAGCGACGTCGTCAACCGAAGAGTCGGATCGCGCCACCCGCATCGTCGACACGCCAGCCGGTTCAATCACCGAAATCATCAGTGATTTCCGGGACAGCCAAGCTTGGCTTACTGGCCGGCCGATACCCCGGTTCGTGCTACCGATCATGCCGGACAAAGATGCGTTTCTGGAGACAATTGGAACGATCCGCCAGCTGATTGAGCTCCGGTCGTCTTTGCCGCCTGCACTGGCCAGCGAGCTTAAGGTCTTCGTTGTCGTCAACCGGCTGCGCGACCTGCGCCGTAATGTCACCAACTACATGGCGCTGAGCGACTCGACGGCGGGCGCGACTTTCTTCGCGCTGCTCGCCCAAAACGGCGACTGGATCAAAACTGTGGACATGCCCGATCTGGTCAGCCCGCTTTGCGTCGCGATCCTTCAGCATCACATCGATCCGCTGACGGCGATCTCCATGGCCATGGCGGGTCAACTCGAGGCAGCTATTGGCCACCAGTTGACGGCCGACCTCATCGCCCGCGACCTCGGCGGCCTAGTGGCGGCGACGACGACCTTTATCGACGACGCATCGGCCACGGGGCTGCTCCCGCCAGGGGGACAGCTGGCAGCGCTGATTGCCAAATCGGTGGTGGGTGTCCGCCCCTTGCTGAACCGCACCCGGCTGACCCAGCAAATCTGGGAGGATTGAAGCTGTTGCAACGTGCTCCATCCGGATCGCCAGTGTTTCGGATGGGTGTCCTCCTGCTTGAGGCTCGGCGTGCATCGGTGGTGGAGGTTGCCCGCAGGTTGGCCGTGGTCAGCTGCGCGCCAGACCCAGACCTTGTCACACTCGCCGCCGATGACCAGTGGCGGCATGCCGTGGACCGGAACTTGCTCGGCCCGGGTTCCAAGATGCGACTGCGCGTCCTGTTGGACCTCGGCTCGACGGCACGCCTGCGTCAGTTGCGCCTGCGGTTGCAGGTGGGTGGCCGGTGGCGCGATCCGGGTTCACCGGGGTCGGCGCTGCCACGAACCTATCAGGAGTTCGACTGGGGCGCGTTCGAGGCGGCAGTGCGCCGGCTGGCACAGGCGGCCGGCGATGGCCGCGTAGCCCACCTTGATCGGCATCGGCCACCAACCTCGGTGACGTGTCAGCAGCACTATGCCGCCATCGCGCTGCGGCTTCGAGGCTTGGAGCGGGACGCTTGGCGGCGCCGTGCGGCCAACATCGTCGCCCGTCGGGGTCTGGGCAAGTCCGAACTGACCTGGGTAATCAAGCCGGTCGTTGTCGACTTGCGACCGCTTCGGCGTTTGCGGAGGCCACTGCTGGGCGAGCATGTTGCCGGTCTCGCTGGCGCGCTTTGGCGCCGCCTCAAGCGCCACCATTGGCCGGTGGCGGGCGTCCTTCGCGTCGGACTGCTGGCGGCCGCACCAATGGTGGTCTCAGACGCGCGCCAGCATGTACTGTGGACCGGGCTCGACGCGGCCCTTGGGTCGCGCCTTGGCATGTTTGCCCAAAGCGTCGCCGGCCTGGGAGGGATTGGCGCTGTATTGACCGCGCTTGGCCCGACCAGGTGGCTGGGGTCGCGCCGGCGGTCGCTGGCCGTCACCATCCTCAGCGCAACACTGCTCGTCGGGGGCGGGTTGCTGATGCTCGCGCCTGTTGGGGTGCTGCCGGCATCGGTGCTGGCGCTTCCCGTCAGCGAAGTCGCGCCGGCCGGCTCGCTCAATCCGGCCGCGGTCGTCGCCGTCGGCGGCCTTGTGGCCGAGGTTGGCACTGCGGGGCTTTGGATCGGCGACACTGACACTGTTGATGCCTTGCGGGGTGAACTGTTGCCCTGGACGCGGCTCTGGCCGGACAGGCGCACCATTACCGCCATGATGAGTCCCGCCACCCCTTGGCAGGCACTGTTTGCGCCGCTGCGCCACCGGCGGAACCCTGGTGTGATGGTCGAGATCGAGGCCGCCCGCACGGCCCTTGCCGTGCGAAGCGTCCAGGCGGGGCCGGCCTGCGATGCTGCCAGGGCGGGCGTGGGGGCCACGGATGCCGTGGTTGACCAGATAAACATCAAGGTCAGGCTGTTGGACGCGGCGCCTGGCCGCGCCGCCCAAAGCTACCCGGAAGATAGCGGGGCAGGGCCGGGCGAAGTGTGGGAACGTCTCGCCTCGGCCGCCAGGCGCCATGCCAAGGCGGTCAAGGCTGCCGGCGCGCGGGCCTGCCAGAGGGCGGGGCTTGGCGATGTCGACGGCGCCAACCTCCATGCCGCGGCTGCCGCAGCGGCGGCGGCCCAATTCTCGGAGGCATCGCAACGCATGCTCGCACGGCTGAACCGTGCGCTTGACATCGATCCAGACGCCGCCGGACCTCCAGTGGTCGCCAGGTCCAACGCTAGCCCGACGACCGCCAACACCGGCATGCATCCAACTGTCCCGCGTCCCGGCGTCATTGGCCGGGCGCACTCCAAAAGAGGGCCCCTGTTGCGTCACGATTGACAACCTGCAGCGACAGGTTCCGCGGCTACGGTCCATTCTTCGCACCAAGTCGGCGCCACCACGCTGCGGGTCACAATCCGGCACCCGTCTCGAACCGCCCACCGCCCGCCACCAGCGGCACGATCGATAGCATCTTCGCGGAGGTGCCAAGCTCCATGATTGGGAAAGGTCGGTCAGGTAGTCGCTCTTCTCGGCCCAGGAATCTGCCCCGCTTACCCCGGCCTGCGCCCAGCTGCGCCATCCGTCCCCCTTTCCCAGCGCCGCAGGCGCCTCGCCGTGACCAGCATCACCGCTCCCCCGCCAGCCTATCCAAACCGCCCTGACGACCGCCGCGATGGTGGCGGCGGCGGCGGCCGATGCCGCCGACTGAACGGGTGACCTCAGAGCGGCTGCGGGCGGCCCTTGGTGGTGGTCGTGGTGGTAGTGCCTGTTCGAGCGGCGAGCGGAAAACGGCATGTCTGCGCGCCGTTGACCACGAGCCGGCGGGCTGGCGCCAATCCCGTATTGCACGGTCGCAGCCAACCCGCCGGCATTGGGTTGCTGCCGGCTGGCGCTCCATGCGCGCCGCGGGCGGGTCCCGCGTCGGTTTCGCGAGGCCAACGCGCCGGATGGGCCTCGGCAACCCCTGCCCCAGCACCCGGCAGCCGGAGGCGGTCACCACGATGGATTCGCTGATCCCGACCGTGAACACATCGCACGCCCGCAGCGTGGTCGGAATGTGGAAGCACATGCCCGGCTCCAGCGGAATGTCCACGCCGTGGAACAGGCTCATTACCCGCCACTCCCCCCAATCCGGCGCGAAGCGGACGCCGAGCGAATAGCCGGACCGCTTGCGGTAGCGGTAGCGCCGCCGCCTTGTCGCGTGCCGCGGCCTTGGCCTCGCCGCGCACCCGGATCGGCGCCAGCGCCACGTTGTCGAGCGCTGAGAGATGCTGGAACAGCTCGACGTTCTGGAACACCATGCCGATGCGCTGCCGCACCGCCGGCGCCTGGCGGCGGGGCGTGCGGGCAATGTCCTGGCCCTCAAACAGGATGCGGCCATCCTGGATCGGCTCCAGCAGATTGAGGCAGCGCAGGAGCGTGGACTTGCCACTGCCGGAGGGGCCGATGATGCAGTGGCATTCGCCGCGCCGCACGCTGAGATCGACCCCGCGCAGCACCGCAAGCGCGCCATAGGCCTTGTGGATCGCGGTGGCTTCCAGCAGCACCGGCGCGCTCATCGCACCCGCCCCGCATCCGCCGTGGCACCGAGGAAGCGCTGCAGCAGCGCCTGCAACACCATGAAGATCGTGGTGAGGCCGAGGTAGTAGATGCCGGCTGCGCACAGCGCCTCCAGGTAGCGGTAGTTGGCGGCGGCCAGCTGGTTTGCGGCCAGCAGAAACCACTCGACAAGCAATCACCGAGACCAGCGCCGAGAGCTTCAGCATGCCGATGAACTGGTTGCCGATGGGCGGCACGCTGATCCGCAGCGCATGCGTTAGCACCACCCACAGCATCACCTGCCCTTCCCGCATGCCCAGCGCGCGCGCCGCCTGGCGCTGGCCGAAGCCGACGGCGCGGATGCCGGAGCGCATGATCTCCGCCTTGTAGGCGCCCTCGCCCAGCGAAAGCGCCAGCACCGTGCAGCTGAAGCCCGACAGCACCAGGCCGAAGCCGGCAGCACGTTGAACACGGAGATCAGCTGGAACAGCACCGGTGTGCCGCGGAACAGCCATAGATAGAGCACCGCCAGCCAGCGCCCCGGGGCCAGCCGCGCCTCCTGCAGCAGGGCTACCACCAGCCCCGCCGCCATGCCGCCGGCAAGCGAGCATAGGCTGATCGCCAGCGTCATGACAGCCACCGAGAACAGCTTCTCCCCGGAGAGATAGCGGAGGATCAGCTCCGGCGAGTCCAGCGGCACGCGGGTCGCCTCAGAATAGGCTGCCGATGCGCGGCCGGTAGTACTTGTCCATCAGCCGATGATAGGTGCCGTCCGCCGCCACCTCCCGCACAGCGCGGGCCAGCGCCGCCGCCATCGCGGTATCGCCCTGGCGCACCGCGAAGCCGATCTGCGTGCCGACCTCGAACACGTTGCCCACCGCCTCGAAGCCGTCGGCCAGTTCGGTGGTGATGCGCGCGACGCCGGCGGTGCTTTCATAATAGGCGTCGGCGCGGCCGTTGCGCGCGGCCATCGCCGCCTCCTGCGCGCTCGGGAAGGTCATCACCGTCACCTCGGCGCGGCAAGCGGCCTTGCAGCCCTCGTTGTCGGCGCGGGCATAGGTTTTCTGGATGCCACCCAGCGTCACCGAGACCTTGCGGCCGCAGAGGTCGCCGCGCCCGGCCAGGCGCCAGGGATTGCCCTTGCGCACCACCATCTGCGTGCCGCTGCGCATGTAGGGCACGAAGTCCATCTGCTCGGCCCGGGCCGGCGTGATGTACATCGCGCTGTTGACGATATCCACGCGGCGGCCCTGCAGGGCCGGGATCAGGCCGCGGTGTGCGTCGGCACCGGCTCCAGCCCCAGCTTCGCGCCGACGGCCTGGATGAACTCGATGTCGAAGCCGACCAGCTGGCTATCGCGGTAGAACGCGAAGGGCGCGAAGGTGGCGGCGACGCCGTCGGTCAGCTTGTCCGGCGTGACCAGCGCGGGCTGGACCACGGCATCGGTGGCAAGGTTTAGCGCGAGGACAGCGAGGAGGCGCCTGGCGAGGCACGGCAGCAGAATAGGCGACATCGGCGGCCTCCGGGTCGGGCAGGTTGGCGCGATGTCGTGAGCTGGCCGATGCCGCGTTGAGGACATCCTCCACCCCGTCAATCGGGCCCATTGTCGCGCATGTTATCCTTCAGTGTGCGGTAGCGGTATTCCCGCCGGAAGCGGCCACGGCGCTGCAACTCCGGCACCAGCAGGTCGGCGATGCCGATCAGGTCAAGTGGCATCGCGACGGCGTGGCCCAGCATGAAGCCGCCGCGGCTGCCGGTGGCCTCGAACACCTCCTCTAGCCGGTCCGCCACCTGGGCCGGCGTGCCGGTCACGGTGGCGTCGTAGTTGGTCGCATCGCGCAGGCCGTACTCCAGAAACTCCTTGCGGGTGATCCGCGTCTCCGCGCCGATCTCGGCCGAGAGTTCGTGCAGGAACCCCATCGGCGAGGCCTGGCTGGCGATGATCTCGTCGTGCAGCTTGCGCAGTGTGAAGCTCTCCGGCAGCTTGGCGAAATCATAGCCGCAATTGTAGGAGAGATAGGCGCCGACCGCCTCGGGTGGATAGAAGCCGAGCAGCTGGTCGCGCCGCGCCAGCGCCTCGCGCTCGGTCTCGGCAATGCAGATCGGCGTCTGCCACAGGATGCCGACCTCTGCCGGGTACTTGCCCAGCCCGGCCAGCGCCTCGTCCAGCAGTTTCCGCTGCCGCACCTGCATCGCCAGCGGCATGTCGGCGCCGAACACCACGTCCGCGACATAGGCCGACGCACGGATGCCACGCGGCGAGCCGCCGGCCTGCACCAGCATCGGCCGGCCCTGCGGCGAGGGCGGCGTGTTCAGCGGTCCCGCGACGTTAAGTGCTTACCCGCATGCCGCACGTCGTGGACCTTGGCGGGGTCGCCGACCTGGCCGGTCTCACGGTCGCACACCATCGCGTCCAGCTCGGCGCTGTCCCACAGCAGCCGGAGACATCGACGAACTCCTTCATCCGGTCGTAGCGGGCGCCGTGGCCCATCAGGTCCGCCATGCCGAAATTCGCGTAGTCCGAGCGACGGGTCGAGGTGTCCATGTTCATCGCGATGCGCCCGCCGGTGATGTGGTCCAGCGTGTTCATCAAACGGGCGATGTAATACGGGTGCATGAAAGGTGGTGGAGTAGGTCAGGCCGAAGCCGACATGCTTGGTCTCGCGCGCCATCGCGACGGCATTGGGCTGCAGGTCCTGCCGCGGCCAGTTGACGCCCCATTCCACCGCCGCGTCGCGGTTGCCGCGCCAGGTATCCGGCGTGCCGGTGCCGTCGCCGGAGCAGACGATGTCGAGCAGTCCGCGCTCGGCGATGCGGGCCACCTCCTCGAACATCTCGATGTCCGGGGAAGGTGCGGCCTGGCCAGGCGCCGGGCACGCGCCAGCGGCCCACCATGTGCGAGTAGGCGAAGTCGAAGCCCAAGTGCGTCAGCTGCGGCATACCGGCGGCCCCTTGCCTGCGTGGCCCGGGCAGGCAGCGCCCGCGACACCACCATCCCTTGGCCTTCACATCGAGCGAGCAAAATATGGTCCAGTGCCGCCCGCCACGCTGGCCAAGGTTCAACCGACGCTGCCGCTGACGCCGATGACCAGGTTGGGGCCTGCATCCCAGTTATCTGGGCGCCACGACATCGCTGACTGTCCGCTGCGGCTCAGCACACCGCTCAGCACTCGCTGGGGGCTCGCCCTCTGTAATTCGGCATCCAAGTGGAACCCTGTCTATCGCGGCCATAACACCTTAAGTAGATTTGCAAAGTTCCCTCGTGCCGGGGGCCCGACCGACGCCGATCAGTACCCCGGCACTCGGCTCATTTTGCAGGGAAATTTAAGGTCATCCGCAGCGCTCGGGTTGGGGTCCCGCTTGCGCGCCGAATTGCGCATAGGGATCTGCCGTCACCGCCACCAGCTCAGTAGGCGTCGCCATGCTCACCCGCCTCATGCCCGACCCAGCGGCACCTCGCCGCAGGGGAACATTTCAGCTGAGGCAACAGCCCAAAGTTTGGGAGCAGTTCAGCCGAGGCAATGCGGCTTACAGCCAGATCGTTGCTCTACAGCGAGACCTCCAACGATTGACTCCCGCCTTTCGAGGGATATACATAATGTATATCCAAGGACTTTCCGATGACGCGGACATCCCTGTTCCTGAGCAACAAGTCGCAGGCGGTGCGGCTGCCCAAGGACGTGGCTTTCCCTGCCGACGTCCGCGAGGTGGCGATCCTGCGAGACGGCGCGCGGCGCGTAATCGTGCCGGCCGACGCATTGTGGGACGATTTCTTCGCTGCCCCAGGCGTGGATCTCGGTAAACGCGACCAGCCGCCGCCGCAGGAGCGCGAGGCCTTCTGATGCTGCGTCACATGCTGGATACCAACGTATGCATACGGGTGCTGCGCGACCGGCCGGAGGGCCTAAGGCCGCGCTTCAATGCAGAGGCGGAAACCCTATGCATCTCCTCCATCGTCCTGACTGAGTTGCTATACGGCGCGGCCAAGTCGGCGAGGCCGGTCGAGAACCGGCGCGAGGTCGAGCGCCTGGCGGCGCGTTTGGCCGTGCTGGTCTTCGACGAGGACGCGGCCGCTCACGCCGCCGAGATTCGCGCTGACCTGGAACGCAAGGGGACGCCGATCGGTGGATATGACGTGCTGATCGCCGGCCATGCACGCAGCCGTGGCCTCGTGGTCATCACCGGCAATCTTGGTGAGTTCAAAAGGGTTGACGGCTTGCGATCCGAAGATTGGTTGGCTCCTTTGCCTAGGCTCCGATGAAGGACGACACGGAACTGTTCGAGCAGTTCAGCGACGATCCCGAATTCAAGCGATGGCTGCGCGAGGTGCTCGCCGCCCTGGGTGGGCGCTGATGCTGCAGCCAATGCCGGGTATGAGGCAGCGAACGCATCGAGGCATGTGTAGAGCGAGGACCTGGCCATGCCGGGTTCTGGGGCTTTGGTAGCAGATCAGGCGGCCCGCTTCCGCGTAGCGGTGGCCGTCCCTTTAACCTGCTTGGTCCACGAAGATGTCGGCGGCTCAGGGCGCAGCATATGGCGCCACCAGAACCTCAGGCCGGATGCATAGTCTCTCGGACAGCGCACGGATCCTGCTGATCGACAGCGCCCGCTTTCGGGTCAGCCCCTCGGAGACGCGGCCTCGGCTGCCGAGCAGCGGCTCCAGATCGGTGCGCCCCATGCCCCTCTCGCCCATCATGAACTCGATAGCCTCGATGGGATCGACCGAGGCGATGGGATGGTGCTGGCGCTCGTAGTCGTCCACCAGCACGGCCAGCACCTTCAGCCTGTCGCCATCAGCGTCAGGTAGGTCTTGCTCCCGGACATCCATCAGGCGGCTGATCTCGGCCAGCGCAGCTCGGTGATCGGCCTCGGTCTTGATCGGCTTGATGTCCATGTCGCACCTGACACCTCGTTCGCGTCGATCTTGTCGTGCTGGCCGTGCCTGCCGACGAAGCGCACGTACATAATCTGGTGTCGGAAATTCAGCTTTGCGACGATCCGCCACTCGTTGCCGCCGATGTCGAACACGACCCTGCCGTTGGCCAGCAGGTCAGCCGAGTTGAAGGTCGCCTTTACCTCGACCGGGCGCTGCCAACGCGCGCCCTTCACAATGGTCGTTCATGCCCTCATAGGCAGTTCTGCCGCCTGGTGGCTGGGTTGGTCCCAGAAGGCCCTCAGGGTGGCAACGGCGATAATCCGCACATCATCCTATAGCGCGATCCCGTTTGGGAGCAAGTTTTGGTCCCAATACGGGAGCGCCATACGCTCGTCGGGGTCGGTGGTGGAGGCGTGGGTATCACTGCTGCGCTTCTGGCCGCGGAAGTCCTGCTCGCCATTGCGCCCGCCATCCGGCGGCGGACCGGAGCCGTCCTTGGGCCGGAAGCTCTTAGTGCTGGCCCAGGCGTCGAGCAGGGTGCCGTCCACCGAGAACCCTCGCTCGACAGCAGCGCGCGGACCTTCGGCTGCGCCAGCACCCTGGCGAGAAAGCGCGCGGCCACCTCGCCCGCCAGCAGCCGGTCACGGTTCTTGGTGAAGGTGGTGGCGTCCCAGACCAGATCATCCACGCCGAGGCCGACGAACCAGCGGAACAGCAGGTCGAAGTCTATCCGCTCCACCAGCTGACGTTCAGAACGGATCGAGTAGAAGGCCTGCAGCAGCAAGGCGCGCAACAGCCGCTCAGGCGGGATCGAGTCACGCCCCGCCCTGGGAACAGCGCGTCGAACTCGGCTGACATCTCCGCCAGCGCAGCATTCACCACGGCGCGGATCGTGCGCAGCGGATGGTCAGGCCGCACCCGATGCTCCAGGTCCACATAGCTGAACAGCGAACCCCGGACCTCGTCCTTGCCGCGCATCCCCAACCTCGCCGCGTCCACCGGCAGCAAGGGAATCATGACAGCCGGCTGACCGCGAGGGGATTTTCAGCAGCCTGCTAGTACTACTGTGTCATAAAATGCTTGCCCGATTCGAGCCCGCTTCCGTATGCGTGGAGATTCTCACGCATGGAGGCGGTGGGTGCTTCTTGGATCATCGGACGACAGTGAATCGCGGTTTTCGGCCTATGTCGAGGCACTTGGTGCGGCGCTCGGCCATGCCGACCGCATCGCCCCGGTTCGGCGCTACTGCGCCGGCCTGCTGCTGCCAGGCGACCGCAAGAGCATCGAGCCGATGGCTGCCCGGGTCGAGCCCGGCACCACCTGGTCGCCAAGGCCGACTGGTTGGATGCTGCGGTGCTCGCCGTGGTGCGCGCCCGCGTGCTGCCCGCCATGCAGCAGCACGGTCCGATCCAGGCCTGGATCATCGACGACACCGGCTTCCCCAAAAAGGGCAGGCATTCCGTCGGCGTCGCGCGGCAATACTGCGGCCAACTCGGCAAGCAGGACAACTGCCAGGTCGCCGTCAGCCTGTCGGTCGCCAATGAGCAGGCCAGCCTGCCGGTGGACTGGCGGCTCTATCTGCCACAGCCCTGGGCCGAGGATGTGGCGCGGCGCAGCAAGGCAGGCGTGCCCGAGGAACTGGGCTTCGCCACCAAGCCGCAGATCGCCCTCGCGCAGATCCGGGCAGCGCAGGCCGACGGCATCCCACCCGGCATCGTCCTGGCCGATGCCGGCTATGGTGTCGACACCGGCTTCCGCGACGGCATCACCGCCCTGGGCATGACCTATGTCGTCGGCATCCAGTCCTCCGCCAGCCTCTGGCCGCCGGGCCAGGCG
>CANGNF010000070.1 GCA_947455205.1 Acetobacteraceae bacterium | reverse complement strand
GTGCTGGTGGCGCAGGGCGATGGCGCCGGGGCGCTGGCCGCCTATCGCGCCGCCATGGCCATCCGCGAGCGGCTGGCCGCCGCCGACCCGGACAACGCCGGGTGGCAGCGCGACCTTTCGGTCAGCCACAACAAGATCGGCGATGTGCTGGTGGCGCAGGGCGATGGCGCCGGGGCGCTGGCCGCCTATCGCGCACAGATGGCCATCGCCGAGCGGCTGGCCGCCGCCGACCCGGGCAACGCCGGGTGGCAGCGCGACCTGGCGGAGAGTTTTAGCCAGATCGGCCTGGTCAATGAAGAGGCAGGCGATGTCGCCGCTGCGCGAGACGGCTATCGCCAAGCCCGGGCAATCTTTGTGCGGCTGGCCGATATCGACCCCGGCAACCTAGACTATCGCCTACTCTTGACCTGGTTGAACGACCGGCTCGCCGCAACGGGGGGCAACTGAGGCAGCGCGCTGTTTATTTAGATAATCTACTTTCCATTTAGTCGAAGCTTCTCTTACGCCTTCCCAACTCGCTCCGCCCTGGTCGTTCGGCGTCCTTGGCGGCATTGTCGGTGGCGCGGAAAGTGGCCTCCCCTGAGAAGCGGCTTTCCCGAGCCTTGGCAGTCACTTTACCTTGGCCGTCCGTTCAAACTCCGCGTCGATATGCATCAAATTTCGCAAGGGGAATGCGTGGGGCCCTTGGTCTGGGATCTCCCTGTCGCTCCCTCGAGCCGCCTAGCCGCCGCGAAGCAATGTTGCGGCGCCCTGGGCGGAAAATCAATTTCCTGCAGCCTGATAGCAATGTGCCGCCTGGGAGAAGTGATCGGAAAGCTCCGTCTCGATCAAGATTTGATATGTTACCAGAAACAATGGTCTAAGGTGTTTATCGCCGATAGGGCCAGACGTTTGGATTGTACTTACGTAGTTTCGCGTATTTACCTGCTACCTGCCCTATCCAATAATATGAAACGAATTAAATTCCTGTGGAGTCCCTCCCAAGTTAGATAGCATATAAAATGTATAACTGCCAAAACGGACAAAAGCGGAGCGTCATACAAAATAAATGAGCGATAAAATAATGCCTCGCAAGCAATCAGGTATGGCGGATAAACTACATTTCGTCATATCGAATCTAGACGCCGTAGCCGTCAATGGCGCTGCGTGGTGTGTCGGGACGGGGCATCGACTGCCGTCGGTTCGGCGCCTCCGCGTGGCGGTAACGTTGCTTGCCATCGCCATAGGCAGCGCGGTTGTTCCATGGCCGTGGGGATTTCTCCTTCTTACCATTGGTGTCACGGCCATTATTGGAGTCCTTCGTCATTGGTCGCTTCTGCAGGCCATGACAACGAAAAAGAGAAAATTTAATAATTGGAAATTAGCTTTAAGCGACGATCTGAATATTGAAATTGCAATATCCGCTTTTTTCATGTTGGTCTATGCCAATATTGCCGAAAATATCATACTGACCACCAAGCTCGATGTTAGAATTATTAATGATTTAGGTGGAATTACCTCATTTATGAATTTTGTAACGAATTCTTTAATAAAAAATCTATCATTTGACTTTTTTGATGCTTTCGGCCATCGCTCCATTAGTATTCCCGAATCAGATTCAGTTGGAATGGACGGCTTGTCCGGTTGGACGGTTGCTGGGTACCGCGCATCGGTAAATGTGCTCGGGGTCGCAGTTCTCACTCACCTGCTAGGCATCGCCCGTCGAAAGGAAGACAGCGTCGAGCTGCAACACATTGAAGATCTACTGCGTACCGAAGGTGGTGTCACGTCCGATGACCTGAGGAGTGACGTAGCTAGCTTGGTGGAAAATTGGCCCACACGTATGCAGCAGGCGCTTGGAAGGCTGGTAGCGACCGGACAAGCGCAGGGCAACTTCGACGCAATCATGCTTCAAGATTCTCTAGAATTGTTGGACCCTACCGCAATCATCAATCATAATTGTGAATTGCAGGTGATTAATGACAGTGGTCGCCGTAATTTAAATTCAGTTGGTATTAGATTTTCGCAATCTGGGAAGCTGGAGATGACGGCTTCAGCCGACGAATTGCGCAAATTAGTTCATATAATAGCAAAAAATAAAACTCCTCGCGCTATTCGTTTTGACGGGACGCCTTCTACCGCCGTTATCGGATGTGTTCTGGGTAATTCACGTGCAGCAAGTTCCGGCGCGTCCGAACAGCTTCTTTTTCTCCGCATTCTTCCGATCCGACCGCGGGTGCCGTTGCCTGCGGTTCTACGCAATCTGTATGACTTGACTCATGCGGAAGCAGAAGTTGCCGCGCTAGTTGCAGTAGGCATGAGTTCAGAAGAGATAGCAAAAAAGAGGGGAAAGATCCATGCGACGGTGAGAAGCCAAATACAAACGGTACTGGAGAAACTCGGCGTGCATTCCCAGCGGGAACTGCTGACCGTCCTCTCTTGCGTCGGCGAACCGCCTGCACCCCATTAATCCAGCCCCCATCTGAGACTTGAGATGAGTAAGCGAACCATCGTCACCCGCCCGCGCCTATTGCCGCTGCACCCGGCTGGTTCGTGGCTGCGCTTGATAGATCAACTCGCCGCCGGTAGCGAAGCTAGCCCAAGCAACGCCGGTACTGCGCCTCGCCCTCGCAATCCTCATCGCCTTCACCATCGAGATCTCGAACCCATGCGCAACAGCTTTGCCAACCTCCTCCGCGCCATGCGCCGGGACGAGGCCGATATCGCCGCAACCCTGAACATCCTGCTTTCACCGGCCGGTCGGGCCTCCCCTCCATGAGCCGCCCCATCCTCGCCCTTACGCGACACGCCGCTTGCTTGGCTGCATGGCTTGCCCGGCGCGGCAGCCAAGCGCAATTTATCGCCGGCCTTCTTGCGCTCGGGCTCGGCCTTTGGGGCTGGGTGCGCCACGAACCGCCGCACGCTCCCTCCGACTACTTCAACACGCTGTTTCGCACCCTTCAACTCATTACTCTACAGTTTCCGCATGAGTTGCAGAATGCTATCCCCTGGCAGTTGCAGGTGGGCCGGCTGCTTGTGCCGCTTGTCGCCGCGTTGGCTACGCTGAATATCCTGGTCGGTTCGATCACTCGACCGCTGCGCTTGGCGATGCTGCACTGGGAAAGTGACCATATCATCGTCTGTGGCGCCGAACGGCTGACCGAGGCCGCGCTACGCACGCTGGCCGAGCGGCGCCGACAGATCATCATCGTCGCGCCCAGCTTCGATGCCACTCGGCGCGATGCGCTGGAAGGCCTCGGCCTTACCTGTGCCGAAGCCGACCCCGCACTGCCGGAAACCTTCGCCACGCTCAACCTGCGACGCGCTTCCGCGCTGTTTCTTACGCATGAGGATGACTTGGCGAACCTGGATTTGGCGATGATTGCCATGCCACTGCTTGCGACGCGGCCGGCCGACATGCCGCCGCTGGTGCTCGGCGTGCTGGTGGATGACGAGGTGCTGGCAGGCGAGTTGGATGCCGCGCTGGATGGCATCTCCCGTCAGCACAACGTACGCTACCATCGGCTTTGCCCTGACCGCGAGGGCCTGCGTCGGGAACTGCGCCGCTACGCGCCCGCGCTGTTGAAGCCAGTCCCGGCGGCGCGTACCCATATCATGGTAATCGGTTTAGCCGGGCGATGGCAGCAGGCGCTGGCCCAACTGGTGCTATGCGCGCAGGACCACCCGAACGAGCGGCCGCTATTCTCGCTGCTGCTGGATAAGGCCGAGGCTAGTCTCTTATCGGCATGGTGTGCCGCTCGACCGCAACTGCCACTGGTGGCTGAGTTCGCCGTTCTGACTGCTTTGCCCACAGAGGCGCCGGTCGGATGGCTGCCGCCGCAGTTGGCGGTGGTGCTGCAGCCGGATGCCCAAGGCATCTCGACTGCGTTGGCCCTGCGACGCCGCGGCCATCCGCTGGGTACAGAGGCTTTGCCGGTGCTGGTGCGACAATCGCGCGAAGACCGGCTGCTGGCGCCGCTCGGCCAAGTGACGCTAGATGGACGCAGTCTGCGCGAGGTGGTGCCGTTCGGCGGCGTACTGCGGCCCGAGAGCATTGAGCGTGTGTTGGACCGCTGCGGCGATGACATCGCCATGGCGCTGCACGCTGAATATAAAAAGGCGGCACCTGGTCTGGGCGGCGGATCGGCAGCATCCATCGAGGAATGGGAAATGCTGCCAGAGAACTTGCGTGACGCCAACCGCGCATCGGCCGATCATATGGCGGTACTCTTTGCTGCGGCTAGCCTACGTATTGGTAACACGGGCCAGGACATAACGCTCAACGAGAGCGAACTAGACCTGCTGGCGCGCGTGGAGCATCGCCGCTGGTGTGCCGACCGAATTGAGCGTGGCTGGCGCTATGGCGCACGCGATAACGCTTTGCTCCTCCATCCCAGCCTGCGCGACTTCGACGAACTACCGCCTGATGAGCAGGAAAAGGATCGCGTGGCGGTGCGCACTCTAGCGGCGGTCCTCTCAAAGACCGGGCGAGCGCTACAGCGCGGCTGAGGCGTGAAGACATTCTACGTAATATCTTTGGCCATTCGTATGTACAGTTGAACCAACTCATTAATAAACTCGGAGATCTTCCATGACTGATCATCTTGGGCCATTCGTCCCTGGAATCGCCTTCCGAATAGGAATTACGGGTACCCGTACTCTGACGGAAGACCCTACAAGGTTGGCCCGATTGACACACCAAATGCGCCAACTGCTTGTCCTGGTGAAGGCACAAGCACAGGCTTTGGTGGGTGTGTTCGACTCCTACACCCCCTGCCCACCGCTTCTGCGAATAGTGTCACCGCTGGCCGAAGGCGCAGACCGCCTGGTTGCCCGCTTGGCGCTGGAGCTTGGTTACCAGTTGGAAGTCCTGCTGCCATTCGCCCAGGCCGAGTATGAACGCGACTTTACCAGTGAAGAAAGCTTGGCAGATTTCCGCGCATTGCTGGACCGCGCCGAAGGTCGCGTGCTTGCGCTTGACGGCGGCCGCGGCGATGACGCGGCTGGCAGCTATAGTGCGGTGGGCCGGATGGTAGTCCGCAACTGCGACTTGGTGCTGGCGCTATGGGACGGCCATCCTGGCAAAGGAGTTGGCGGCACCGCTGACACGGTGCGCTTCGCTGCTCGATCTGGCCCACCGGTGTGGTGGGTGGATGCAGAGGGTCTGCAGGAGCCCGCTTGGGTAGAGACCATGACCGCGCTGCGCCGACCGCGCACGCTCCCTCGCTGTGCAGAGGCGGCGGCGCGGCTGGAGGCATATGTCCAGGGCATTATCACGCCACCTCCGCTGGTGGCGGCCGTGGCAGAGGGTGTCCTCGGGCGCCCTTTTCGACGGTATGGCGTGGAAATACGGAGCTTTCTAGATGAGCGCTTGCCGCTCGGCGGCATCATGACAGATTGGCTATGGGGTATCGAGCGGCGGGTAATGAACGCAGCCGGCTTAGCCGGCCAATGGCTGGACCAACGGTTGCCCGGACACCATGCAGTTACGGTTCCGCTCCCCACGCCACCGCCGCCGTGCCTACCTACTTCACCGTTGCCGGGCGACCCCGTGGCAAGCTACTGGGACCGAATCTATGCTACGCCGGATAAGCTGGCGGTAGAATATGCAAACCGCTACCGGTCCTCATTTGTGCTGGTCGCGATGCTTGCGGCATTTGCCGTCTTATTTGGTAACGCTGCCGTGCTGTGGCCGAATGTTAAGCTGGAACTGACAGCGGCGGAATTCGGTGCGCTGGTGCTGCTGATCTGCCTGGTGGCGCTGAACCAGCAGCGGCATTGGCATGAACGTTGGATCAGCTACCGTCTGCTGGCTGAACTTTGCCGTAAGCAGCGCATACTTGGTATGCTGGGATGGTCGCTGCCCCTGGGCGAGACTTGGCGCTCAGTCGCTGGTGGCCAGGGACACACGGAAGGCCGGATTGACGCTAAGGCCGAACCCGGATCATGGGTCAGTTGGTACTTTCATGCCGTGCTGAGGGCCTCACCCTTACCGCGCGGTATTCTGGCCGGAACCGCGTTGGAAGCGACGCGAGCCCGCATCTCATGGGAGTTGTTAGATAACCAGATCGGTTACCATGAGATGGCGGCTGAGCGGGCTCGCTGGCGTAGCCGCGGCTTGGCCGGTTGGGGTGAGATCTTTATGCTGCTAACCGCCGCGCTCGTGCTGATTAAGTGGCTGCTGCTCCAATGGGAGAGCGACGCTACTCACGGGATCGCTGCGGTGCTGGGTCTAGGCTCCACACTCCTGGCAGTGCCCTCGGCGGCGTTCATCGCTCTACGCGCCTATGCAGAGCTCGAGGTACTTGAGCGCGACAACTCCACCATGGCTGCGATGATGGTGGCGGCCAAGCTGCGCCTAACAGCGCTGGCGCCACCACTGGAGGAGGTGCCGCTGCCGCTGGTTTCGCAGGAGGTTGCTGCAGTAGTCTACGACGTTGCGATCGACATGTTAGACGAGACCGAGGGCTGGGCTCGGCTGTTCAAGGTGAAGAGCGTGGAGGCTGCCTGAAGCGGCATAGCTGTTGGATCACGAGGCAGGGTGCACAGCACCGCGGCCCGACGCGCCCGTAGTGCCGCAGACAGCAAGCTGCGGCGCTACAAGGAGTTCCTCGATGGCGCGGCGAACTGGAGCCGCGTCGCGCGCATCATCGCCCGCGTCGAGGCCAGCGCCCAGGGCACCGAAACGCGCCTTGTCGTCACCAACGTCACCGGCGCCAGTGCCCGCACGCTGCACGAGGATCTCTGCTGTCGTCGCGGCCAGGCCGAGAACCACATAAAGTCCTGGAAGACCCCACTTGGCTGCTGAACGCACCTCCTGCTGCCACGCCGCTGCCAACCAGTTACGCCTGGTGCTGCACATCGGCGCCTATTGGCTGCCGTGTTCGCTGCGTCGCCTGATGCCAGCGCGCTCGTCCTGGCGCGTCGCCCAGTTCGATACGCTGCGCCTGCGGTTGCTGAAGACCGCCACCCGCGTCGTCGAATGGAAGAGCAGGTCATGCTGCACCTGCCCAGCACCTGCCCCGACAAAGCCCACTCACCACAACCCCAGGCATCGCAATCCGCACCACGCCACCGGCGCCCAGCGCCGGCGCGCGACTGCACGCGCCGAAATCCATCACACCGCTCGTGGCAGCAACGAAAACGCGGGGAGCGGGATATGGTGAATTTTACGGGCCAGGACGGCTCAAGCAGGACAATCGACGGCCAGAGACAAGGAGCTACTTGCTTGCCTACCGAGGTCGCCGCGGTAAGATATTCGTTGGGAGTTTAGACCGGGACCATGGCACAGATCTTCATAAGTTTCTCCAGCGAGGACGAGGCAATCGCTAAGCAGGTGACCAAGTGGCTGGAAGACGGCGGCATCCGTGGCTTCTTCCGCTCTGCCGATGACAACCGCGGCATCAAAGGTGGCGAGGCTTGGGAGGAGGTACTGTACCGCGAACTCCGCGGCGCCCGCGTCTTCCTGCCGCTGATCTCGGCCAACTGGCTGAAAAGCCACTGGTGCCACACTGAACTGCGCTTCGCCCGCTTCTTCGGCCATCACATCATCCCGGTGCGCCTGGATGCCAGCGACACCAAAGACGTCGCCCAGGAATTGCAGGACATCTCCCTGGCCATCGCCGCGGCCGAAGCGCGCGACCGCCTGACCACCAGGCTCGATGAATTGCTGCGCCGCCGCCGGGGCACGCTGTCGTCGACACATTCGCTCTTCCCTGGGATCGCGCCCTTCTCGGAAAGCTACGCGCCGGTGTTCTTCGGCCGCGATGCCGATATCTGGAAGTTGCGCACCACGCTCAATGCCAAGCTGAACGAGCCAGCCGGCAGCACGCCACGGGTTGTCGTGCTCACGGGCGCTTCCGGCGTTGGCAAGTCCTCGCTGCTTAGGGCAGGACTCATCCCCGATCTCGCGACTGAGCCTCTGGAGACCGGTTTTCTCGTGCTCGGACCCATCCGTCCCAGCCAAGGCTTGCGCGTGCAGCCGGATGGGCTGGTGCCGGCGCTGGCCCGGCTGTTGGAGCCAACTAAGGGCGACGCGCTGGCGCAGGCCAAGAAGCTGGCTAAAGCAGCGGACCCCGCCCTGTCGCTCTGCCGTCCGCTGTTGAAGGCCAAGCGGCATGCGTTGTTGCTAGTGGTGGACCAGGCCGAGGAGTTGCTTTCGGCTGAGGGCGATTTGCTCGAGGCACTGCGGCGCCTGCTGGGCACCCAAACCTTAAAGACCATCGGCCTCTTCGCCGCCAGGGCCGATCGCGCCGTGGAGGTACAGGCGTTGTTCGGTGGCGATCTGCACACCTTGCGTCCGCTGGAGCCCAAGGGGCTGCACGAGGTCATCACAGGCCCGCTGCGCCTCGCCGGCCTCCACCCCGCCGAAGATTTCGTCAAGGCGGTGCTGGCCGATGCCACCGGCGGGGCCGACGCGTTACCGCTGCTGGCGCACTTGCTTGCGGAGATGGAGAGCGGCAGCGGCGACCGCTTCACCCTGCGCCAGTACAAGGATTTGGGCGGCCTGCCCGAAGCAATCGAACGTGCAGCGGAGGCGGCCTTCGACCGGCACCCGCCGGCGGCGCAGGAAGCGGCGCGGCAGGTCTTCGTACCCATGCTGGTACGGCTGGATGGTGAAGGGCAGCCCAAGCTGCATCGGGTAGCGCGGAAGGCGGTGCCGGACGCGGCACTGCCGGTGCTGGACGCTTTTATCGCCGCCCGGCTGCTGCGCGAGGAGGCCGACCATGGCATCGAGCCTGCGCATGAGGCGCTGCTGCGCCGCTGGCCGCGCCTGGAAAGTTGGCTGCAGGCCGAGCGCGAAAACCTTGTGGTGCTGGCGGCCGTCGAGCGCGACGCAGCGGGATGGCACGCGGCGGGGAAAGCGCCGGACCGGCTGTTGCATCGCGGCGAGCGGCTGGTGGAGGCGAAGAAGCTGCGCCAGAAGGAGGGCTATGCGCCGCGCCTGGCCGGCGCGCCGGGCGCCTACCTCGACGAGTGCGCCGACTGGGAGGCCAAGCAGGCCAAGGAGCGCAAGGCGCGCGAGCAGGAGGTGGCTCGGGGCGCAGCGCTGGTGCTGGCAAGTGAGGCGCGCCGTGCCAATGAGGCCGGCCTGCATGATCGCGCCATGCGCCTGGCCTTGGCGGCGTGGTTGCAAGCGGATGCGGCGCAGGTCACCGTCCCCTTGGTGGAAGCGGAGTTGGCGCGCGCGGCGCATGCCTCGCGGCAGCTGCTTCAGTTGCGCGCAGACGGAGGAGAGCCGTGAGCCTGATCGCCTTCTCGCCGGATGGCACCCGCCTCGCCACTGCGTCGGGAGACAACACCACGCGGGTCTGGGACGCCGACTCGGGCCGCGAGATCGCCTGCCTCAAAGGACATGGGGATGAGGTGACAGCCATCGCCTTCTCGCCGGATCCCACCCATGGCATGCGCCTTGCCACCGCGTCGAAGGACCACACCGCGCGGGTCTGGGACGCCGACTCGGGCCGCCAGATCGCCTTACTCAGAGGCCATTGGGATTGGGTGACAGCCATCGCCTTCTCGCCGGATCGCACCCATGGCCCCCGCCTCGCCACCGCGTCGACGGACAAGACGGCGCGGGTCTGGGACGCCAACTCGGGCCGCCAGATCGCCCTCCTCAAAGGCCATGAAGGTGAGGTAACAGCCATCGCATTCTCGCCGGATGGCACCCAAGGCCCCCGCCTCGCCACCGCGTCGTGGGACAAGACCGCGCGGGTCTGGGACGCCGCCTCGGGCCGCGAGATCGCCCGCCTCGAAGGCCATGGGCTTTGGGTGAGAGCCATCGCCTTCTCGCCGGATGGCACCCGCGTCGTCACCGCGTCGGAAGATGCGACCACGCGGGTCTGGGACGCCGCCTCGGGCTGCGAGATCGCCCGCTTCGAAGGCCATGAGAGTGTGGTGAACGCCATCGCCTTCTCGCCGGATGGCACCCATGGCCCCCGCCTCGCCACCGCGTCGGATGATACGACCGCGCGGGTCTGGGACGCCGCCTCGGGCCTCGAGATCGCACGCCTCGAAGGACATGGATATTGGGTGACAGCCATCGCCTTCTCCCCGGATGGCACCCGCCTAGCCACCGCGTCGAAGGACAAGACCGCACGGGTCTGGGACGCCGACTCGGGCAGCCAGATCGCCTGCCTCGAAGGCCATGAGGGTGAGGTGACAGCCATCGCCTTCTCGCCGGATGGCACCCATGGCCACCGCCTCGCCACTGCGTCGTTGGACAAGACCGCGCGGGTCTGGGACGCCGCCTCGGGCCGCGAGATCGCCCGCCTCGAAGGCCATGAGGAGTGGGGGACAGCCATCGCCTTCTCGCCGGATGGCACCCGCCTCGTCACCGAGTTAGATGACTACACCGTGCGGGTCTGGGACGCCGCCTCGGGCAGCAAGATCGCCCGCCTCGAAGGCCATGAGGGTAGGGTGACAGCCATCGCCTTCTCGCCGGCTGGCACCCATGGCCCCCGCCTCGCCACTGCGTCGTTGGACAAGACCGCGCGGGTCTGGGACGCCGCCTCGGGCCGCGAGATCGCCCGCCTCGAAGGCCATGAGGAATGGGGGACAGCCATCGCCTTCTCGCCGGATGGCACCCGCCTCGTCACCGCGTTAGATGACTACACCGCGCGGGTCTGGGACGCCGACTTGGGCCGCGAGATCGCCCTCCTCAAAGGCCATGAGGGCGAGGTGACAGCTATCGCCTTCTCGCCGGATGGCACCCGCCTCGCCACCGGGTCGAACGACAGGACCGTGCGGGTCTGGGACGTCGCCTCGGGCCGCGAGATCGCCCTCCTCAAAGGCCATGGGCTTTGGGTGACAGCCATCGCCTTCTCGCCGGATGGCACCCGCGTCGTCACCGCGCCAAATGACAAGACCGTGTGGTCCTGGGATATCCGCTTCGCCAGCCTCACCGGAGCGGCGCTGGTGGACGCGGTGTGCCGGGAGAAGCTGCGCGGCGCGGAATGCTTTACCAAGGACGAGTTGCTTGTTTCCGCCCTCGGCCCGCTACTGCCCAGCAACCCGGTACAGGCATGCCTGAAGCGGCTGGCTCAGCGCCGCGGCCAGGCGCCCGGCTGAGCCGGCGCGCCGTCGCACTCGCCGCTCGCCGCTTACGGCCCGCACAAGACCCTGTACAACCGCTTCATCCGCTGGAGCCGCGTGGGCGTGTTCGACCACATCTTCGCGGCCCTGGCCGCCGAGGGAGGGCCGCCCGAGCGACTGATGATCGACAGCACCCACCTCAAGGCGCATCGCACTGCAGCCAGCCTGCTTCAAAAGGGGCTTTTCCCCGCTGCGCCGGCCGCACCAAGGGCGGCCTGAACTCCAAGCTCCACGCAGTCTGCGATGACCAAGGCCGACCCGTGGTCAGGGGCCATCCACCTCATCAGCCCGAAGCCCTCCACCAGCAGCGGGCTGAGCACGGATGAACCTCAGTGGGGAAGAAGGGCCTCGGGGCTGCGCTTAAAGACATTCTCCATCACGTTCAGCTCCGGGCATATGCCGCCAGCCCTAAAGACCCGCCGCACTGCCGGCTGCACCAGGGCTGCCTTGTTGGAAGATGAACTGCCACACCGCCTCGACCTTCTCGTCCCACAAGTTCTGCGGGTAGGGGTCTTCCGGCAGCTCATTCAGGGTGAACCTGATTTCCGAGTGTACCGCGGCGCGGGTCTGCTGATTGTCGCGCCAACGGTCGACCTGTTGGGCCTGCAGCTTCTCCAGCAGTTGCCGGGCAACCAGCTTGACCTGCGCTTCCTGCGCCTTGGTCAGCTTCGGCTCAGGTCGGGTCAGCAGATCGAACACCGCCAGCTCGGCCTCGCTGAGGCCTTCACGGGCGCCGCGCCGCCCCTCTTCGTCCATGTCGGCGATGAGCTTCTTCAGGGCGACAAAGAAGCCCTCGGCATCGAGCGTGCCGAGGTTGTAGGCCTCCACCAGCTTCTCCAGCTTCTCGACCAGGTGGACCCGCATCGGGTTTTGCCCTGCCAGCTCGCGGGCCTTCGTCTCCGCAGCGTCGCGTAGCTGCGAGTTGGCGGTGCGGGGGTTGGTCTGGAACAGCTTGGCCAGCTTCTCGAAGTCGATGTCGGAAAGGTCGACCCGGCCGCCGCGGTCGTCGCCTGGGATGATGGGGGCGGTGATAGCGACGCCCTCGACCCGGGCATCCAGTAGCGCCTCGATCCGCGCCGATATCGCCGAGATGTCCACCGGCCCCAGCTTGCCGCGGATCGCCTCAGCGATGATGTGGAGCGCGGCAACCGGCTTCAGGTACGGTTCTGCCCGGTCATCCGGTAGCAGGGCCTTGTAGGCCCTCGCAGCGGCCCCTGCGCGGCGCAGAAAATCCCGGCGGCGGTCATCGGGTGCGATCAGGGCCTCGACGGCATCGCCGATCAGCTTGAGGCGCGCCAGCTTGTCGGCCGAGGTGATGGCATCCAGTTCGATCCCGGCGGCGCTGCAGAAGGTGCGGGCCGCGAACAGCGCCCGCTCCAGCTCCTCGACCAGGCCATCCTTGTTCTGGATCGGCGCGTCACCCCCGCGGGTGGCCGCATAGATGGCCAGCGCCTTCTGGAGGTTCTGGAATACCCCGACATAGTCCACCACCACGCCGGCCGCCTTGCCCGGCGCCCGGCGGTTAGCGCGGGCGATGGTCTGCATCAGCGTGTGGTTCTTCATCGGCTTGTCGAGGTACACGGTGCTGCAGGTCGGCACGTCGAAGCCGGTGATCCACATGGCGCAGACGAAGACCAGCCGCAGCGGGTCCTGGGCGGTCTTGAAGCGGGCTTCGAGGTCCTCCTCCTGCATGCGCTTCCGATGCGGCAGGATGTCGAGGCCCTTGGCCTTGAGGTCGGCGATCTCGTTCTGGCCCTGGCTGACGACCACCGCCATGTCGACCGCGCGCAGCCAGTCCAGGCGCTCCACCAGGGCGGCCTGGCCGTCAGCCGGGGTGGCGGCGAAGCGCTGCTCCTCAGTCGCCACCAGGGCGGCCCAGGCCAGCTTCACCTTGTCGTACATCCGCACCGCGGTGGCCTTGTCGATGGCCACGAACATCGCCTTGCCCAGGTAGCCGCGGGCCGCGAAGTGCTTCACCAGGTCTGCGGCGATCTGGTCCAGCCGGTCGTCGCGGGTGATCAGGTGGTATTGCCGGGCGAACTCCCGCTGGAGCCGGGCCTCCTGCTCCTCGTCGAGCATGGCGTCGTCGAGGAGGTCGTCCAGCTCCTCGCGCAGCGCCTCGGCGTCGAGCTGCAGTTCCGGCTTCCGGGCCTCGTAGTAGAGCGGCACGGTGGCGCCATCCGCCACCGACTGGGCGAAGTTGTAGATCGAGACGTAGTCGCCGAAGACCTCCCGGGTGCGCTGCGCCTGGCCGGCGAACAGCGGCGTGCCGGTGAAGCCGATGAAGGCCGCGTTGGGCAGTGCGCGGCGCATGTTGGCCGCCAACTGGTCGTACTGGCTGCGGTGGGCCTCGTCGGTGATGACGATGATGTCTCGTCGGTCCGACAGCACCGGCATCAGCTCGCCGCGCTCGGTAGAGAACTTGTGGATCAGCGTGAGGATGTAGCGCTCCTGGCCGGCCAGCAAGTCGCGCAGGTGGGCGCGACTCTGGGCCTGCGCCTCCTCGGTCCGCTTCTTCAGCGCGCCGGTATTGGCGAAGGTGCCGGCGATCTGGTCGTCCAGCTCCTGCCGGTCGGTGACAATGACGAAGGTCCAGTTGCCGCCCAGACGCCGCAGCGCCTTCTCGGCGAACATGACCATGGACAGGCTCTTGCCGCTGCCCTGGGTGTGCCAGAAGACGCCCAGCTTGCCGCGGTTCTCCTCCAGCTTCTGCACCGCCTCGATGGCGCGGTTGACGCCCAGCACCTGGTGGTACTTGCCGACCACCTTGCGGAGGCCGCCGCGGGCATCCTCGAACAGTAGGAAGTTCTCGATCAGGTCGAGGAACCTTGCCGGCTCGCAAGTGGCGCGCAGCATGGTCTCCAGCGCCACGCTGTCGGCGCCATCCTCCTCCAGGCGCTTCCACGGTGCGTAGGCGTCGAAGGGGGCGTGGCTGGCGCCCATCAGCGCTGCCAGACCTGTGGAGAGGATGGTGAAGCCGTTGGCGTCAAAGAGCTGGGGGATGGTGTCACGGTAGTTGCTCAGGTTGCCGTCGTAGGCATCCTGGATCGGCTGGGTCGGCGCCTTCCACTCGCACAGCAGCAGGGGGATGCCGTTGACGAAGCCGACCGTATCCGGCCGGCGCTTGTAGAGTTCGCTGCTGAACCAGGGCTGGGTGGCCAGGAAGAAGTCGTTGGCGGTGGGGGTGGTCCAGTCGATCAGGCGCACCCGGTCGGGCTTCAGGCTGCCGTCGGGCTGGCGCAGTTCCACCGCCACGCCCTCGCGCAACAGGCGCACCACCTCTCGGTTGGCTGCCACCGGCAGCATGGCGGCGCGGCTCTGACCCAACGCCACCTCGGCCTGGGTCAGGGCTTCATCCGGCAGGCCGGGGTTCAGGCGGCGCAGCGCGGCGCGCAACCTTGCGGGCAGCAAGGCTTCCTTGAAGGATAGCCGGCCGGTGGGGTTGGCGGGGCCGGGCTGCTCGGCCAGCAGGTCGGCGTGCTGCCAGCCCATCTGCACCAGCAACTCGACCGCCGGGCCTTCCACCAGCGCTTTTTCGGTGGCGAGGCCGGCCGAGAGCGAGGGCTTGGGGCCGGGCGGCATCAGCAGTAGTCGTTGCGCGCGCAGGCGTTGAACCGCTCGACCACCCGATTCAGCTCCTGCACTGCCTGATTGCGACGCCGGATGGCTTCGTTGGCCTGCTCCATCGCCTCCTCCTGCCCCCGCCGCAGACAGGCTAGGTAGCTGGTGGTCTCGCTGCGGTAGCTCTGCACCTGGGAGCGGCAGAGGTCGAAGCTCATCTGGTCGCGGCTGAACGACATCATGCCGATGCAGCTCGGCTCTGATGGGGCGCTGCAGTACATTTGGGCGGTGGCGGGCCGGCCGCCGAGGGCGGCCAGCGCGACAATGGCGCCGATGGCGAGGCGGGTCATGCGGCGGCTTCCAGTTCCCGCTCGGCGGCGACGACCGACAACTCGCCGGAGATCAGCCGTGGCAGGAGGAGGTCGCGGGCGGCGGCGAGGTTTTCCGAGTGCCGCCTCAACGACGCTGACATCGTCAGGCTGTCCATCGCATGCCGCTCGAACAGGTTGACCAGGTCTTCTGGCGGATAAGCTACAGGCAGGGCGTGAACATGATTACGATTGAGAGTAGGCACCGCCGCCCCAGCGCCATGGGACTTCAGGTTCAGCATTCGCAGTAGGAGGAGGGCATAGGTCGGCGACGCGCGCTTGAACTCCTTGACGTACAGCGTCGTGTTTAGCGGCCAGAACCGCTCATGCACCATTTCCACGTTGCCGATGGTGCCTGAGCGCCCGGTGACGATCCCAGGGGGCTCAACCTTCCATTGGTCGTGGCTGCCATGCACGCCGTTAGCGGCGAAGACGGGAAACTGGCCCGCGGTGCGTGCGGGCGCGGGAAGGTCGAAACCACGCTGCAGGACCAGCATCTCCTCAACGCGACCCCATCGCCACCCCTGCGGCAGCGGGCCGTCGGCGGTCTGGACCATCGGCAGGGCGGCATGGCCGGGGAAGCGGAAGTGGACGAACCATTCCTCGAACAGCCGCCGCGCCATCTCTTCCAGCAGCGCGATCCGGCGCCGGTTCACCTCGATCAGGTCGTCATAGGCGCCGAGGATGGAGGCGACGCGGCGTTGCACGGTTAGGTCAGGGAGCGGCGGCATCGGCAAGTTGCGGATGTCGCGCATGTTGAGGTGCGGAAGCGTGGCGCCGGTCGCAGTGGCGCGAAAGCGGCCTTGAACATAGTCCCCAAGAAGGAAGTAGCAGAGGAACGGTCCATCTACCTTCGCGGGGTTAGGCCGCACGAGTACAGTTCGCTGCCCTAGACACACCTTCAAGCCTGGGGGGACTATAGCGACGTTACCGACGGGCGCCTCCCGAGCAACAATCAGGTCACCAGCCTGTGGCGCAGCCCGCCTTGTCCACGCGTGGTATGTGGCCTCATCGACCATATTCACGCCGTCGAGGATGAGTCGACCTCGACCGATGTTCGGCGTCCGAATGGAGGGGTAGCCTTCGGCGGTGACGGGAGCTGTTTTATGTTCACAGTCCACGACCAGCAGGCACAGATCAGACAGCGGCGGGCGTCCGGTCATGCCTCCAGCAGCTCCGCCACATTCTGGCCAATGCGCGCCTGCAGCACCGCCGCCTCGGCATTGAGGCCCTCCAACTGCTCCTGGAGCGCCTCCAGCCGCACCTTGAACTCCTCGTCGTCGGGCTGCTGCCCCGGCGCGACACCGACATAGCGGCCGGGGTTCAGGCTCCAGTCCTGGGCGGCAATATCGGCGCGGCTGGCCGCTCGGCAAAGCCCTGGCACATCCTGGTAGCGGCCAGCCGGAAACGCCTCGGCCAGGCGGGCGGCGCTGCCGGCCTCGGTCTCTACCGCCTCGCCGCGCCACAGCCGCACGATGTTGGCCAGCAACTCCACTTGCTCTGGGTCGAAGACCCGGTGCGCCCGCGTCACTTGGCGGAAGATGTGGCGGGCATCCACGAACAGCACCTGGTCGCCGCGCGGCCCGGTGGCCTTGCCGCGGTCGAGGAACCACAGCGTCACCGGCAGGGTGACGGTGAAGAACATGTTGGGGCCGACCGCCACGATGCAGTCTACCGCGCCGGTCTCCACCAGCTTGCGGCGCAGCTCGCGCTCGCTGCCGCCGGCGTCGCTGGCGCTGTTGGCCATGACGAAGCCGGCCCGCCCGGTGGGCTTCAGCGCTGCGTAGAACTGGTTGACCCAGAGGTAGTTGGCGTTGTTCACGCTGGGCAGGCCGAGCGGGTAGCGGGCATCCACTTGCCCTGCCTCGTTCACCAGCTTGGCGCGGTCCACCTCAGACTGGTTGAAGGGCGGGTTGGCCATGACGAAGTCGAACCGCCCGACCATCTTGTGCGGGTCGTCGTAGTAGCTGTTGATGCCGCCACCGCCGCGGATGTCGCCGGACAAGCCATGAACGGCCAGATTTAGGCGGCAGAGGCGCAGCGTGTCCTCCATCTTCTCTACGCCATAGACGCTGATCTCGCGCTCTGGCGCCTTGTGGTGGCGGCGCACGAACTCGGCCGAATGGACGAACATGCCGCCCGAGCCGCAGGCCGGGTCGTAGATGGTGCCGTGGTAGGGCTCGATGATCTCGACGATCAGCTTGACGATGGAGGCCGGGGTGAAGAACTAGCCGCCCTTCTGCATGTAGGTCGAGGCGAACTGGCCCATGAAGTATTCGAAGATCAGGCCGTAGGCGTCGCCCTCGATCTTCAGCGGCGCGAGGATGCGGAGCAGGTCCTGCAGGACGGCGTTGGGCAGCGCGGCGTAGGCCTGGGGCAGCGCGGCGGCCAGCTCCGGGTTGGCGTCGGCGATGCCCTTCATGGCGGCGTTGAGGGCGGCGCCCAGGTCGGCGGTGCCGGGTAGCGCCAGCAGGCCGGAGAAGCGGGCGTTCTCGGGCAGGAAGATGGCGCCACGGGCCTGATAGTCGGAGGGCTGGGGCTTGAGGCGGCCGGTGAACTTCGGCGCCAGCTCGGCATGCACGGCCTCGAACCTCGCCTCCATCTGGCGCAGGGCGATGAGGGCCAGGACCGGCTGGGCGTACTGGTCGGGGCGGAGGGCGCTGTTGGTCCAGAGCTGGTTGGCGGCGGCGAAGAGGCGCCGCGACAGGTCCTGAAGGTCTACCGCCATGCCGTCACTCCTTGCGCAATCATATTCATTTGGCGGGTCATTCGACCAGGGGTCATATCAGGCGACAAGTCAGGCGGCGGCGCGCGGCGCCACCTCGGCGCGGATGCGGGCGCCTTCTTCCCGCTCGGCAAGTTCCAGCTCCCAGCCCTTCTGCAAGTTCAGCCAGAAGCCGGGGCTGGTGCCGAAGTGGCGGGCGAGGCGCAGCGCGGTCTCGGCGGTGATGGCGCGGCGGCCGGCGAGGATGGCGGTGATGCGGTTGGCCGGCACCCGCAGCGCCAGGGCGAGCGCGTGGGCGGTGAGGTGGAGTGGGTCGAGGAAGTCATGCCGCAGCACCTGGCCGGGGTGGATCGGCGCCAGGCGCTCGCCGCTGTCCAACTCGGCCAGGTCGACGTTGCCTGCGTCGAGGTCGTCGCGGGTGATGGGCTGTCGGGTCGCCATGGCTTGCCTCCTCAGTGGTAGTCCACGATCTCGACCTCATGGGCGCCGTCGTCCCGCCAGGAGAAGACGATGCGCCACTGGCCGTTGACCCGGATGGAATGCTGGCCGGCCCGGTCGCCCCTGAGGGCCTCCAGCCGGTTGCCTGGGGGAACGCGAAGGTCGTCGAGGCGCTCGGCCGCGTCGATCATGGCCAGCTTGCGACGCGCCGCCTCGGCGAGGTCGCGGGCCATGCCACGCGGGAGGGCGCCTCGAAAGACCAGGGCGGTCGCCTTGTCGCTGAAGCTCCGGATCATGGCTTTATGTATGACGTAATACGAGGGAAATCAAGCTCCGGCGGCCGAGCGGTGACCAGCGGGGGAGCAACGCGGCGCATACCTGCTGGCCAGGTCAAGGTTCACCTTCGACCACCGTATGCCGGCCACCTCCTCGCGGCGCTGGGCGGCCAACCATGCTGGCAAGCACGCTCACATCAACAGTGCCGGCACCCTCCTGCAGGCGGCCAATGATGCGGCTGCGGCCACTGCCGGTTACTGGTCGCGATCGGCCTCGTAGATTCAGCCATGCCAAGCATCGGCTCCAGAACCTGGATTTAGAATATCCGTCGGTGATTTGCACCTATGGTCCAAGCGAATGGGTTATTTTCGCCCCGCGCCGATAAATACAGGGCGGGAAGATTCGAGTTTCAACTCCGATCTGTGCGTGACAACTCGGTAAACACATCTTCGTCGATATGGAACGTTGGCTCAGGATCGGGAACCTCTTGTTCTGCGCGTGGCCAATGGAGTGTTGAGGGTGGGTGGTGGTGATATATGCCAGCCTCAACCCGTCCACGTCCGATGCAAATAGCGCAAAGGCGGAAGGAGTCCGTCACTAAACGCACCGCTTCAAATGATGCTTTATCATGCCGAAACGCACAGATGAGCAGTGCTTTCACATATCGCCGCGCTGCCTCGGATTCGTGATCCACCCGGGAGCCTGCCGCGTTGTAAATAATTATTCTTACCGCCTGATCTGGCCTCTCGCGGATTCTTCTTGACAATATATCGCCAGAGATCTGGAACGGGATGTACTCAAATGGGGATATAATAATAAGATTTTCTTGTTCAATTTTCATAATTCGTCCTCATAGCCAATTATCACATCATGGCATTGCATTAGTTTAAATTTAGTTTTTAATTAAACACCCTAGTCGGTTATATGATTTTAAAAAACTTACCCAATATGAAGCTGGCATCTATCTAGTTTCCGGTGGGCACGTGATTTTGGAAAATGCAAGTTCAGTTTTTCCATATCGAAACTTATTCCCGCGGCCGGAATCACGGTCGTGCCGCTCATCGGCCTCCCCGACGTCAGGGTTGGTCCATAGAGGATATTCTGGCTGAGGCCGCTCGCCAGCCTGGGGCATGCCCTCATGTCGCCAAACCGCAGGCTCCGTTTTTCCTGCTCGGTACTCTCACGGCGTTGCAGAGCGCACACGACGAGATGCTGATAGGATGTCAGATGCGGACCGGTCGCCGAGTGCGGCGCGATCAACACACACTGCTCACCATTGTTGCGAGCCACCCTGCGTGCCCCGAGGACCTTGCCGATCCGGTGGTGGCCAGGCTTGTGGACCATTGGCAGCGGCGTAATTTGACCTATTGGCAAGAGTGGGCAGAGCGGCGGGGCGGCCACCTCCACTGTGCGATGTTACATCCCGACGAAGGCCGCGTGCACCTGCATCTCTATGCACTTCCAGATGGGCAGGCGGCCGGCCGCGCTCATACAATGCACCCTGGCGCATCCGCACGTGACTTCACGATTGCCGAATCCAAGGCACGCGGCCATACGGCCAAGCTCGCTGTCCGGCTTGGTCACCAAGCATATCGCGCCGCGATGCGGGATTGTCAGACGGAATATTGGCAAGCGGTAGGGGCACCATCCGGGTTACTTCGGGACGGCCCCCGTCGCCGTCGAGTGCCCAGAGCAACTTTTCTGGCGCAACAGCGCGCACTCCATGCCGCGACAATGGCAGAGGACGCAGCGGGTCACGCGCTCAGTCGCCTTGACGCCACCGAGGAACTGCGGCGGCAGATACTCCAGGATTTGGAGGCTGAGAGGCTGGTGATTGTGGAGCGCAGCGCCTCCACCGCAGCCGCCAGTGAACGAGTACGCATTGCGCATCGTGCCGTGCACGCGTTGTACAATCAGGCACGTGAGGTTAATCGCGTGCTCGCGGATAGGCACGCCTCACTAGCTAGACGCGACGACGTGATCGCCGAGGCTAAGCGCCAGGTAGACGCTCGTGCCGATGCTGCCACCACCCTCGAAAAGACGGTCTTGAGGCGAGAGCAGGCTGTCGAACAAAGATCTGTGGCGCTGCGGCGTCGTGAACTGGACCTCGCAAAGCGCGAGGCCGAGTTCATGGCCCTAAGCAAACAGGGGAAAAATCCCGGTGCTGGTGGACTAATTCGAATGTCGAGTTCAGCCAGCGAACTGATTCACCGCCAACGACCACCAGGCGTTAGCAATGCGCCATGCACCGGGCGTGATTGCGGCTGAGGATGGCTGCTCTGAGCCGAGGGCTGATGCGTATCATCTCGCGTGATCAACTGTGGTCACAGTTCACACCGCTGGTGTACCGCCTCACACGGGATGTCCCCTTGCAATCGGGGATTAAGCCGACGCTTACCGCGAACAGTGCCTTGCCGAGCCTCGATGCGCCGCAGGATCTTGAGCAAGCTGACTATCAGCAGGTCGTGACGGCGCGAGCAGGATTGGCACGCCTTGCAGCGTACGGAAGCAACACGGTCGCGTTCCACGCGCTTTAGTTTCGCTCGCAACCAATCCAATATCCGGGTTAGGACGAGATTGTTAGGATAGCCGTCAATCACCGAGCAGGTCCTGCAGGATCAGGATTGCGATCTGCAGCGCCTGTGCGGTGCTCGTGGCGTCCCCCCCTTGATCGGGCAGATCTAGCAGGACGCGTGCAACGCGACCGGCTGTGAGCAGCAACTCCCGCGAGACTGGAGCGGAGGCGTCGGTGTTGCTTTCAGTGCGCGATCGGGCGGCGATCGCGTGGATCTGCAGCAGCTGCAGCACGGCCTCGGTGGCAACGATTGGTGAATGGTGTCTTGTGGCATTGCGATGGTTGACTGGCATGATGACCCTCCTGGCGTTATGCTTACGCAGCCATTTGGAAACTCGGACAAAATTTCTGCGGGCTCTCCTTATACCAACTCCCATGGTTTAGAACCCATGCGCCCATTCGCGCAGCCCGATGGACATGATGCGCCATGGCTGTTCGACGAGCGTGTTCCAGGCGCGGCAGCAGTGCGCGACGATGTCGTCATGGTCCTGGAAGATGCGGTTGGAGAGCCAGTTGTCGCGCATGAACTGCCAGACGTTCTCCATCACGTTCAGCTCCGGGCATTTCGGCGGCAGCGGCAGCAGAGTGATGTTGTCCGGTACGGCGACGTCGGCAGCGAGGTGCCACCCGGCCTGATCGAGCAGCAGCACGGCATGCCTGCCGGGGCTGACCATTGTGCTGATCTCGGCCAGGTGCAGGTTCATCGCCGCGGTGTTGCAGAACGGCAGGACCAGGGCGGCGCCCTTGCCATCCTGCGGGCAGACGGCGCCGAAGATGTAGGTCGAGGCGTAGCGCAGGTCCTGAGGTGCGGATGGCCTGGTTCCGCGCCGCGCCCAGCGGCGGGTGATGCCGTTCTTCTGGCCCACTCTGGCTTCGTCGGCGAACCAGATCTCTATCGCGTCGAGGCCGCGGCCCTGCTCGCGCGCGATGCCTGCCAGCGTGGCGGGGAAGTTTATGGGATGGCCCGCCCCTCTTTTCTGCTGCGCTAAGCTGGCAGGGCAACCTGAGGGATGGGAGTGGATCGATGCAGATCGCAGTTCTCGGAATCGACCTGGGCAAGAACAGCTGCAGTGTTGTGGGTCTGGACTCCGGCGGC
>CANGNF010000069.1 GCA_947455205.1 Acetobacteraceae bacterium | reverse complement strand
TGCGCCGATCCTGACCGGATCGGCGCCACTGGGAAAGGGCCTCAGCCGCCGGCCACGCCCTGGGTGTTCACATACAGCGCGTACAGGCTCTTGCTGGCGGGCATGAACAGCCGGTTGCGGTGCCGCCCGCCGAAGGCCAGGTTGGCGCAGCGTTCCGGCAGCTTGATATGCCCGATCGGTGCGGCGTCCTTGTTGATGATCCGCACGCCGTCCAGGCCATCGGCACCCATGCCCCAGCCGCACCACAGGTTGCCATCCACATCCACGCGGAAGCCGTCCGGCGTCTCGCCATCCTTCACGGTCAGGAAGATGCGGTTGCCCGAGAGCTTGCCATCGGCGGCCACGTTGAAGACGCGGATGTTGCGCGGCACGGCGGCAGCCTCGATGACGTAGAGCTTGCTCTCGTCCGGGCTGAAGGCCAGGCCGTTCGGGCGGTTCACGTCGCTGGCGGCGATGCTGATCTGCCCGGTGCGGCCGTCCACCCGATAGATGTTGGTCGTCGCCTGCTCCGGCGTCGCCATCTCGCCCTCATACAGGCCGAGGATGCCGAAGGGCGGGTCGGTGAACCAGATGGAGCCGTCCGACTTCACCACCACGTCGTTCGGGCTGTTCAGCCGCTTGCCGTCGTAGCGGTCCGCAATGACGGTGATGCTGCCGTCGGGCTCGGTGCGGGTCACGCGGCGGGTCAGGTGCTCGCAGGTGATCAGCCGGCCGGAACGGTCCCGCGTGTTGCCGTTGCTGTTGTTGCTGGGGTTGCGGAAGGTATCGACGCGGCCCGTCGTCTCGCTCCAGCGCAGCAGGCGGTTGTTCGGGATGTCGGACCAGATCAGGCAGCGCTGGTCGCCCAGCCAGGTCGGGCCTTCCGACCAGCGGGCGCCGGTCCACAGCCGCTCGACCGACGCCAGCAGCAGGCGATAGCGGTTGAAGCTGGGGTCCAGCACCACCACGGCTGGGTCGGGGTAGCGCTCGCTCGGCTCCCAGGCCGCCTTGGCCGGGGTGATCAGCGCCGGCGCCGAAAGGGCGCCCAGGGCAGCGAACAGGGTGCGGCGGGTTGTCATTTGGGTTTCCTCCATTGGCCGTCGTTGCGGCCCCGGGAGCCTAGAGTCTGTCCGACGCTCCTGGAAGCGTCGGACAGACTCTAGGCTATTGTTTGAGCGGCTGATTCACGCCGCCGGTGATTCCACCGGCGACGATCAGACGCCGGCACGCTTGGAAGCGCGGTCACGCGGCGGCATTGTAGGACCAATGCCGGAGGAGCCGCCGATGCCCGAAGCCCCGATCCCGTTCGGCCCGCCCACCGGTGCCGCCGCCGTGCCGGACGCGCGCGGCCTCAACCTCTACGCCTGCGACCCCTGGGCGCGGCCGCTGCTGGGGCTGTACCTGCCGGCCGACCTGCTGGCGCATCTGGAGCCGCATCTGCACCATCTGGGCGCCCTGGCCGGCGGCCAGCTGGACGAATGGGCGACGACGGCGGACCACAACCCACCGACCCTCTCCCCGCGCAGCCGCCGGGGCGAGGACGCCCAGCGCGTGGACTACCACCCGGCCTATCGCGCCATGGAGCAGGTGGCCTTCGCCGACTACGGCCTGGCCGCCATGAGCCATCGCGGCGGCGTGCTGGGCTGGCCCGCGCCGATGCCGCCGGCGGCCAAGTACGCGCTGAGCTACCTGTTCGTGCAGGCGGAATTCGGCCTGTGCTGCCCGCTGTCGATGACCGACTCACTGGCCCGCACCCTGCGGAAATACGGCAGCCCGGAGCTGGTGGCGCGCTACCTGCCCGGCCTGACCGCCACCGACCTGGACGCGCTGCGCCAGGGCGCCATGTTCATGACCGAGCAGGGCGCCGGCAGCGACGTGGCCGCCACCAGCGTGGAAGCCACCGAGAACGCCGATGGCAGTTGGGCGCTCCACGGCGACAAGTGGTTCTGCTCCAACCCCGATGCCGGCATGGCGCTGGTCCTCGCCCGTCGCCGCGGCGGGCCGCTGGGGCATCGCGGCATCTCGCTGTTCCTGCTGCCGCGGGAACGGCCGGATGGCTCGCGCAATGCCTACCGGATCGTGCGGCTCAAGCCCAAGCTGGGCACCCGCAGCATGGCCAGCGGCGAGATCCGGCTGGAGGGCGCCACCGCCTTCCTGGTCGGCGACCCCGAGGCCGGCTTCCGCCAGATGGCCGACATGGTCAACAACTCCCGCCTCTCCAACGGCATGCGCGCGGCCGGCATGATGCGCCGCGCGGTGACCGAGGCGATGTTCGTCGCCCGCCACCGCATCGCCTTCGGCCAGACCATCGTCAACATGCCGCTGATGCAGCGGCAATTGCTGAAGCTGGTGGTGCCGATGGAGCAGGCGCGGAGCATGGTGCTGCAGACCGCGGAGGCCCTGCGCCGCAGCGACGCCGGCGAGAAGGACGCCTACGCCCTGCTCCGCATCCTGACGCCGCTGCTGAAGTTCCGCGCCTGCCGCGACGCCCGCAAGGTCACCGGCGACGCCATGGAGGTGCGCGGCGGCTGCGGCTACATCGAGGAATGGGCCGACCCGCGCCTGGTGCGCGACGCCCACCTTGGCAGCATCTGGGAAGGCACCTCCAACATCGTGGCGCTGGACGTGCTGCGGGCGGCGCAGCGGGAAGGCTCACTGCCGGTGCTGCGCGCCCACATCGCCACGCTGGCCGGCAATGCGGCGGAGGCGCCGGAACTGCCCGCCGCGCTTTCCCGCGCCGTGGCGCTGACGGAAGCGGCGCTGGCCGATCCCGCCCTGGCGCGGCAGGCCGCGTCCGCGCTGTACCACCTGACCACGGCGGCGGCGATGCTGTGGGAGGCGCGGCAGCTCGCCATGCCCGCCCGTGCCGAGCTGACCCGCCTGGTGCTGCGCCACCGCGTGCTGCCGCGCGACCCGCTGGCCAGCGCCGCCGAGCCCGCCAGCGCCGACCTGCTGGCGCTGGCGCTGGCCTAGCACCCCTCACCCCGCAGCCCGCTCTGGACGCCGGGCCGCGCTTCGGCCCACCCTGGGTCATGGAGATTCCGATGCAGGCCTGGCCCGACCACATCCTCGACGAAGCGACGCTGGAAGAGGTGATGACCCGCCCCGACCCGGCGCTGGTGGCCGACCTGGCCGCCACGCCCGGGGACATCCTGGTGCTGGGCGCCGCCGGCAAGATGGGCCCGACGCTGTGCCGCCTGGCGAAGCGCGCCGACCCCGCCCGCCGCGTCATCGCCGTGGCGCGCTGGAGCGAGCCTGGCCTGCGCGCGCGGATGGAAGGCTGGGGCATCGAGTGCCTGAGCGCCGACCTGATGGACCGCGCCGCCCTGGCCGCGCTGCCGGATGCACCCAATGTCATCTTCATGGCCGCGCGCAAATTCGGCAGCAGCAGCCAGCAGGAACTGACCTGGGCAATGAACGTGCTGCTGCCCAACCTGGTGGCGGAACGCTACGCCGGCTCGCGCATCGTGTTCTTCTCCACCGGCAACATCATGCCGCTGGTGCCCGTGGGCTCCGGCGGCGCCGACGAGGCGACCGAGCCCTCCCCCGCCGGCGACTACGCCGCCTCCTGCCTCGGGCGCGAACGCGTGTTCCAGCATGCCGGCGCGGCGCGCGGCACCGCCTGCTTCGGCATCCGGCTGAACTACGCCATCGACCTGCGCTACGGCGTGCTGCACGACGTGGCCACCAAGGTCTTCGCCGGCACGCCGGTGCCGCTGCGCATGGGCCACGCCAACGTGATCTGGCAGGGCGACGCCAACGCCTGGACGCTGCGCGGGCTGCGCCATGCCGGTGCCGCCTGCCCGATCGTCAACGTGACCGGGCCGGAGACGCTCAGCATCCGCTGGCTGGCCGGGCAGTTCGCCCAGCGCTTCGGGCGGGAAGCCAGCTTCGTCGGCGAGGAAGCGCCGGATGCGCTGCTCTCCAACGCCGGCCGCGCCTTCCAGCTGTTCGGCTACCCCCGCGTGCCGCTGCTGCAGCTGGTGGACTGGGTGGCCGGCTGGGTGGCGCAGGGCGGCCGTGCGCTTGGCAAGCCGACCAAGTTCGAAGTGCGGGACGGCCGGTTCTGATGCCCGACGGCGCGCGCAGCTCGCGGGCCGACGCCCCGCTTTCCGCCCGCGCCGAGGCCACGCGGCAACGCCTGCTGGACGCCGCGCTGGTCGAGTTCTCCGAGAAGGGCCTGGCCGGCGCCCGGGTGGACGAGATCGCCGCCCGCGCCGGCGCCAACAAGCGCATGCTCTACGCGCATTTCGGCAGCAAGGAAGCGCTGTGGCTGGCGGTGCTGGAAGCCGCCTATGCCGCCAAGCGGGCCGAGGAGCGCGACCTGGCGGTGGACGCGCTGCCGCCGGAGCAGGCCATGCAGCGCCTGGTGCGGTTCAACTTCCGCTACACCGCCGCCCACCCGGAATTCGTGGCCCTGCTGAACCAGGAAAACCTGCACCGCGCCACCCACCTGAAGCGCAGCGGGCAGGTGCCGGCAATGTACTCGCCCATGCTGGAGGCGCTGCAGGCCGTGCTGGCGCGGGGCGAGGCGGCTGGCGTGTTCCGTCGTGGCGTGGATGCGATGCAGCTCTACATCAGCATCCTCGCCGTCGGGCATTTCTACGTCTCCAACATGCACACGCTCAGCACCATCTTCGGCGCCGGCCTGGACAGTGAGGCAGCGCTGGCGGTGCGCGAGGCGCATGCGGTGGACGTGGTGCTGGGCTACCTGCGGCCCTGACGGCACGCTTGACTCTGGCGGCCGGCGGCGCAAAGTAACCAACCAGTTACCCGGGAGCGGACGCCCATGGGACTTCATTGGCGGGACTGGCCGAACGGCCTGGCCGCAAGGCTGCACGAGGGCTGCGCCATACCGGCGCATCCGCTGGCGCTGAATGCCGCGCGCCAGCTGGACCCGCGCCGGCAGAAGGCGCTGTCGCGCTACTACCTGGCGGCCGGCGCCGGCGGCTTGGCGGTGGGCGTCCACACCACGCAATTCGCCATCCGCGACATTGGCCTGTACGAGCCGGTGCTGCGCCTGGCCGCCGAGGCCGCCGCCGAGCAGCCCCGCACGCCGCTGCTGGTGGCTGGCGCCATCGGCCGCACCGAACAGGCGGTGCGCGAGGCGCAACAGGCCCGCGCGCTGGGCTACCACGCCGTGCTGCTGTCGCTCGCCGCCTGGAAGGGCGCCAGCGAGGACGAGATGATCGCCCATTGTGAAGCGGTGGCGCGGGAGATGCCGGTCTTCGGCTTCTACCTGCAACCCGCGGTGGGTGGCGTGCCGCTGCCGGCCAGCTTCTGGCGCCGCTTCGCGGGCATCGAGAACGTGGTCGCGATCAAGATGGCGCCGTTCAACCGCTACGCCACGCTGGACGTGCTGCGCGGCGTGCTGGAAGCCGGCGCGCAGGACCGCGTCGCGCTGTACACCGGCAATGACGACCACATCGTGGGCGACCTGCTGACGCCCTTCGCGCTGGGTGGCGCCAAGCCCTTGCGGATCGTCGGCGGCCTGCTGGGCCATTGGAGCGTCTGGACCCAGGCGGCGGTGCAGCTGCTGGAGCGTTGCCGCGCCCCGGCCTCGCCAGAGCTGCTGGCGCTGGACGCCCAGGTGACCGAGATGAACGCCGCGATCTTCGACGTGGCGCACGACTTCCACGGCTGCATCGCCGGCTGCCATGAGGTGCTGCGCCGCCAGGGCCTGCTGGAGGGCACCTGGTGCCTGGACCCGCATGAAGGGCTTTCGCCGGGGCAGGCCGAGCTGATCACCGCGGTGGCCGCGCGCTACCCGCATCTGACGGACGACGGCTTCGTCCGCGACCACCTCAACGACTGGCTGAAGGCCTAGCGCCGGGCGACCGGCCGCAGCAACACAAGGAACATCCCATGGCGGAACGCCGCATCGGCATCATCATGAACGGCGTCACCGGGCGCATGGGCACCAACCAGCACCTGGTGCGCAGCATCGCCGCGATCCGCGCCGAGGGCGGCATGCGCCTGGCCAATGGCGACCGGCTGATGCCCGACCCCATCCTGGTTGGCCGCAACCGTGAGAAGCTGGAGGCGCTGGCGAAGGCGCACAATATCAGCCGCGTCAGCACCGACCTTGATGCCTGCCTGGCCGACCCGAAGGACGAGCTGTTCTTCGACGCCGCGACCACGCTGCTGCGCGCCGGGCAGCTGAAGCAGGCCATCGCCGCCGGCAAGCACATCTACACCGAGAAACCCTCCGCCGACACGCTGGTGGAAGCGCTGGAAGTCGCCCGCCTGGCCAAGGCCGCCGGCATCAAGCACGGCGTGGTGCAGGACAAGCTGTTCCTGCCCGGCCTGCGCAAACTGAAGATGGTGATCGACAGCGGCTTCCTCGGCCGCATCTGCAGCGTGAAGGGCGAGTTCGGCTACTGGGTCTTCGAGGGCGACCTGCAACCGGCCCAGCGCCCCAGCTGGAACTACAAGGCGGCCGAGGGCGGCGGCATCATCCTGGATATGCTCTGCCACTGGCGCTACGTGCTGGACAACCTGTTCGGCGAAGTGGAGGCGGTCAGCTGCCTCGGCGCCACGCACATCCCGACCCGCATCGACGAGGACGGCAAGCCGTACCAGGCCGATGTGGACGACGCCGCCTATGCGACCTTCCAGCTGAAGGGAGGCGTCATCGCCCACATCAACTCCAGCTGGGTCACCCGCGTCCGCCGCGACGACCTGGCGACCTTCCAGGTGGACGGCACCCATGGCAGCGCCATCGCCGGCCTGCAGAAGTGCTGGACCCAGTCGCGCGTCGCCACGCCGAAGCCGGTGTGGAACCCCGACATCCCGCAGCCGATCGACTTCTTCGCCGGCTGGCAGGAAGTGCCGAACAGCCAGGACTACCCCAACGGCTTCCGCGCCCAGTGGGAAATGTTCCTGCGCTACATGGTCGGCGAAACCAGCAGCTTCCCCTGGGACCTGATGGCCGGCGCCAAGGGCGTGCAACTGGCGGAAGCCGGGCTGCGCAGCTGGAAGGAACGCCGCTGGATCGACCTTCCGCAGCTGGAAGGCTGAAGCCTGGGGGAGGTGAACTCCCCTTCGGACGCAGTGCGTCCGACCCCCCCTTTTTCTGCGTTCTAAAAAGAAGGGGGGTTCTCCCCCGCGCTGCCTGCGGAGCCAGACATGCCCACCATCACCCTGCCCACACCAGCCGGCCTCGTGCCCTTCACCACCAGCGCGCCGCGCAGCTTCCCACGCGCCACGCCGCCCTTCCCGCGCGTGGCACTGGCCGCCGCGCATGTGGTGGCGGACCCGCTGGCCGAGCAGGATCCCTGGCTGGACACGAAGGTGGACTGGGACACCACCATCGCCTTCCGCAAGCACCTCTGGTCGCTGGGCCTGGGCGTCGCGGAAGCGATGGACACGGCGCAGCGCGGCATGGGGCTGGACTGGGTCGGCGCGCAGGAACTGGTGCGCCGCAGCCTGGACGCCATGCAGGACCACCCCGGCGCCGTCATGGCCAGCGGCGCCGGCACCGACCACCTGACGCCCGGCCCGGATGTCAGCGTGGACGACGTGATCCGCGCCTATGAGGAACAGTGCGAGACCATCGAGAAGCTCGGCGGCCGCATCATCTTGATGGCCTCGCGCGCCCTGGCCAAGGCGGCACGCTCGCCTGCCGATTATGAGCGCGTCTACGCCCGCATCCTCGGCGGCGTGAAGCAGCCCGTCATCATCCACTGGCTGGGGGAGATGTTCGACCCCGCGCTGGAAGGCTACTGGGGCAACCACGACCACTACGCCGCCATGGAAACCGCGCTGGCCGTCATCGCCGGCAGCGCCGCCAAGGTGGATGGCGTGAAGATCAGCCTGCTCGACAAGGAGAAGGAGATCGCCATGCGCCGCCGCCTGCCCAAGGGCGTGCGGATGTACACCGGCGACGACTTCAACTACGCGGAACTCATCGCCGGCGACGCGCAGGGCCATTCGGATGCGCTGCTGGGCATCTTCGACCCCATCGCCCGGGCGGTGGGTGGCGCGCTGGCGGCGCTGGCGGCCGGCGACCTGGCACAGTTCCACGGCATCCTGGCGCCGACGGTGCCGCTCTCCCGCCACATCTTCCAGGCGCCGACGCGCTTCTACAAGACCGGCGTGGTGTTCATGGCCTGGCTCAACGGCCACCAATCCCACTTCACCATGGTCGGCGGCCAGCAGAGCACCCGCAGCATCCAACACTTCGCCGAACTCTTCCGCCTGGCCGACGCCGCCGGCCTGCTGTCCGACCCCGACGAGGCCTGCGCCCGCATGCGCGCCCTGCTCGCCACCCATGGTGTTGCATGAGCGCGCCCGGCCCCCTCTCCCTCAACACCGCCACGGTGCGGGACCGGTGGAATCTGGCCCAGGCCATCGAAGGCTGCGCCCGCCACGGCATTCCCGGCATCTCGCCCTGGCGTGACAAGGTGGCGGAGCTCGGGCTGGCGCAGTCGGCGAGGCACATCCGCGACGCCGGCCTCTTCGTCTCCGGCCTCTGCCGCGGCGGCATGTTCCCCGCCGCCGATGCCGCGGGACGCCGCGCCGCCATCGAAGACAACCTCCGCGCCATCGAGGAAGCGCATGCGCTCGGCGCGCAATGCCTGGTGGTGCTGGGCGGTGGCCTGCCGCCGGGCAGCAAGGACCTGCCGGGCGCGCGGGCCATGTTCCATGACGGCCTGGCCGCCGTGCTGCCCGCCGCCCGCGCCGCCGGCGTGACCATCGCGCTGGAACCGCTGCACCCGATGACCTGCGCCGACCGCAGCGTGCTCTCCACGCTCGGTCAGGCGCTGGACCTGTGCGACGAATTCGGCGACGGCGTCGGCATCGCGCTGGATGTCTACCATGTGTGGTGGGACCCGCAGCTGGAGGCGCAGGTGGCCCGCGCCGGCAAGCGCATCGCCGCCTTCCATGTCTGCGACTGGCTGGTGCCGACCACCGACCTGGTGTTCGACCGCGGCATGCCCGGCGATGGCGTCATCGACATCCCCGCCATCCGCGCCATGGCCGAGGCCGCCGGCTACAGCGGCCCCTGCGAGTTGGAGCTGTTGAGCCACCGCTGGTGGAAGGAAGACCCGGAGGCCGTGCTGGCCCGCGCCAAGACCGCGCACGCAACCGCATGCTGAGGCGCTCGCTGCTCCTTGCCGCGCTGGCCACGCCGGCGCTGGCGCAACCGCGCGGGCTGCGCATCGTCGTGCCCTTCGCGCCCGGCGGCGCCTCGGACCTCGTCGCCCGCATCATCGCGGAACCCTTGGGCGCCGCGCTGGGCCAGGCCGTGCTGGTGGAGAACCGCCCCGGTGCCGGCGGCAACCTGGGCGCCGAGGCCGTGGCCCGCGCCGCGCCTGATGGCACCACGCTGCTGATGGGCGCGCCCGGCGCGCTGACAGTGAACCCGCACCTCTACCCGGACCTGAGCTTCCGGCCGTTGGTGGATTTCGCCCCGGTCTCCCTGGTGTTCACCACCGACCATCTGGTCGTCGTCCACCCCTCGGTGCCCGCGCGCACGCTGGCCGAGTTCATCGCCCTGGCAAAGGCGCAGCCCGGCCGCATCGCCTATGCTTCCGCCGGCACCGGCGCCACCACGCATCTGTTCGGCGCGCTGTTCGGCCTGCGCGCGGGGGTGGAGCTGACCCATGTGCCGTACCGGGGCAGCGGCCCGGCGGTGAACGACCTGCTGGCCGGCACGGTGCAGGCCATGTTCGACCAGCTGCCCAGCAGCGTCGCGCATGTGCGGGAAGGCCGGCTGCGCGCGCTCTGCACCAGCGGCGCCGCCCGCCACGCGCTGCTGCCGGACGTTCCCACCGCCGCCGAGGCCGGGCTGGCCGACTACCAGGTGGCGTCCTGGAACGCGCTGCTGGCACCCGCCGCCACGCCGCCCGAAACCATCGCCCGCCAGGCCGCCGCCGTGGCCGCCGTGCTGGCGCTGCCGGCGGTGCGGGACAGGCTGCGCCCGCTCGGTGCCGACCCGGCGCCTTCAACCCCGGCCGCGATGACCGCGCTGCTGCGCACGGAAACCCAGCGCTGGGGCGAGGTGGTCCGCGCCGCGCACATCACGGTGCAGTAGCGCAGCACCGTCGCCGCTTGCGCGTTCGGGGCTGCATGAACGCCATGCCCCTCGCGCGCCGCCTGGTCTTCGTCTGTGCCATGGTCCTCACGGCCTGCGGCAGCATCCCGCCGGTGGCGCCGGGGCCGGAGGATGCGCTGGACCGCCAGTCCCAGCTGATGGAAGCGCTGGACGGCGCGCCGCTGCTGGCCGGCAACCACATCGACATCCTGCGCGACGGCGCCGAGACCTTCCCGGCCATGTTCCGCGCCATCGCCGGCGCGCGCGACCATGTGAACCTGGAATTCTACATCCTGCAGGATGTCCGCGCGCCGAACATGGCGGACAGCCTGTTCACGCTGCTGGCGGCCAAGCTGCGCCAGGGTGTTGCGGTGACCATGCTGTACGACAGCTTCGGCAGCCACGCGACGCCGAACGAGGCCTGGGCGGAGCTGCGTCGCCTCGGCGCCAACGTGCTGGAGTTCAACCCCATCGACCCGACCCAGGCCCGGCGCGGCTGGCTGCCCAACAACCGTGACCACCGGAAGATCCTGGTGGTCGATGGCCGCGTCGCCTTCATGGGCGGCGTGAACCTGGACAAGGTGTACGAGAACGATTGCCACGGCCCTTCCACCGGCTTCACCGGCGCCGACGACAATGACGACCCCGAGCGTGCCTGCTGGCGCGACACCAGCTTCCGCATCGAAGGCCCGGCCGTGGCGGAGCTGCAGAAGCTGTTCCTGCACAACTGGCAGGCCCAGGGCGGCGAGGCGCTGCCGCCGCGCCAGTGGTTTCCGCCGCTGGCCGCGCGCGGGCCGGCGCGGGTCCGCATCCTCGGCAGCGCGCCCACGGCCGGGGAGCCGCGCTACTACCTGACCCTTACCGCTGCCTTGCAGGGGGCGCGGCAGCGCATCTGGCTCTCCACCGGCTTCTTCGTGCCGACGCATGATGAGCGGGAGGAGCTGCAACGCGCGGCGCGGCGCGGCGTGGATGTGCGCCTGGTGCTGCCGGCCTGGAACGACTCACCGGCCGCGCTGGCCGCCGGCCACGCCGCCTATGACGACCTGCTGCAGGCAGGGGTGAAGATCTTCGAGATGCACGGCGCCATCCTGCATTCCAAGCTGGCGGTGGTGGATGGCGCCTGGGCCGCCATCGGCAGCTCCAACCTGGACCGGCGCAGCGTGGCGCTGAATGACGAGGTGGACGCCATCGTGCTGGGGCGGGAGACGGCGGCCGCAGTGGAGGCCGTGCTGGCCGCGGACATGCGGGAAGGCACCGCGGTCTCCCTGGCGGAATGGCGCCGCCGTGGCCTGGGCAAGCGCCTGCGGGAGCTGTCGTCGCGCCTGGTGATCGACCTGCTGTAGCGGGCGCGCCCGCCGCCTTGGCTCAGGGCCAGGCGGCCTTCGGCATCGCCTCCATCGCCACGTAGTCCGGCTCGATGTTCGCGCCCATGCCGGGCACATCAAGGCTGCCCAGCGCCAGCGCGCCGTCGCGAATGGCCAGGCGCGGGCCGCGCGGCGTATCGGCGTAGAGGTCCGGGTGGGCTTCCATGAAGCGCACCGCCTCCACCTTCGGCCGGCCGGAGAACCCGTCGATGAAGTGGTGCCCGTTGCGCTCCACATGCGTCAGGCCGAGCAGGGAGACCAGCGCCAGGTCCTGCTGCACGCACACACCGGCCAGCGTGGTCAAATCCTCGCCGGAAAGGAAGTAGTCGCCACCCCAGGCGCGGCAGCGCGCCAGGTTGATCAGGCTGCGCCACACGCCCTTGCACGCCTTGGACGAAACCCCGGCATAACCGAGCGCCTTGGCCTGCACGAAGGCATCCAGCGCGCCGTCGCTCTCATCGATGATCACCGGGCGGGCGCTGCCCAGCGCGGCCATGCTGGTCTCCAGCGCGCGCGCCCGCTTCACCGGCTGCTCGATGTACAGGATGGAGGCGCACATCCGGGCGAGGCGCGGCTCCACCGCCATGGCGCGCCACAGCGCGGCGGCGCCCTCGGCATCGGCGTATTGCTCGTTGCCATCCAGGCTGGCGTGGTAGGTGGGGCCGGCATCCAGCACGCCGGCGATGCGGCTCAGGCGCTCCACATCCTGCGCCACGTCGCCCATCACCTTCAGCTTCCAGTAGCGGTGCTTGTAGGTGGCGGCGACCTCCTCCAGCGTCTCCGGCAGGCCGTCATCCACCCGCTCCGCCTGGTCGGCGGCGACGATCGGGTCCACCAGCCCCACGGTGTGCCGCGCCTGGATGCTCGCGGCCGGCTTCAGCCCGCCCAGCATGGCGCCGAAATCGAAGCTGCCGAGGTCCGCCACCACGCCATGCGGCGCCATGCCGCCGATGTTGGCGCGCATGCCGTCGAAGAAGGAGACGCCGGACAGCTTCAGCAGCGCGTCCAGGCAGGCCCGGTCCAGCAGCGCGCGGCCATAGCTGGCCACCAGCGGGTTCAGCGCTTCCCGCCCACAGGCCGCCACATGCGCGGCATAGCCATTGGCGAAGTGGCCGAAGGCGGTATCCGCCCCGGCGGCCAGGGCCTGCGCCTCGGCCAGTTCCAGGCTGCGGCGCAGCTGGTGCTCGTTCTGCGCATCCGACAGCGCCGGGTCCTTGTCGAACCACTTGGCGGCGATGCTCTCGGCCGCCACGCCCCAGCCCTCGCGGCCATCCTCCGTGCGGATGCGCGCGCGCAGCACCGCCTGGCGGCCCTGGGTGACGGTGATGACGCCGAAGCGGAACGGCAGCCGCAGCGTGAACGGCCATTCGCGGCGCTCGACGGCAACGACGGTGAAACGGGGCGGGGTCATGGCCAATTCCTCATCCGGCATTCCGTCATGCCAACATCTCCAGGTGGCATTCGGTCATGCCAACGTCTCCAGGATGCCGCGCAGATGGCCGATGGCACGCGCCGCGCAGGTCGGGCCGTCCGGATAATAGTCGAACGGCTCCACCCCACACAGCCCGGCATAGCCATGCCGGTGCAGCGTGGCCAAAATCGGCGCGAAGCGGTCGCTGCCCTGGCCGGGGCCACGGCGGTTGCGGTCGTTCAGGTGGATATGCGCCAGCATGCCCGTTGGCAGCCAGCGGTCCAGCAGCGCCGTCACCGGCTCGGCCTCGCCATTCCCGGCGGCGCAGACATCCAGCATGGTCCGCAGCGCCGGGTTGTCGATCCGCTCGACGATGCCGACGGCTTCCGCCACCGTCGTTGCCCAGTTGGTCTCGCGCGGCGCCAGCGGCTCCAGGCAATAGACCAGCCCGGCCTGCGCCGCCCAGGCGCCGGCCCTGGCCATGGCGTCCTCGGCGCGGGCGGCGTCGCCATCGGCCGCCACGTGCCGCGCGCCCGGGGAGCCATGCACCAGCACATGCGCGCCCAAATCGGCGGCCAGCTCGATCAGCCCCTGCATCACATCCAGGGTACGGCCGCGCAGCGCGGTGTCGGCGCTGGTGATGCTCAGCCCCTTCGGCGCCACCAGCAGCCAGTGCAGCGAGGTGATCGCCAGCCCCTGGTCGGCGGCCTGCGCCCGCACCTCCGCCCGGCGGGCGGCGCTGAGCTGGTGCGGCGCCTCGGCGTCCAGCGTGAACGGGGCGATCTCGATGCCGTCATAGCCGAGCGCCGCGGCCAGCTGGCATTGCCGGGCAAAGGGCAGGTCCTGGATGACCTCGTTGCACAGGGTCAGACGCATGGGATGGCACCTTGATGACACCCGCTTTCCTGCGCTGAACCCGCCGCCGCGTCCAGCCCGCCGCACAACCGCCGCGCGCTTGACCGCCCGGCGCCGCCGGGGTCCGATCCCGCCATGCCCCCGCGCGCCCTCACCACCGCCGATCTCCCCCGGGCCGAGGCGCTCTCCGCGCTGATCGGCTGGAACCAGACCCAGGCCGACTGGGCCGCCTTCCTCGCCGCCGGCCAGGCGCAGGGGCTGGACGGCGACGACCCCGGCTGCCTCGCGGCCAGCGCCGCCACCATCGGCTACGGCCCGGACCTGGCCTGGATTTCCATGGTGCTGGTGCGGCCGGAGCTGCGCCGCCAGGGCCATGCCAGCCGGCTGATGGCCTGGGCGGTGGAGAGCCTGCGCGCCGCCGGCACCGGCTGCCTGGCGCTGGACGCCACCCCGGCGGGGCGAGAGGTCTATGCCCGCATGGGCTTCCGCGACGCCTGGGGCCTGGTGCGCTGGCTGCTGCCGGCGCCGCTGGCCCCGCAGCCCGGCCCGGCCGTGCGCCCGCTGCGGGCGGCGGACTGGCCCGCGGTGCTGGCGCTGGACCTGGCCGGCTTCGGCGCGCCCCGCCCGGCGCTGCTGCGCGGCTTCGCCACCCGCCTGCCGCAGGCCGCCTGGGTGGCGGAGGCCGGCGGCCGCGTCACCGGCGCCATCCTGGGGCGGGACGGGCTGCGCCTGCCCGGCCTCGGCCCGCTCTGGGCGGCTGACACCGCCACCGCCCAGGCCCTGCTGGCCGCCGCGCGCAACGCGCTGCCCGGCCCCGCCATCCTCGACCTCTGCGACCACGCGGCGGAGCTGGCGGCCTGGCTCGCCACGCAGGGCGCAACGCCGCAACGGCCCTTCATGCGCATGGTGCTGGGCACCGACCTGCCCGGCGATGCCAGCCGCTACCTGGCCGCCGCCGGCCCGGAATTCGGATAGCTTGACGCCATGCCCACCGAGACCGCACGATCCACGTAACCAACCAGTTACCCATCGGGAGGGTATCATCCATGCTTCGCCGTCGTGAACTGCTGGGCGCCGCCGCCGCCACCACGCTCGCCACCCCTGCGCTGGCGCAGCTCAACCCAGGCTGGCGGCCGGACCGCCCGGTCAACTTGGTGGTGCCCTGGGCCGCCGGCGGCAGCACCGACCAGATGGCCCGCATCGTGGCCGTGGAGCTGGAGGAAGCGCTCGGCCAGAAATGGGTGGTGGTGAACCAGCCCGGCGCCTCGGGCAGCATCGGCACCCGCAACGTGCTGCAGAGCGCGAAGGACGGCTACACCTGGGCCGCCGGCGCCGCCATCGACATCGGCTGCTACCGCGTGCTGGGCATGTTCGACGCGCCCTATGCCGGGCTGGACGACTGGAACCTGTTCTTCGCGGTGGCCAATGTGAACACCATCGCCGCCAACCCCAACAGCCCGTACAAGGATTTCGGCGCGCTGCTGGAGGCGATGAAGCGCAACCCCAACATCGCCATCGCCACCGCCGGCCAGTCCAGCGCCGGCCACAACGTGATGGAGGCGGTGAAGGCCGCCGCCAACATCAGCTACCGCATGGCGCCGTATGACGGCGGCAACCCCGCGGTGCTGGCGACCGTCGCCGGGGAAACCCCGGTCGGCGCCGCGCTGATGGTGGAGATGGCGGAGATGATCCGCGGCCGCCGCCTCATCCCGCTGGCGGCGCAGAGCGAGACGGACGTCACCCTCTCGGGCTACGGCACCATCCCCAGCATCCGCAAGTTCCTGCCCAACATCCCCGCGCCGCTGAACTACTTCGGCATCTGGAGCGCCAAGGGCACGCCGCAGAACGTGGTGGATGCGGTCTCACGGGTCTGGGAGACCAAGATCAAGAACAGCACCCGGCTGAAGGAATACGCCGAGCAGAAGGCCGCGGTCTTCACCCCCATCCATGGCAAGGCGGCGCATGACGGCGCCTGGGTGGCGGTGCGGCAGACCGCCTGGCTGTACCATGACGGCGGCAAGTCCAAGGCGGCGCCGGACACCATGGGCATTCCGCGCCTGTGACGCCGGCCGATGGCCAGAGCGCCGCAGGGCGCGGCGGCCTGAATCGGCCGGCCGAATACCCGGCCGCGCAAGCCGGCGGCCCGGCGCAACCGGCCGACTTCCTGTTCGGCCTGTTCTGGGCGGTGCTGGGCGCCAGCATCGCCTGGGGCAGCTGGACCATGGACCGGCTGGAACGCCAGGGCGTGGAACCCTATGCCGTGCCCGGCCTGGTGCCGGGGCTGCTCGGCCTCATCCTGCTCGGCTTCGGCCTGATCCTGGCGCTGCGCGGCTGGCGCGGCCGCGGGGCGGTGGCGACCGAGGAGGTCGCCCCCTCCGAAGGAGCCTCCGAGAGCCAGGGCAAGGCGGAGCCCTGGCGCATCGGCCTGGCGCTGCTGCTGGTGCTGGGCTTCGTGCTCGGGCTGCTCGGCCGTGGCCCGCCCTTCTGGCTCTGCGCCTTCCTGTTCGTCTTCCTGGCCATCGCGCTGTTCGAATGGCCGGAGCGCCGCGCCGCCGGCACGCTGGGGCGCGGCCTGGCCGTGGCCTTCCTGGTCGCCGCCGGCGCCGCCGCGGCGGTCAGCTTCGTGTTCCAGGAAGTCTTCCTGGTGCGCCTGCCCTGAAGCGGTTTCCACCCCTGCCGGCCGGTGGCGCCCGCCGCCCGCCGCCGCCAGCAGGCCCTGCCCTGCCGCCCGCCGTGAAGGTTGTGCTTGATGTTTGACGGCCTGATCCTGCTTGGCCAATCGGTCCTCGGCTTCATGGACCCGATGTCGCTGACCTATACCTTCGGCGCCACGCTGCTCGGCATCCTCGTCGGCTGCATGCCCGGGCTTTCCGCCACGCTGGCGATCTCCCTGCTGACCACGCTGACCATCAAGCTGCCGGCGCATGACGCCATCCTGATCCTGGTCTGCGCCTATGTCGGCACCATCTACGGCGGCAGCCGCACCGCGATATTGCTCAACATCCCCGGCACCGCGGCCAATGCGGCGGCCTGCCTTGATGGCTACCAGCTGGCGCGCCAGGGCAAGGCCGGCCGCGCCATGGGCATCGCCACCACCGGCAGCGTCGCCGGCTCCATCTTCGGCATCCTGTGCCTGGCCACCATCACCCCCTGGCTGGCCGAGAAGGCGCTGGCCTTCCAGTCCTACGAGTTCTTCTGGCTGGCGCTGTTCGGCGTGATGATGTCCGGCTCCATCACCGGCGATGACCCGCTGAAGGGCTGGATCATGGGCATGCTCGGCCTGTTCGTCGCCCAGATCGGCCAGGACGGCATCCACGCGCTGGAACGCTTTTCCTTCGGCGACCCCAACCTGGCCGGCGGCCTCAGCCTGATCCCGACCCTGGTCGGTGCCTTCGGGGCCAGCGAGGTGCTGACGGTGATGAGCGAGCGCGCCGCCCGCCCCAAGGTCCACGCGGTGGACAGCATCATCCCGCGCTTCCGCGACGTGATCGTGCACTGGAAGACGGTGCTGCGGTCCGGCGTCATCGGCGTCTACATCGGCATCCTGCCCGGCGTGGGGGAGGACATGGCCGCCTGGTCCAGCTACGCCGCCGCCAAGCGCGCCAGCAAGCACCCCGAGGAGTTCGGCCATGGCAGCGTGGAAGGCCTGATCGCCGCCGAGACCGGCGACAACGCCTCGATCCCCGGCGGCATCATTCCGGCGCTGGCCCTGGCCATTCCCGGCAGCGCGCCGGCCGCCGTGCTGCTGGCCGCCATGATCATCCACGGCGTCAACCCCGGGCCGATGCTGATGATCCAGCATCCGCAATTCGTCTACGACGTGGTGGCGATGAACCTGCTGGCCACCATCGGCATGCTGTTCTTCGGCCTGTTCCTGGTGAAGCCGCTGCTGAAGGTGCTGCTGGTGCCGCGCAGCATGATCATGCCGATCGTCTTCCTGCTCTGCACCGTCGGCAGCTTCGCCATCGCGTCCCGGCTGTTCGATGTCTACACCATGCTCGGCGTCGGCCTGGTCGGCTTCTTCCTGCGCCGCTTCGGCTACCAGATGGCGCCCTTCGTGCTGGGCCTGGTGCTGGGCGACCTGCTGGACAAATCCTTCCGCCGCGGCCTGGTGCTGTCCGGCGGTGAGCTGGACCCGTTCTTCACCCGGCCGATCAGCGGCCTGCTGGCGGCGATCGTGCTGCTGACCCTGCTGCTGAACATCCCGCCGATCCACCGGCTGTACACCCAGGCCAAGCAGGCCACCCTGGCGCGGTTCAGCCGCACGGCCTGAGCCGCCGCTTCCCGCACGGGGCAGGCCGGGACGCCGGCCTGATCGCATCCGGCGTTGCAGGCTGCGACTCCGCTGCTGGCACAGGGCTTGCCCCCTGGCCGGCAGACCGGAGACCCCGCCATGCCCTTCGACGCCGCCCCGCAGCACCTGCCGCAACCAGGCGCCATCCTCTACTGCCTGTCCTCCTTCCCGGTGCTGTCGGAAACCTTCGTCAGCAACGAGATCCGCGCCATGCGCGCGCGCGGCCACCGGGTGGTGCCGCTGACCATCCGCGACCACCTGGGCCCCTGCCAGCCCGAGGACGAGGCGCTGAAGGCCGACATCGTCCGGCTGGAGGACCTGCCGCGCGAGGCCGCGCTGCTGCGCGCCATCGGCAACCCCGCCGGCCTGGCCCGCGCGCTGGACTTCCTGCGCCAGCAGCAGGCCCTGCCGCGGCGCAGCCTGCTGCTGGCCGGCGCCCGGGTGGCGCTGGCGGCGCGGCGGCATGGCTGCCGGCACATCCACGCCCACTTCGCCCATGCCGCCGCGGCCACCGCCATCATGGGCGCGCGGCTGGCCGGGGTGACCGTCTCCTTCATCGGCCATGGCTTCGACATCTACGGCACGCCCGCCGACCTGCCGGCCAAGCTGCGCGCCGCCGACCTGGTGATTGCAACCTGCGACGACATGCGCGACGACATGCTGGCCCTGGCCCCCGGCGCGCGGGTGGAGCGGGTGCCCTGCGGCATCGACCCCAGCCGCTTCCAGCCCGCGCTGCACCCCGGCAATGGCCGCCTGCTGGCGGTGGGCCGGCTGGCGCCGCAGAAGGGCTACCCCCTGCTGTTCCGGGCCCTGGCGGCGCTGCCCGCCGCCCGCCGCCCCTGCCTGGACGTGGTGGGCGAAGGCGCCGAGCGCCCTATGCTGGAAGCCCTGCTGGACCAGTTGCGGCTGCGCCCCTGGGTGCGCCTGCTGGGCGCCATGCCGAACGCCTGGGTGGCGCAGAACGGCCCCGTCTACCAGGGCTTCGTCGCCCCCTACGTCATCTGCGAGGACGGCGACCGCGACACCGGCCCGATGGTGCTGAAGGAAGCCATGGCCATGGGCCTGCCGGTGCTGGCCTCCGCCCTGATGGGCATGAAGGAGACGGTGGCCGATGTCGGTGGCCGGCTGGTGCCGCCGGGCGACCAGGCCGCCCTGACCGAGGGCCTGGCCTGGCTGGCGGCGCTGCCGCCCGAGCAGGCCGCCGCCATCGGCCGGCGCGGCCGCGCCCATATCCTGGCCGGCTTCACGCTGGAAGCGCAGGCCGCCCGGTTCAGCGCCCTGGTCACCGAGGTGGCGGCATGAGCCCGCGCGCCGACATCCTGGTCTGGGTCGCCGGCCGCGTGGACAAGCGCGGCTCCTTCGAGGACTACCTGCTGCGCCTGGCCGCGGCGCTGCGGCGCGAGGCGCTGCGGATGCACGTGGTCGCCGGCCCCAGCTGGGATACCGGGCTGGTCCGCGACCTGGCCGCCGAGGGCGTGACGATGACCGGCCTGCCGGACGCCGCGCTGCGCTCCCCGCTGGCCGCCGCCGGCGTGCTGCTGCGCACCCGGCCGCGCCTGCTGCACTACCATTTCGGCTCGCCCAGCTCCCTGCTGGCGGGGCTGGCGACCACGCTCGGCGTGCGGCGCTTCGTCTTCACCGACCACGGCTCGCGCTCCCTCGCCCAACTGGCCGACCAGGGCGGCTGGAAGCGCGCCATGCGCCGGCTGCGCGCCCTGCCGGTGGACCTCTATTTGCCGGTCTCGGCCGAGGTTGGCCGCCACCTGCACCGCGAGATCGGCGTGCCCGCCCGCAAGGTGCGGCCGCTGATGAACGGCATCGACCTCAGCCGCTACGAACCGGTGGCCGAGGCGGAGCGCCAGGCGCTGCGCCGGCGGCTTTTCGGCATCGGCCCGGCCGACCCGCTGCTGCTCTTCGCCGGCCAGCTGACCGAGGAAAAGGGCGTGCCCGACCTGCTGGCGGTGCAGCCGGCGCTGCTGGCCGCCTTCCCCAACCTGACCATCGCCTGGGCCGGCGACGGCCCGCTGCGCGACGCGGTGCAGGCCAGCGCCGGGCCGCGCATCCGCGTGCTCGGCCGCCGCACCGACGTGCCGGACCTGCTGCGTGCCGCCGACCTGGTGGCCGCCCCCTCCCGCTGGAACGAGGCCTTCTCGCTGATCCTCGCCGAGGCCGCCGCTTCCGGCGTGCCGGCGGTGGCCGCGCGCATCGGCGGCATTCCGGAAGTGGTGGCCGAGGGCGAGACCGGCCTGCTGTTCCGCCCCGGCGACCGCGCCGGATTGCAGGATGCCCTGGCCACGCTGCTGGCCGACCCGGCGCGCCGCGCCGCCATGGGCACCGCCGCCCGCCGCCGCGCCGAATGGCTGTTCGACCTGGACAGCATGGTGGCCGCCACCACCGCCCATTACGCCAGCCTGCTGGCCGCGCCGCCCGCCCCCTTCACCGTTGCCAGGACCACGCCATGAGCACCGCCGAAACCATCGTCCGCCAGCTTGAAGAAGACGGCATCGCGCCGCTGCCCATGCTGCTGCCGCCGGAAGCGCTCAACAGCCTGCAGCGCGCCTTTTCCCAGGCGCTGCTGCGGCCCAGCTTCAACACCTGGGTCGGCTACGAGCAGAACGAGAAGTGGCGCCTGCTGGTGGAGAACCTGCTGGCGCTGCACCCGGCCAATGTGGACCTGGCGCTGCACCCGCTGGTGACCGAGCCGCTGCGCCGCTACATCGGCGCCGACTTCGCGCTGACCGAGGCGCGCGGCTGGCGCACCGTGGCCACCCGCCGCAACTTCCATGGCTGGCACGCCGACGCCTGGCACGACCCCAGCGTGGATTGCGCCCCGCGCGAGGTGAAGCTGGCGGTCTATCTCAGCGATGTCGAGACCGGCCACTTCGCCTACCTGGCCGGCAGCCACCGGCCGCGCCGCCCGGCGCGCCACTGGTCCCCGGCCGAGGTCGAGCCGCTGCTGCACCGCGAGCGCGCCATGCGCGGCCCGGCCGGCACCTGCTTCCTGTTCGACACCGCCGGCGTGCATCGGCAGACCACGCCCTGCCTGACGCCGCGCGACGTGATGTTCTTCAACTTCCACGACCCCGCCGTGCGGATCCAGGCCGAGGACGTGGCCGCCGGCCGCTACCGCCCGCTGGCGCTGAACGCCGGCTTCCTGCCGCCGCTGGACGCGGAAGCGGCGCGCATCCTGGGCTTCGGCCGCAACCGTGCGGAACCCGAGGACGCGGTGGTCGGCCGCGCCGCGGTGCGCCGCTACCCCGTGCTGCACGACCTGGTCGCCGCCACGTTGGCCGCCCGGCTGGAATACCAGGACCTGGCGCAGACCGCGCGCCGCGCCCGGCGCTTCCTGGGCCGTCGCCTGGCCCGCCTGATGCCGGGGCCGAAGCCGGCCGAGGCCCACCCATGAGCCCGCGGCTCTCGGTGGTGATCCCGACGCGGGATTGCCTGGCCTGGCTGCCGCGCGCGCTGGCCAGCGCCCAGGCGGTACCGGCACCGCTGGAGATCATCGTCGTGGACGACGGCTCCACCGACGGCACCGCCGAATGGCTGGCCGCGGCGCAGGCGGCCGACCCGCGCATCCGCGTGGTCAGCCGCGCCGGCGGCCAGGGCGTGGCGGCGGCGCGCAATGCCGGCCTGGCGGTGGCCCGCGCGCCGGTGGTCGGCTTCCTGGATGCCGATGACGTCTGGCAGCCGGACGCCATCGCGGCGCGGCTGCGCTTCATGCTGGCCCGGCCGGAGGTGGCGCTGAGCTTCGGCGAATACGCGACGCTGCTGCCCGATGGCACCACCCAGCCCCGCCTGCTGGGCTACCTGCCGCGCTTCTCGGCCGCCGTCGCAGGTTGCGAGGGCATTGTCACGCTGGGGCGCGCCGGCGCCGGGCTGATCTATGGCGAGAACCCGGTCTGCACCTCGGTGGTGCTGGCCTCGCGCGCCGCGATCCAGGCGGTGGGCGGCTTCGACCCGGCGCTGCGCCAGGCCGAGGACTGGGAGTTGTGGATCCGCCTGGCCCTGCATGGCGACGTCGCCTACGCCAGCGCGCCGCAGGGCCTGCACTTCGCCCGGCCGGGCTCGCTCAGCACCCAGGTGCGGGCGCGGGTGGAGGCGGTGGCAACCGTGCTGCACCGGCATCGCGCCGCGCTGCTGCGCCGGGCCCCGGCGGCGGTGCGCTGCGCCATGGCGTCCCTGGCGGAAGCCCGCGCGGAGCTGGCCGAGGCCGAGGGCAGCCTGGCCCGCGCCGCGCTGCGCCAGGCGCAGGCGGCGCTGTACTGGCCGTC
>CANGNF010000068.1 GCA_947455205.1 Acetobacteraceae bacterium | reverse complement strand
CCACTCACCGCAACCTCACGCATCGCAATCCGCACCCTGCCGTCGGCACCTTGCGCCGGCAGGCGAAGGCACGCGCAGAAGTCCGTCACGCCGCCGCCAGGGGCGCCAAACCTTCCACCGGCAGGGCATGCTGAATTTTACGGGCTAGATCCGGGTGGTTTCCCAGTACAGCGGCTGGCGGCCCTCGCGCAGCGCCTTCTGCTCGTAGCGCGTCGGCGGCCAGCCGGCGGGGCGGGTGGTGGCCGGCTCGGGCAGGGTGAACAGGGTCTGGTTCTGCAGGCTCTCGGTCACCCAGGCCTGGTAGGTCGGGTCGTCGCTGGCGATGCGCCAGGTGGCGCCGGGCTTCAGCACCCGGGCCAGCAGCGGCAGCATGGTGGGCTGCACGAAGCGGCGCTTGCTGTGCCGCGCCTTGGGCCAGGGGTCTGGGAACATCAGGAACAGCCGGTCCAGGCTGGCATCCGGCAGCAGGTGCAGCAGCTGGCGGGCGTCCTGGTTCCACAGCCGCAGGGTGGGCGGCAGGGGGGCGGTGGCTTCCTCGCCCTCCGGCGCCAGCCGGGTGAGGAGGGAGCAGAGACCGTTCTCGAACACCTCGGACGCGATGTAGCCCACGCCGGGGTTGGCGCGGTGCTGGTCCAGCGCGTGTTCGCCGCCGCCGAAGCCGACTTCCAGCCAAAGCTGTTCCACCGGCTGGGCGAAGGCGGCCAGCGGGTCGGCGGCCTGCTCCGCGGTCAGGCGCAGGCGGGGCAGGGTGGCGTCCATCAGCAACTGCTGGCGCGGCCGCAGCGGGTGGCCACGGCGGCGGCCGTAGAGCCGGTTGGGCACGCCTTCGGCGATGGGCGGGCGGGAGTTGGTCATGTGGCCCTCAATTGCGAAGGGGCGGCGCCAGCGGCACCGCCCCCTGCTGCGACGTTTGCGCGGGCCTCAGCGGCCGAAGGCGCGCTTCAGCTCGTCCACCAGGTCGGTCTTTTCCCAGGGGAAGCTGTCCAGCGCCGCGTCCGGCGTGCGGCCGAAATGGCCATAGGCGCTGGTCACGGCGTAGATCGGCCGGTTCAGGCGCAGATGCGTGCGGATGCCGCGCGGCGAGAGCTTGACCAGCCCTTCCACCACCTTGGCCAGCTTCACCTCGTCCACGTCATGGCCGGTGCCGTGCAGGTCGAAGTAGACGCTGGTCGGCTCGGCCACGCCGATGGCGTAGCTCAGCTGGATCGTGCACTTGTCGGCCAGGCCGGCGGCGACGACGTTCTTCGCCACGTAGCGCGCGGCATAGGCGGCGCTGCGGTCCACCTTGGTGGGGTCCTTGCCGGAGAAGGCGCCGCCGCCATGCGGGGCCGCGCCGCCGTAGGTGTCCACGATGATCTTGCGCCCGGTCAGGCCGCAATCGCCGTCCGGCCCGCCGATGACGAAGATGCCGGTCGGGTTCACGTAGAACTTGTTGTCGGGCACGGTCCAGCCGGCCGGCAGCACCTCGGCCAGGATCGGGCGCAGCAGCGCCTTGATCTGCGCCTGGTCCAGGTGCTCCTCATGCTGGGTGGAGACCACCACGGCATCGGCCGCGACCGGCTTGCCGTCCACGTAGCGCAGCGTCACCTGGGACTTGGCGTCCGGCAGCAGGCCGGCCACGCGCTTGTCGCCGGCGCTGCGGAGTTCCTTGATGCGGCGCAGGATGTTGTGGGCGTACATCAGCGGCGCCGGCATCAGCTCCGGCGTCTCGTTGGTGGCGTAGCCGAACATGATGCCCTGGTCGCCGGCGCCTTCATCCTTGTTGCCGGCGGCGTCCACGCCCTGCGCGATGTGCGCGGACTGGGCGTGCAGGTGGCACTGGATGTCGGCCGTCTTCCAGTGGAAGCCGTCCTGCTCGTAGCCGATCTCCTTGATCGCCATGCGGGCGTTGTGGATCAGCAGTTCCGGCGTGATCTCGGCGGGGCCACGGACCTCGCCGGCCAGCACCACGCGCTGGGTGGTGCAGAGCGTCTCGCAGGCCACGCGGGAATAGGGATCGGCGGCCAGGAAGGTATCCAGCACGGTATCGCTGATGCGGTCGGCAACCTTGTCGGGGTGGCCTTCCGAGACGCTCTCCGAGGTGAAGAGGTATTCGCCGCTATCGCGCATGGCGTCACTGATCCTTCAAGCCGCGCGGAAGCCATCACCGCGCGTGGTCGGCCCGGCGGGCGCCGGGGTGCGGGGTGTTTGGCAAGCCGTTGCCTGGGGGTCAAGCGCCCTGCGGTAAAACACCCGGGCGGAGGGCCCGGCGGCGTCGCGGGTGCTGGTGTCGCGCCGCCGTGCGGTCGGCGCCGCCGGGCGGGCGCGGTTCAGCCGGGGGTGAAGCCGGCGTTGCGCAGCGCGGCCTCGATCACTTCCTCGTCGCAGACCACCTCGGCCATGGGGCCGGGGGAGGCGGCGGCGCCGCCGGCGGGGGCGGCGCTGGTTGGCAGCATGCCGTCCATGCCGAGGAAGTGGCGGGAGAATACCCGCATGGCGTGGCCGACGCCCAGCTCGTTCACCTGGCGCAGGTCATCGGCCCAGTAGCGGCCCTCGTGATGCGCGGAGTTGATGATCTCGTAGGACGGGAAGTAGGTCACGTGGTCGTGCCGGCGCTCCGCGGCGTCGGCGGCGACGCGCAGGATGGCCTTGCTGACGGTGGTGGAGACCAGCACGTGCCGCGGCTCATACGTCGCGATCAGCGGCACCGGGGAGACCGTGAGGATGACGCCGCAGCCGGGGTTCAGCTCCTTCAGGCCCTGGATCAGCGCCTCCAGGTCGGCATCCACCTCGGCCTGGGTGAAGTTGACGAATTCATGCCGGGACGGGTCGAAGGCACCGGCGGCGACGCCGGGGGCCACCGGATTGACCGCGCCGTCGATGCGGGAACGCCAGGCTTCGGTCAGGCCCAGGGTGAAGACCAGCCAGCGGGCGCCCTGGAACATGGTGCGCACCGCCGCCAGGTGCTCGGCCGTGGCGGCGCGCACCGCCTCCGGGCTGGGCAGCGGGTGGGGCTGGATCTGCGGGCGGAAGGCGTCCACCCATCCCTCTGCCGGCGCCCCGGGCAGGGTCGGCCAGGCGTCCTCGGCCGGGGTGAACAGGCCGAAGGCGCGCTGCGCCAGCTGCAGCGCCTGGCGCACCGTGTAGACATTGCCGAAGCGGGCGGTGAAGACGCCGTAGTTGTGGGTGCTTGCCTCGGCCGGGGGCAGGCCGGGGGGCGCGGCCTCGGTGACCATGTAGTCCAGGCCCAGCCCCTGCAGGTGGCGGGAGATGTGCTGGGCGAAGCAACTGCCCATGGTGGCCACGGGCTGCCCGCGCGAGACATGCGGGGCGGCGAGCATGGGGTCCAGCCCGCCGGGCGGCACCCAGGCGACGGCGCGGGACCAGAAGGCACTGTCGGGCAGGCCGCGATAGGGGTTGCTCACCAGTGGCCTCCCAGGGCGTCCAGCATGACGGCGTCCAGCACATCGGGCGGTGGCCCCAGTTCCGGCCGGGCCCAGGCCATGTCGTCCGGGCTGGCGCCGCAGGCGGCGTAGCCGGCATAGGCGTAGGCGATGTAGCCGGGCAGGTCGAAGCTGTCGTGGCCGATGGCCCAGTTGTCGCTGCCGGGCACGCCAAGTGCGTGGGCAATGGGCGGATGCACCGGCCAGACCACCAGCGGCAGCAGCGGGTCCGGCAGTGGCAGCGGCCGGGCCATGACCGCGCCTGGCACGCCGAGGCGCAGCGCGACCATCTTGCCGAGCAGCGTCGTGATCTCCACCGCCGGGTGGTTGATGCTGTGCATGAACACGCCAAGCCGCTTTGCGGCGAGGAAGAAGCTGGCGAAGTCCAGGCAACTGGCGTCGAAATGCATCTTCAGCGCCGCCTGGGCCCCGGCCCAGCGGTTGCAGTAGCCCAGGGCGCGCATCACCGGCTCGGTGAACAGCAGCGGCACCCGCTCGGCCGCGACGCCCAGCTCCCAGGCGCGAATGACCAGGCGGGAATGGTAGTCCGGCTTGACGATGCCGCCGGTGCGGCGGTCCCGCACATAGACCAGGTCCGGGTGGAAGGCGTCGAAGCCGACCTGCGGCACATGCACCACCTGCTTCCCCGCGACTAACTCGGCGAAGGGCGGCTCGGCCAGCCAGGGCTTGTGGCCGGCCGGCAGCACCCAGGCATCCGCCTGGGCCACCAGGGCGGCCAGGGCCTCGGTGCTGGCGGCGTCCTGCGGCGTAGCCAGGAAGCGGGCGGTGACCTCGGCCCCCGGCAGGCAGGCGCGCAGCGTGGCGGCGATGCCGGCGGTTTGGCAATTGGTGGTGACCAGAACATGGCGCGGCATGGGGCGGGTCCTGGACGCGGGCGCTCAGGCCATGCCCAGCACGTGCTTCATGTCGTACAGGCCGGGCGGCTTGCCCTGCAGCCACAGCGCGGCGCGGACGGCGCCGGTGGCATAGACCCGGCGGTCGAAGCTGCGGTGGGTCAGGCTGATGTGTTCGCTGCCGGCCGCGAACAGCAGGGTGTGTTCCCCCACCACCTGGCCGCCGCGCAGCGCGGCGAAGCCGATGGCGCCGGTCTTCCGCGCCCCGGTGTGGCCGTCCCGCCCGCTCTCGATGCCGCAGGCCTCCATGGTGGTTCCGCGGCCGCGGGCCACGGCGCGGCCGAGCGCGACCGCGGTGCCGGAGGGGGCGTCCACCTTCTGGCGGTGGTGCATCTCGACGATCTCGGCGTCATACGCCTCGGGCGGCAGGGCGGCGGCCATGCGTTCCGCCAGGGCCAGGAACAGGTTCACCCCGGGCGCGAAGTTGGCGGCGTAGCAGATGGCGGTGTGCCGGGCGGCCGCGGCCACCGCGGCTTCCTGCTCGGCATTCAGGCCCGACGAGCCGAGCACGAAGGGGCGACCGGCGGCGGCGGCGGCGGCGGCATGCGCCTCGGCGGTGCTGGCATGGGTGAAGTCGATGACGACATCGCTGGCGGCGAAGAGGGCGGCGGGGTCGTCGCCGCGCTTCAGCCCGCCCGCGACGGCGGCGCCGGCGGCGGCGGTTTCCTCGGCCAGCAACTGGCCCATGCGGCCGGCGATGCCGGCAATGCCGATGCGGATGGCCATGTGCGTTCCCCGGACATGCGAAAGGGCGGCGAAACTCCGCCGCCCTTCGGTTCGGGTCAAGTCGTTCCGGCCAGACCGGCCCGGGGGTCAGGCCGCCGGGGGCACCTGCCACCAGGGCGCGGTGCCGTAGTAGTCATTGACGCGCTGGCCCCAGTTGCGGTCGTTCCAGTCCACATCCTCGTTGGCGGCGAAGGTGGGGGCGCCGGACAGCCGGTCGCGGTCCAGGTCCACCACATAGCCGCCCATGCGGGTGTCGTAGCTCAGCACGGACCAGGGCAGCGGGTGGTAGCGCTCCCCGATGCCGAGGAAGCCGCCGAAGCCCATGACGGCGTAGGCCACCTTGCCGGAGACCTTGTCGAGCATGATGTCCTCGATGGTGCCGAGGTGCTCGCCCTGGCGGTTGTAGACCGAGGTGCCGTTGACCTTCTCGGCCGCGATCAGCCGGGTGGTCTCATCGGTGGCGGGCGTGGTGGTGGCGGAGCCAGTGGGGTTGCCCATGGACATCGGGGTGACCTCTGCGCTGCGGGAAAAGGGGGGCGGGCGGCGACACGGGTGGGACCGCTTCCGCGCCGCCGCCTGCCAGGCCGTCGCTGGGGGGAAGCGACGGTTACCGGGGAGAACGTGGCCTGCCGGGGCAGGTTCCCGGCCGGGGCGGCACCGCCGATAGCGAATGCGCGACACCGGCCTGCGCGGGTGGGCGTCAGTCCTCGCCGCCATCGGCGGGGTCGGGCGAATGCGCCTTCAGCCCATGGCTGGTCAGCCAGGCCCAGGCTTCCTCGGCGGTATCCACCAGGCGGAACAGCGCCAGGTCGGCTTCGGTGATCATGCCGTGGCGGGCCAGGGCGGGGAAGTTGATCACCTCCTGCCAGTAGTCGCGGCCGAACAGCACCACGGCGACCGGCGGCGCCTTGCCGGTCTGCAGCAGGGTCAGGATCTCGAACATCTCGTCGAAGGTGCCGAAGCCGCCGGGGAAGACCGCCAGCGCATTGGCCCGCATGGCCAGGTGCATTTTTCGGAGAGCGAAGTAGTGGAAGCGGAAGGTCAGCGCCGGCGTGCTGTAGGGGTTGGGGTCCTGTTCATGCGGCAGGGTGATGTTGAAGCCGATGCTGGGCGCGCCGGCCTCGGCCGCGCCGCGATTGGCGGCCTCCATGATCCCGGGGCCGCCGCCGGTGGCGATGACGTTGTCGCGCAGCCTGCCCTCCGGGGCCAGGGCGCCGCCGCGGTGGGAGACCAGGTGGGCGAAGTCCCGCGCCACCTGGTACCAGGGCGCCAGGGCGCGCAGCGCGGGCGGGGCGGCGGCGGCGTGTTCCGGCGCGGGGATGCGGGCGCTGCCGAAGACGACGACGGTGGAGCGCACGCCCCAGTCGCGCAGCGCGTATTCCACCTTGGCGAACTCCAGGGCGAAGCGCTGCGGGCGCATCTCGTCGCGCAGCAGGAAGTCGGGGTCCTCGGTGGCGAGGCGATAGCTGGGGGAGGATTTCTGGTCGGCGTTGTCGGGCATCCGCAATGCTAGGCCCCGGCGTGGCGGTGCTGCTAGGCTGGGCGGAGAGGGGCCAAGACCCCCGTGGGAGAGACCGCCGATGATTGCGCGCCGCCGCCTGCTTGCCGCCACCCCCGCCCTGCTTGCTGCGCCCCTGGCCGCGCCCGCCCTGGCGCAGGCGCCATGGCCGAACCGGCCGGTGAAGGTGATCGTGGGCTTTCCGCCCGGCGGCAGCCTGGACGTGATGACCAGGCTGGCCTGCGAGCAGATGACCCAGCGCCTGGGCCAGAGCTTCATCGTGGAGACGCGCAGCGGCGCGTCCGGCAATATCGGCGCCGAGGCGATCGCGCGGGCCACGCCGGATGGCTACACCATCGGCACCGTCAGCATGCACAACGTGGTCATCAACCCCATGCTGTTCACCCGGCTGCCGTTTGACCCCGAGAACGACTTCGCCTGGATCTCCGCGATGTGGGACCTGCCGAACGTGGTCGCCGTCTCGCCGCAGCATTGCCCGGCGAAGACGCTGGCGGAGTTTCTCTCATGGGCCAAGCAGCGGCCGGGCGGGATCAGCTACGGGTCATCGGGCGTGGGCTCCACCATCCACCTCTCGGGCGCGTACCTGCTGGGGCGGAACGGGATTTCCGGCACGCATGTGGCGTTCCGCGGCGCGGCGCAGACGGTGCCGGCGATCTTGTCCGGGGATATCCAGGTCGCGGTGGACAACCTGGCCAGCTACACCGGCGTGATCGCCGATGGCAGCATCCGCGGGCTGGCGATCACCATGACCGAGCGCTGGCCGACGCTGCCCAACATTCCGACCATGGCCGAGGCGGGGATGGACAATTTCAACGTCTCGCCCTGGCATTTGTGGGCCGGGCCGGCGCAGACCCCGCGCGAGGTGATCGACCGCATCTCGCGCGAGGTGCGCGCCGCCTGGGCAGAGCCGGCGTTGCAGCGCCGCGCGATCGAGATCGGCGCGCGGCTGACCGGCTCCACGCCCGAGCAGGCCAAGGCGCGGCTGAAGGCGGAGACGCCGCGCTGGGCCGAGATGGTGCGGATTTCCGGCGCCAAGCCGGAGTAGCGGCGTCTGCGCGGCTGCTTCGCGCTCCCGGGCCCTGCGGCCCTTCCGCGATCAGGCGCGGGCGGGGCTAGACCAGCCCCGCTTCCCGCGCCTTGATCTGCAGCGCCAGCACCTTGGAGTAGATGCGGCACTGCGCCAGGCTGCCGGCGGTGAACCACAGGCCCGGCTGCGCGGTGGGGCGCCACATGTTGCGCAGCTCGCCGCCGTCGTCGAACCCCCAGACGGTGCCGATGCGGTCCGCCACCTGGTCGCCCAGCGCGGCGCGGACGGTTTCCTGCTGGTTCTTGTAGCCGGTGGCCAGCACCAGCAGCTCGGCCGGCACGGTGCTGCCGTCCTTCAGCCGGGCGCCTTCGGGCACGAAGCGGTCGATGCTGTCGTACTGCACCAGGCCGACGCGGCCATCCACGATCATGTCCGACGCGCCGACGTTGAAGTAGTAGCCGCCGCCGCGGCGCAGATACATCATCTGGAAGCCGGTATCGTCCTCGCCCAGCGTCAGGCGGAAGCCGCGCGCGGCCAGGCCATCCAGCAGCGGCTTGTCCACCTGGGCCGAATGCGCGGTGGAGAGCTGGTAGGCCTGGCGCAGAACCGGGTAGGGGAAGGATGTGGCGAGCAGGTCGCAATCCTCCATCGGCAGGCCCTCGGTGTAGAGGGAATAGACCGACTGGGCTTCGCGGATGCCGACCACGTAGGTGGGGCTGCGCTGGATCATGCTGACCTGGGCCCCGCTGGCGCAGAGGTCCTGCGCCACGTCGTGGCCGCTGTTGCCGGTGCCCAGTACCAGGGCGCGCTTGCCCTTCCAGTCGCCGCCTTCCGTGTAGGCGCCGGAATGCAGCACGGTGCCGGCGAAGTCCGTGAGGCCCGGCACCTTCGGCATGATGGGGATGCTGCTGACGCCGGTGGCGAAGACCAGGTGGCGCGGCTTCATGGTGCGCGTGCTGCCGTCGGTGCGGGTCAGCGTCACGGTCCAGTGGCCGGCGGCTTCGTCATAGCTGCCGCCCGAGAGTTCGGTGCCGGTCCAGAAGTTCAGGTCCAGCGCGTCGACATAGGCCTCGAACCAGTTGGCCAGCTTGTCCTTGGGGATGAAGACCGGCCAGGTCGGCGGGAAGGGCATGTAGGGCAGGTGGTTGACGTGCACCTCGTTGTGCAGCGTCAGCGCGTGGTAGCGGCGGCGCCAATTGTCGCCGATGCGCTGCTCGCGGTCCACGATCAGGGCATCCACGCCCAGCGCCATCAGCCGGGCGGCGATGGACAGCCCGGCCTGGCCGCCGCCGACGATGATCACCGCCGGGTCATGTTCGGCGTAGCTGCGCGCCTTGATGCGCTTGTCCAGCCAGTTGTCGCCGCCGAAGTCGCGGGAGTAGTCGGCCTCGCTGGCGTGCTGCTTGCTGGCGCGCTCGGGGTGGTCGGCCAGGCCGTCCAGCTTGGTCAGCAGCGTCCAGGCGCGCAGCGTGCCGCTGGCGTCCGGCACCAGGCGCACCACGGCGTTGGCCGGGCCGATGGCGGTGGCGAAGTGGAAGATCACCTCCAGCGCCTCCTGCCCGGCGCGCTTCACGCGGCGGGGCGCGGTGCGGTCGGCCGGCAGGTGCAGCGCCTGCGGGCGGGTGCGGGGCAGCGTCTCGGCCAGGCGGGCGGCAATGGCGGTGGCGCCGGAGACGGTGTGGATCTCCCAGCCGAAGGCCAGTACGTCGCGCCAATGGGCGTCCGCGGCAAACAGCGCGGCGGCGGCGGCGGCGTCGCCGGCGGCAAGGGCGGCCTCGAAGGCGCGGAGCCAGGTGGTGGCCGCGTGCTGCGTCGCCAGGCCCTGTGCGTCACCGTCCATCGTCGTCTGCTCCCGCTTGTTGGCCGCAGGGTTAGCCGATGCGGCGGCGTGGTCAACCTGGGGCGGTTGGCGCTTGACTTGCGGCGGGGTGGGTGGGGAGCATGACCTTTCCGTCATGAGAGGTTCCCAGCATGCGCGACACCGTCCTGACCCGCCGCGCCGTGCTGGCGGGCGCCGTGTTGGCAACCCCCGCCCTGGCAACTCCCGCCTTGGCGCAGGGGCGCTTTCCGGAAAAGCCGATCCGGCTGCTGATCCCCTGGCCGCCCGGGGCTTCGGCCGATGTGTTCTTCCGCGCCCTGTCGGACCAGGCCAGCAAGCGGCTGGGCCAGCTGGTGGTGCCGGAGAACCGGGCCGGGGCCAGTGGCTCGCTGGGTGCCGCCGCGCTGAAGGATGTGCGGCCGGACGGCTATACCATCGCGCAGATCCATACCGGGGTGTTCCGCGCCGCGCTGTCGGTGGAGCGGCCGACCTATGATCCGCTGACGGACTTCACCTACATCATCCAGCTCAGCGGCTCCTCGCACGGGATCGTGGTGCGGGCGGACAGCCCCTGGCAGACCTTCGGCGAGTTCGTCGCCCATGCCAAGGCGAACCCTGGCGTGGTGACCTATGGCACGCTGGGCCCGGTCTCGGTGCAGCACATGGTGATGCTGGACATCGCCAAGGCGACGGGGATGGAGCTGACTCATGTGCCCTACCGCGGCGGTGGGGAGCTTTATACCGGGCTGCTGAGCCGGCAGATCGACGCGGTGGCGGATGCCAGCGGTTGGGCGCAACTGGTGCAGGACGGGCAGTTCCGGCTGCTGACGGTGTGGGCCGGGGCGCGGATGCCGCGCTTCCCCCAGGCGCCGACGCTGCGCGAGGTGGGCTTGGACATGGTGATCGAGAGCCCCTACGGCCTGGCCGGGCCGCGCGGCATGGACCCCGCGGTGGTGGCGCGCCTGCACGACGCGCTGAAGGAGGCGCTGTTCGACCCCGCGACGCGCGAGGTGATGGCGCGCTTCAACATGCCCATGCTGTACGCGCCCACCGCGGAATACGACGCCAACAGCCGGCGCCAGCATGAGATCGAGAAGGCGACGCTGCGGCGGCATGGGCTGCTGGCGCCCAACGCCGGCTAGGCGGGCTGGCTGACCGGCGCCGGGTTTCGCGCTAGGGTCGCCGGCAGAAGAGCGAGGGAGTGACGGCCATGGCCGCGATGCAGGGAAAAGTGGCGCTGGTGACCGGCGCAAGCCGTGGCCTGGGCGAGGGCGTGGCCCGCGCGCTGGCGGCCGCGGGCGCGGCGGTGATGCTGGTGGCACGCGATGGCGCTGCCGTGGCCGCCGTGGCGGCCGAGATTGTCGCGGCTGGCGGCAAGGCGGCGGCGCTTTCGGCGGATGTGTCGGATTACGCCGCGACCGAAAGGCTGGTGGCGGAGGTGAAGGCGCGCTTCGGCGGGCTGGATATCCTGGTCAACAACGCCGGCGTGATCGAGCCGATCGCCGAGATCGCGGCGTCCGACCCCGCGGCCTGGGCGCGCAATGTGCAGATCAACCTGGTGGGGCCGTACAACGCGGTGCGCGCGGCGCTGCCGGGCATGCTGGCGGGCGGTGGTGGCACCATCGTCAACGTCTCCTCCGGCGCCGCGTACCGGCCGCTGGAGGGGTGGAGCGCCTACTGCTCCGGCAAGGCGGGGTTGTGGATGTTCACCCGGGCGATCGAGCTGGAGACCAAGGGCCGCGGCATCCGCGTGTTCGGCTTCTCGCCGGGGACCATCGATACCGAGATGCAGGTGAAGATCCGGGCGTCGGGCATGAACGTCATCAGCAAGATCCCGCGCGGCGACCTGCTGCCGGTGGCGCATGCGGTGAGCGGGCTGGTGTACCTGTGCGGGCCGGCGGCGGATGACCTGGTGGGCACCGATGCGTCGATGCGCGACGACGCCTTCCGCGCGCGGCTTGGCCTGTAGGAGGCGGCGATGAAGACCGGCGTTTTCTACTTCCCGACCGAATACGGCATCGACCCCGGCGAGCTGGGCGCGGCGCTGGAAGCCCGTGGCTTCGACAGCCTGTTCGTGTGCGAGCACACGCATATCCCGGCCTCGCGCAAGTCGCCGTTTCCCGGCGGCGGCGAGCTGCCGAAGCGGTATTCGCACACCTATGATCCCTTCGTGGCGCTGGCCTTCGCGGCGGCGGCGACGAAGACGCTGACCCTGGGCACGGGCGTGTGCCTGGTGCCGCAGCGCGACCCGATCATCACCGCCAAATCGGTGGCGAGTTTGGAGCGGCTGTCCGGCTCGCGCTTCATCTTCGGCATCGGCGGTGGCTGGAACGTGGAGGAGATGGAGAACCACGGCGCCCGCTACGACACGCGCTTCAAGCTGCTGCGCGAGCGAATGCTGGCGATGCGCGCGTTGTGGACCGAGGAGGAGGCGAGCTTCCAGGGCGACTTCGTCAACCTGGACCGCGTGTGGATGCACCCGAAGCCGCTGCGCCATGTGCCGGTGGTGCTGGGCGGCGAGACCGACCACACGCTGAAGCGCGTGGTGGAGTTCTGCGATGGCTGGTTCCCACGCGCCGGGGCCGGCTTTGACCCGGCCGCCGCCGTGGCGCGGCTGCGCGCCTATGCCGAAAAGGCCGGGCGCGATCCCGCGACGCTGAGCACCACGGTGTTCCGCGCGCCGCTGGATGCGGCGGCGCTGGCGGGTTATGCGGCGGCGGGGATCGACCGCGTGCTGCTGGAAGTGCCGGACCTGGACCGCGACGGCATCCTGCGCCGGCTGGATGAGCTGGCGCCGCTGGTGCGCGGATGAAGGTCGCGGTTGGCCTGGGGCTGGCGGAGTATCCCTTCGCCTCGGCGCAGGGCTTCTGGCGCTGGGTGGATCTGTGCGAGCAGGCCGGCGCCGACAGCCTGTGGCAGACCGACCGCCTGGTCAGCCGGGTGCCGATCCTCGAATGCATGACCATGCTGGCGGCGCTGGCCGGGCGCACGCGCAAGCTGAAGTTTGGCATGAACGTGGTCAGCCTTGCGCTGCGCGACCCCGTGCTGGTGGCCAAGCAATGCGCCACCATCGACGTGCTGAGCGAGGGGCGGCTGCTGCCGGCGTTTGGCATCGGCAGCCCGCAGGCGCCGGAATGGACGGCGCTGGATATCAGCACCAAGACCCGCGGCGCGGTGACGGATGAGGCGCTGGAGGTCATCACCCGGCTGTGGCGGGAAGACAGCGTGGACTTCGCTGGCAGGCACTTCCGGCTACGTGGCGCCGGCATTGCGCCGAAGCCGGTGCAGCGCGACCTGCCGCTGTGGATCGGCGGCGCTTCCGAGGCGGCGATCCGGCGCACCGCGCGCTGGGGCACCGGCTGGCAGGCCGGGGCGGAGACGCCGGACGAGGTGGGGCCGATCCTGGCCGCCATTCGCGCCGCCGCCGCCGAGGCGGGGCGGGTGATCGACGAGGACCACTATGGCGCCGGGTTCAACTTCTGGCTGGGCAGCGAAAGCGACCCCGAGCCGGCGGCGGCGATGGCGGCCTATGCCAAACGCACCGGGCGGTCGGCGGGGCGCGGCTTCGTGGTCGGCGATGCCGCGGCGATCTTCGCGCGCATCGAGGCCTATGTCGCGGCCGGGGTGACCAAGTTCGTGCTGCGCCCGGTGGGGCAGGGCGACGAGGTGCCGCTGGCGCAGACGCGGATGCTGCTGGAACAGGTGCTGCCGCTGGTGGCGGCGCGCTGGCCGCGGAAGTAGCCGCGGAGGACAATCCCCAACCCCATGCCCACTGCCGGACTCGAACCGGCACACCCTTGCGGGTTGCGGATTTTAAGTCCGCTGCGTCTACCATTCCGCCAAGTGGGCCTGGGCGGGGATTATGTACGCCAGGTGTGGCGGGGCGTGTAGCCCAGCACGCGCTGCGCCTTGTCGATGCTGAGCAGCGTCTCGTGCTGGCCCAGGTTGCCGCGCAGGGGCACGCCCGGATAGGTCTCGGCCATCAGGTCGCGGCTGCTGCGCAGCATCAGCGTGTCGGCGGCGGCGATGGTGAAGGCCTCGGCGCCGGGGATGTCGGCCTCCAGCGCCAGGCGGCAGGCCTGGCCGACATCGCGGCTGTCCACCCAGCTCCACATGTTCCAGGCGCGGATCGCCGGGTCGGCCTGGAAGCCGGGGATCAGCGCGTAGTCGGCTTCCTCCAGGATGTTGGAGATGCGGAAGGCGGCGAAGCGGGTGCCGGGGTTCCAGCGGTGCATTTCCTCGGCCATGCGCTCGCACAGCGTTTTGGCCAGCGCGTAGCCGCTTTCCGGCACCAGCGGGTGCTCCTCCGTGACCGGGGCGAAGAGCGGTGGGCTGCGGGTCAGCGGCAGGCCGTAGGTCGTCTCCGACGAGGCCCAGACCACGCGTTCAAGCCCCACCATCATGGCGGCGGAGAACACGTTGTAGGTGGTCATCAGGTTGTTCTGGAAGGTCACCGCATCCGGCGCCAGGCCGGGCGCGGGAATGCCGGCCATGTGGATGACGGCGAAGGGCGTGCCCAGCGGGTCCCGCCTGCGGTCCACGATGCCGGCGGCCTTGCGCAGGCAGTCGATCGCCTGGCCCAGGTCGTTCAGGTCCGCCTTCAGGAAGTGGCAGAGCGGGTCGCGCGGCGGCTCGCGGTCCACGTTCATCACGGTGTAGCCGTGCGCCAGCAACTCCTTGATCGCGGCGCGGCCGGCCTTGCCGCTGCCCCCGGTGACGACGACGCTTTTCTGCGTGGACATGCGCTTCCCCCTGGCGTTCAGCGCATTCTGCGCGCCGCCGGCGGGGGCGCCAAGCGGGTCAGGCGTTGGCGCCGTAGCCCATCAGCATGCGGCGGAGGAAGTCGGGCGCCTGCACGCCGCCGCTGGGCTGCTGCTGGCCCAGCAGCTGCGCGTCCAGCGCGCTGTCGCCGGTGCCGTGCTTCGGCCGGTGGCGGGCGCGGTCCAGCATCTTGTCCATCGCGGCGCTGAACTCGTTGGCGCTGAGCTGGCCGTCGTTGTTGCTGTCGATGCTCTTGAACGCGGCGTCGATGGCGCTGGCGGTGCCGGTGCCGGTGACCCCGGCAGAACTTGCCGCCGTGGTGCCGGCGCCGATGGCACCCGGCAGGTTCTGCAGGGCCTGCTGCCATTGCTGCAGGTTGACCGTGCCGCTGCCGCCACCCAGCCGGGCGAAGGCCTGCTGCTGGAATTGCTGGCGGATCGCCTGGGTATCCAGGCCCGCGGTGATGCTGCTGAGGATGCTGGTAATCGGGGTTGCCTCGGTTGCGCTGCGGGCGTCAGCGCAACCGGCGTGCCAGACAGGGTTTGAGCGGCTGGTTCACGCCGCCGGCGATCCCACCGGCGGTGACCGGACGCTACCGCACCAGCGTCATGCCGGCATCGGTCATCACCTTGGCCCATTTCGGGATCTCGGCGGCGATGGCGGCGTGCATCTCGGCCGGGGAATTGCCCAGCGGGTCCAGGCCCAGCTGGGCGATGCGGGCGCGGGTATCGGCCTCGGCCAGCACGCGCCGCGCATCCGCGTTGACGCGGGCGACGATGGCGGGGTCGGTGCCGGCGGGGGCCATCAGGCCGAACCAGGACAGCGCCTCGAACCCCGGGAAGCCCTGCTCGGCCACGGTCGGGATCTCCGGCGCATTGGCGCTGCGGCGGGGAGAGGTGAGGCCGAGGCAGCGCAGCGCGCCGTCGCGCACCAGCGGCATGGCGGCGCCGGCATTCTGCAGGCCGATCGGCACCACGCCGCTCAGCACATCCGCCAGGTTGGCGCCGCGATAGGGGATGTGTTCCATGCGGATGCCGGCCTGGTGGCACAGCATCTCGGCCGCGATGTGCTGCGGCGTGCCGACGCCGGGGGTGCCGTAGTTCAGCTTGCCGGGGTTGGCGCGGGCATGGGCGATGAGGTCGCCGAGGTTGGCGAAGGGCTGGTCCTTGTTGGCCAGGATGACCGTGGGCATGGCCAGCATGGCGCCGATGCTCACCAGGTCGCGCAGCGGGTCGAAGCCGACGCGCTGCAGGCTGGGCACGATGGTGATCGCGCCATTGCCGGCCCACATCAGCGTATGGCCATCCGGCGCCGCCCTGGCCACGCGCTCCACCCCCAGCGCGCCGCCGCTGCCGGGCAGGTTGTCCACCACCACCGGCTGGCCCCACAGCTCCGTCAGCTTCTGCGCGAACAGGCGGCCGGTGACATCGGTGGAGCTGCCGGCGGTGAAGCCGACCACCAGGCGGATGGGCCGGCTGGGCCAGGGCTGGTTCTGCCCCTGCGCCAGCGCGGGCGCGGCAAGCAGCGTGGCGGCGGCGGCAAGCGCGTGCCGGCGGGTGAGGGTCATGGACGGTGCCTCCCGGTGTTTTGCCGGAAGGGTAGGGTGGTGCCGTGGTCGGCGTCTACTCAGCCGCGCAGCAGGGTGAACATCAGCTCGTGCTTGTTGTGGGCGCCGTGGAACAGCCGGGCGCCGGGCAGGGCGGCGAATTCGGCGGCCACGTCGTGGTCGGTCTCGCCCTGGAACTTGATGGTGCAGACGAAATTGCGTGCCTTGTCCGCGTCCAACCAGCGGCGCACCAGGTTCAGCAGGCGGGCGGGGTAGCAGATGACGTCGCTGAACAGCCAGTCCACCGCGGGCTCGTCCTTGGGCTCCATGCCGAAGGCGCTTTCCTGCCGGACGGTCACGCCGGGCATGGCGACCACGCGCGGATCCAGCGGCGCCTTGTCCACCGCCACCACGGTGGCGCCCAGCTGCGCCAGCGCCCAGGTCCAGCCGCCGGGGCAGGCGCCCAGGTCCAGGCAGGTCTCGCCCGGGCCGGGCCAGCGGCCGATGCGGACCAGGGCTTCCCACAGCTTCAGGTAGGCGCGGCTGGGTGGGCCTTCGTGGTCCTCCACGAATTGCACGGCGCCGCCGAGGAAGGGGCTGGACTTGGTCGGGCTGGCCAGCAGCGTCTCGGTGGTCAGCAGGGTCCAGCCGCCCAGGTGGCCGGTGGGCGCGGCGGCGGGGAAGGCCAGTGGCTTCGGCTTCAGCGGCGGCAGGCGTTCCTGGACCAGCAGGGCGCGGCGGTGGTGGGCGGCGCTGTACAGGCTCCAGTTGCGCTGGATGCCGCGCAAAGCGTCGGCGGCGGCCTTGACGCTGGGGGCGGCGAGTTCCACCGGGGCGTCCCAGATGTCCAGCGCCCAGGCGGCCTGGTGCGCCGGTTCCGGCGAGAGCGCGAGCAGGCCGTGCCAGGCGGAGATGGTGCGGCCGGCGCGGCGGAGTTCCTCGGCCAGTTCGGGCTGGAAGCCGTCGGCGGCCAGGTAGGCGCTGGCGATGCTCATCGGCGCAGCGCCGAGGCCATCAGCAGCGCCCAGCCCAGCATCAGCGTGGTCCCGCCGAAGGGGGCCAGCCGGCCGGCGGAGGCGCCGGTGAAGACATGCCAGTACAGCCCGCCGCAGAAGCCGAGCATGCCCAGCACGAAGGCGGCCCCGGCCAAATGCGGCAGCAGGCCGTGCCGGCGTTCCGCCCACAGCCCGGTGGCCAGCAGCGCCAGGGCGTGCCAGCCCTGCAGGGTCAGGGCGCTGTCCAGCAGCGGGCGCTGCTCGGCGCTGGCGCCATGCGCGGCCCAGGCCGAAAGGCCGACGGCGGTGAGGCCGGCCAGCGCGCCAAGCGCGATCCAGAGGCGGTGGAGGTGGTGCGTCATGCCGCTGGGCTTAGACCGGGATGGCGGCCGACAGAAGCGCTGATGCCGCGCGCCGTGCCCAGCGGGTGGGCAAACCGGGCACGCGGCGGGGCTGGGCCGCCCGCGGGCGGGGCCGCGCTGGCGGTGCCGGGGGCGAAACCTTAGACTGGCGCAAGAGATGCATCGCCCCACCAAGGGTTGAGGCATTGGGTCGGGGAGCAGGGCGATGCTGGGATGGCTGCGACGCATCTTCGGGGGCCAGGCGGCGCCACAGCCGCCGGCGCCCATGCCCGCGCCGGCCGTGGCGCCCGTGGCCGCACCACCACCCGCGCCGAAGCCGGCGCCGCCGCCCTACGTGCCCAACCTGCCCAATGCGGCGGGGCTGGTGGCGCAGGCGCTGAGCGAGCATTCGCGGCCGCTGCCGACGCCGGAACCGCCGCCCGCGCCGGCCCCGCCCGCCGCCCCGGCGCTGGGCGAGGACGAGACGCTGGTGCTGCTGCAGGTGGCGCGCGGCAGCCCGCGCCGCGCCTGGCCGGCGGTGACGGCTGCCTTGCAGGAAATGACGGGCGACCGGCCCAACCTGCACCGGGTGCCGAACCGGGCGCAGGTGACCCGGGCCTTGCGCCGGCTGGGCCGCGACCCCGCCCGGGCGGCGGCGCTGCTGGAACAGGTGGAACTGCTGGAAGGGGCGACGCGGCGGCGGTAGGGCGTTATCGGCCTGGGTGAAGCGCCCAGGCCTGTTTCCTGCCCCGCAACCGCTGCACAAAATGGCTGGCCCTGCTTCAGGGTGAGCCGCCGGTCAGGCCGCCATGCCTGCCACCAGCAGCGTGGTGTTGTGCTGCATCAGCGCCTCATAGCTCGGGGCCAGGCCATCGCTGGCGCTGAGGGTTTCGGCGAAGAGCCGGCCGAGCACGGGCAGGCTGGCCTCGGCTGCCACGCGGCGCATCAGCGCGGCATCCTCCGGCCCGGTGAAGTACAGCGCGCGCAGCCGGCGGGCGCGCACCTGGCGCACCAGGGCGGCCACCGCGCCGGCGCCGGCGCCGCGCGGCGGGGCCAGCATCTCCAGCCCGAACCGAGCGGCGAAGTAGGCGAAGCCGGGATGGCCGATGGCGAAGACGCGGCGCTCCGCCGGCACCGCGGCGAAGCGTTCGGCACAGCGCTGCTGCAGCCGGTCCAGCCGGGCGACGTAGGCGCGGGTGGCGGCGTCCAGCGCCTCCGCCTGGGCCGGCAGCACCTGGGCCAGGGCGGTGCCGATGGCAGTGGCGTAGGACTGCGCGTTTGCCGGGTCCAGCCAGGCATGCGGGTCCGGCTGGTCGTGGCTGATCAGCGGGGTGATGCCGGCCGAGGCGGTGACCAGCTGCCCGCGGGGCGGCGCGGCGCGTAGCAGGTGGTCCAGCCAGGGTTCCAGCCCCAGGCCGTTGCGCACCACCAGCCGGGCATCGCGCACCGCCGCGGCGTCGGATGGGCGGGGGGAGAACTCATGCGGGTCGGCTTCCGGTGCCAGCAGCACGCGCAGGTTGACGCGCGGCCCGGCCACCTGGCGGACGAAATCGGCCAGGATGGTGAAGGAGGCAACCACCAGGGGCGCTGGCGTGCCCGGCTGGGCGGCTGCCGCCGCGGGGGCGGCCAGGCCGAGGGCGAGCAGGGCGCGGCGGTGCACCGGCGGGCTCAGTGCCCGCCCAGCCAGCGGCGCAGTCGGGCCAGCAGGCCGGGGCCACGGCTGGCAACCCGGTGGTGCGAGGCATGCGGCCGGCGCGATGGCGGCGGCAGCGCGCTGGCCACGGTGTGGCGGCCGGTGTCGCGCACCGCGATCAGCCGGAGTTCCAAAGCCACCACCTGGGCCACGGCTTCCGGTGGGTCCTGGGCCGCCAGGGTCTCCGCGGTGTTGCCGGCGTCGTCCCAGGCGCTGGCGCGGCGCAGGGCGTCCACGATGCGGACGGTCTGCTCGGCATCCAGCGCCGGGCCGGAGCGCCAGAGGGCCACGGCCTCCTGCCGCCAGGCGCGGGAGAATTCGGGCAGGCCGAGGTCGTCCGCCACCCAGGCGGCCTGCAGCGTGGCCTCGGCCGCCGCGTGCAGCGCGCCGGTCTCCTCCAGCACATGCGCCCAGGCCAGGAAGCGCCGGGCCAGCGGCGGCAGCGAGGCATCCGCCAGCAGGGCACGGAACGGCGCGGCAGCCACCGCCAGGGCGGCGGCGGGGTGGGCCTTGGTGATGTCCGGCGCCGCGTAGCCGCAGCTGGGGCATTGCTGCAGCCAGCGCGCCATGGCGCTGCGCACCGGCTCCCCCGGGCGCAGGTCCAGGTCCGGCGCCTGTTCCGGCTGGCTGGCACGGAACGGGGCCTGGCGGCTTTCGGCGTCGCAGACGGCACAGCGCGGCAGGGGCGCGGTGCCGCCGGGGCGCGAACTGGCGGGCACGGGGGATGTCATCAAGGGCACAAGGTAGGCGCGCCGGAGCAAAAGGCGAAGGGGTGACGTGCCGCCCGGGCGTTTTACCGCCCCTGGCGGCGCCGATTGCAGCGCCATGGTTGCCGGCGGGGCCGGATTGCGGATATTTCACCGATGCCCCGAGGCGACCTGTTCCCCGATATCGCTCCTTATGAAACCGGCCTGCTGCCGCTTGCCCCCAAGGGCGGCGCGGCCACCGGCCTGCGTGAGGCCGGCCCCAACCATGTGATGTACTGGGAGCAGGTGGGCAATCCGCGCGGCCAGCCGGTGCTGTTCCTGCATGGCGGGCCCGGCGCCGGGGCCGGGGCGGTGCATCGCCGCTTCTTCGACCCGCAGCATTGGCGGGTGGTGATCTTCGACCAGCGCGGCGCCGGGCGCAGCCGCCCCCTGGGTGAGCTGGCGGAGAACACCACGCCGCATTTGGTGGCGGATATCGAGGCGCTGCGCGTCTTCCTCGGCATCGAGAAGTGGCTGCTGTTCGGCGGTAGCTGGGGCAGCACGCTGGCCCTGGCCTATGCCCAGGCGCATCCCGACCGGGTGCAGGGCCTGGTGCTGCGCGGCGTCTTCCTGGGCCGGGCGCAGGAGGTGGAGTGGTTCCTCTACGGGCTGCGGCGGGTCTTCCCGGATGCCTGGGCGCTGTTTGCCGAGCACCTGCCGCCGGCCGAGCGCGGCGACCTGCTGGCCGGCTACCTGAAGCGGCTGTGCGACCCGGACCCGCAGGTGCACCTGCCGGCGGCCAGGGCGTGGAGCCAGTTCGAGGGCAGTTGCTCCACCCTGCTGCCCAGCCCCGATACGGTGGCCAGCTTTGCCCAGGACCGCACCGCCCTGGGGCTGGCGCGGATCGAGGCGCATTACTTCAACCACGACCTGTTCCTGCCGGAAGGCGGGCTGCTGGCGCACATGGCGAAGATCGCCCACCTGCCGGCCGAGATCGTGCAGGGGCGCTACGACATGGTCTGCCCGCCGGAAACCGCCTTCGACCTGGCCGCCGCCTGGCCGCGGGCGCGGCTGACGGTGGTGCCGGATGCCGGGCATTCCGCGCTGGAACCCGGGGTGCGGACGGCGCTGGTGGGCGCGGTGGAGCGGTTCCGGCGGCGCTGAGGCCGTGCTATAGCGGCGCCAGCGTGACTCCGTAGCTCAGCCGGATAGAGCACCAGATTCCTAATCTGGGGGCCGTGGGTTCGAATCCCGCCGGGGTCACCATCGAATTCAATAAGTTAGAGATTTTTGATATTAATTCGTAATTGCTGTGTGCAATCTCGTGTGCAGGGTAGCCTAAGGATTTCGCTGCCGTACCGTCACGGCGCTGCCATGCCACATCCGACAAACGCCAAGTAGCATTCCGTGGCATCTGTCGACACGGCTGGATTTGCCCGAGGCACGCAGCGTCCTAAGCGGCGCCAGGGGACAGGATTCTCCTCGTTGCTGACATGCTGCTGTCTCCCAAGGCGACGCAAGGTGCTCGACGTACCGCATCTTGGTGATGAAACCGTCCTCAATCGCCACCATGATAATCCAAGTTCATGGAGATTTTTTAATGTAATCGACCGCGCGAACGACTAGCGGCAGCAAAGCGCTGCGGCATCTCGTGCCAATGAAGCACGCCATCTACGCCCGACCCATCCCGCCAGAACCATATTTCTTAACGGTCGAAGAGGCTGCAGGTCGCCTCCGTACCAGCAAGGGAAGGCTGCGCGCGCTCCTGGCGGGCGGTCAATTGCGTGGGCAGAAATCGGGGGAACGTTGGCTGGTACCGATCAGCGCCATCGATGAGTATCTTGTGGCGTGCGAAAAGAAAACTGCCAGGGACTATCAGGGACAAGCAGAACATCAGCACCGGAATACGAGAGGTAGGCCGCGCGAGATCGTTCAGCCCTCCAGTGATGAGCTGCGCTGCGCTGTGTTGGAACTCCTGCGTAGTGCGGGTGTCCGCTGCCTGTCACATAACTGAATAAGCCCAATCCCGCCGCACTTATTATTGAGAGAGGGGAATTTTCATTTGGCCAGATTTGAACATAAACGCGGATATTGGCGGGCAGATTTCATGATGCGCGGTAAGCGGATCACTTCAGTCCTGCGTGGTGACGACGGCCAACCCCTCACGGTCAACAATGCAAAGGCCGCGAGCCACGCATTCCGCCTTGAAGCGAATTTGAGAGCCGAGTTGCAGCGGGACGCAGAGTTGCCGACCTCAAACGGTCACGCGGCAACCGAGGCCAGCATCCGACATACATTTGGTGCTGTGGCGGCAGCCGCCCTCCGGCGAGTAAAATCAGACCCCGACCGGGCTAACAGAGCAGCACATATTTCGAGGTTGTTACGCGTGCCGCTGACTAACCCAGATGAGGTTTTCCTGCGGCCCAAAGCGACGGCTGCGGAGCGCGAGCAAGCGCGCTTGCCTATCATTGATCCAATGATGGACATCCGCGACCTCGCTGCGAATCAGGAATTGCTGAGCAGCATCCCAAGCCAGCTACGGTGCCGTCGCGTTTTGGTTTTTCGACGGAGCAAGGAGGGCGGCGGTTGTTATGCCTTGCCCCGGCGTCCAGCGGAATCTGCGGCTGAGACGAGCATGAATGGGCGTCGGGGATCACTTCAGAGGAATTCCTCTGATCGCCTGCTCAGCGAGACAAGTGTTCGTCATCACATGGTCACCCTTAGCGGTGTGCTGCGATATGCGTACAAGATCCTGAAATGTCTGCCATATCCAGTCGATCTGGAGAAAATCCGGATTGAGAGCCGTGCGGTGACGCCCATTCCGTTGGATACCCTGGGCAAAATCATGGAAAATTCGGCGCCACATCTGCGATCTGGAATCCACCTCACCTACCTCCTGGGGTTGAGGAAATTCGAGGCCTGGCACCTCACCACTGAGATGGTCGATCTGCCCGCACAGAAAATCACGCTGAGCTCAACGATGACCAAAAACGGCAAGGCGACTGTGATTCCGTTGAATGCAGACGCGCTCGAGCTTGTTAGGGATTTGGTTGAGAAAGCCGACGCGGGAGGTCGCATCAGACTCCTAGTCTACGACGATCCGAGGCGAGATCCATCGACTGGAAAACCCCGCGGACCTAGGCCGATCGAAAACCCGAGAAACGCGTGGCGTTCCGCGTGTCGTCGTGCTGGTGTTAGATACCGCTATCACGATATCAAATCCACGTTCACCACGATGCTGAATCGCAGTGGCGCTTCAGCACCACTCATCCAGGCATTGTCTCGGCACGCGAATTGGTCAACGACACTGCGGTATCTAGACCTAGATTCCCCTGAGCGCCGAGAGGCCCTGGATCGCCTGCCGTCTATCACGAAGTCCACTTCCACAGATCCTGCTCAAGAGTGACTCATCGACGAACGTGGCAAGCTGATGCGTCGAGCGCGCTGGACCTTTCATAGATCAGGGAATGCTCACTGTGTGTGACTGGGCATACAGGCGTGCGTCTAATACCAATTCCCATAGCGGGTGACTCACGCGGGGGATTCCCCGACGCGGGGTTGATGTGATTCAAGCTGGTGATCCTTGGAGGCTCACCATGGCACGCGCCATTGCCCTGCGTTCGGACTTCAGCGCCGCCGACCTTCGTCGTCTGGCGCGGCGGAGTGGAGATGCAGCCCAGGCCAGGCGGTTGCTGGCGCTGGCAGCGATCTACGATGGCGGCACGCGTTCGGAGGCGGCGCGGCTTGGCGACGTCACCTTGCAGATCGTGCGTGACTGGGTGCTCCGCTTCAACGCCGAGGGGCCGGGCGGGCTGCACGACCGCAGGGCGCCCGGCCCCACGCCGCTGCTGACCGACGCGCACCGCCAGGCGTTGGCCGCGCAGATCGACCAAGGCCCGATCCCGGCAGCCCATGGGGTGGTGCGCTGGCGACTGTGCGATCTCGGCCAATGGCTGTGGGAGGAGTTCCGTGTCTCGGTCTCGATGCAGACATTGAGCCGCGAGATGCGCGCCATGGGCTACCGCAAGCTCTCGGCCCGGCCGAAGCATCATGCCCAGGCCGAAGGCGCCATTAAGGCGTTCAAAAAACGTATGGCCCGCCCCGTCTGCAAGCGATTTCACGGCCCGGTCTGATCAGTCTACGCCAACGTATCCGGTCTCAGGGCACCGCCCTGGCCAAGATGGAGATCCGCGCGTCCCGGTCCTCATAAACTTCACGGCGTCGAGCGCCAT
>CANGNF010000067.1 GCA_947455205.1 Acetobacteraceae bacterium | reverse complement strand
CTATCGCCCGGTCGGAGGCGCCAGCCTCGTACTTCAGCCGCAGGATCTCTCGCACTCGTCGCATCGACACTCTCTCGGCCGGCATCCGGTTCCCCCTCGCGTCCAGCGCGAAGGGGGCCCGGGCCTCGCCCAGCAGTCGAGCCGTCACCACTACCCAGCCAGGGTGGCCGACTTCAGATCGGAACAGGTGGCCGACATCGCGTCGGAATCAGTGGCCGACTTCAAATCGGAATCGATGGCCGACTTGCCCCGGAATCAGCAGGTAAGATCGGTCCTGGGGCGCGGGGAACAGGCGGGCAGTCAACAACAAGCGGCCGCTGCGGTTCATCACCAGCACGGTCGGTGGACGAGTGAGGTGGCGCAACATCTCACCAACCTCCGCGTGGAGGCCGGCTTCGTCGGCGGCGATGTCGGCGTCGGACCGGCCGCGTAGCAGATCGTCGACGCGTTGCCCGATCAGGCGGTGCCCATCCAGGATGCGCGCAGCAAGGGCTGCCGCAGCGTCCGCGGTGTGAATGATCTCAGCTTCCGCCTGATGTTGGATCGCCCGTTGGCCATCCAGGATCACGGCAACCAGGCCGAGGGCGGGCAGGCCAACGGAAAGGATGAGCAAGACCGGCAGGACGCGGGCGATCAGCCGTGACTTCGTACCAGGCGCCGCGCCTGGGGGGGTGATCGCAACGCCCTGGGAAACGTCAACGCCGACCGGTAGTCCAGGGCGAGAGCCTACGAGCGGGGCCTCGCCCAAGCCGGGCTCGACGTTGCGGTCTATGACCAAGATCTCCTGATCCCAGTGGAGCGAAACCTTATCCCTCGCCTAGGGGCGCGACCGCAATGAACTAACGTAGTGGCATGCCTCGGCATCACCCGAGGCGCATACCGCTGGCCTGGGGCAGCACAGGCGTGGAGCGAAACCGGCGTACACCGGCTCGGCCCACGCCGCTCACCCTATGCCCACCAGCGACGTCAGGTCTTGGCTGCCTTGCGCTTGGCTTTGGGCAGTAAGGCAGACCCTCCGAGCGGTTGCGTGATGATAGCCTCCCACCCAACGGCTTTAAGTTTGTCGAACTCGTTGGCCGTCACAGGCGTTCTGAGCGGCACGCGCCAGCCCTCACGGCGTCGAAGGTCCCCCACTGGAGCGGTTCAGCCCATCTCAGTTCCTGGCGGCCTTTGCCTGTCTTGACGCTTTGTCCACCAAGGATCGCCACCATGGAGTGCTGGCCCATAGCGGCCTGAACCTGAACTGGAAAAACTCCTGTGCAGATCGGTGGCGGCTTGGCCGGCCCGCTCGCGACGTTGACCGCGACCGGCTTGGCGGCGCTGAGTCCAGCGCAGATCGGCACCCTGAACACCACCCAACTCACCGCCCTGCGCCCGACCGACATGGTGGAGTTGAGCCCCCGCCAAGTGGCAGCCCTGGCGTCGGGCGGCCTTTTTCACATCCCAACCCAGACCATCGCCGCGCTGCAGCCGGTGCAGGTGACAGCGCTGGGCGCCGCCCAGGTTGCTGCGCTGAAACCGCCGCAGTTGGCGGCGTTGGTGTCGGCGCAGCCGGCGGCGCTGACCAAAACGCAGATCGGCGCGATCAGCGCAGCGCAACTCGCGGCCGTGCCGGCCGATGCGCTGCGCGCGCTGGCCCCGGCACAGCTGGCCGCCCTGCCGCCCGCCAGCATGCGCGGACTGGCCCCGGCGCAGCTGGGCGCCCTGGCGCCGAGCCAGCTTGCCGGGTTGGGCCTCAGCCAGCTTGCGGTGATCAGCCCGGCGCAAGCGGCGGCCCTGAGCCCTAGCCAGGTTTCGGCGCTGTCGCCGAAGCAGATGGCGGCCCTGTCGGCACCGGATATTGCTAGCCTCTCAGCCGCCGCCACCGCAGGGCTTTCCCCCAGCCAGATCGCCGGCATGAGCGCGGCGCAGATCGCTGCGGTCTCGCCCCGCGCCACCGCCGCACTGTCCGGCGCGCAGCTGGCCGCCGTCTCCGCCGCGACCATGGCCGTAATGACCTCCGGCCAGATGCAGGCGCTGAGCGCAACCCAGGTCGGTGGCCTTTCGCAGGCGCAGCTGCATGGCCTGGGCGCGCGACAGGCGGCGGCGCTTTCCGCCGCCGATATCGCGGCCCTCAGCCCCGCCCAGCTGACAGCGCTGGCACCGGCAGCCATGTCCGGGCTTACCACCTCGGCCGTCGGGGCGCTGTCGTCGGACCAGCTCGCCGCCCTGACCACCACCCAGATCGCAGCGCTGAAGCCCGCTGAGGTCGCGGCGCTGCCGGTGGCAAGCCTTGGCGGGTTGGGCGCCGCGCAGCTGCAGGCGCTGGCAACGGCCGGCGTCGGCGCCTTGACCCCGGCGCAGCTTGCGGCCTTCTCGCCGGCGCAGTTCGCAGCATTCACGCCGACCCAGTTCGCCGGCTTCTCCGCCAGCCAGGTCGCGGCCGTTCCGGCGGAAGCCATCCGCGTGCTGGGCACGCAGCAGGTGGCCGCGCTTCCGGCCCCGGCCATCAAAGGCCTGACGCTGGCGGCGCTCGGCGCGCTTTCCGCCCCTCAGATCGCCGGGCTGGCCAGGGGCCAAGTGGCGGGGCTCAGCACGGCGCAGATGGGCGCGCTGGCTCCGGCGCAACTGGCCGCCCTGGGTGGCGCGCAGCTGGGTGTCCTCTCTGCCCCCCAGCTTGCCGCGATGCCGGCCGCCAGCCTTGCCGGGCTCGGCAACGCCCAACTGGCGGCCATCTCCGCCACGGCGGTGCCCGGGATGAAGACCGCGGCGCTGACGCCCACGCAGATAGCCGCGTTCACCACCCGTCAGGTGGCGTACATGACCCCCACGCAGATTGCCGCGCTGAGCGTTGAGCAGGCCACCGCCCTCTCGACCACGCAGCTTGCCGTGCTGAGCCGCGCGCAACTCGCGGCGGTGGCGCCGGCGGCGGTCGTGGCGCTCGGTGCCAACCAACTGGCGACGCTGTCGCCCGCCGCCATCAACGGCCTGCCGCCCAGCACCACCAGTGGCTGGAGCAGCACCCAGTTGGCGGCCCTCTCGGCCAGCCAGCTCGGCTCCTTCGGCACCGCCAACATCGCGACCCTGGGCGCGGACCAAGTCGCCGGTCTTGGCATTGGTCAACTCGCCGGGCTGAGTGCGGCGCAACTGGGCACGCTGCCGGCCACGAGCCTTGCCGGGCTGAGTCCCGCCCAGCTCGCCGCGCTGACGCCGGCGGCATTGAAGGGCCTGCCGGGCGCCAGCCTGGCCGCGCTGGGTGCCGACCAGGTCGGCGGCTTCGGCACCGCGCAGCTGGCTGCGCTGGGGGCGACGCAGCTGGCCGCGCTGCCAGCCGTAATCATCGACGGCCTGAGCAATACCCAGCTTGGTGCCGTCTCGGCGGCGGCGCTGGGCGGACTGGCCGCGACCACGCTGGCCAGCCTGCAGGCGACGCAGTTGCAGGCGCTGGCTCCTACCCAGGTGGCGGGACTGAAGGCGACACAACTGGCGGGCCTGCCGACCGGGCTGCAATCGGCCTTCAGCGATGCGCAACTGGTGGCGCTGGCTCCGGCTGCCGTCGCCGGCCTCGACATGCCAACGCTGGGGGAGCGCATCAGCGTGCTGAAGCCCGCGCAGTTCGCGGGGCTCAGCAGCAGCCAGGTCGCCACCCTCTCCAGCGATACCCTGCTCACCCTGAGCGACGGCCAGCTCGCAGGCTTCTCCCGCGCGGGCATCCCCGGGCTTTCGGTCGCGCATGTGGCGGCGCTCGGCGACCGGGTGGGGGCGCTGACCACGGCGCAGCTATCCGGCTTCGGGGCAGCCCAGGTGGCGGCGCTGCCGAGTGCGGGGCTCGCAGCCCTTTCGGCGGGCCAGCTGGCCGCCATCCCGTTCTCGGGCTTTCGCGGCATCAGCCCGGCGCAACTCGGTGGCCTGAGCCCGGCGCAAACCGCTGGCCTGACGCCGACGCAACTGCTGGCGCTGACGCCGGATCACATCGCGGCGCTGACCACGGATCAGGTGGCGGCGTTGACTTTGGCTCAGGCCGCCAGTCTGACGACGACCCAGTTGGCGGCCTTCAGCACGCCGCAGGTGGCGGCGCTTAGTGCCAAGGCCAGCATCGGCCTTACGGCTGAGCAGATCCCGGCACTTCTGCCCGAGGCCGTCGCCGCCCTCAGCCCCGCTGCCGTCTCGGCCCTCAGCATCAGCGCACTGGGCGCGCTTTCGGATGACAAGCTGGCAGTGCTGACAACGGACCAGCTGGCCGCGATGCGCAGCAGCGGCAGCTTGCTGCCCCGCAGCCAGGTATCGAGGCTGAGCGCGACCCAGCTGGACGCCCTACTGGGTTGACCAACCCGCGGCGGGCGGTCCTGCGTCGAGATGGGCGGGGGATGGGGATGGTCGGCATGATGTCATTTTTGTGGGCCAGCAGGGCGCAGTCGGGAGTCAGCGCGAGTCCGCTCAGGGTCAATCCTGTTGAAAAACCCGTGGCCTGGCGGTTTTGAGCGGTAGCCGATGGATCAAGGCCATCGCCGCTGATCGTCAAGCGCTCGCCCTCAGGCGACCGGTTCCGGGACTTGCTGCGGGATCAGCTTGCCGCCCTGCGGGGCCAACGCCACCCGCCGTCAGCAACGAGGTTCCATCACAACAGCAGACGCCAACCGGACTTCACAGGCGACCATAAGCCGGACCTGCTGTGGCGGAATGTCGATGGCGCGCTCTACCCGTGGCAGATGTCGGCAGCCAGCTGCCCAGCGCCACCGCTGCAGGCAGCGGCGCCCTGCAAAGGCGCTAAGCCTGCCACGGCGGACGCCGCGACAGCACGACCAGTGCAACGCCGTTCGCGCTCAGCCCGGGCGAGAAGTAGAACCCCTGCCCTGCCTCGAAGCCGAGGCGTGCCGCGGCCGCCAGGTCGTTGACCGTGACCAGGTCGCTGGAGATGACCGTCACGCCCTGCTGCCCACACGCGGCAATCGCCTGCACCAGGCGATGCTCGCCCGCGGCATCCCGCTCCGGGAGCTTGCCACTCATCACCACGACGCTTGGCGCCAGGTCCAGTTGGGTGATGTCCGCCAGCCGGGACATTTCCACGCCGTCGACAGCAATGGTGAAGCCGCTGCCACGCAGGGTGGCAAGACTGTCCCGCAGGCCCGCATCGGCGAGGCATTCGGACGCACTCACCTCGAAGCAAAGCTGGGAGCGCTTCAGCGGGCCGTCATCAACGGTGGCCGCGATGGCTTCGCAGGCCCCGGGGTCGCTGAGAAACTGGCCGGTCCCCCGGATGTGCAGCGCCATGCGGGGGCAGGTCGACAAGGGTCGGCCCACATCGATCAGCGCCTCCTGCACGATCCAGTAGTCGAGTTCCGCGGCCATGCCATGGGCGGCAGCGAGGCGGCAGATATAGGCCGGAGAAACCACCCCGTAGTCCGTACTGCGCCAGCGCAGTTCAGCCCGGAACCCCAACATGCCGCCATCCGACAACCTGACCATGGGGTGATAAACCAGACCCAGGCTGGAATCCCCACGAACCATGGCCGCATGCAGCTCTTCGGCAAGCTTCGCTTCGTCTCGCTGATCGATCTCAGCATGTCCCGCGCGGCGCGCAGCAGCCTCCGCGTGGCGCACGGCCGAGAGCTGGTTCTGCAATGCCCGGCTCTCGGAACGCCGGGTGACGTGTTCGGCAGGCTCGGTGGCTTCGGTCGGAGGTGGCGCCACATCGCTCATCCGCCGTGCCGCACCACCACCGTCGCCGTCGCCGTCGGCGCCGACGTCAGCTTCACCGCCGGCGCGATCCTTTCCGGCAACCGACGAAACCGCCAACGCATCGATCAGGCGCACCATTGCAACCTGCACGCTTCGATTATTGGTACGATTGAGCCAATTGGCGGCCCGTGTCGGTACTACCGAAGTCATCGTCGGCATTCTGGCCGCCATCTGTACGTAATCTTCGCAACCCTCGGACAGTTCCGCGAAGGGTATTCCAACCAGTTCTGCGAAGCGCCAGAGATGCTTCTCAGGTATCCGGGTAGCCCCAGTTTCAAACTGGCAAATTCGGCCGACTGAAAGGCCCAGTGTCTCCGCCACCGACTTCATGGTCAGGCTGTTGACATGGCGCGCAGCGCGAATCCTTTCGCCGAGCCGAGTCAGTCTTACGCCGTGATTTTTTGTCTGTTTCGCCGCGTATCCCTTCGCTTGGCTCATCAAACTGTATCCTAAACTCTGAATATTTGACCTGGGCGGCGTATCGACGCTTCCCCGAAATGTCTGGTATTTCAATCGGCGTTCTTCAAGCAATACAGACCATTTGCTACTTACTGCGGAATTTTCTGCTAGCAGTATGATCTGTTTAGCTATCTACGGTTGACGACGGGACACGTAGTTTCCACAACTCAACACCGCCGATCCAGGTAGCTACAAAAATCGGTACACCAATCGTTTGAGTCGACCGGATACCAAAGGTTGCCGATGATGAGCTCGATAGAGGGTCTGAGTAGCAACGCCACGGCGCCGCTGGTGGTAGCGGTCGACGATGAACCGGAGATCCTGGCGTCGCTCAAGATGATGCTGGATCACAAGGGCTACCAGACCGCCTGCTTCGGTTCTGCGGAAGCGCTGCTTGCCGCCGGCATTCCAAGCGGGGCTGCCTGCCTGCTGCTCGACATCAATATGCCTGGCGGCATGGACGGCCTGGTCCTGCTGGAGTTGCTTCGGCGCGAAGGGTCGTCCCTGCCGACGATCATGGTCAGCGGCACCGGCGACATTCGCAGCGCCGTCCGGGCACTCAAGGCCGGCGCCAGCGACTTCATCGAGAAGCCATATTCACAGGGCGACCTGCTGGCGGCGGTTCAGGGCACCATCACCAAGGGCTGCGGGAAGCCTGTCGACACCGGGAGGGTGGAACGCTTCGCCAAGCTGAGCAGCCGGGAACGCCAGGTGCTCGACTTCGTCCTGGAGGGGTTGATCAGCAAGCAGATCGCCGCGCGCCTGGACATCAGCCCGCGCACCGTCGAGATCCACCGCGGCAACATGATGGCCAAGACAGGGGCGCGCAACGTGCCGGACCTGATCCGGCTGGCCGTTTCCTCCGGGGTGGTCCGCCCCGGCTTCTTCACCACCCAATGACCGGCGAGGCTTCGCTCAGGGTCCTCGTGGTGGATGATGAGCCGGGGGTGCGTGGCATGGTCGCCAGCGCCCTTCAGGCTAGTGGTTTCCATACCCACGTCGCGGGTGACTTTGCCGAAGCCCTCCAGTGGCTCGACCGGGACGAGACGATCGCTGTCCTGGTCACCGACCTGCGGATGCCGGGCAGGGACGGCCTGGCGCTGGTGACCGAAACCTTCGAGCGGCGGGGCGACCGCCTGGCCGTGGAGGCGCTGGTCATGAGCGGCCATGGTTCCATGGACGAGGTCACCATGGCCATGCGCGCCGGCGCGGTGGACTATCTGGCCAAGCCGTTTCCCCTGCGGGCGCTGACCGATGGTGTGGCCCGGGCAATGGCCAGGGCCACCCGGCGACGTGCAACCGCCAGGGCCCTGCAGGCCGCGGGCACGGGCCGCGACAGCCATCCGACCGCAACGCCGGCCGACTTGGCCCAGTCCCTGGCACAGGAACTGCGCACGCCGTTGGTGCCGGTGCTGGGCTTTGGCGAGATGCTGTCGGACGGCGGAATCGACAGCGACACCGCCCGGATGATGGGTGACGAGATCGTCAAGGGCGCGCGCCAACTGCTCGGAAGCATCGACCGCATGCTTGCCAGCGACAAACCTGCCCGGCCTTAGGCAGTGGTGCCACACGGGGTCCACCGGCGCGGGTTCGACGGCCAGCGCTTGCCCATCACGGGCGGGCCAGGTGAGAGCGCGGTTGCCGGGCCGACTGCAATGGCCCCGGCGATGCGAGCTTCCGCATGCGGTACGTGGCCATGGGCCCAGGGCAGCGCAGCGACCATTCATGCAGCCGACCTCCATCGGAGCCGTGCCATCCGCGGTCGTTGTCGCTCGGGACACCCTGCCCTGCCAGTCGGCCCTGAGATGCATGTCCACGGCAAGCTCCGGCCGGGTCGCGCCACCTTGCCGCTGTCGGCATGAGGATGGCGCGGCTGCGCGGCTTCAAGCCCAGCGGATTCGCCCGCGGGGTGGCGTTGATCGTGCTGCTCAGTGCCTTTGGCTGGTGCCTGTTCGTCGCGGCGATCGACCGCCAGCAGCAACGGGAAGCCACCGCCTACGCGCAGGAACGGCTCGGGCTGCGTGCCGACGCATCGCAACGCAAGCTGGATACCGAATTCCAGGCGATGGAGTGGCTGTTCCAATTGGCGGAGGTCCGGCTGACCCTGGCGCGCCGCGGCGATCTGGCGGTGGCCGAAATCGACAGCCGCATATCGGCGCTGACCGTGGCCCGCCTGGGCGGCGTGCTGCAGGTTGCCCTGATCGACGCCGATGGCATCTCACGCTGGAGCAGCATCTCGGGCGCGATCAACACCGACCTGTCGGACCGCGCGCACTTCACCACCCACATCGACTCCGACCATGGCCTCTTCGTCAGCGCCCCGCTGCAGGGTCGCGTTTCCGGCCAATGGTCGATCCAGTTCAGCAAGCGGGTGAACCAGCCGGACGGGTCGTTCGGCGGGGTCATCGTCATCTCCATGGACCCGGTCTATCTGGCGCGCACCCTGGGCGAGACGGCAAGCCAGCCACAGGAAACCATCGGACTGTTCCGCCCGGATGGCTTGCTCCTCGCCCGCGCCGGGATGACCGAGGAGGTTCTGGAACGCGGCTATCGGTCGGCGCTGATCCCCCAGCAGGAAGGCGGATTCGATACCCGCTCCAGTGTCAGCCTGGCTGGTGGCGACCGCTTCGTGGCGATACGCAAGCTGCACAACATGCCGCTGCTGGTAGGCCGCTCCACCACCGTGTCCGCCGAGCTGGTCGGCTACCAGTCAGCGCGGCAGACCCGCCTTCTGGCGGCGTTGCTGGGGGTGGCCATGGTGTTCGCGGCCGGGACGGCGGCCGTGGCGCTGCACTCCCGCGCGAGCCAAGTGCGGGAGGCGACGCTGGCGGGGCAACGGGCGGCCGAAACGGCCAGGATCCTCGACGCCTTGTCGTACGCGGTCATGATCGCCGCGCCCGATGCCACCGGCGACTGGCGGATCACCTACACCAATAAGGCCTGGGCCCAGCTTGGGCTGCCGCTGGATGCCCCTGCCGTCGCCACCCTGCTGGCGGCCCTGGCCCATGAGGAGCAGGTTGCCCAAGAGGCACGCCTTCGGGTTCCCGATGGCACCGAACGCTGGGCAAGGCTTCACGGCAAGCTGCTGCATGACGGCGTTTCCGGCCCCGAGGCGATCTGCCTGATCCAGGATATCGAGCAGGAACGCTCGGCGGCCGCGGCGGCGATGTCGGCCTCCCGGCTGGCCACCTTGGGCGAGTTGTCGGCCGGATTGGCGCATGAGTTGAGCCAGCCGCTGACCGTGGTCTCGCTGGCAGCGGAACTGATAGAGATGCTGTCCAAGGATGCCGGTGAACCCTTGGCCGCCATGATCGGCGAGCGCAGTCGGATCATCGCCGACATGGTCGCCCGCGCCCGCAGCATCACCGATCACCTGCGTCGCTTCTCCCGCCAGGAAGACGAGGAGGTGGTGCCGGTGGTGCTTGGCGACGTGCTGGACGGCGCGGTGTTGCTGGTGGGGAACGCCCTGCGCGCCAACCAGGTGGCGCTGTGCTGCAACCTCGCGCCCGGGCTGCCGCCGGTCTGGGGCAATCAGGTGCTGCTGGAGCAGGTGCTGATGAATCTGATGATGAATGCGTGCCAGGCGATGGCGGACCAGCCATCCGGGCAGCGGCGCTTGAACGTCTCCGCGGCAGTGGAAGGCGAGGATGTCGTGCTGCATGTGCGCGACACCGGCCCCGGCATTCCTGCCGAGAACATCGATCGGCTGTTCGAGCCGTTCTACACCACCAAGCCGGCCGGCCAGGGTACCGGGCTGGGCCTGGCGATCTGCCAGGGAATCATCGCTTCCGCCGGCGGCACCATCACCGCGGGCAACAGCGACGAAGGCGGGGCGGACTTCGTCGTACACCTGCAGGCGGCGGTGCTGAGCGAACAGGAAGCCGGTGCCTGATGGCCTGAGCCAGAGCATTGGAAGCGGCGCCATGCAGCGTGAGGCGCCCGCGGAGGCCTGGGCGGCAGGCATCAGGCGGCCAAAGACCGCACCCCGCCACGCCAGTGCTTGCTTGGCCTGCGCCGCAGAAACACCGCCCAACTTTGAATGAAAATCAGCGGCCGGCCGGCGCTGGTCTACAGAACTTCGCTCGCCATGCGGTACAAACGCGCATGATTAAAAAATATCTCGCATTGTAATACTTTCGAAACTTCTTTTTAAAATATCCCCAAGGACACAAAACGACAAATCTCACGAGGTGAAACACAATCTCTCCGCCATTTAGGTAGCAGCCCTTATTCATCTACTTTTGCGAGAAGCGTATGACTCAGTTCGCAAACTTGGGGTTGAAAAATGGCAACCATCTCCGGCGCATCCGGCAGCGGCACCATTAACGCCCTGCAGGATCCGTTACACCAGCATTACATCGTGGCCGGCGACGGGCAGCAAACCGTCATTCTCGGCAACCTGAACGACACGGTCATCGCCGGCAGCGGCTCGATGTCCGTCCAGGGCGGTACCGGCAGCGATGTTATCCGCGCCGGTTCGGGCCAGATGCATGTGGACGCCGGCGGCGGCAACAACAACGTCATCCTCGGCAGCGGCAACCTCTACGTCAGCGCCGGCAGCGGAAACGACAGCATCAGCCTGGGCTCCGGCCAGTCCGTGGTGAATGCGGGCGACGGCAACAACGTCCTCTCCGGCGGCAGCGGCAATGCCAGCATCAGCGCCGGCAGCGGCAACGACCAGGTCCACCTGGGCGACGGCCAAGCCTGGCTGGCGCTGGGCGACGGCAGCAACCAGGCCTGGCTGGGCAGCGGCAATGCCAGCATCAGCGGCGGCAGCGGCGATGACGTGATCCACGCCGGCTCCGGCCAGGCGGTGCTGCTGCTGGGCGAAGGCAACAACCAGGCCTGGCTGGGCGATGGCGGTGCCACCATCCAGGCCGGCGGTGGCGCGGACCAGCTGCACGCCGGCAATGGCCAGCACAGCGTGGACAGCGGCGCCGGCAACGACAGCGTCATCCTGGGCGATGGCGGCAGCACGGTGCTGGCCGGCACCGGCGACGACCAGGTCAGCACCGGCAACGGCCAGTCCTGGCTGGATGGCGGCGCCGGCAACGACACCCTGGCCGCCGGCAACGGCGGCGCCACCCTGATGGGCGGCGGCGGCAACGACGCCTTGCGCGCCGGGGCGGGCCAGGCGCTGCTGGACGGCGGCGAGGGCCAGGACACGCTGTTGGGCGGCGATGGCCAGGGCAGCCTGCTGGGCGGGGCCGGCGACGACCTGATCCAGGGCGGCCACATCAACGGCCTGCTGCAGGGCGGTGACGGCCAGGACACGATCTGGGCCAGTAGCGGCGCCGCAACCCTGGCCGGTGGCGCGGGTGGCGACTCCTTCCACTTCGGCAGCGGCAGCGGCTACGAGGTCATCGCTGATTTCGCCGTGGGGCAGGACACGGTCTGGATCCAGTCCGGCATCAACGGCCTTGCGGTCTCCAGCGTGGCGGACCTTTCCAGCCATGTCTTCGCCGGCTGGAACGGCGTGATGATCTCGCTGGGCCAGACCACCATCACGTTGCAGGGCATCAGCCTGTCCGACGTGCAGGCCCACCCGGACCATTACTTCAAGCTGTTCTAGCAGCTGGCTCCGCCGACCGGCGGAGTGCCGTCCGGCCCGGCACAAACAGTACGTCCACCCACGAGGGGCCGGCCCATGCCTGGCTCCCCTCCGCGGCCGCGCCAGCATCGGCCCTCTCGGCGTCAGCGCCAGGCTGGCTGCAGCGCGACGCCTTCCCCGTTCAGCTTCACGCCGCCACTCGCCGGGCGCGCCGGCGAGTCGCCGCGGCTCACACCGGCATCAGCCGTCCTTGACGTTTACGCGGTTGCGGCCGCTCGACTTCGCCTCGTACAGCGCCTGGTCGGCCTGTTCGACAATGGCGGAAACGCTTGCCGCGACCAGCTGGTTCGGCTGTGGCCAGGTGGTGGCGGCGCCGATGCTGACCGTGACGACGCCGCCATGGATCAGGTTCTGCGGGTGCGGCAGCCTTGCCCCCACCACGGCGGACCGCATCCGCTCGGCCACGTGCTGCGCGCCCACCCCATCCGTGTTCGGCAACAGCAGCAGGAACTCCTCGCCGCCATAACGCGCGGCGACATCGCCCGGCCGGCTGGCCACCGCATGCGCCAGCGCCGCCAAGATCCGCAGGCAGTCGTCCCCGGCCACATGCCCGAAGTGGTCGTTGAACTGCTTGAAGTAGTCTGCATCCACCAGCAGCATGGCCAACGGCCGGCCTTCCCGCGCGCACAGCCGCCACGCCTGCTCCGCCGCGGGGGCCAGGCCCCGACGATTGGCCAGGCCGGTGAGGCTGTCGGTGCGCGCCAGCGCGGTCTCCCGGGCCAGTTCTTCCTCCAGCAGGGCAATGCGCTCCCGCAGGTCCACTGCGGTCTCACCGACCGAAAGCAGCCGGCTCATCCACCCCTGGGCCGAAAAAAGCTCCCCCAGCAACGGCAGGTCGCCGCGGGTGGCAGGCCGGCCCCACGGCCGGAAGGATGGGTTCATCGTCATCGGATAGGCCTTTCCAGCCGAAGCAGCGGGTTGTTAAGCGAGCGAAACCGGCGGCACATCAGGCCGACCAGCAGCGCCAGCAGTTGCCGCGCCGGGACCGCCTTGGGCAGGACAAAGCTCGGCCCTTCGGCGAGCAAGGCACTCTGGACGTCGATGCGGTCCGGCTCGCTCGTGACAAGCACCACCGGCAGCCAGGGCCGCTCGCGCCGCAACACCATGAGCAGGGCAAGGCCGCTCATGCGCGGCATGTCCACATCGCTGACCAGGATGTCGAAGAACCAGCCATCATTGCACATCTCCAGCGCGGCCTGGCCGTCCGGCGCGGTGCGGACGATGCAGCCGGCCTGGCGCAGCACCAGCGCCAGGCGCAGGGCCAGCGCCGGGACATCCTCCACCACCAGCACGCGCACGCCGCGCAGAATGCAGCACGGATCCAGCGCGGCCTCGACGAGTTCGGCCTGGCCGGCGCCGGGGTCCATCGCGCAGCCGGTGCACTGGCCGTAGGGGCACCCCGCCGGCAATTTGCAGGCCGACAAGTTGCAGCCGGAATATTGGGAGGTAGCCATCAGCAAGGCACCCCGACCCGGAACGACGACCAGTCACTGCGGAAGTTGATGATCAGGTTCATTGCTGCATTTCTCCCGCCCATATTGGTTGTTGATGTGGCGCATCAAAACAACTAGCGATTGTGCCTGGGCGGGGTCAGTTGGGTTCTTCCCCTCCGTACTTACCGCAGGGGTACGTCTCCATCGGCATTCCCGATTTCGGGTTTAGCCTCACGCTGCCAGCGGTCGGCCGGCAGCAGTTCCCACCGCGCGCAATCGACCAGCCAGGCGGCCTGCGAATGCCCCCGTCCCGAAAGGATCCTGGAGAAGATCTGCAGCTCGGCGGCCAAGAGGGAGGCGACCGCGGGCTGGCCGCGCTGCGGCCGCGCGCACGGCGCGGGGTTGTCGTTGTCGGCGCGCATGGGGTGGCCCTTATCCTCGCTAAACCTGCCGTACGCCGGCAGATCATTGGGCTTTCATAGCGGCGACGGGGCTGGGGCTGTTCCTGTGGAAATTCCCCAATACCCGCGGTTAGGCCTTCGCTCCTATCGTGCCGACCAAGTTTCCCGAACGGAGTTGCCTTGATCCGATTTGCCCCGCCATGGCGCTGGCTGCCGCGCCGCGAGTTGGGGCTGCGCGTGCATCTGGTTGCGCTGACCCTGGTGGTGCTGGTGCCGCTGGCCGCTGGCGCCAGCGCCGCCATCATGGCCGCCACCACCGCCTATCGCCGGGGCTTCGAGCAAAGCATGGAAGCCCGGGCGCAGCTGATGGCGCAAATGGTCGATGCCGAGTTCGAGCGCCTGGCACCGGTGCTGCGGACACTGGCCAGCGCGCCCTTCATCCGCGCCGACAGCACCGAAGCTGAATACCGGGAATGGCACCGCCGCTCGGTTCGGCTGTCCGAGGAGTTCGGTACCACCATCGGCGTCAGCGGGCCGGCCCCTGCCCTGGCCATGCGGTTCATCAGCATGGTGCCGTTTGGCAGCCCACTGCCGCCGCTGCCGCCGCACTTCCGGGCTACCGCGGCCCGGGCGGTGGCAACCGGCGGCATCGCGGTCAGCAACCTGGAGATGGCGGGGAATCTTGGCCCGCCACGGGTGCTGATGATGCTGCCGGTGCAGCGCGACGGGCAGACCATCGCGGGCATCGGCGCCTCCGTGTGGGTGCAGGCCCTCTCAGCCAAGCTTGCAGCCGCCGCCCCGACAGATCGCCTGGTGGTGTCCCTGTTCGACGCCAGCGGCACCCTGGTGGCCCGCTCTCGCGACGCCGAGGCCTATCTCGGCAGGCCGGCGCCGCCCTCACTGCGGGGCAACAGCGGCCTGGGGCAAGGGCTGAGGACCGGCACGGGCTTGTCCGGGCAGCCCGCCCTGGTCGCCTTCCATAGGCTACAGGCGGCCCCGGGCTGGACCATCGCCGTGGTCGTTGGCCAGGACGTGTATCGCAACAGTTGGCTGGTGCCGCTGGCCTGGATGCTGGCGGGGGCCGGCGGCGCCCTGGTCGCCGCCATTCTCGGGGCGTTCTGGCTGACGCGCCGCTTGGTGAACGCGTTGCGGGAGGTCAGTGACTTGGCCCAGCGGGCGGCAGCCCGCGCCCTGCCCTTCGAGGCGGTGGGTTGCGGCACCGGCAGGCTGCCCCGGGTGACCGAGTTCGAGGCGTTGCGCCATTCGGTGACCGGCGCCGCACAGGCCCTTCGCCAGGAAGCCACCCAGGCGCGCAACGGCAGCGCCCTGCTGCGAAGCGTGCTGGACTGTTCCGCCGACGTGGTGTTCGTCAAGGACCGCTCGGGGCGGTACCTGGTTGCCAATGAAGCCGCAGCCGCCGCCTTCGGCCGCCCCCTGGCCGAGGTGATCGGCCGCACGGATGCGGAGCTGTGGCCGGAATCCAGCGCCATCTTCACCACCTCCGACGAGGCGGTGATGCGCGAAGGCGTGGCCATCTCCTTCGAGGTCGTTCACTTCGACCCGGATACCGGGCAGCAGCGCATCCACCTCTCCACCAAGGCGCCGTGGCACGCCGCGGGCAGCGACGTGGTGCTGGGCGTGGTTGGCGTGGCGCACGACATCACCGAGCGCATTGCCGTGAAGGAGCGGCTGCGGGAGACCGAACGCAAGCTGAACCATCTGGCCCGGGTTGCCACCATGGACGCGCTGGCCACCGGCATCGCGCATGAGCTGGGCCAGCCGCTCGGTGCCGCCGCCAACTACCTGGGCGGCGCGGTGCGGCTGCTGGGCCCGGCGGCCGACATCGGCGACATCGCTCTGGCCCGCAGCGGCGTGGAGCGCGCCGCCGAACGCGTCCTCCATGCCGGCCAGATCCTGCGGCGGATGCGCGACTTCCTCAGTTCCAACAACCGGCCACACCAGTTTGAACCGATCGCCGAAGTGGTGCGCGAGGCGCTGGACATCGTCGTGGGCGGCTACCCCGAGGGTGGGCCGACCATGGTGACCTTCCTGGCGGCGCCGGATTCGGGCGACGGCATGATGGACCGGGTCCAGGTGCAGCAGGTGGTCGTCAACATCGTGCGCAATGCCATCGAGGCCATGCGGGGATTGCCGGCGGGCCATGCCCGCGAGCTGGTGGTGCAGGTGGGCACCCCTGACCCGGCCACGGTGTCGGTCTCGGTGACGGATACCGGCCCCGGCCTGGCGCCGCACATCCAGCAGCGCCTGTTCGAGCCGTTCCAGACCACCAAGCAGGGTGGCATGGGCGTAGGGCTCTCGATCTGCCGCAGCATCGTGGAGAATCACGGCGGCCTGATCACCGCCGGGGCTGCGGCAGGCGGCGGCACCACCTTCACCTTCACCCTTGCCAGGGATGGCGGCTTGCCCGCCCATGCCCAGGCGGCCCATGCCGGGATCGGAGCCTGTTGACCATGCCGACGAGTTGGGGCGGCCTTGTCGTCGTCGTGGAGGACGACCCGCACATGGCGGAATCGATCGGCTACATGCTGGGCATCGCCAAGCTGTCGAACCGCCACTTCGCCAGCGCCGAGGCCCTGCTGGAAGCCGGGGTCCCGACCGAGACGCGGTGCATCGTCGCCGATATCCGCCTGGGTGAAGGCATGGATGGCGTTCGCCTGCTGGCCGAACTGCAACGGCTGGGCGTCAGGGTTCCCGTGGTGATGATGACCGCACATGCCGATGTCGCGCTTGCGGTGCGGGCCATGCGCCAGGGGGCGGTCGACTTCATCGAGAAGCCGTTTCCGGGCGAGCGGCTGGTCGGCGCCGTGGCCGACGCCACGCTGCGCCACAACGCCGATGCGGCGCCGGCGCATCCGGTACCGGAAGCCGCGCTTCTGCTCACCACGCTCAGCGGAAGGGAACGCGATGTGCTGGAATGCCTGGTGGCTGGCCAGGCCAACAAGATGGTCGCCTTCACGCTCGGCATCAGTTCCCGGACGGGGAGACCTACCGGGCCGCGATCATGGTCAAGCTGAAGAGCAAGAGCTTCGCCGAGATGGTGCGGGTTGCCCTGGCTGCGGGGTTGGGAGGCCCGCGCGGCACTGAATGACACCTTGCGGTGCCGCCCCCCCGGCCAAGCGGGCAAGACCGGCAGGCCGTCACCGTGGCCGGCGCATCAGGCCCGCCTGGCGGTAGGCGGCCGGCTGCCGCGGCTCAGCGCGTCTCGCGGGCCAGGGCGTCCATGGCGGCGTTGAAGCCGCGCAGGGAGACGGCCACGCCCTGGTCGCGCCCGCCGGCATCGACCCACTCCAGGCGGCCCGGCTGTTCCGCTGTGCGGGCCCGCAGCCTGCGCAGCAGTGCCTCGTCGCGCAGTTCCAGGTCGGCCTGGCAGGCGGACCCTGCGCAGGCGCGGAAGGGCAGCGACCCCGCCTCGGTGTCCAGCAGCAGTGACACCGGCCGGCCGACGGTCACGTTGACCGGCAGGCGGAAGGTAAGCCGCTGCGGCTGGTCCTTGCCGGGGCGGCCCAGCGCCAGGGCGGCAACCGGTTGGCGTTGCTGGTCATGGAAGACCTGCATGATCTCGCACAACCGCTCCGCACCGGCCTGGGCGCAGGTCAGCGTCCAGTCGCCGAACTGGGCGGAGGTACGTTCCGGGGCCACTGCCGGGGCCACCACCGCGGCAGGTGCCGGGGCGGTGGCCGGCCGGCCCGCGGGCTGGGCCGAGACGGTCGCCGCGAAGCCCAGCAGCGCGACCCCCGAGAGGGCCGCGCGGAGGGGCGCGCCGCGCCTCACCAGCTCCACCGCAGGCCACCGGTGAAGGCCTGGCTGGTCACGTTGCGCCGCACTTCCGAGGCATAGCTGGCATAGGCCGCGATGCCCTTCGGCAGCGTCAGCGTGGCACCCAGGCCCAGCGCGGCGGCGTCACGCCCCGCCTTGGCAGTGGTGTTCACCATCGGCGCCGCCGGCGCGCCGGTGAAGGCGGCGGTGGTGCGGGTGGTGTCGTCGGCCAGCTCGTGCAGCCAGTGCACCCGGGCCGTCGGCGTCAGCGTCATCTCCGGGGTCAACACGAAGCTGGTTTCCGCCCGCAGGCCGAAGCTGGAGCGCAGGCTGGCCGCGCTGTCGGCCCGCACCAGCAGGGAAGCGGCGCGCCCCTCGGTCTCGGCCAAGGCGCCGCGACCCAGTTCGTCGAACCGCAGGCCCATCTCAGGCTGCAGCTTCACGCCGCCCAGCTCGTACCGTGCGCCGAAGCTGGCGGCGCCGTTGACGCCCCAGCCCTCGCCGCGGCCCTGGGCGCGCAGATTGACCACACCCAGGTTGCGGCGCGCCAGGTAGTCGGCATGCGCCAGGCCAAGCTGGCCGTCCACATGGAACCGGCCGAGCGTCCAGCTGCCGTAGGTGCCGATGTGGAACATGTCCACATCCATGCTGCCGCCGGTATTGGAGGAGGTCACGCGGCCGCTGCTGTAGCCTGCAGCGATACCGACCAGGCCGCTTTCCTTGACCCGCATATCGGCACCAGCCGCCATGCCGCCGGCCCCGGCGTGGAAGCCGGTGTTGCCGGTTGCCCCCGCGCGGAAGGTCTGGCCCAGGCCGCTGGCCCAGGCGGTCAGGCCGCGGTTCTCGGCCACGCTGGCCTGGCTCGGCGCCCGGCTGCCACGGCGGGCTTCCTGCTGCGCCTCCATACCGCCACCGAATAGCCGGCTGCGCTCCAACCCGGCCATCAGGCCGTCGCCGTAGATGGTGGCGGCCAGGTGGTCCAGCTGGGTCGGCAACATCGCCGGCGTCTGCGGGAAGATCCGGCCCAGCACATAGGTGGTGTCGGTGCCGGTGCGCACGCCGGGCACCGGGCGCAAAGCGTCCAGCGCGGCGGCGGTGGAGTACTGGTTCGCGCTCAGCGCCGGCAGGCCGAAGGGCCGCAGATTGGTATAGCTCTCCGGCGTGGCATACAGGGTGATGGCCTGCGGCGTGTACAGCGCGTCCAGCCGGCTGCCGGGCAGCAGGCCGGCACTCGGCTGGATCATGCCGCTGAAGCTGCCCAGCACGCCGCCCTCGGCCTGCACCACCGTGAAGCTGGTGCCGACCGGCGGCACGTAGCTATTGGTGGCATCGCCGCTGATGTCGCGCAGCCGGGGTACCAGAGTACCCGCGGCAGTGAAGCTGCTGGTGGCGCCGGTCAGCAGTACCCGGTCGTAGCTGCCGGCGCCGTTGCCGGTGCCGGTGCCGTCGATGTCCAGGCTCAGCGAGGCCGAGCCGGTCAGCGCCAGCGGCGCGGTGAACACCATGGTGCCCGGGCTGTTGCCCGGCGAGAGGTTGCCGGCCAGCGTTGTTGGCTGCGAGACGACGCCGACGCCGCCGAGGCTGGCGTTGTCCGGCACGTGCAGGCCGGTGCTGTCCAGCGACCAAGCCCCGGTGATGCTGGTGGTGCCGGAGAACAGCAGCGTATTGGCCAGCGCGGTCAGCGTGATCGGGCCGCTCAGCCCCAGCGCGTTGCCGCCGGAGTCGATGACGCCATTGGCGCCGATGGTGATCGGCCGCGTGCTGATCATCGGCGCGGTCACCAGCAGGCGGCCACTCTCGATCAGCAGCGGGCTGGCCGGCGCACCCAACGAGGCATCGGAGTTGACGGCGACGGTGGTGTTGCCAACGATCTTGGTACCGCCGCCATAGGTGTTGACACCGTAGAGGTTCAGTCGCCCGCCGCCATCGGCGACCAGCGCACCGGGACCGGAGACGATACCGTTCGCCGTCAGCGTATTGCCGGCGGTGTTGATGGTCGAAACGCCACTTAGCGAGATTTCGCGCGCCGTGGTGAAGCTGCTGGTGACGGTCAGCTTGGAATTGTTCAGCTCAACCCAGCCGGCGGCATCACCCAGCGCCGCATCGGCGTTGACGATCAGCGAGGCGTTGCTGACGTAAGTGCCGCCGGAATAGGTGTTCACCCCGGTCAGGCTCTGCTCGCCGCCGGTGATGCTCAGGCCGCCGGTGCCGTTGATGTTGCCGCTGTAGGTGTCGGCCGCCGCAGTCAGTTCCAGCCAGTTGGCGCCGAGGTTCACGGTGCCGTCGCCCGACAACCGCTGGATGGCGGCGCCGCCGAAGGAGTTGCTGATGTCGAAGATGCCGCGGTTGTCGACGCCGGCCGCCTTGGCGATGCTGCCACTGCCAACGAGCGACAGCGTGGCCCCCGCGCTGGTGCTGGCCCAACCGGTGAAGCTGTTGAGGCCGGACAGCGCCTGGTTGCCGCCGGTCACGCTCAGCCCGCCACTGCCGGTGATCTCACCCTCGAACATGGTGAAGCCGTTGCTGATGGTGAGGGTCTGCGCGCCCAGTTGCACCAGGCCGGAGTTGGCGCCGCCCAAGCTGGTGATGGTGGCGCCGGCGGTGGTGGCGGACATGTCGAAGGTACCGTCGACAAACACGGCGGAGGACGCGGAGATGCTGCCGCTGCCGGCCAGATTCAGCCCGGCGCCGGAGAGGACCGCGGTGAACCCGGTGTAGCTGTTGTTGCCGGTCAGCGTTTCCGTGCCGGCCTGGATCATGACATAGCCGCTGCCGCCGATGCTGCCGGCGAAGGTCTCCGCCGCCGCGGTCAGCGCAAGAAACCGGGAGCCCAGTGCCACGCTGCCACTGCCGTCCAGCGTGGTGATGGCGGCGCCGATCTTGGTCGCGCTGATGTCGAACACGCCATTGGCCGTGACGCCGGAGGAGAACCAGATGGAGCCCCTGCCGCTCAGTGCCAGGGTGCCGGCAGCGTCGATGATGGTGCGGCCGGTGTAGGGGTTGTAGCCGGTCAGCGTCTCGGTGCCGCCGGCAACGGTGAGCCCGCCGGTGCCGATGATGTTGCCGGTGAAGGTCTCGCTGGCATTGGTCAGCGTCAGCCGCTGGGCACCCAGCAGGACCTGCCCGCCGCCATCCAGCGAGTAGGTGCTGACGCCGGCGGTGGTGCCGGAGATGTCAAACACACCATTGGCGGTGACGCCGGCGCTGTTGGCGATGTTGCCGGCACCGGTCAGGATCAGGTTGGCGCCGACATCCACGATGGTGCGGCCGTAGTAGGTGTTCGCGTTGGTCAGCGTCTCGATACCGGCGGCGACCGTGATGCCGTTGCTGCCGCTGATGACGCCGCTGAAGGTGTCCGACGCACTGGTCAGCGTCAGCCGCTGGCTGCCCAGTTCCACCGTGCCGCTGCCGGCCAGGGTGGTGATACGGGCCCCCGCCGAGGTGGCGGAGATGTCGAATATGCCATCGGCGATGATGTGGGAGGAAAAGCTGACGCTGCCGATGCCGCTCAGCGCCAGGGTGGCGCCGGCGTTCACCGTGGTCAGGCCGGTGTAGGTGTTGGTGCCGGTCAGCGTCTCGGCGCCGCTGGCAACGGTCAGGCCACCACCGGCGCCGTTCATGGTGCCGTCGAAGGTGCCGGCCGCGGCAGTCAGCGTCAGGGTCTGGTTGCCCAGGTTGACGGTACCGTTGCCCGACAGCGTGGTTATGCGCGCCCCCGCCGATGTGGCCGTGATGTCAAAGACGCCGTTGTTCACCACGCCGACCGAGGTCTCGATGCTGCCGGTGCCGATCAGGCCCAGCGCGCCCAGCGCGCCGATGGTGGTGGTGCCGGTGTAGGTGTTGGTGCCCGCCAGGTTCTGCCAGCCGCCCAGCACGGACAGGCTGCCGCTGCCCTGGATGGTGCCGCCGAAGATCGCCAAGGGGCCAAGGCCCAGCGTGATGGCCAGCGGCTTGTCGCCCAACTCCACCGTGCCGACGCCAGCCAGGCTCATCAGCGAGGTGCCAGCGAAGGTGTGCGAGATGTCAAACGTGGCGAGGGGGTTGAGGATGTTGAGCTGCATCGACGTGGCGATGCTGCCCAGCCCGCTCAGCTCCAGCCGGCCGCCCAGCAGCTGGGTCGGACCCAGGTACAGGTTGATGCCGCGCAGTTCCAGCGTGCCGGTGTTGATCGGGTCGTTCACCGTCAACGAACCCAGGCCGAAGATGGAGCCGGTCATGATCGCGCGGTCCACATTGGCGTCCAGCGACACCAGCGGGTTGGGCAGGTTGGGCACCACCCGGATGATCACCGGCTGGAACAGGTTGGTATTGATGCTGTTGGTGAAGGTCACCGTGTGGTCAGCGGTGATGGAGCCGAACACCAGCGCGCTGCCGGTGGGCACGAAGTTGCCGAACAGCCCGCCACCCCATTGCAGCGGTAGGCCGGCATCCAGGCTAACCGTCAGGTCGTTGCCCACGGCGGCGAAGCCGCCCGAGCCGCTCCACATCACCTGGCCCGGCAACGTGCCGACAAAGCGGTTGAAGACGCCGCTGGTCTCCAGCACGCCGCCATGGGTGAATTCCAGGTTGCTGGTACGCGGCAGGCCGTCGCCGTCATCGGCGCGCAGCCTGGCGCCAATCTCCAGCACCGGCACGCCGGAGACCAGTGTGGTGCCGGAATAGCTGTTGCTGGTGCCCGGGGTCATGATGACCAGGCCACTCATCACGCTGACATTGCCGCCCACCAGCTGCGATGTCTGGCCGCCGCCGAAGGAGCGCACGCTGGCGTCGTCGGCGATGGAGTTGGCACCTTGGAAGGTGATGGTATTGCCCGGCAGGAACTGGTCGGGGTGCAGCACCAGCGTCGCCCTGCCCTGCAGGAAGACCGAGCTGCCGGCCGCATCGCCGCCGAGGCCGCCATTCAGGCTGCCGCCGCCCAGCGTGCCATTGCCGGTGAAGGTGGAGGTGCCGGACACGACGACATTGGCGCCCTCCTGGATGAAGATGGCACCGCCGAGGCCCGCGCCGCCGCCGCCGCCGAAGGGCGTAGCAACGCCGTAGCCCGTGCCGCTGCTGCCAACGCCGCCGCCGAAGCCGGCCGCGCCGCCCGTGCCGGCCGCGCCGGTGTCGCCCGGGGTCACGCCCAGGCCGCCCTGCCCACCATTGCCACCGGAACTGCCACCGGCGCCGAAGCCGGAGAGGCCGCCATTGCCGCCGGCACCGCCGTCACCGCCCGCGGCACCACCACCGCCCGCGCCGCCGGCACCGCCATTGCCACCGATGCCACCGGCCAGGGCGAAGCTGCCCACACCGCCGCCGCCGCCAGTGCCGCCGGGACCACCCAACCCCACCGAGCCCAGCGCATTAGCCGCCGTCCAGGCGGACAGGGCGGTGATGATGTTGGCCTGCGACGTCGTGGCGTTCATCACGCCGGCCGTGGCTGTGGCGACGCCAGCAACGGCATAGGCCATGTTGACGGAGTCATTGATGATCATCGCGGTATACCCGGCAACCGCGGCCACCGAGGCGCCGGTATCAAGCGGATTTATTCCCACTGCCACCCAGACGGCCATAGCCGCCGTATCCAGCGAGATCTGCACCGCCGCGGCGGTCTGCGCGTTGGTGGCATCCACCAGCGCCTGGTTGGCGTTGGCCAGGTTGGCGGTGGCCTCAGTCTGCGCCTGCATCAGCACAGGGTTGGAGGACCAGCCTGCCTGGCCCGCAGCGCCATTGCTGCCGGCGCCGCCCGAGCCGTAGCCCACCGGCAGCGCATCCATGCCGGCCCTGCCATGCGGCCCAGCCAGGCCGTTGCCGTTGCCGTCGCCGAACAGGTTCGAGTTATCCGGAAAGCTGAGGACCGGCAGCCCGGGGATCCCGGGCGCCGCCGGCAGCATCAGCCCCAGCACGCCACCCGCGTTGAGCCCGCCGCCGGCGCTGGCTTCCATGGCTGAGAGGCGCATGCCCAGCGCGTTGGCGCCGCCGTTGCCGCCGATGGCCCAGTTGTTGGTGACGTTGACGTTGTTGAGCAGCGTGGTGGAGCCGGTACCGGCGAAGATGGCGCCACCGGCGCCCAGGCCGCCGCCGCTGCCATTGCCGCCAACCGCGTGGAAGTTGGTCAGGGTGGCGTTGCTGACCGCGAGCACCGCCCCAGGCCCCTGCAGCACCCAGCCGCCCAACCCCTGGCCGTTAAAGGTTGTCAGCAGCGGGCTGAGGCCCAGCAACGGCATCGGCGTGATGGTCAGCTCGGTACCGGGAACCAGGCCGGCCGCGGCAACCGTGCGGGGCGGCATGGCGACCGCCACGGCGATGGCCAGCAACGACGCGCCTCCGAGAAGCACCCGCGCCCGCGACTTGGCCCGAGCCTGGCCAGTCTGCACTGCGGCGCAAGATGAAATGGCAGCGCCATTCAGGCCCGCGTTCTTCTTCGTATAAGCCATGAATTGGCCTCCGCTATAAATACGATTCGGTCGGCGGCATGGCCGCAAAAAGATTCTCGCCGTGTTAGAGTCCATCCGGGATCATATGGTTTTCTGACATAGCCTTCGGAGCATGCGGCGAACGGACGCCCAGCGCAGGAAGGCGAGCGCGCTGCGGTTCAGGCATTCCCAGTCCTTGGCCAACCGTCGGCAGCGGTTGAGCCAGGCGATGGT
>CANGNF010000066.1 GCA_947455205.1 Acetobacteraceae bacterium | reverse complement strand
CCCGCCCCGGCACGCCCCCGGCCCGCCCGGCGCAGCAGGCCGCGCCGGCGCTGCCGCCCGGCCAGCAGCCGCCCGCGGCCGTCATCGGCATCGTCGACCTGGACGAGATCCGCACCGCCTCCACCGCCTTCGGCGCGGTGCGGGAGGAGATCGAGCGCCGCCGCCAGCGCCTGAACGACGACCTGCAGCGCGAGCAGAACAACTGGCGCGAAGCCCAGCAGAACCTGGCCAACCAGCGCGCCAACCTGCCGCCGGACCAGCTCCGCACGCGTGAGCGTGAGTTGCAGGACCGCATCACCGACAGCCAGCGCATCTTCCGTGAGCGGTCGCGCGGGATCGAGCAGGCCGCCCAGGCGGCGCTGGTGGAGATCGAGCAGTCGGTCGGCCTGGCGGTGCGCCAGGTGGCCAGCAGCCGCGGCGTCAACCTGGTGCTGACCCGCCCGGCCGTGCTGATGAACGACCGCCCCTTCGACCTGACCGAGGAAGTCGCCGGCCAGGTGAACCGCGTGCTGCGCAGCGTGACCCTGGCGCCGGAAGTCACCGGCGACGCCCCGGCCCCTGCCGCGGCGCCCGCCACCCCGCCGGCGGCCGCGCCGGCCGGTCGGCAGGCTACGCCCCAGGGCCAGCGCCCGGCCCGCTGAGGACCACGCAGTGGCGGCGGACCCGCGCTTCTTCCCCTGCGCTGGCCCGCAGACCCTGGCGAGCATCGCCGCCGTGGCCGGTGGCCGGGCCGAAGGCGATGCCGCGCAGCGCTTCGCCGGCGTCGCCTCGCTGCAGGCCGCCGGGCCGGATGAAGTGAGCTTCATCGACCACCGCCGCCACCTGGCGCTGCTGCAGGCCAGCAAGGCCGGCGCGGTGGTGCTGCCTGAAGCGCTGCTGCCGCATCTGCCGGCCGGCGCCGCGGCCGTTGTGGTCGAATCCGCCTATCTCGGCTTTTCCCGCGTGGCGCGGCTGTTCCACCCGCCCGCGCCCGTGGTGCCCGGCATCCACCCCACCGCGGTGGTGGCGGCGGATGCGGTGCTGGGGGAGGGCTGCGAGATCGGCCCCTATGCCGTCATCGGTGCCGCCGCCCGGCTTGGCGCCGGCTGCGTCATCGGCCCGCATGCCGTCATCGGGGAAGGTGTGGAGCTGGGACCGGGTTGCCGGCTGCACCCGCATGCCAGCGTCAGCCATGCCGTGCTCGGCGCCGGCGTGGTGCTGCACCCCGGTGCCCGCATCGGCCAGGAAGGCTTCGGCCTGGTGGTAGCGCCGGATGGCCGGTTCGAGACCATGCCCCAGCTGGGCAAGGTGGTCATCGGTGACGCGGTGGAGGTCGGCGCCAACAGCTGCATCGACCGCGGCAGCCAGACCGATACCGTGATCGGCGAGGGCACCCGGATCGACAACCTGGTGCAGATCGGCCACAACGCCCAGCTCGGTCGTGGCTGCGTCATCATCGCCCTGGCCGGCATTTCCGGCTCCTCGGTGCTGGGCAACTACGTGACGGTGGCGGCGCAGGCCGGCATCGCCGGGCATCTGAAGATCGGCGACAAGGCACGCATCGGCGCCCAGTCGGGCGTGATGAACGACATCCCCGCCGCCATCGACGTGGTCGGCAGCCCGGCATGGCCGATCCGGGAAAGCTTCCGGGCGTTCTCGGCACTGCGGAAGCTGGCGCAGGCGCCGGGCAGGAACAAGACAGGCGAACAGACATGAACGCGACGGAAGGCACGCCGGCGCCGGCGAGCACGCTGGAATCCTGGGACATCGCCCGCATCATGCAGGCGATCCCGCACCGCTACCCGTTCCTGCTGGTGGACCGCATGGTGGACGTGCTGCTGGGCGAAAGCGCCATAGGCATCAAGAACGTCACCATGAACGAGCCGTTCTTCCAGGGCCACTTTCCGCAGGCCCCGGTCATGCCGGGCGTGCTGATCGTGGAATGCATGGCGCAGACCGCCGGCGTGCTGGTGGTGGAAACGCTGGGGCCGCAGGCGCGCGGCAAGCTGGTCTATTTCATGACCATCGACAACGCCAAGTTCCGCAAGCCCGTGGTGCCCGGCGACCAGCTGCGCGTCCATGTGCAGAAGGAAAAGGCGCGCGGCAATATCTGGCGCTTCAACGGCGTCGCCCGGGTGGACGACAAGGTGGTGGCCGAGGCGACCTATTCCGCCATGATCATGGACCGCTGAGCCCGTGCCGAGCATCCACCCCAGCGCCATCATCGCGCCCGGAGCCCAGATCGCGCCCGGCGCCAGCATCGGCCCCTGGTGCACCATCGGGCCCGAGGTCGTGGTCGAGGCGGGCGTCGAGCTGGTCTCCAACGTGGTGCTGGACGGCCGCACCCGGATCGGCGCCGGCACCAAGGTCTGGCCCTTCGCCACCATCGGGACCGAACCGCAGGACCTGAAGTACAAGGGCCAGCCCACCGGCGCCCTGGTCGGCCCGCGCTGCATCATCCGGGAAGGCGCCACCATCAACCGCGGCAGCCTGGGCGGCGACGGCCTGACCCGCGTCGGCGCCGACTGCATGCTGATGACCATGGCCCATGTCGGCCATGACTGCCTGGTGGGCGACGGCGTCATCCTGGCCAACAACGTCATGCTGGCCGGGCATGTCCATATCGGCGACTACTCCTTCCTCGGCGGTGCGGTTGCCGTGGCGCAGATGGGCCATATCGGCCGCATGGCGATGATCTCCGGCATGAGCCAGGTGATCTCGGACGTGATCCCCTTCGGCTATGTGCATGGCCACCCGGGCCGCCTGGTCGGCATCAACGTGGTCGGCATGCGTCGCCGCGGCTTCAAGATCGCCGACACCCGCCAGATGCGCCTGCTGGTGAAGCTGATCTTCCGTGGCGAGGGCGCGGTCTTCGCCGACCGCGTTGCCCAGGCGCAGGCCGAGTTCGGCGACCAGCCGGCGGCGGCGGAGGTGCTGGAGTTCATCGCCAGCCCGCGCGGCAAGCGGGCGCTGATGCGCTGGGGCCGCATGTCGGATGGCGAAGGGGAAAACGGGTCCGACGAATGAGCGACGGGGGCGCCGAACCGCTCGGCATCATCGCCGGCGGCGGCGACCTGCCGTTGCGGTTGGCCCAGGGCGCCCAGGCGGCGGGACGCCCGGTCTTCATCCTGGGCATCGAGGGCTGGGCCGAGCCGGGCAGCTTCGGCGCCTGGCCGCATGGCTTCGCCCGCCTCGGCGCCGGCCGCAGCATGCTGGACCAGCTGCAGGCCCATGGCTGCCGCCAACTGGTCATCGCCGGCCGCGCCAAGCGCCCCTCCCTGACGGCGATAAGGCCGGATGCCGTCACGGCGCGGGCACTGGCGAAGATCGGCACCGCTTATTTCTCCGGCGATGACGGGCTGATGAAGGCGATCATCCGCTTCCTGGCGGAGGAAGGCTTCGAGGTGCTGCCGGTGCAGGACGTGCTGCACGACATATTGCCCGGCCCCGGCCCGTTGGGCGCGGCACTGCCGGATGCCATGGCCCGCGCCGACATTGCCCGCGGCATTGCCGTGGTGCGGGCGCTGGGCGCCGTGGATGTCGGCCAGGGCTGCGTGGTGCAGCAGGGCATGGTGCTGGCGGTGGAGGCGATCGAGGGTACCGACGCCATGCTGGCCCGCGCCGCGACGCTGCGGCGGGACGGTCCGGGCGGCGTGCTGGTGAAGCTGACGAAGCCCGGCCAGGACCGGCGCGTTGACCTGCCGACCATCGGCCCGCTTACCGTGGCGGGCGCCGCCGCCGCCGGGCTGCGCGGCATTGCCGTGGAAGCGCATGGCACCCTGGTGGTGGACCGCGAGCGGATGGTCCAGGCTGCCGACCAGGCCGGCATCTTCGTGACGGCCATCCGGCCCGACAAGTTCAACCCCGAGGAGGAGATCACCCCATGAGCCGTTACCTGCACACCATGCTGCGCACCGGCAACCTGGACCGCAGCGTCAAGTTCTATGAACTGCTGGGCCTGAAGGAGCTGCGCCGCCGCGACGTGCCGGATGGCAAGTACACGCTGTGCTTCCTGGGCTACGCCAGCAACCCGGAGCAGGCCGAGATCGAGCTGACCTACAACTACGGCGTGGACAAGTACGAGGTCGGCACCGGCTTCGGCCACCTGGCGGTGGGCGTGCCGGACGCCGCCGCGGTGTGCGAGAAGGTTCGCGCCGGCGGCGGCAAGGTGACGCGTGAAGCCGGGCCGGTGAAGTTCGGCACCACCATCATCGCCTTCGTGGAAGACCCGGACGGCTACAAGATCGAGTTGATCCAGCGCGACTTCTGAGCCGCAGGCCTGCCGGCACGGGGCCTTTCCCCGTGCCGGCGGCCACGCTCAGTCCGGCTTCACGCCGGCCTTCTCGAAGATCGCGGTCCACTCCGGCACTTCCCGCTGGATCCGCGCGGCGAAGTCGCCGGGGCGGCTGGCCACCACGGTATAGCCCAGCCCCTCCAGCCGCTCGCGCGTCTCGCCGGACCGGGCGGGCTGCACCATGCGCTCGTTCAGCCGCTCCAGCAGGGCGGGGGGCGTGCTGCCGGGGGCGATGAAGCCCCACCAGCCCACCACGTCCACGCCGGCCAGCCCGGCTTCCGTGATGGTCGGCACGTTCGGCATCTGCGGGTTGCGGACCGGGCCGCTGATCGCCACCGGCTTCAGCCGGCCGCCCTCCACATGGCCGAAGGCGGAGGAGATCGCGACGAAGCCGTAGTTCACCTCGCCCGAGACCAGGCCGGTCAGCTGCGGCCCGCCGCCGCGATAGCTGATCATGTTCAGGTCCAGGCCGGAGGCGATCTGCATCTGCAGCGCCGCCAGGTGGGTGGGGGTGCCGTTGCCGCCATGCGACAGGCTGAGGCCGCCCGAGGTGCGCCGCGCCTCCGCCAATATGGCCGGCACGGTCTGCGCCGGGGCGTTGGGGTGGGCCAGCAGCAGCAGCGGCGCCGTCACCGCCAGGCCGAGCGCCACGATGTCGCGGCCGAGCTGGTAGGGCACCCGCTCCTTCAGCAGCGCGGCGTTGACCACCAGGGCGTTGTCGGCAGTGCCGATGACGCTGCCGTCGCCGGGCGCATTGGCCACTGCCTGGGTGCCGGGAATGCTGGCGCCACCGCCTCGGTTCTCCACCACCCAGTTGCCGGCCTGCGCGGCCAAAATGCGACCCATCACGTCGGACGAGCCGCCCGGCCCATAGGGCACGATCAGCCGCCCGGAGCGCAGATCCTGCGCGCGGGCGATGAAGGGGGTAGCCAAGGGAAGGGCAAGCGCCAGCAGGGTGGTGCGACGGGCGATCATTCGGGCTGCACTCCGGCGGTTGCGACAACCTGGCGCCACTTGCCGATCTCGCGGCGCATCAGCGTGGCGTAGTCCTCGGCGCTGCTGGCCATCAGCGTGTAGCCCATCTCCTGCATGCGCGGGCCGATCGGGGCGTGGCGCGCCGGGGCGACCATCAGCGCGTTCAGCCGCGCCACCACCTCGGCCGGCACGCCGGCGGGGGCGATGACGCCGAAGACGCTCTCGGTATCCATCTGCGGCAGGCCGAGTTCGGCGAAGGTCGGCACATCCGGCAGCGCCGGGCTGCGGCGGGCGCCGGTGACGGCCAGGGCGCGCAGCAGGTTGCCCTCGATCTGCCCCTTGGCGCTGGGGATGGCGCTGAAGCCGAAGGGCACCTCGCCGGCCGCCACCGCTGCATTGGCCGGCGCGGCGCCGCGATACCCGACCAGGGAAAGCCGCAGCCCCGCCGCCATCTGCAGCTGCACGCTGGCCAGGTGGTTGGCGGTGCCGTTACCGGCATGGGCGAAGGTGACATCTCCCGGCCTGGCGCGGGCCAGGGCCAGGAAATCCGCCAGCGTCCGCGCCGCGCCGCCCTGCGCCGCCAGCAGCACATGCGGCGCCGCCACCACCGCGCCGATGGCGCTGAAGTCGCGTTCGGTGTCGTAGGGCAGGCGGGCGCCGAACAGGCCGGGGTTGGTGACCAGGGACAGGTCCATCACCCCCAGCGTGTAGCCATCCGGCGCCGCGGTCGCGACCGCCTGGGTGCCGGGGATGCTGGCGCCGCCGCCGCGATTTTCCACCGCAAAGCCCTGGCCGGAGGCGGTGGCGGCGTGCTGCGCCATGATCCGTGCGGTGATGTCGGTGCCGCCGCCCGGCGCATAGGGCACGATCACGCGCACCGTCCGCGCCGGGAAGCCGCCCTGGGCGCGGGCGACGAAGGGCAGCGCCAGTGGCGCCGCCAGCAGGGTTCGCCGGCGCATCTCAGCCCTCCAGCCGGACATTGGCGATGCGCGCCACCTCGCGCCATTGCGCGATCTCGCTGCGGACGAACTCGCCATAGGCCTGCTGGGTGGTCGGCACCGCGAAGCCGCCCAACTCGATGAAGCGCGCCGCCACGGCGGGTTCGCGCAAAATGGCGGTCACGTCGGCATTCACCTTGGCCAAAATCGCCGGCGGCGTGGCGGCGGGCGCGTTCAGCCCGGTCCAGCCATAGGCGCGGTAGCCTGGCGCCACGCTCTCCGCGATGGTCGGGGTGCTGGGCAGTTGCGGCGCGCGTTGTTCGGTGGTGACGGCAATCGCCTTCAGCCGCCCCGCGGCGATGTGCGCGCGGGCACTGGCGTAGCTGTCCATCATCAGCTTGACGTTGCCGGCCAGAATGTCGGTCATCGCCGGCCCACTGCCGCGATAATGGATCATGTTCAGCCTGGCCCCCGTGCGGTGGGCGAACAGCTCGGCGGCCATGTGCTGGCTGGTGGCGGGGCCGGCAGTGGCCAGGTCCAGCCCGCCCGGCGTGCGCTTGGCCAGCGCCACCAGCTCCTGCGCGGTATTCGCCTCGAAGCTGGGATGCGCCACGATCAGCAGCGGCAGCACCACCACGTTGGTGATGAAGGCGAAGTCCTTTTCCGCGTCGTAGGGCAGGTTGGGCAGCACCGAGGGGTTCACCCCCAGCGTGCCGGAGGTGCCGGCGGTCAGCGTATAGCCATCCGGCGCGGCGCGGGCGCCGGCCTCCAACGCGGGTGCCCCGGCGCCGCCGCCGCGATTCTCCACCACCACGCGCTGCGGCCAGCGCTGGGACAGCAGGTCGGCATAGACGCGCGTAAAAATGTCGGCGGCCTGGCCCGGCGGGAAGGGCACGATGATCTTCACGGGCTTGTCCGGCCAGGCGCCCTGCGCCCGCGCACCAAGCGGCAGCAGGGCCGGCGCCGCCAACAGGCTACGGCGTGAGACATGGCGCATGGCCGCTTACTCCCAAATGCTCTTTGCCGCAGGATAGGCGCGGAAACGCCAAGGGGGAACCGTCATGGCCAGCAACTCAATTCATGTCGCGGTGCTGCCGGGCGACGGCATCGGCGTGGAGGTCACCGAAGCGACCCTGGCGGTGCTGGAGCCGCTGGCGAAGCGCCACGGCCTGGGCATCTCCACCGAAAGCCTGCCGGCCGGCGCCTTCCACTACCAGGCCACCGGCGACGCCTTTCCGGAGGCCAGCTTCAAGGCGGCGGAGAAGGCCGACGCCATCCTGCTCGGCGCCATGGGCTGGCCCGGCATCCGCCTGGCCGACGGCACCGAGATTGCCCCGCAGCTGGACCTGCGCTTCCGGCTCGGCCTCTACGCGGGCGTGCGCCCGGTGAAGGCCATTCCCGGCGTGCCCGTGGCGCTGGCGGACCCGCGCGCCCGTGACATGGACCTGGTGATCTTGCGTGAGAGTACGGAGGGGCTGTTCTTCTCAAGGGGCACCGGCGTGGTCACGCCGGACTACGCCGAGGAGACGCTCCGCATTACCCGGCCGATCACCGAGAAGCTGAGCCACTTCGCCTTCCGCCTGGCGCAGCGCAGGGGTGAGCGCAAGCAGCGGCGCGGCAAGGTGACGCTGGTGGACAAGGCCAACGTGTTCCGCGCCTTCGCCTTCATGCGCGGCGTCTTCGACGGGGTCGCCGCCGGCTACCCCGACGTGGACAGCGCCCACCACTACGTGGACGCCATGGCGCTGGACCTGGTGCGCCGCCCCTGGGCGTTCGACGTGCTGCCAACCGAGAACATGTTCGGCGATATCCTGTCCGACCTCGGAGCTGGCTTGGTCGGTGGCATGGGGTTCTCCCCCTCGGCCGACATTGGCGACAACCACGCGGTGTTCCAGCCGGCGCACGGCACCGCGCCGGATATCGCCGGGCAGGGCATCGCCAACCCCACCGCCATGCTGCTCTCGGCGGCGATGATGCTGGACTGGCTGGCCAGCCGCGGCGCCGGCCAGGGCCATGCCGATGCCGCCGTGGAGTTGGAAGCCGCGGTGGACAAGGCCTTCGCCGGTGGGCTGCGTACCGCCGACATCGGCGGCAAGGACGGCACGGCGGCGGTGGTGAAGGCGGTGAAGGAAGCGCTGGCGTGACCACGCGGCGTGCCCTGCTGGAAGGTATCGCGGCGGCCGGCGGCCTGAACGCGGCGGTGGCCGCACTCGGCGCGCTGGGCGGCATGGCGCCAACCCCGGCCCAGGCTGCCGCGCCGGCGCTGCCGCGCGGGGGCAAGCCGGTCATCGTCATCGGCGGCGGCATCGCCGGCCTGGTCACCGCGCTGGAACTGAAGCGCGCCGGCTGGCCGGTGAAGCTGCTGGAAGCCAGCGACCGCCCCGGTGGCCGCTGCCTGACGCTGCGCGCCGGCGACACCGTGCGCGAAGCCGACGGCACCACCCAGAAGGTGGAATGGGACAGCGCCCCGCACCTGTACATGAACCCCGGCCCGGCCCGGATTCCGCACCATCACCGCGGCATCCTGGGCTACTGCCGCCAGCTTGGCGTGGCGCTGGAGCCGCTGGTGAACCAGAACGGCGCTGCCCTGGCCGAGGGGCCGGACGGCCCGGTGCCGCTGCGCCAGGTCAATGCCGGGCTGCGTGGCGTGGTGGCGGAGTTGGCCGCCAAGGGCCTGGCACGCGGCACGCTGGAAGCGCCGCTGACCGTGTCGGACCTGGAGGCGCTTCGCGCCATGCTGCGCGGTTTCGGCGCGCTGGACCACGAGTTGCGCTGGCAGGGCAGCAGCCGCGCCGGCTGGGCCGAGCGCCCCGGCCTGGAGCCGGGCAAGGCCGTCGCCCCGCTGGACCTCCGCGCGCTGCTGAACCCCGTGCTGTGGCGCGGCGCGACCTTCGCCGAGGGCATCGACTACGCCGCCACCATGCTGCAACCCACGGGCGGCATCGACGCCATTGCCCGCGCGCTGGCCAAGGCGCTGGGCGACAGCCTGGTGCTGCAGGCCGAGGTCTTCGCCCTGCGCCGCGTGCCCGGCGGCGCCCGGGTGGAATGGCGCGACCGCCGACGCGGGGGCAAGCTGAAGCAGGAGACGGCCGCCCAGGTGGTGCTGGCGCTGCCCGCCCCGGTGCTGGCGGCGCTGGACACCGACCTTTCCGCCCGACGCCGAGACGCGCTGCGGGACCTGTTCTACGCCAGCGCCGGCAAGCTGGCCTTCCAGTGCGACCGGCGCTTCTGGGAGGATGAGCACGCCATCTACGGCGGCATCAGCTTCTCGGCGCGGGACGTGAACCAGCTCTGGTACCCGTCGCACGGCTTCCATGCCCGGCGCGGCATCCTGCTGGGCGCCTATATCTGGGGCGGTGCCGCCGGGGCGCGCTTCGCCGGCCGCACGCCGCAGCAGCGGGCGGAGGCCGCGGTGGCCGACGGCGCCGCGCTGCACCCGGACTATGCGAAGGCGGTGGCCAAGCCGGTCTCGGTGGCCTGGGGCAACATGCCGCTGGCGCGCGGCGCCTGGGTGGAGTGGACCGAGCCGCAACTGGCGCAGTCCTACCCCATGCTGCGCGGGCCGGAAGGTCCCTACCACTTCGCCGGCGAGCACCTGTCCCACCAGACCGCCTGGATGGAGGGCGCGGTCATCTCCGCTTGGGCGGCGCTGGAGGGGATGGCGCGGGCCTAGGCCCTCCGGTCGTTCCTGCCACGAAAACGCCGTGGGAATGTCGTTGTGCCGCCCTGGCCCGGGGCGGTAAATTCGCCCATGCGCCATCTCGCCACAGCCACCCTCGCTGCCGCCCTGCTGCTGCCCGGCCTGGCCCTGGCGCAGCCGCGCTTCGAGGATTGCAGTGCGCTGCCGGAGGGCGAGTTCCGCGGCGCGATCGAGCGCGGCACCCTGGCGCAGTTCAGCACCGCCTTGCCGGCGCCGGATGCCGATGCGCTGGTCGCCCGCCACTGGCGCACGCTGGAGATGGACGCGCTGATCCAGCGCCTGGGGCGTGAGGCCCACGCCCAGGTGGCCGCCGATGCCGGCTATGTCCGCCGGCTCTTTTCCAACTACAGCCCTTCCACGGCCGGTGAGCTGGCCCGCGCCTTCAATGCCCGGGTCTACGACAACCCCGAGTTCAAGGCCCGGTTCGAGCTGCTGGTCGCGGCCATCGGCGAGGGGCTGACCGCCCGCATCGCCACCGCCGGCGCGGCGGCGCAGGACGAGGCGCGGCGCTGCGTGCGCGGCTTCCTCGGCGGCCGCTATACCGCGACGGTGGCGGAAGCCGTGCTGGTGACGCTGCGCGCCAACCTTGCCGCGCCCGCCGGCCCGGCGGTGGATGTCAGCCTGGACACCATGCTCAACACCGCCCGGGCGCTGACCGGCGCCGCCGTGCTGGTCATGCGGGGCTCGCTGGAACGCATCGTGGAACGCATCGTCGCCCGCAGCGCCGGCGTCATCGCCGGCAGCCTGGCGCGGCGCGTGGTGCCGGTGCTGGGCACCGCGCTGTTCGCCTGGGACCTGGTGTTCGGCGCCGATGGCGTGCTGGACGAGGTGGAGACCCAGCTGACCGGCGATGGATCGCGGGAAGACATCCGCGACGGCCTGGCCGCCAGCCTGCGCGAGGCCGCGGGGCGCGAGGCCGCCACCGCCGCCGGCCGCACCGCCGACGAGGTGAACCGCCAATGGGGCGAGTTCCGCACCCAGCACGCCGCCGTGCTGGCCCTGGCCGAGCAGGACCCCGCCTTCCGTGCCTTCCTGGCCGATATTCCGCCGGACCGCTTCGGCTCGCTCGCCCGGCTGGTGGACATGCTGCTGAAGCAGGGCGGAGTTGCCGCCGTGGCCGCGGCGCGGGAGGACGGCACCCTGGGCCGCGCCGCCCGGCTGGCGGAACCGGGAGTGGCTATCGCCCTGGCGCGCGGCAAGTTGAGCGAGGCGCTGGCCTGGGCCGATATCGCCGGCACCAACCTGGCCGCGGTGGTGCGGTTCGAGGTGTTCCGCACCGCCGTGCCGGACCAGTTCACGCCCGAGAGCCTGGCCCGGCTGCTGGCCATGGAGCAGCCGGCGGCGATTGCCCAGATGCTGCGGCTGGACCCGGCGCTGCGCTCCACACTGCTGCGCGCCCTGCCGCTGGACAGCCTGCGGACGCTGGCCGCCCGGCTGCCGGAGGCGCCCGGCGCCGAACCCGCCCTGGCCACGCTGGCGCGCATGCTGGAAGCCTTGCCGGCGCCGGAGCAGGCCAACGCCCTGGTGCAGGCCCTGCTGCGCCGGCCGGAGCTGATCACCACCCTGGCCGATGAGGACACCCGCCGCGCCGTGGTGGTCGGCAGCGCCGACCCGGTGGCGGCGCTGAACCTGCTGGCGCGGGAGACCGCGCTGTGGGACGTGCCGCGGATGCTGGCCGATGTGCAACTGGCGGTGGACGGCACCGTGGCGCCGCGCCTGCTGCTGCGGAAGTACCAGGCGGCCGGCGGCGTGCTGGCGGTGGTGGCCGTGCTGGCGCTGCTGCTGCTGTCCCGCCTGCTGAAGCCGGTGTTCTTCGTGCTGCGCCTGCTGCTGCCGCGCCCACGTACGCGCTGAGAACAGCCGATGTTCCCAGCCGTTTTGTTCGCCCTCAAGCGCCGGGCGCGTGCATCGGCACGCTTGGCTTGCGTGCCACTGGGCGCGAGCCCTGTCCCGCGCCGGTGATTTGACCCCATGCTTCGCCGTGCCTTGCTGGCGCTGCCCTTTGGCGCGCCCGATGCCCGCGCCGCCGCGCTGGTGGAACCCAGGCTGCACATTCCGCCCCCGGCGGTGGCGCTGACGCTGGACCTCTGCCCCGGCGGCTTCGATGAGCGGCTGTTCCGCGGCCTGGTGGAAGCCGGCATTCGCGCCACCTGGTTCCTCACCGGGGACTGGCTGCGCCGCAACCCCGGCCCGCTGGCGCTGCTGCTCGCGCACCGCGACCTCTTCGCCTTCGGCAACCACGGCGAGCACCACCTGCTGGCCGCCCCCGGCTACGCGCCCCTGTTCGGCCAGCGCGCCGTCGCCGACGCCGCCGCGCTGCGGGCGGAGGTGCTGAACGGCGCCGCCCTGGTGGAGGACACCACCGGCACGCTGCCGCGCTGGTACCGCGGCGCCACCGGCTTCTACAGCCGCGAGGCCATCGGCCTGATCGAGGCGATGGGCTGCGCGGTGGCTGGCTTTTCCCTCAACGCCGATGCCGGCGCCAGCCTGGGCGCCGCCGCCGTGACGGCCCGGGTGCTGGCGGCGCGGCCCGGCGACGTGCTGGTGGCGCATGGCAACCAGCCGCGCCGGCCGGCGGGGCAGGGGCTGCTGGCCGGTGTGCTGGCGCTGCAGCGCCAGGGCGCCACGTTTGCCTGGCTGGGCTGACCTGCCCCCGGCAACGGATGGCCGGTAGCCGCTACTCCCCTGACGCAGCGAGGATCCGGTCCATCGCTTCCTCGCGCCCCAGGGCGAACAGCACGGCGTCGATCGGCGGGGATTGCAGGCTGCCGGTCAGCGCCGCGCGCAGCGGCTGCGCCACGGTGCCCAGCTTCACCTGCTTCACCTCGGCGTAGTCGCGCAGCCAGTGCTCCAGGTCCGCCCGCTCCCACGGCGCGTCCTGCAGGAAGATCGCCAGGTCCTTCAGCCGCTCCTTGGCTTCCGGCGTCAGCGCCGCGGCCGCCTTGGCATCCAGCGGCACCGGGCCTTCATTCACCGCGAAGGCGGCGCTGCCGGCCAGCTCCTCGACGGTCTTGGCGCGCTCCTTCAGCGCGGGCATCAGCATCTCCACCCGGCGGGCGCCATCGGTGCCAAACAGCACGCCGCGCTTGGCCAGCCGATGCAGCACTTCCTCGGCCAGGCGGGCGTCGTCGGCGCCGCGCAGGTAGACGCCGTTCAGGTGGGTCAGCTTGGCGTAGTCCATCCGGCTGGCGGCGCGGCCGACGCCATCCAGGTCGAACAGCTGGATCGCGCGGTCGCGCGGGATGACCTCCTCGTCGCCATGCCCCCAGCCCAGGCGCATCAGGTAGTTGCAGACGGCCTCGGGCAGGAAGCCCTGCTCGCGGAACTCCAGCGCGCCCACCGCGCCGTGGCGCTTGGACAGCTTGGCGCCGTCCGCGCCGTGGATCAGCGGGATGTGCGCGAATTTGGGCCGGTGCCAGCCCATGGCGTCATAGACCATGCACTGGCGGAAGGTGTTGGTCAGGTGGTCGTCGCCGCGGATCACGTGGGTGATCTGCATGTCATGGTCATCAACCACCACCGCATGCAGGTAGGTCGGCGTGCCGTCGCTGCGCAGGATGATCATGTCGTCCAGCTCGGCATGCGCCACGCGGACCTCGCCCTGCACCAGGTCGGGCACCAGCATCTCCCCTCCGGTGGGCGCCTTGATCCGGATGACCGGCGGCAGGTCGCGCGTCTCGCCGTTCTTCCAGCGGGTGCCGTCGTACTTGAACGGGCGCTTGGCGGCCTCGGCCTCGGCGCGCTGGGCGGCCAGTTCCTCCTGGGTGTCGAAGGCCAGGTAGGCCTGGCCCTTGGCCAGCAGCTCGCGCGCCACCTCGGCGTGGCGGGCTTCCCGCTTGCTCTGGAACACCGGGGCCTCGTCGGGGCTCAGCCCCAGCCAGGCCAGGCTCTCGATGATCTGGTCCACCGCGGCCTGGGTGCTGCGCTGCTTGTCGGTATCCTCGATCCGCAGCAGGTACTGGCCGCCATGGCGCCTGGCGAACAGGTAGTTGAACAGCGCCGTGCGGGCGCCGCCGATGTGCAGGTAGCCGGTGGGCGAGGGGGCGAAGCGGGTACGGACGGACATGGTCGCTTGATCCAGAGGGGCGCGTGCTGCGGCGCGGTCTAGCGCGTTCCGGCGCGCGGCGGAATGCGTGGCGCGGCGCCGGGCTTTCATTCCGGCCTGATGCGCGCCAAGGTTGCGGCCATGTCGGGCGTAGCGACTCTGGCGCGATGGCGGACGATCCGGCTCCCGGCCTGGGAGGGCATGGCCGCGCGGCTGCTCGCCGGCGCCGAGGCCCGGCTGCTGGAGGAGCGCGGCCGGCTGCCGCTGTGGCTGCCGGTGGCGCTGGGCGCCGGCGTGCTGCTGTACTTCGCGCTGCCGAGCGAACCCGCGCTGGCCTGGTGCTGGCTGGCGCTGCCCGGGCCGGCTCTGGCCTGGTGGCTAGGCCGGCGGCACCCGCATTTGGGCTGGGCCGCCGGGATGCTGGCGGCGCTGGCGCTGGGCCTGGCCTTGGGCATCTGGCACGCCGCCCGCCACCCCCCGGCGCTTGAGCCGCCACGCACCGCGACCCAGCTTTCCGGCCAGGTGGCCATGGTGGAGGCGCTGCCGGCGGGGGTGCGGGTGACCCTGGTGGCGCCGCGCTTCGGCGAGGGCGCGCCGCAGGCCCGGCATGTGCGGGTGCGGCTGAAGCGCGACGACCCCGCCCGGCCGCAGGTGGGCGACCAGGTGCTGGTGCGGGCGCTGGTGCGCGCCCCCGCGGCGCCGGCCTTCCCCGGGGCCTGGGACTTCCAGCGGGCGGCCTGGTTCTCCGGCCTGGGCGGCAGTGGCTTCGCGCTCGGCCTGGCCGACGTGGCGCCGGGCGAGGCCGGGCCGCCGCCCCTGGCCGGGCTGCGCGCGGCCATCGAGGCGCGGGTGGTCGCCGCGATGCCGGCGGCGGCGGGCGCGGTCTCGGTGGCGCTGCTGACCGGCGGGCAGAGCGCGATCCCGGCCGCCGACCTAGCGGCGATGCGCGATTCCGGGCTGGCGCACCTGCTCTCGGTCTCCGGCCTGCACATCGCCATCGTCATGGGGCTGAGCTTTGCCGTGGCGCGGCTGGGCCTGGCGCTGGTGCCCTGGGTGGCGCTGCGGCTGCCGGGCAAGCTGCTGGCCGGCGTTGCGGCGCTGGCAGTGGGCGGCGGGTACATGCTGCTGACTGGCTCCGCCGTGCCGATGCAGCGCAGCTTCGGCATGGCGGCGCTGGCGACGCTTGCGCTGCTGACCGGGCGGCGCGCCATCACCCTGCGCGGCTGGGCGCTGGCGGCGGCGGCGGTGATGGTCCTGCAGCCGGAGGCGGTGGCCGGCCCCAGCTTCCAGATGAGCTTCGCCGCGGTGCTGGCGCTGATTTCGGGCTGGGAGTGGCTGCGGCCGCGGCTGAACGCCATGGCGCCCGGCGATGGCTGGCGCCGACGGGTGGTGCTGGCGGTGTTTGGCCTGGTGGCGACCAGCCTGCTGGCCGGGGCGGCGACGACGCCCTTCGGCCTGTACCATTTCGGCCGGCTGCAACTGTATGGCGTGGCAGCCAATGCGGTGGCGGTGCCGTTGACCTCGGCCCTGGTGATGCCGGCGGGCATGGCCGCGGTGGCGCTGATGCCCTTCGGCCTGGAAGGCCTGGCCCTGGCCCCGATGCAATGGGGGGTGGAGGCGACGCTATGGGTGGCGCGCTGCGTCGCCGCCTGGCCGGGGGCCAGCCTGGTGGCGATGCCGCTGCCCGGCTGGGGGCTGGGGCTGGTCACGCTGGGCATGCTGTGGCTGTGTCTGTGGCGCGGCGGCTGGCGCGGCTGGGGGTTGCCGCTGATCGGCCTTGGCATGCTCAGCGGCAGCCTGGCGCGGCCGCCGGACCTGCTGGTCTCCGACGACGCGCGGATGATTGCGGTGCGGACCGAAGCCGGCGTGTTCCTGCAGCGCCAGTCCGGCGGCAATGCGCTGGTGCGCGAGATGTGGTTGCGCGCCTGGGGCGCCGAGGATGCCGCCGCCCTGCCGCGCGAGGTTGCGGCCGGCGGTGTGGCCTGCACCCCCGGCGGCTGCGTGCTGCATGCGGTGCCGGAGGTGGTGCTGCTGCGCGGCGACCCCGCGCGGGAGGCCTGCGCGCGGGCGGCGCTGGTGGTTTCCGCCGAACCGGTGCGCGGGCGCTGCCGGGCGCAGGTGCTGGACCGCTTCAGCGTGTGGCGCGAGGGGGCGCATGCGGTGTGGTTCGGCGCCACGGGGGTGACGGTGCTGAGCGACCGCGCCTGGCGGGGCAACCGCCCGTGGGTGCCGCCGCCACCCCGGGCGCGCGGCCCGGCGGAGCCGATGGCGCCAGTGGAGTAGCAGGCGGGACGCGGAAGCGGCGCGTTTCGGACAAATGGATGGTGCTGGACAGGATGGCCAAGCCCGGACGGTTTGCCGAAGTGGCGCGGGGGGCGCGATATTCGGTCCAATGGCCGGCCCAGCGGCGGGTGGCATGGCAAACTTGCCGGTCCGTGGGAGCGGCGGCCTTCGATCAGATGGCCGGTGGTGGCATGGTCGGGTGAAGTTGCCGGCCCAAGGCGCGGCGGCCTTCGGACAAATGGTCGGCCCCTCACAGGACGGCGCTTTCGGACAAATCGTCCGCACTGCTCAAGCCGCCGGCCCAGGCCGCAGTCCCTAGGGTCGCCGACGCCGCCGCCCGCCAAGGCCGCGACATTCGGACAAATCCCCGGGCGGGGTGTCAGTACTTCCGCAGCAGGCCGATCAGGCGGCCCTGCACCTTGACCCGGTCGGGGCCGAAGATGCGGGTTTCGTAGCGCTGGTTGGCAGGTTCCAGCGCAATGGAGTTGCCGCGGCGGCGCAGGCGCTTCAGCGTCACCTCGTTGTCGTCGATCAGCGCCACCACGATGGCGCCGTTCTCGGCGGTCTCGCCGCGGCGGATGAGCACGGTGTCGCCGTCGAGGATGCCGGCTTCCTCCATGGAGTCGCCCGCGACTTCCAGCGCGTAGTGGTCGCCGGCGCCCAGCAGGGCGGCGGGGACATCCACGCTGGCGCCGGCGTCGCGCATCGCCTCGATCGGCAGGCCGGCGGCGATGCGGCCATAGAGCGGCAGCTGCACGGCCGAGGTTTCATTGGCGGCGCGGGGCGGGGCCGGCGGCTGCCCGGTGAAATTGCCGCGGATGACGTTGGGGGAGAGCGGTGCCTCCTTCGGCGGGGCGGCACGGCGGGGCGACAGGTTCTCCGGCAGGCGGATGACTTCCAGCGCGCGGGCGCGATGGGCGCGGCGCTTGAGGAAGCCGCGTTCCTCCAGCGCCGTGATCAGGCGGTGGATGCCGGACTTGGATTTCAGCGCCAGCGCCTCCTTCATCTCCTCGAAGGAGGGAGAGAAACCGGTCTCCCGCAGGTGCTTGTCGATGAAGATCAGCAGTTCGTGCTGCTTGCGGGTGAGCATGAGAGGTCCTCCGTTCCCGTTGCCGCGGCGGCCGAAGGGCGTGCGACGAACAAACAGGGAATCACAGGAGTGTTCTATGTAGGTTCCGGAATCGCGTCAACGGAATTGTGGATAACTATCGCTTAATCGCTGAATGTTCCTGCGGGCGACCGCCAAGCGCAGGCGCGCCGAACCGCGCGGCCGGCAACCAGGCCGAAGCGGTCGGCGTGCTACAGCCCCAGCTGGGCCAGCGGGATCACGTCCACCATCTCCCCCACCGCCACGGCGGGGGCGTGGGCCGCGCGCAGCACCAGGGCGTCGGCGCGGGCCAGGGTCTTCAGCATGGACGAATCCTGCTTCGCGAAGGGCACCACCACCGTCTCGCCGTCGCGCGTCTCCAGCCTGGCGCGCAGGTGGTCGAAGCGCTTGTCGTTGGCCGCCATGGCGGCGCCGGCGCGCACCCGCAGCGTCGGCGGCGGCTTGGCCTCGCCACCCGAAAGCCGGGCCAGCGCCGGCAGCAGGAACTGCACGGCACAGACCAGGGCGGAGACCGGATTGCCCGGCAGGCCCAGCAGCGGCACCTGGCCCAGGCGGCCCCAGATCAGCGGCTTCCCGGGCCGCATGGCGATCTGCCAGAAATCCAGCGCGAAGCCCTGCGGCCCCAGCGCGGCCTGCACCAAGTCGTGCTCGCCGACCGAGGCGCCGCCGGTGGTGACCAGCATGTCGCAGGCGCGGGCGGCCTGGGCGGCCTCCGCGATCGCCTGGCTGTCATCGGGCGCTATCGGCAGCACCAGGGGGTCGCCGCCGCCGGCGCGGACCAGCGCGGCCAGGGCGTGGGCGTTGGAGCTGACGATGCCGCCGGGCGGCAGCGGGTCGCCGGGCAGGGCGATCTCGTCGCCGGTGGCGAGGATGCCGATTCGCGGCGCGCGATGCACCGCCAGCCAGGGGTGGTTGGCGGCGGCGGCCAGGCCGATGTCGCGCGCGGTCAGGCGGTGGCCGGCGGGCAGCAGCGCCTCGCCCTCGGCGAAGTCCAGGCCGCGGGGGCGGACCCAGCGGTTGGCGGCGACCGCCTCGTTCACGGTGATGGCGGTGCCGTCGGCGGTCGCGTCTTCCTGCAGCAGCACGCCATCCGCACCCGCCGGCATGAAGCCGCCGGTGAAGATGCGGACCGTCTCCCCGGGGCCGACCGTGCCCTCCCAGGGGTGCCCGGCCGGGGAGGTGCCGACCAGCTTCAGCACGGCGCCCAGCGTCGCGTCGGCCGCGCGCACCGCGTAGCCGTCCATGGCCGAGACATCGGCCGGCGGCTGGGTGACGCGGGACAGCACCGGGCGGGCCAGCACGCGGCCCCAGCCCTGGGCCAGCGGCACCGTTTCCGGCGCGGTGGGCGAGAGGGCGGCCAGGATGCGGTCGCGGGCTTCGTCCACCGAGATCATTCAGTCGGCCTTGTAGCTGCCGGACTTGCCGCCGGTCTTTTCCACCAGGCGCACCGATTCGATCCGCATGCCGCGGTCGGCCGCCTTGCACATGTCGTAGACGGTCAGCGCGGCGACGGTGACGGCGGTCAGCGCCTCCATCTCCACCCCGGTGCGGCCGACCAGCTTGGCCAGCGCCTCGATCTCGATGGCGTCGGGCGCCGCGATGGTCAGGTCCACCGTCACCTTGGTCAGGGCCAGCGGGTGGCAGAGCGGGATCAGGTCGCTGGTCTTCTTGGCCGCCATGATCCCGGCCAGCCGCGCCACGCCCAGCACGTCGCCCTTGCCGACCTGGCCGGCCTGGATCAGCGCCAGCGTCTCCGGCGCCATGACGATGCGGCCGCGCGCCACCGCGACGCGCTCGGTCTCGCCCTTGGCGGATACGTCCACCATGGCGGCGCGCCCGGCCTCGTCGAAATGGGTCAGCGGGCCGGCCATGCTACAGCGCGTGGACCAGGTCGTGCGCGGCGGCGGCGACGTCCTGCTGGCGCATCATGTGCTCGCCCACCAGGATGCAGCGGGCGCCGGCATCGGCCATGCGGCGGACATCCTCGGCGCTGCGGATACCGCTTTCGGAGACCGGGATGCGGTCAGCCGGGACCAGCGGCACCAGGTATTCCGAGGTGGCGATGTCGGTCTTCAGCGTCTTCAGGTTGCGGTTGTTGATGCCGATGAGGCGGACGTTGAGGCCGAGCGCCCGCTCCAGCTCGCGCTGGTCGTGCACCTCCACCAAGATCGACATGTCCAGGCTGCGGGCGGTGGAGACCAGCTCCTCCGCCATCTCGTCCGACAGGGCGGCCATGATGACCAGGATGCAGTCGGCGCCCATCGCCCGGCTCTCGAACACCTGCCAGGGGTGGACCATGAAGTCCTTGCGCAGCACCGGCAGGGTGCAGGCGGCGCGGGCGGCCTGCAGGTCCTCGGCCTTGCCCTGGAAGTAGGGGGCGTCGGTCAGGATGGAGAGGCAGCTGGCTTCGCCACGGGCATAGGCGCGGGCCAGGGCCGGCGGGTCGAAGGGGTCGCGGATCAGGCCGCCGCTGGGGCTGGCCTTCTTGATCTCGGCGATCAGGCCGATGCGGCCCTCCGCCACCGCGTTGCACAGCGCGCCGGCAAAGTCGCGCGGCGCGGGGGCGGCGGCGGCCAGGCGCTCCATCTCCGCCAGCGGCGTGGTGGCGCTGCGCTGGCGCACTTCCTCGAACTTGTCGGCCAGGATGCGGGCCAGGACGTCCGGCACCTCGGCATCGGTGGTCACGACATGGGGGGCATTCATGGCAGGCAGGCGTCCTTCAGGCGGGACAGAACGGTTTGGGCGGCGCCGGTATCCACGGAGCGGGCTGCCTTGGCAACGCCCGCCTTGAGATCGGGTGCCACGCCGGCAACGACCAGGGCCGCCGCCGCATTGAACAGGACGATATTCCGGTAGGCGCCGGGGGCACCGGCCAACAACGCCTCAAGCGCCGCGGCGTTCTCGGCGGGGTCGCCGCCCTTGATCGCCTCGGGCGGGGCGCGCTCCAGGCCGGCGTCTTCGGGCGTGATGGTGAAAGCGCGGAGCGTGCCGTGGTCCAACTCCACCACCTCGGTCGGGCCGGAGAGGGCGATCTCGTCCAGGCCCTGGCCGTGGACAACCCAGGCCTTTTCGGTGCCGAGGCGCGCCAGGGTTTCCGCCATGGGGCGCAGCCACTGGGTGCTGAAGGCGCCGGTCAGCTGGCGCTTCACCCGGGCCGGATTCGCCAGGGGGCCGAGCAGGTTGAAGATGGTGCGGGTGCCCAGCTCGACCCGCGGGCCGGCGGCGTGGCGCAGGGCGGCGTGGTGGCGCGGCGCCATCAGGAAGCACATGCCGGCCTTGGCGATGACCTGCGGCAGGCGGTCCAGCGGCACGTCCAGGTTGATGCCCAGCGCGGAGAGCGCGTCGGCAGCACCGGATTTGGAGGAGAGCGCCCGGTTGCCGTGCTTGGCCACGGGAATGCCGCAGCCGGCCACCACCATGGCGGTGGCGGTGGAGATGTTCAGGCTGCCGGAGGCGTCGCCGCCGGTGCCGACGATGTCCATGGCGCCGGGCGGGGCTTCCACCGCGGCCATGCGGGCCAGCATGGCGCGGACGGCGCCGGTCATCTCGGCCACCGTTTCCCCGCGCACGCGCATGGCCATGACCAGGCCGGCGATCTGGGCCGGGGTGGCCTCGCCGGCCATGATGATGCCGAAGGCGGCCTCGGCCTCGGTCTCCGCCAGGGTCTCGCCGGCGGCCAGGCGGGCGAGGACGGGCTTCAGGCTGTTCATGCTTCTGCCCTCAGACGCCGGGCGGCCGCGGCCTTGGCTTGCGCCGCACTTGCGGCGGGCCGCATTCGCGGCCTCGGCCGGCTGGTCGCCGGCCCCTGTTCGATGCCGGCATTCACGCGGGCACGCCCAGCTTCACCCCGGCCAGGGTGAGGAAGTTGCGCAGCAGGTCGTGGCCGTGCTGGCTGGCGATGCTTTCCGGGTGGAATTGCACGCCCCAGATCGGCTTGGTCCGGTGCGCCAGGCCCATGATCAGGCCGTCCTCTGTCCAGGCGGTGGCGTCCAGCTCGGCCGGCAGGTTGTCCCGCCGCACCACCAGGGAATGGTAGCGCGTGGCGCGGAACGGGCTGGGCAGGCCGGCGAAGACGTCGGTGCCGCGGTGGTGCATGTCCCACACCTTGCCGTGCACCGGCTCCGGCGCGCGTTCCACCGTGCCGCCGAAGGCCTGGCCGATGGCCTGGTGGCCAAGGCAGACGCCGAGCAGCGGGACGCCCGCCGCCGCCGCCGCGCCGATCAGCGGCAGGCAGATGCCGGCCTCGGTCGGCGTGCAGGGGCCGGGGGAGAGGACGATGGCTTCCGGCCGGAGCGCAAGGGCTTCCTGGCTGGTCAGCGCGTTGTTGCGCCGCACCTCCACCGCCACGCCCAGGTCGCCCAGGAAGTGGAAGAGGTTGAAGGTGAAGCTGTCGAAGTTGTCGATCAGGAGGATCATGTCGGGGTGATCCTATCGGCCGGGGCCGGTGCCTGGTCAAGCGAAGCGGTTTCGCCGGGCCTGGCCGGGGCGGGGGCGGGGTTGGGGGCAACCGCCGGCGGCGGCGTGGCCGGGCCGCAGCAGACGTCGAAATCGAACTCGGTACGGGTCATCGGAGGCTCCTGGATGGGGCCGCCGCTCCGGATTGGCGATCTTCGTGGGTGGTCAGGGTACAGGAACACGAAAGCCGCCAGGAGAGGCGGCTTCGGGGTTTCTGCTAAGCGCGCAGAACCTGGGCCGCCGGTGCATACCAGCGGTACCAAAATCGAGCGACGGGGAGATGCCTGACCATGCTCCTTCGATAGCCCAGCCGCCGGCGCGCTTGCAAGCGCTGCCTGTGGTGGGGGCGGCGCTTGCCGCGGCGGATGCCGGCTGCTTGAACCGCGGGGATGGCGAAGGGGCAGGGCGTGGAGCAGCAGGGCTGGCTGGAGGCGACGGATGGGGCGCGGGTGGCGCTGCATCGGTGGCCGGGGACGACGACCGGCAAGCCGGCGCTGCTGTGGGGGCATGCCAATGGCTTCGCCGCGCGGTGCTACCTGCCGCTGCTGGCCGAGTTGGCGCGCGACTTCGATGTATGGGCCTGGGATGCGCGGGGGCAGGGGTTTTCCGGGTTGCCGGCCAGCAGCGAGACCGGGCTGGACGCCATTGCCGGCGACGCCGCCATGGTGCTGCGGCATGTGCAGGGCGAGACGGGGCAGGTGCCGCATGTGGCCAGCCATTCCTTTTCCGGCGTCGCCTTGCTGTGGGCCGGGCTGACGCTGGGTCTGGCCTGGCGCAGCGCCACCTTCTTCGAGCCACCGCTGTGCCTGCCGGCGCAGCTGGCCGACGCGGCGGAGGCGGCGCGGCACCAGGCGCGGGTGGCCGGCACGCTGCGGCGCCGCGCCGCCTGGCCCAGCGCGGAGGTCTTCGCCGAGCGGCTGGCGGCGACGCCGGGCTTCGCGCTGATGGCGCCGGACGCGCTGCTGGTGCTGACCCGGGCGCTGCTGCGGCCGGAGGGCGACGGCTTCACGCTGCGCTGCGCGCCGAGTACGGAAGCCGCGATCTACCGGGCGATGTGGGACAGCGCGCCGTTCGAGGCGCTGCGGCCATTCGGCGTGCCGGTGCGCTTCGTGGCGTCCGACGGCACGCCGCCGGCGCCGCCATCCTCGGCGCAACTGCCGCAGACCTTGGCCGCGGCCGCCTGCGGCGCCATGTTTTCCGAACTGGCGGGGTGCAGCCACCTGATGGCGCTGGAACGCCCGCTGGAATGCGCCGCGCTGGTGCGGCAGACCGCCCTGGGAGCCGCGTGATGACCGAGCGACGCATGTTGAAGCTGGGGGCCTTCATGCGCCCGGCCAGCATCCACACCGCGGCCTGGCGCTACCCCGGCGCCTTTCCGGATGCCAACTTCAACCTGGCCCATATGGTGCGCTTCGCGCAGACGTTGGAGCGGGGCAGGTTCGACGCCTTCTTCATGGCCGACCACCTGGCGGTGCTGAACATGCCGATGGCGGCGCTGAAGCGCAGCCATACCGCGACCAGCTTCGAGCCGCTGACGCTGCTGCCGGCGCTGGCCATGGTGACCAAGCACCTGGGGCTGATCGCCACGGCCTCCACCACCTTCGATGCGCCGTACCATATCGCCCGGCGGTTCGCCTCGCTGGACCATATCAGCGGCGGGCGGGCGGGGTGGAACATCGTCACCACCTCCAACCCCGACGCGGCGCTGAACTTCGGGCTGGAGGAGCATGTCGAGCACGACGAGCGGTATCGGCGGGCGCGCGAGTTCTTCGACGTGGTGACGGGGCTGTGGGACAGCTGGGCGGATGATGCCTTCGTGCGGGATGTCGAGGCCGGCATCTTCTTCGACCCGGCCAAGCTGCATGTGCTGAACCACAAAGGCGACCATCTGTCGGTCAAGGGGCCGCTGAACATCGCGCGGCCGGTGCAGGGCTGGCCGGTCATCGTGCAGGCCGGGGCTTCCGATGCTGGGCGGCAACTGGCGGCGGAGACGGCCGAGGCGATCTTCGCCAGCCAGAACAATCTGGCGGACGCCCAGCGCTTCTATGCCGACGTGAAGGCGCGGGCGGCGGCGGCGGGGCGCAACCCGGAGCATCTGAAGGTGCTGCCCGGATGCTTCGTGGTGGTCGGGGACAGCCTGGCGGATGCGCGGGCCAAGCGGGCCAGGCTGGACGCGCTGGTGCATCCGGATAGCGGGATCGCCTCGCTTTCCATTGCGCTGGGCTGCGATGCCAGCAGCTTCGACCTGGACAAGCCGCTGCCAACGGAACTGCCGCCGACCAACCAGTCGCTTTCAGGCCGGGAGCGGGTGCTGACCATGGCGGCGCGCGAGGGCCTGACCGTGGGGCAGTTGGCGCAGCGCTTCGGCGCCCATTACGGCGGGCTTTCCATGATGGGCACGCCCAGCGACATTGCCGACCAGATGCAGCAATGGCTGGAGCAGCGCGGCTGCGACGGGTTCAACATCATGTTCCCCTTCCTGCCGGAGGGGCTGGACGACTTCGTCGACCGCGTGGTGCCGGAGTTGCAGCGGCGCGGGATCTTCCGCACCGAGTACGAGGGCGCAACGCTGCGCGAGAACCTGGGGCTGCCGCGGGTGCCGAACCAGTTTTTTGCGTGAGCGTAGGGAGGCGAGGCGCAGTCCTTATGCGTCCGGAGTTGATTGGATTGTGTGCCGCCCCACCAACGAAGCGGTTACCGGCGTTAACAGCGCGCTACAACATCCAATCTTTATCGCTAAAGATAAGTTGGAGTGTGCATGCGCAAGAAACGGCAAGCGATAGTGCTACTGCTAGGCGCGGTGTCGGCGGTCGCAGCATGTTCGTCCAACCACATGCGTGTTCCTCGTCCGGTGGACGGATATCCTAATCTGACGTTTCTTGAAGAAGCAGTTTTGCCTGTCAACGCTGGCAGGTTCCGCCTTCGGCCCGAGACAATTTTGACGGGCGATCACGTCCGTTCCGATGGAACCACAGTCTACTGCGGCACTGTGCTGGTTGAGGCAGGAATAGGTGGGATCGACCACTTGTTCAGGTGCGTCACCTACAGCAACGGACTGATGATGGCAGACCCACCGCCTTGGTCGCGGGAACCAACGGCCTTCGCCTCCGGTGTCGTGGTAGAGACGCGCCGCTAGGAGCCCGTCTCGGTAACCGCATTCTGGACCGACGCGACTGGGGAGCGAGCGGCGCTCATCGCAAGTGCGCGGCCACTTTGCGTCAGGCTGCCGCTGCCCTGGCGAGCTTGGTCAGGTTGTGAGCGATGCAGACCAGCGCCCAT
>CANGNF010000065.1 GCA_947455205.1 Acetobacteraceae bacterium | reverse complement strand
TGCCTGGCGCTGGTGCAACGCATCCAAACCGGTGAGGAGGCTTCCGAAGATGAGTTGCTGCGCCTGCATGCCTGCCGTTCGGGCAGCTAGCCTTGCCGTTCTGGCGCTGCTGGGGGCCTGCGCGCCATCCCAGCCACCCCGCGCCACCGGCGCCGCGCCGGGCATCGCCCCGGTTGCCGCCACCCGCGCCCTGCCGCTGAACGAGGCGGTGGCGCAGTTGGCCACCGCCATGGTGAAGAACGCCCAGTTGCCGCCGGCGGGGCCGGATGGCCGCTACCCCATCGTCATCGACCCGTGGATCGACCGCGCCACCGGGCAGCAGGTGGCGACCACGCGGCTGATGGCCAGCGAGATCCAGGCCCTGGCGCCGGCCAACTTCCCCATGCTGGAGCTGCTGCCCTTCACCCCCGCCAGCCTGGAACGCCGGCCGCTGGTGCTGCTGGGCGCCATCGCCGCGGTGTCCGGCCCCGGCCAGGTGCAGACGGTGGGCACCCGCCCCGGCGCCTATCGCATCTACGGCGCGCTGGCGGACCTGCAGTCCGGCCGCATCGTCAGCCAGGAAAGCGCCTGGGTCCGGCCGGAAGCGGTGGACATGACGCCCACGGTAGCCTTCCGCGACAGCCCGGCCTGGAGCACCGAGCCGACCCGCTCGGCCTATCTGCGCGCCGCCACGGCCGTGCCGGGGCAGGGGGTGGATGCCGACTACCTGGCGGGGCTGCCGGCCAGCGCGCTGGCGGTGCAGGGCGGCCAGGAATACGAGGCCGGCCGCTTCCCGCAGGCCCTGGCGCTGTACCAGCAGGCGGCGGCGCTGCCCGGCGGCCGACAGCTGCGCGTGCTGAACGGGCTGTACCTGGCCAACCAGGCCATGGACCGCACCCCGCAGGCCGAGGCCGCCTTCGGCCAGCTGGTCGGCTTCGGGCTGTCCCAGGGCCGGCTGGCGGTGAAGTTCCTGTTCGCCCCCGGCTCCGCCGCCTTCTGGCCGGACCCGGCGATCAGCGGCGCCTACCCGATGTGGCTGCGCCAGGTGGCGGCGGCCACCGAGCAGTCCGGCCAATGCCTGCGCCTGGTCGGCCATGCCAGCCCCAGCGGCAGCCCGGCGGCCAACCAGCGGCTCTCCGCCCAGCGCGCCCGCCGCGTGGCCAGCCTGCTGGCGCGGGACAATCCGGAACTGCGCGGGCGGCTGCGGGCCGAGGGGGTCGGCGCCCGCAGCAGCATCATCGGCACCGGCGCCGACAACGCGACGGACGTGCTGGACCGCCGCGTGGAGTTCGAGCCCTACGCCTGCCCGCGGGCCTAGCGCCTATTCCCCCGGCACCGGCCGCGGCCGGGCCGGGGACGCGCGCAGCAGCATGGCGGCGGTGGCGGCCATCATCAGCAGGCCGCCGCAGGCCATCAGCGGAATGGCGCGGCCCGGCCCGATGGCATCCGCCAGGGCCCCCATGGTCAGCGTGCCCAGCGGCGAGAAGCCGATGCAGGTGGTCACCAGCCCCAGCACCCGGCTGCGCGCTTCCGGCGGCGCCTGGGTGACGGGCAGGGCGGTCTGCAGGGCGGTGAAGATGGCGGTGCCGAAGCCGCCCAGCACCAGCAGCCCGAAGGCCAGCCACAACCAGGGCGCCAGGGGCAGCAGCACCAGGCAGGCCATGAAGCCGGCCGACCCACCCACCATCAGCAATGCCACCAGCGGTACGCCGCGCCGCATGGCCAGCGCCACGCCCATGATCAGCGCGCCCGTCGGCTCGGCCGCCGTCAGCAGGCCGACCTGGAATGGCGTGGCGTTGAAGTTCAGCGTCCCCAACGCCGGCAGCACCGCGTTGTAGGAGAAAGCGAAAATGTTCTGCGCCAGCGTCACCAGCACCACCGCCAGCAGCGCCGGGTGGCGGCGGACGATACGCACCGCGTCCACCACGTCCAGCACGATCCGCCGCGCCTGCAAGCGCGCCGGCACCTGCGCGTGGCGCACGCCATGCATCAGCGCCACCGCCAGGATGTAGCCGCAGCCGGTCATGGCATAAGCGGTGGCGATGCCGGCCTGCTGGTAGATCAGCCCACCCAGCAGCGGCCCCAGCATGCGCGTGGTGTTGTTGGTGGTGCTGTCCAGCGCCACGGCCGGCACGGTATCGGCGGCGCCGGCGGCCTCGGTCACCATGCGGCGACGACTGGCCATCTCCATGGTCCAGACCAGCCCGCCGGTCAGGCCGGAGACCGCCAGGTGCCACACCTGCAGGTGGCCGGTGGCGGCCAGGGTGCAGATGGTCAGCGACCCCGCGGCGGTGAGCGACTGCCCGGCCATCAGCAGGCGCCGGCGGTCCAGTACCTCCGCCAGCACGCCGGTGACGGCGCCCAGCAGCAGCATCGGCATGGCCCGCAGCACCGCGACGAGTGAGACGGCCAACGCCGAATGCGTGGCTTCCCAGGTGTAGACGGCGGCGACCAGGATCTCGACCCAGCGCATCACATTGGCCACGCCCCCCACCGCCCATAGGCGCAGGAAGTCGGGGTTCGCCAGCAGGCGAGCCATGGGCGTGTTGCGTGGTTGCTGCATCGGGCGTTTCCGCGCGCAGGGTTGCCGAGGCGTGGGGGATGCACAAGCCGCAATTCCCTGGCAGCATCCACCAAACGCAGGAGGAGACGCGCGATGCCCTACGCAGAGGCCGAAGGCTGCAGGCTGTACTATGAGGAAACCGGCACCGGCCACCCGATCGTCTTCGTGCATGAATTCGGCGCCGACCACCGCGAGTGGGAGACGCAGGTGCGCTTCTTCTCCCGCGAGTACCGCTGCATCACCTACCCCGCGCGCGGCTACCCGCCCAGCGAGGTGCCCAGCGATCCGAAGCTGTATGGCCAGGAACACGCGGTCAACGACATCGCCGCCGTCATGCGCGCCGCCGGCGTGGCCAAGGCGCATGTGGTCGGGCTTTCCATGGGCGGCTTCGCCACGCTGCTGTTCGGCCTGCGCTACCCCGCCATGGCCAGCGCCCTGGTGGTGGCCGGCGCCGGCTCCGGCGCGCCGCGCGCCATCCACGCCCAGTTCAAGGCCGAGAACCAGGCCAAGGGCGACAAGCTGATCGCCCATGGCTGGAAGGGCGAGCCGGCGCTGGAATCCGGGCTCAGCCCCACACGCGTGCAACTGAAGAAGAAGGACCCGCGCGGCTGGGCCGAATTCGTCGCCCACCTGGAGGAACACAGCCCGCTGGGCACCGGCCTGACCATGAAGCACTACCAGGGCGGGCGGGAGAGCATCTTCGACTGGGAAGCCGCGCTGCGGTCCATGCAGGTGCCCACCCTGCTGGCGGTGGGCGATGAGGACGGCCCCTGCATCGAGACCAATGTCTGGCTGAAGACCGTGCTGCCGAATGCCGGGCTGTGGATGCACCCGCGCACCGGCCACGCGATCAACCTGGAGGAGCCGGCCGCCTTCAACCGCGCCTGCCAGGACTTCTTCAGCACCGTGGAACGCGGCCGCTGGCAGCTGGGCTGATCAGCCCCCCAGTCAGCCCCCTCGGTTCAGCCGCCGGGCGCGATGCAGCGCAGGCTGCTGACCTGGTCGTCCATGCGGTCCCCGGCCCAGGAATAGCGGCCGGGCCGCAGCCGGGCGCGGGCACCGCCATAGGTGTCGTGCTCGTAGAACTCCCAGGTGCCGGCGGTGATGATGACCGAGGAGATGCGGTCGTTCCACGGCACCGGCACCTCCGGCATGTCCTGGCGGATACGCAGGCTCTCGCCGCGGTAGTTGACGTGCTCGTACACCGTCATGTCGCAGCCCGGCTGCTGCGTCCGGGCGGCGGGCGCGGCAAGCAGCAACGCCAGGGTCAGCGCGGCGCGAAGGGACATGGCGAGGCTCCGGGGTTGCTGCCGCCAGTGTAACGGTGGCGGCGGCCGGGCTCTAGCCCCCGGCTTCCTCGCGCAGCATCTCCAGCTCCAGCCACGCCTCCTCGGCCTTGCCCAGCTCGTCCTGCTTCGCCGTCAGCGCGGCGGTGAAGCGTTCGAACCGCGCGCGGTCACGCTCATACAGGCCGGGGGAGGCGAGGGCCTGCTGCACCTGGGCGATCTCGCCTTCCAGCTTGGCGATCTGCGCCGGCAGCGAGGCCAGGGCGTGCTGCTGCTTGAAGGTCAGGCGCGACTTCGCCGGCGGCGGCGGGGTCGGCGCTGCCCGCGGCTCGCCGCGTTGCGACGTGGGTGCCTCGGCGCTGGCCTTGGCCTCCACGCCGCGGCCGCGCTGCGCCACCATGTCGCTGTAGCCGCCGGCATATTCCTGCCAGGCGCCGTCGCCCTCGCTGACGATCACGCTGGTGCAGACGCGGTCGAGGAAGTCACGGTCGTGGCTGACCACCAGCACGGTGCCGCCATAGTCGTTCAGCAGCTCCTCCAGCAGGTCCAGCGTCTCCAGGTCCAGGTCGTTGGTCGGCTCATCCAGCACCAGCAGGTTGCTGGGCGTGGCCATGGCACGGGCCAGCATCAGCCGCCCCCGCTCGCCGCCGGAAAGCACGCCCACCGCCGTCCGCGCCTGGTCGGGCGCGAACAGGAAGTCCTTCATGTAGCCGATGACATGCCGGCGCTGGCCGCCGACATCCACCTGGTCGCCATGGCCGCCGGTCAGCACCGCTGAAAGCGAGGTATTCGGGTCCAGGCTCTCGCGCTTCTGGTCCAGCGTCACCATCGCCAGGCTGGTGCCCAGCCGCACGCTGCCCTCATCCGGCGCCAACTGGCCGGTCAGCAGGTTCAGCAGCGTGGTCTTGCCGGCGCCATTCGGCCCGACGATGCCAACCCGGTCCCGCCGCAGGATGCGGGTGGAGAAGTCCCGCACCACCGGGGCGGCCTCGCCATAGCCCTTGGTGATCGACTCGGCCTGCATCACCACGGTGCCGCCGCCCTCGGCCTCGCTGGCGGCCATGCGGACATTGCCGGTGGCGGAAAGCGCTTCCCGCCGCCGCTGCCGCAACCCCGCCAGTTCCCCCACCCGGCGCACGTTGCGCTTGCGCCGGGCGGTGACGCCGTAGCGCATCCAGTGTTCCTCGCGGACAATCTGGCGGTCCAGCTTGTGGGCCTCCATCTCCTCCTCCTCCAGGATCTTGTCGCGCCACTCCTCGAACTTGGAGAAGCCCTGTTCCAGCCGCCGCGTGGTGCCGCGGTCCAGCCAGACCATGGCGCGGGACAGGTTCTCCAGGAACCGCCGGTCGTGGCTGATGGTGACCAGCGCGCCGCGCATCTGCCGCAGCTCCTGCTCCAGCCAGGCGATGGCGGGCAGATCCAGGTGGTTGGTCGGTTCGTCCAGCAGCAGGATGTCGGGCTTGGGGGCAAGGGCGCGGGCCAAGGCGGCGCGCCGGGCCTCGCCGCCGGAAAGCCGCGCGGGGTCTTCCTCCCCGGTCAGGCCCAGCTGGTCCAGCAGCCAATGGGCGCGGTGCGGATCGTCGCCGGCGGTCAGCCCTTCCTCGACATAGGCCAGCACCGAGTCGTAGCCGGCCAGGTCGGGTTCCTGCGGCAGATAGCGCAGCGTGGCGCCGGGTTGCAGGAAGCGGGTGCCCTTCTCGGGCGTCAGCATGCCCGCCGCCACCTTGAGCAGCGTGGACTTGCCGGAGCCGTTGCGGCCAACGAGGACAAGGCGCTCTCCGGCGCCGACTGAAAGCGTGGCGCCCGCCAGCAGACGTGTCGTGCCGAGGGCGAGGTGGATTTCTTGCAGGAGCAGCAGAGGGGGTGCCATGGTGGCGGCAACGGAGGCTGCCAGGGGTGCGGCGTCAAGCCTGGGTCGCCGCAATTCGGCCGCTTGGCTGCGCTGGACTGGTCGCCGAGCCCGCTTTCAGGAGCACGCCTTCCCCTTGTCCGCTGATCCGCGCCTGGTTCGTCGTCTCTTCGTCCTGCGCCTGGCCGCCCTGGGTGGCGCCGGCGCCACCGCCCTGCCGGGGGCCGAGGCCCTGGCGCAGGGCGCCAAGGACCCCGCCCCGCCGCAGCAGGGCCGGCCCGGCCCCAACGGCAAGTCCCCACCGGGCAACCGGCCGCCACCCCCGTCCCGGCCGCAACGTGGCCCGAGCGACAACGACCCGGGCGACGAGCCTGGCCAGGGCCGCGGCGGCAATGGCGGCGGCGGCGCCCCCGGCTCGACCGACAACGACCCGAACGACCCGCCGGGCCGCGGCATTCGCCGTGGTGGCCGCGGCAATACCGACAACGACCCCGGTGACCAGCCGGGCCGTGGCCGTGGTGGCCCGGGCGGCGGCGGCGGCGGTGCGTCGGACAACGACCCCGGCGACCCGCCGGGCCAGGGCCGTGGCGGCCCCGGCCAGCAGCGCCCCAGCGGCCCGAACGACAATGACCCCGGCGACCCCCCTGGCGGCGGGCGCGGCGGCCCCGGTGGTGGTGGTGGCGGCGGAGCCTCCGACAACGACCCGAGCGATCCGCCCGGGCGTGGCCGGCGCGGCGGTGGCGGCGGCGGCGGCGGTGCGTCCGACAGCGACCCGGGCGACCCGCCCGGCCGTGGGCGCGGAGGCCCTGGTGGCCAGGGCCGGCCCGGCAGCAACAGCGACAACGACCCTGGCGACCCGCCGGGCCGTGGCCGCAACAGCACCACGGAAACCTGAACCGGCGCGGGCGAGGCTACGGCCTCGTCCGCCCGGCAGGGGCTGGTCTGGGCGCTGTGCTTATCGGCCTGCGGCGGTCCCGCCCGGGCCGCTAGTCCATCGGGCGCCCAGGCACCACCGGCGGCCGACGCTCGGCGCCCCATACCTTGCGCCACATGTCCAGCGGCATCAGCACGAAGGCTTCCCGGCCATGCCGGGTCAGCACCACCGGCCCGCGCAGGGCGGCGTCCACCAGCTTTGGCACCGCCGTCTCCAGCAGGGCCATGTCGGACCGCGGCACGCCCTCCAGCCCTGGCGCCGGGGCGCCTGCAGCGGTGGACAGGATGGGGTCGTCGTTCATCACGGCACCTTAGGGCGGCGGCAGGGGCGCGTCCAAGGCACCGGCATGGTTTATTGGCTGCCGGCACCGTAATGTGAGATAACTCAACCGTCGGTCGAATCCCTGGGGGCTCATAGCACAATGATGGCGCGGGCTGCCCTGGCAGGTTTGATGCTGGCTATGGCCGGCCTGCTGGCCGACGCCGCGGCGCAGCTGCCGCCCCCGGTGCTGAATCCGGTGGACCAGCTGGCGCCCCGCCAGGCGCCCAACCTGGCGCCTTCCGCCACCACGCCGCCGCCGCAGGCCACCACCGGCCCCAATGCCGGCGCCCAGGTGCGGGTGGTGAAAGTGGCGCTGCGCGGCAACCTGGCGCTGTCGGATGCCGAGCTGGCCAGCGCCACCGCCGGCCTGGCCGGGCAGCAGGTGCCGCTCTCGCGGCTGGAGGATGCGCGCCTGGCCCTGCTGCGGGCCTACCGCGCCGCCGACTACCCCTTCACCGCCGTCAATGCCGGCCTGGCCCCTGCCGAGGGCGGCGTGGACGTGACCTTCGCCATCACCGAAGGCTTCGTCGCCGAGGTGAAGCTGGAAGGCGATATCGGCGCCGCCGGCACCCAGGTGCTGCGCTTCCTGGACCGCCTGGTCGCGCGCAAGCCGGTCAGCGGCGCCATGATCGAGCGGGCGCTGCTGCTGGCCAGCGACATCCCCGGCGTCACCGTGCGCGGCACGCTGCGGCCCCTGGCGACCGAGCCGGGCGCGCTGCAACTGGTGGCGCAGGTGGAGCACAAGCTGGTCAGCGGCTACGTCAACCTGGACAACCGCGGCTACCGCTATGTCGGGCCCTGGCAGGGGCTGCTGACCGCCGGCGTCAACTCCGTGACCGAGTTCGGCGAACGCAGCGAGTTGTCCTTCTTCGGCACGCCGACCGGGGCGCAATGGTTCGTCCAGGGCAGCGAGGAGTTCTTCCTCGGCGGCTCCGGCCTGCGCCTGAAGGTCTATGCCGGCACCGGCGTCACCCGCCCCTTCGGCAAGGTCGGCGCCAGCGGGTACCAGGGGGAGGCCCAGGTCGGCGGCGCCTCGCTGAGCTATCCGCTGGTCCGCAGCCGGCCATTCAACCTGACCGCGCTGACCGCGCTGGACCTGTTCGACAGCACCGTTACCACCGGCTTCGGCGACAACCGCACCCGCGCCAGCCTGGACAAGATCCGCATCCTGCGCGGCGGCATGGACATGCAACTGCTGGACAGCTGGGTGCCGCTGCTGCCCAGCGCCACCATGGTGGGCAATTTCCGCATTCATAACGGCCTGAACGGGCTGGGCGCCACCGCCACCAACAGCGTCACCGCCGCCCGCGCCGGCAGCAATTTCGGCTTCACCAAGGTCACCGGGGAAGTCCAGCGCACCCAGCCGCTGTTCAGCCCCTTCGACCAGGGCATGATCAACATCCAGGGCCTGTTCGCGGGGCAATGGACCAACGACGTGCTGCCCTCGGCCGAGAAGTACTACCTGGGCGGCTCGCGCCTCGGCCGCGGCTTCTACAATGGTCAGGTCTCCGGCGACCGCGCCTGGGGCGCGGCGGTGGAGCTCCAGCTGGACACGGCGTTCGAGCTGCCGACCGACCCGGTGATCGGCAATGGCCGCTACACCGCGCAGTGGTACGCCTTCCGCGATGTCGGCCGCACGTTCGAAAACCTGCGTACCGACCCGAGCCGCCGGCTGTCCAGCTGGGGCGGCGGCGTGCGCCTGGTGGTCAGCGACACCGTGCAGTTCGACGCCGAGGTGGCGCAGCGCATCACCCGCCGGCCGGATGGCGCCGCCGCCGACCCGCTGCGCGAGACCGCGGCTTTGTTCCGCACGCTGGTGCGCTACTGATGACGCCGTCGCGGCGCTTCCGCCTGGCCCTGCTGGCCGGCTCCGCCCTGTGGCCGGCGGTGGTGCTGGCCCAGGCGGTGGCGCCCAACGCGCAGCCCGGCGGCGGCCGCGTGGTTGCCGGCGCCGCCAGCATCGCGCAGACCGCGACGACCACCACCATCACCCAGTCCACCGGCCGCGCCGCGATCGACTGGAACACCTTCAACGTCGGCGCCAACCAGTCGGTGCAGTTCGTCCAGCCCAGCGCGCAGAGCTGGACGCTGAACCGCATCACAACGCCGGACCCCTCGGTCATCGCTGGGCGCATCACCGCCAATGGCGGCATCGCCATCGTCAACCAGTCCGGCGTGGTCTTCGCCGAGGGCGCGCAGGTGAACGTGGCGAACCTGATCGCCAGCGCCGCCAACATCACCAACCAGGATTTCATGGCCGGGCGGATGGCCTTCACCGGCGCCGCCAACCCCGGCGCCCGGGTGGAGAATCGCGGCAGCATCACGGTGGCGGATCACGGGCTGGCGGTGCTGGCCGGGCCGCGCGTGGCCAACAGCGGCACCATCAACGCCCGGCTCGGCCGCGTGGCGTTGCAGGGCGCCGAGGCCTTCACGCTGGACCTGGCCGGCGACGGCCTGCTGAGCCTGGACGTGACCCAGCAGGTCCGCAGCAGCCCGGACGGCGCGGCGCTGGTGACCAACAGCGGCACCATCAACGCCCGTGGCGGCAGCGTGCAGCTCAGCGCCAGCGCCATCAGCGGCGTGGTGGAAACCCTGGTCAACAACACCGGCCGCATCGCCGTGGGCAGCGGCCAGGCGATGCTGCGGGCCGAGGGCGGTGGCGTGCAGGCCGGCGGCAGCATCACCGCGCGCAGCCGCGCCGGGCAGGGCGGCAGCATCAGCGTCTCCGCCACCGGCGATGTCACGGTGCCCAACGGTGCGCGGCTGGACGCTTCCGGCGGCGCCGGCGGTGGCCGCGTGGCAGTGGGCAGCGCCAGCACCCGCCGCACCACGGTGGCCAGCGGCGCCACGCTGCGGGCGGATGCCACGCGCGCCGGCAATGGCGGCAACGTGGTGGTCAACAGCGCCGCCGGCACCACCGTGCAGGGCCAGCTTTCCGCGCGTGGTGGGCCGGGCGGCGGCGATGGCGGGCTGGTGGAGACCTCCTCCGGCGCCGCGCTGCTGCTGGCGTTGCTGCCGGATGTGACGGCCCCCGCCGGGCGGCGCGGGACCTGGCTGCTGGACCCCGTCAACATCCTCATCCGCGATGCCGGCGCCAGCGGCGTCACGGAAACCACCGGCTCGCTCGGCGGCGGCGTCTTCACCACCGATGGCGCCGGCGGCAACCCGACCAGCGTCATCATCTCGCCGACCATCATCCAGAATTTCAGCGGCGACGTGGTGCTGACCGCCACCGACACCATCGGCGTGCTGTCGGCCGTCACCCGCACCGCCGGGCAGGGCTCGCTGACGCTCACGGCCGGCAACGCGGTGGTGCTGGCCGCGGCGCTGACGGTGGCGGATGGCATCACGCTGCAATCCACCACCGGCAACCTCAGCCTGGCGGCCAGGCTGAGCACCGCGACCGGCGCCGGCATCTCCCTGACCGCTGGCGGCAGCGTCAGCCAGACCGCCGGCAACGTCATCACCACCGGCAACCTGAGCGTCACCGCGCATGGCACGGTGAACCTCGGCCTGGACAACATCGTCGACAGCGTCAGCATCACCGCGGTGGGCCAGGCGGTCGGCTTCGTTTCCACCAACGCGTTGAGCCTGGCCGGCCTTTCCGCCGCCACCGGCAACCTGCGGGCGCCCAGCCTGAATGTCACCGGCGCCAGCGGCGCCACCACCAGCCTGCAGTTGACGACGACGGCCGGCGGCATCCAGCAGAGCGCGTCGATCACCACGCCGACGCTGACGCTTTCCGCCACCGGCGGCGACATCGCCCTGGGCGCGGCCAACCAGGTGGACCAGGTGGCCATCACCGCCAATGGCCAGGCCGCCAGCGTCACCTCGGCCCGCGACCTGACGGTGCTGGCCAGCAGCGCCGCCGCGCTCGGCGTCACCGGCCGAAGCCTTGCCATCACCGGGGCGCTCGGCGGCACCAGCTCGATCAGCCTGACCAGCAGCAACGGCGGCATCGGCCAGAGCGGCGCCGGCCTGCTGAACACCGGCAGCCTGACCGCCAGCGCGACCGGCGGCGACATCACGCTCAACCTGGCCAACCCCGTCAACGCCGCCAGCCTGACCGCCAGCGGCCATGCCGCCAAGCTGGCCTCCAGCGCCGGGCTGAGCCTGACCGGCAGCGCCGCCACGGTGGAGGCGACGGCGCCCAGCATCGCGGTGGGCGCGCTGGAGGGCACCACCAGCGTCCGGCTGGACGCGACCGGCGGTGGCATCAGCCACACCGGCGCCCCCGGCGTCATCACCACGCCGGACCTGGGGCTGACAGCGCATGGCACGGTCACGCTCGGCCGGGCCAACGCGGTGGACAAGGTCGCCATCACCGCCACCGGGCAGTCCGCCAGTTTCACCTCGACCCATGCGCTGGAGGTTGCCGCCAGCAGCGCCGCCATCCTTGCCGTTACCGGCGCCAGCCTGAACCTGACCGGCGCCGTCGCCGGCACCACCAGCGTCAGCCTGACCAGCACCGGCGCCGGCAGCATCACCCAGACCAGCGCGGGCACCATCACCACGCCGGCGCTGACCGTGGCGGCGCACGACCAGGTCCAACTGGACCAGGCCAACCACGCCGGCAGCCTGGACCTGACCGCCGGCGGCACCGCCAGCTTCACCAATGCCGGGGCGCTGTCGGTCACCGCCGTTGATGGCAGCGCCGCCGTCACGCTGGCCGCCACTACGCTCGACACCAGCGGCACCCTGCGTGCCGGCGGCACCACCACGCTGACCGCCACCACCGGCACGCTGGCCCTGGCCGGCACGGTGGATGCCGGCACCGCCCTGCTGGACCTGCATGCCGCCGGCGACATCACCACCACGGCGGCGGTGCTGAAGGCCGGCAGCTTCGCCGCCAATGCCGGCGGCAACGTGACGGTGGATGCCGGCAGCGGCGGCGCGCTGCCCAGCATCCTCGCCTCCTCGGCGGGCGCGGCCGGCACGCTGTCCATCATCCAGGCCGGCGCTACCACCGTGGATGGCGCCATCACCGGCGGCAGCATCACCCTGGCCAGCGACCATGCGCTGACGGTCAGCGCCAGTGGCTCGGTCAATGGCGGCTTCGTCTTGCTGGCTGCCGGCAAGGTCGCCGGCGGGCTGGCACTGAACGGCGCGGTCGGCGGCACCACCGCCGTGCTGCTGACCGCGGGCGACCTGACCGCCGCCCCGGCCGCCGGCGCCACCATCACCCAGGGCAGCGGCGGCATCGTCACCACGCCCTACCTGGCGTTCCAGGCCAATGGCGCGGTCACGCTGGGCGCCGCCAACCAGGTCGGCCGGGTCGGCGGCAAGGCGCTGGGCGCGCTCAGCTTCGCCAATGCGGCGGCGGTGCAGGTCACCGCCGGCACCACCGGCCTGGGTGGCCGGCTGGAGGCCTTGCGCGCGGCGCTGACCAGCGGCGGCGACCTGGCGCTGACCGCGCCCGGCGTCACCATCGGCGCCGGCGCCACGCTGACCTCCACGGCCGGCGCGCTGACGGTAACGGCGGATGCGATGAACCTGGCCGGCAGCATCGGCGCCGCCGGCACGGCCACGCTGAAGCCGCTCTCGGCCGATACCGGCCTGCAACTCGGCGGCAGCGCCACCAGCGGCTTCGTCCTGCTGGACGTGGCGCAGGTGGCGGCCATCGTCGCGCCCACCGTCTCGCTGCAGGCCAGCGGCACCGGCGCCGTCAGCATCGCCGCCGATGCCGACCTGCGCCTGCCGGGCCATGCCCGCACCTTCGACCTGCGGGGCAGCAGCGTCACCCAGGCCAGCGGCACGGCGTTGAGCGTGGAGCGCCTGACCGGCAGCACCACCAGCGGCGACTACCGGCTGGACAACGGCAACAACACCATCGACGCCGCCGGCGCCATCGCCGCGTCGCGCGACCTCTCGCTGCGCAGCAACGGCAGCGCCCTCGCGCTGGACGGCGCGCTGAGCGCCGGCACGGGCCGCACCATCACGCTCCGTGCCGACGACATCGCGCTGACCGGCAGCATCGGCGTGGCCGGCGCCGGCACGGTGAACATCCTGCCGAACGCGGCGGCCGTCAGCATCACCCTCGGCGGCGCCAGCGGGTATCTCAGCACGGCGGAACTGAACCGCATCAACACCGGCGGCGGCACGCTGCGCATCGGGGGCGACGGCACGGTCACCACGGCGGACATGATGACGCTGGCCGGCGCCATCACGCTGCGCGGTGGCGTTGGCCAGGGCAATGCCGAAACGCTGGACCTGCGCGCGCGCGGCGAACTCAGCCAGACCGGCGGGGCGCTGGACGTGGTGGCGCTGACCGGCGCCGTGCTGGGAACCGGGGCCGGCGGCAACGCCTCCTTCCTCAGCACCACCAACACCATCGACCGGCTTGCGGGCTTCAGCGCCCTCAACAACTTCTCCCTGAGCAATGCCGCGCCGCTGACCGTCTCCGGCGATGTCAGCGTCGGCGTGAGCCATGTCCTCACCCTGCAGTCGGATGCGCTGACGCTCTCGGCCAGGCTTGTCGCCCCGTCCGGCAGCACGGTGCAGTTGCTGCCGCTGACCAGCGGCCTGGCGGTGACGCTGGGCGACAGCACCACGCCCAGCGGCCTGCACCTCAACACCGCCGCGCTGGACCGTATCGCCACCGATGGCGGTGTCCTGCGCATCGGCAGCGACGGCACCACCACCACGGCCGGCGCCATCACCCTGGCGGGGGATGTGCTGTTGCGCGGCGTGGGCCATGGCGATGCCGGCACCATCTGGTTCAACGGCACCAGCGTGACCCAGACCGGCGGGCTGCTCGACGTGAAGACCGTGGTCGGCTTCACCAGTGGCGACATGCTGCTGCCGCGCCTAGGCAACCGCATCGATGCCATCGGCGGCATCTCGGCCGGTGGCGACGTGGCGGTGACCAGCGCGGTGCCGCTTGCCGCCCAGGCCATTGCCGGCACCGACCACGCCATCACCTTCCGTGCCGATGCGCTGACGCTGGGCACGACCAGCGCGCCAGGCGCTTCCGGCAGCGTCACGCTGCAACCATTGAGCGCGGATACCGGCATCACCGTCGGCACCAGCGGCGCTGGGCTGCTGCTGGACCCGGGTCAGATGGCGAGCGGCATCGCCACCAACCGGCTGACGCTGCAGGCCAATGGCACCGGCGGCATCCAACTGGGCAGCGACCTCAACCTGCGGGCCAGCGCCGTAGTGCTGGACCTGCGCGGCGCCAGCGTTTCCCAGACCGCGGGCACCCGGCTGGACGTGGCCAGGCTGACCGGCAGCGCGACCGGCGGCGGCTTCGCGGTGGATTCCCAGGCCAACACCTTCGATGAAGCCGGCACCATCGGCGCCACCGGCGACCTGGCGCTGACCACGGCCAGCGCCAGCCTGGCGGTCTCCGGCGCGCTCACCGCCGGCAGCGGCGGCAGCATCACGCTGCGCGCCGACGATATCGTGCTGACCGGCAGCATCGCCGTGGCGGGTGCCGGTACGGTGAACGTGCTGCCGAACACCGCGGGCACCGGCATCACCCTCGGCGGCCCCAGCGGCTATCTCAGCACCGCGGAGCTGAACCTCATCGGCACCGGCGGCGGCACGCTGCGGGCCGGCGGTGATGGCAGCGCCACCACGGCAAATGTGATCCGGCTGAATGGCGACGTTACCCTGCGCGGCGGCGTTGGCCAGGGCGATGCCGCCACGCTGGACCTGCGCGGCGCCAGCGTGACGCAGACCGCGGGCGCGCTGGACGTGGCCACGCTGACCGGCGCCACCAGCGGTACCGCGAGGTTCACCAGCCCGCTCAACACCGTGGACACGCTGGCCGGCTTCAGCGCCGGCGGCGACCTGGTGCTGCGCGACGCCGCCGCGCTGACGGTCAGCGCCACCGCCAGCGCCGGCAGCGGCCGCAGCCTGACCCTGCAGATGGATGCGCTGACGCTGGCGGCCGGCCTGTCCGCGCCGGGCGGCGGCAGTGTCGCCCTGCTGCCGCTGACCAATGGCCTGGCGGTGACGCTGGGGGACAGCATCGCGCCGGCGGGCCTGTATCTGAACTCCGCGGCCCTGGACCGCATCGCCACCGGTGGCGGCACGCTCAGCATCGGCACCAGTGGCGGCACCACCACGGCGGGCGCCATCACCCTGGCCGGCGATATACGGCTGCGCGGCACGGGCCATGGCGATGCCGCCCAGCTGGAACTGGCCGGCGCCAGCGTATCCCAGGCCGGCGGCCTGCTGGATGTGGCGCTGCTGACGGGCGCGACCAGCGGGGACTTCCTGGTGGCGCGCCCGGGCAATCGGCTGGACCAGGCTTCCGGCATCACCGCCGGTGGCGATGTGGCGGTGAGCAGCGCCCTGGCGCTGACGGCCGGCGGCATCACCGCCGGCACCGAACACGCGGTGACGCTGCGGGCGGACTCGCTGACCTTGTCCGGGATGGTGAGCGCGCCGGGCGCCGGCGGCAGCGTCACGCTGCAACCGTTGAGCGCGGATACCGGCATCACCGTAGGCACCAGCGGCAGCGGGCTGCTGCTGGACCCCGGGCAACTGGGCAGCAACATCGCCACCACGACCCTTGCCCTCCTCGCCAATGGCACCGGCGGCATCCAGCTGGGCGGCGACCTGAACCTGCGGGCCAGCGCCGCGGTGCTGGACCTGCGCGGCGCCAGCGTGTCGCAGACCGCGGGCACGCGGCTGGACGTAGCCAAGCTGACCGGCAGCGCCACCGGTGGCGGCTTCGCGGTGGATTCCCAGGCCAACACCTTCGATGAAGCCGGCACCATCGGCGCCAGCGGCGACCTGGCGCTGACCACAGCCAGCGCCAGCCTGGCGGTCTCCGGCGCGCTCACCGCCGGCAGTGGCGGCAGCATCACGCTGCGCGCCGACGATATCGTGCTGACCGGCAGCATCGCCGTGGCGGGCGCCGGCACGGTCAACATCCTGCCCAACACCGCGGGCACGGCCATCGCGCTCGGTGGTGCCGGCGGCTACCTGGACACGGCGGAGCTCAACCGCATCGGCACCGGCGGCGGCACGCTGCGGGTCGGCGGCGATGGCAGCGCCACCACGGCGGGCGCCGTCACCCTGGCGGGCGACATCAGCCTGCGCGGCGGCCTGGGCCAGGGCGACGCCGCCACGCTGGACCTGCGCGGCGCCAGCGTGGCGCAGACCGCGGGCGCGCTGGACGTGGCAGGGCTGACCGGCGCCACCAGCGGCGACTTCATCGCCCAGCGCGCCGGCAACGCCATCGATACCCTGGGCGACCTGGCCGCGGCCAATATCGGGCTGCGCGACAGCCTGGCGCTGGCGGTTGCCGGCGTCGTGCAGGCCGGCGCCGCCGGTAGCTTGGCGCTGACCTCGGCCGGGGCGCTCAGCGTCACCGCCGGCGGCAGCCTGGCCGCCGGCAGCCGCGCCGGGGCCGATACCGGCAGCATCGCGCTATGGGGCGCCAGCATCAGCCTGGCCGGCGCGGTGCAGGCCGGCAACCTGGTCACGCTGGTGGCCAATACCTCCCGCGCCGCCGGGCCCACCGCCGCCGTCAGCGGCGCCGATATCACCCAGTCCGGCCTCGGCATCATCACCACCCGCCGGCTTGGCGTCGCCGCCGCCGGGGATGCCACGCTGAACCTGACCAATGTGGTGGACCGCGCCGCGCTGTTCGCCCAGGGCGCGCTCGGCTTCGCCAGCGGCGTCGCGCTGGACCTGCGCGGCGGGCTGGCGGCGCCGATCCCGGATGGCGGCAGCGCCACCATCGCCAATGGCGGCTCCGGCTTCGCCGCCCGCAGCACCGGCGCGCTCTCGGTCAGCACCGCCATCAGCGCGCCGGGCGGCGATATCGGCCTGACCGGCGCCGGCACCGTCACGCTCGGCGCCGATATCACCGCCACCGCCGGCAGCATCGCGGTCACCGCCCAGGCGCCGGACAGCACGCTGCTCCGCACCTCCGGCAACCTGAGCGCGACCGCCGCCAACCAGCGCATCACCCTCACCGCCGACAGCATGGATTTCGGCGACCCCGGCGCCCCGGTGCTGCTGGCCAATGCCAGTTCCGGCCTGGTGCGGTTGCAGCCCTATACGGCGGGGCTGGAGATCAGCCTGGGCGCCACCACGCCGGGGCAGTTCTCCGTCACCGGCACCGACGGTGGGCTGGCCAGCGCGGCGCGGCTTTCCATCGGCGATACCGCGGGCGGCGCCATCGCGCTGGCCGGCAGCTTCAACGCCGGCAGCACCACGCTGGAACTGCTGACCGCCGGCAGCATCACCCAGGCCAGCGGCGCCCTGCTGACCACGCAGGGCCTCAGCGCCACGGCCGGCGGCGCCATCACCCTTGGCGAGGCCGGCAACAGCATCGCCAGCATCGAGGGCAGCACCGCCGACGCGACCAAGGGCCTGACCGCCGGCGGTGACCTGCTGCTGGCCAGCAGCGCCGCGCTGCTCAGCGTCAACGCCGCCATCACCGTACCCAACGCCGGCAGCCTGCGCCTGGTCGCCGATGACATGGCGCTGGCCGCCCGGCTGGTGGCGCCGGGCGGGCTGATCCGGTTGCAACCGCTGACCGCCGGCCGCGCCATCACGCTGGGGACCACCGGCTCTCCCGCCGGCCTCTACCTGGACAGCACGGAGATCGAGCTGATCGGCGGCAGCGGCGCCGGCGGCAGCACCACCCCGGCGGCGCGGCTGCGGATCGGCAGTGATGCCGGCGGCGCCATCACCCTGGCCGGCAACGTGGACCTGCGCGACGCCACGTTGTTCAACGCCGACCGCGTGCAGGTACTGGAACTGCGTAGCGGCGACGCCGTCACCCAGGCGGCGGGCAAGCGGCTGAACGTCGCCGGGCTGGCAGTGCGGGGCAGCAGCATCGCGCTGGACGGCAGCGCCAATGCCTTCGACCGGCTGGTCGCCGGCAGCACCGATGCCGGCACCGCCACCACCCGCGCGGCCGATGCCACCGGCGGCGACCTGGCGCTGGCCACCACGCGCGGCCTGGCCGTCAATGCGGATGTCGCGGCCACCGGCGACATCGGCATCACCGCCGCCAACCTGGTCAACAACGCCGGCATCGCCGCCAGCGGCGATGTCGCGCTGACCGCCACGGCCGCTTCCGTCACCAATGCCGGCACCATCGGCGGCCGCGACGTGACGCTGGACGCGGCGGTGAACATCGACAACCACGCCGGCGCCAGCGTCACCGCCACGCGCGACCTGTTCTTCGGCCTGGGCGCCGGCACGGTGCTGGGCAATGCCGGCTCGCTCGCGGCCGGCACCGGCGCGGGCGGCGGCAACGCCACGCTGGTCGGCAGTTCGGTCGGCAACAGCGGCAGCATCACCGCCGGCAGCGCCACGGCGCCGGGCGACATCAGCATCACCAGCAATGCCATCGGCATCCACAACCAGGCTGGCGGCAGCATCACCGCCGCCGGTGCGTTGACGCTGACGGCAACCGCCCTGGCGGTGACCAATGACGGCACCATCGCCGCCGGCATCGGCCCCGCTGGTGGCGACCTGACGGTCACGGCCAACCAGCTGACCAACAATGCCAGCCTGAAGGCGGGCAGCGCCACCTTGCCGGGTGCCATCGGCATCACCCTGGGCAACGCCGCCGGCAGCACGCTGGACCAGGCGGCGGGCGGCAGCATGGCGGCGGCCGGCGGCATCACCATCGGCGCCGCCACCACGGCGGTGACGGCAACGCTGGCCGGCAGCCTAACCGCCGGGCTGGCCGGACCGGCCGATGTGCTGATGGTGCTGCCCGGCGGCAGCTTCAGCGTCAGTGGCAGCATCGGCGCGCGTGACATCCAGCTGTCCGCGGATACCGGCAGCACCACCGCAACCTCCGCCTTCACCGCCGGCAGCGACCTCAAGCTGACCATCACCGGCATCGGCACCGCGCTGAATGGCAGCCACACCGCCGGGCGGGATATCGTCTTCAGCCTGAGCGGCCCCACCGCGTTGCTGACCGTGGACGGCAGCTGGGTGGCGCAGCGCAACCTGGGGCTGGGCGGCCCGGCGGGCATCATCATCAACGGCCTGGTCGGCACCGACGGCACCGGCAGCGACGGCGTGGTCACCGTCTCCAGCGCCAGCGGCGGGCTGGCCATCGGCGCCGGCGGCCTGCTGTACGGGCGGCTGCTGCAGGGCACGCTGGGCGCCGACACCAGCCTTGCCGACACCAGCCTGGCGCCGGGCGCCGTCGGGGTCAGCTTCGGCACCCTCGGCACGCTCGGCGTGGCCGGCAACCTGACCTTCACCGCCGACAACGCCGCGACCACGCCGCTGCACGTCGCCGGCATCGTCTCGGTCGGCGTCGGCAAGACCCTGCTGCTGGCCGCCGATGACCTCGACATCACCTCGACCGGCGGGTTGCGGGCGCCCGGCGGCAGCATCCTGCTGGGTCCCTATACCGCCGGCCGCGGCGTGACGCTGGGCGGCAGCGCCGCCGGCACGCTCTCGCTGGATGGCGCCGAGCTGGCCCGCATCGGCGACACCGCCGCGCCGGCCGCGCTGGTCGGCTTCGGCAGCACCAGCCAGGCCAGCGCCGGCGCCGTCGCCCTGGCGGGCGATGTCGACTTCGGTACCGGCGGCATGGCCCGCAGCGCCGCGCTGGCGCTGGGCGGCACCAGCGTGACGCAATCCGCCGGCACCGCGCTGGTGGTCGGCACGCTGGCCGCCACCGCCACCGCCGGCGATGTGCTGCTGGATCCCGGCGGCGCCACCAACAACGTTGCCGGGCTGGCGCTCACCGCCTCCGGCGACGGCATCTTCCGTACCGAGGCCGCGCTGCTCACGGTCTCCGCCGCCAGCGTCGGCAGCGGCCGCACGCTGCGCCTGCGCGCCGAGGACCTGGACTTCACCGGCGCCATCGCCGCCCCCGCCGGCCTGATCGAGCTGCTGCCGGTCACTGCCGGCCGCGCCATCACCCTGGGCGGTGCCGGCGCCGGCCTGGTGCTGGACGCCACCGACCTGGCCGCCATCACCGGTGTCGCCACGCTGCGGCTGGGCGGCATCGGCAGCGCGGCGCCCATCGCCGGCGACATCGTGCTGGCCGGCTCCACCACGGTGGCGGGCCTGCCGGTGCTGGACCTGCGCAGCGGCGGCAGCGTGCTGGGCAGCGCCGCGCCGCTGCTGATGGGCACGGTGCATGCCCTGGCGGCGCAGGACGTGCTGCTGGACAATGCCGGCAACCGCTTCACCGTGGGCAGCATCACCGCCGGCAGCGGCCGCACCATCCGCCTGACGGACCCGCCGGACCTGGTGCTGTCCGGCCCCATCTCGGCGCCCGGCGGGCTGGTCGCGCTGGCCTCCAGCGACGGCATCATCCAGCTGGCCGGCGCTGTCATCACCACCGGCACGCTGACGCTGAACGCCGGCGGCCAGGTCAGCCTGCCGGAGGCGAACAGCTTCGCCACCCTCGGCGCCAGCAGCGTCGGCGGCGGCATGGTCCGCGGCCTCAGCTACAGCGTCGCGGGCCCGGTCATCTCGGGCGGCGACCTTACCCTTGCCGCCGATGGCGGCCTCGGCGTGCCCGGCACCATCAGCAGCGGCGGGCAGCTGACGCTGACCGCCGGCAGCATATTGGGCAACGGCACGCTGCTGGCCAGCGGCGCCATGGCGCTGAGCGGCAGCGGCGGCATCAACCTCGGTGGCCTGGTGCTGGCCGGTGGCGCGCTCTCCGCTTCCAGCGGCGGCGACATCGCCCTGCTGGGCACCACCCAGGCCGGTACGGCGCTGACCGTTGCGGCCGGCGGCGCCCTGACCCTGGGCGGCGCTGTCACCGCCGGTGGCGCGCTGGTGGCCACGGCCGGCGGCACGCTGGGCCAGTCCGGCATTGCCAGTGCCGGCGGGGCGCTGCACCTCGTGGCCGGCGGCGGCATGACGCTGGCGGGCACGCTCTCCAGCGGTGCCGACATCGCCACCCAATCCGGCGGCGCGACGCTGCTTTCCGGCAGCGCCACGGCGGCGGGGAACGCCACGCTGGCGGCCGGCGGCGCGCTGGACCTGCCGGGCACGCTGGCCGCCGGCGGCACCGTCTCCGCCACGGCCGGCGGCACCGCCAGTTTCACCGGCCAGGGCAGCGCCGGCGGCCTGTTCAGCCTCTCGGCCAGCAGCAGCATGCTGCTCTCCGGCCGGCTTTCGGCCGACAGCGCCCGCTTCGCCGGCAGCGCCCTGAGCCTGGATGGCCTGGTCACCACCATCGGCCGCGCCATCGTGTTCAGCGGCCCGGGTGGTATTTCCGCCGGCGCCACCACCACCATCAACGCCCGCACCGTGGGCCTGTACCCGGCCGTGGTGTTCGACACGCGCCGCGCCAGCCATGCCGACCCGCTCGGCATCGTCCAGCCGGACGTGCAGGGCCGGCTGGACAGCCAGCAGGCCACCCAGGTGCGCCAGCCCGGCGTGCAGGCGGCCGGCAGCTTCGGCGCCACCGGCAGTGCCAGCGCCGGCACGCTCAACTTGGCGGTCTCGGCCGGCAACAGCCCGGTCTTCCTGCTGCTGGACGGCGGCATCGCCACCGGCACCGTCTCGGCCGGGCGGCTCGGCATCCAGGGCACCGGCGGCTCGGCCTCGCTGCTCGGCACACTGGGCGCGGTGCCCGGTTCCGCCGCCGCCGCCAGCGCCGACATCACCCGGCCGATCGACCCGACGCTGCAATCCAACTACCGGATCAATGGCTGCGTCGTCGCATCCATCAACTGCGTGCCGCCACCCAGCATCCAGTTCGTGCTGCTGCGGCCGCCGGAGGTGGTGGACCTTTCCCTGGTGAACAACCGCATCGACACCTCGGAAGTCACCATCCCCAACGTCGCCGAGATCGAATACTGATGAGGCACCTGGCCACCCTGCTGGTGCTGCTGCTGGCCGGCTGCCACGTGCCGCCGCCGGAGGCCTATGTGCAGGGCGGCGGCGCCAGCGCCACCCGCACCGGCACCCCCGCCGGCAACGACACCAAGGGAGAGGCCTGCACGGTGCAGCAGGCCGGCACCCTGCCGGCGGACCTGCCGGTGCTGGCGGGGCAGGAGGTTTATTGCGGCGGCTGGGGCCAGCCCGCGGCGCGGGTGCAGCGGCTGCGCGGCAGCACCGCCGCCGCCCAGCTGGACATGCTGGCCGCCGGCGGGCTGTGGCGCACCTGGCTGGACCAGCGCCTGGTCTGCGCCCCGCCGCAGGCCGTGACCCTGGGCGCCGACATCGCCGCCCGGCTGCTGACCTGCACCCGCCGCGCCGGTGGCTGGCCGCATTTGGCGCTGGTGGCCGCCGCGCCGGACGGCCCGGTGCTGGCCGATGGCGTTTCCGCGGTGCTGCCGGTGCTGGAACGCCTCATCGCCGGCACCGCCGCGCCGGCCGAGGGCGCCAAGCCGCAGGCACGCTCCGCCGCGCTGGAACAGGCGGTGCGGCAGCTGGCCGCCGGGGCCTTCGGCGCCGCCGATGTCGGCCGCTATGAACAGCTGATGGCGCTGGGCCGGGAGCTGAACCAGGCCGAGAACTTCGCCGCCGCCGAGGATGCCTATCGCGCCGCGCTGGCGGTGCAGGAACGTGTGCTGGGCCGCGACAACCCCAACACTGTCAACGCCCTGATCCACCTGGCGCTGAACCTGTCCAACCAGGGCCGCCAGCAGGAGGCCGGGGCGCTGTTCACCCGCGCCGCCGCGCTGGCGCCGCTGGCCGCCGATGCCACCGCCAGCGCCCGGCTGGCGCATTACCGCGGGCTGGCGCAGCTGAACGCCGGCGGCGACGCCGCACCCGCCTACGCCCTGCTGCAGCAGGCCGAGGTCGGCTACGCCGCGCTGGCGCCGGAAAGCTCGCGCAGTGGCCGCGACAACGAGATGAACATCCTGGCCGACCCGGTCTCCCAGGGGGCCGTGCTCGGGCTGGCAGAGGTCTGGCGCAACCAGGCCATCGCGCTGACCCGCATGGACCGCGCCGCCGAGGCCCCGGCGCTGCTGGCCGCCAGCCGCGCCGTGCTGCGCCGTGCCGGGCTGCAACCCGGGCTGATGGTGGCGCGGGCGCTGCGGACCGAGGCCACCGCCTCCGCCCGGCTGGGCCGGCAGGAGGAAGCGGCCCGCCAACTGGAGGAAGCCTCCCGCCGCTTCGCCATCGCGGTGCCGGGGGAGCGGCCGGAGGCGGTGACGCTGTTCCTGACCGGCGCCCGCCGCGCCGCCACCGGCCGCGTGCCGGAGGCGCTGGCCAGCTTCCGCACCGGCGCCGCCATCCTGCGCGCCCGCCAGATCGGCCTGCCGGTGGAACTGGTGGTGCCCTACCTGGACACGCTGCACGCCGAATCGCAGGCCAGCCCGGCCAACGCGCCCGCGCTGCTGGCGGAGATGTTCGCCGCCACCCAGTTGGCGCAGCGCAGCGGCACCGCGCGCTTCGTGCAGCAGGCCAGCGCCCGGCTGGGGGCCTCGGGCGGCGACGCCAAGGTGGCGGAGGCGGTGCGCCGCCTGCAGGACAGCGACCAGGCGCTGCGGGCGCTGTTCGGCGACCGCGATGCCGGCGGCCGCGACCTGGATGCCCGCATCGCCGCCGCGCAGCAGGCCCGCGCCGAGGCCGAGGCCGAGGTGGCCGCCGCCGCGCCGGGTTATCGGCAACTGCTGCTGGCCGCCACCGACGCGCCGCAGGTGCTGGCCACGCTGGCACCGAACGAGGCGCTGCTGAGCATGCTGCTGGGCCGCGACCATGGCTGGGCCATGGTGCTGCGCGCCGGCCAGGTGCATGTCGCCCGCGTCAACCACGGCGAGGCCGAGCTGGCCCGCCTGGTGCAGACCGTGCGGGATGGCGCGGCCACGCCGGATGGCACGCCCGGCCGCTTCGATCCCGCCCCGGCCCAGGCACTGTACCAGGCGCTGCTGGCGCCGATGGAAGCGCCGCTGGCCGGCGCCGCCACGCTGGTGGTGGCGCCCGACGGCCCGCTGCTGGCGCTGCCCTTCGGCCTGCTGCTGACCGGGGAGGCCGATGCCAACCGGCTGCAGGGCGCGCCCTGGCTGATCCGCCGCCACGCCATCGTCCACGTCCCCTCGGCGCAGACCCTGGTGACGCTGCGTGGTGCCGGCACCGGCAGCAGCGCGCCGCATGCCTATGCCGGCTTCGGCGACTTCGCCCCGGCCAATGCGGCGCAGCTGGCCCGCAGCTTCCCGGCCGACCGCTGCGCCAGCGACGCCCGCCTGGCCGCCGGGCTGGGCCGCCTGCCGGGCACCCGGGTGGAGGTGCAGGCCGCGCAGCAGTTGACCGGCGCCGGCCCGCGCGACGTGAAGCTGGGCGCCGAGTTCACCGCCGCCGCGCTGCGCGGCGCCCACCTGGACCAGTACCGCGTGGTGCACCTGGCCACCCACGCCCTGCTGCCGGGGGAACTGTCCTGCCTGCCGGAGCCCTCCATCGTCGTCTCCCCCAGCGCCGGCGCGCCGGATGCCGGCAGCGCCTTCATCCCCGCCAGCGACCTGCTGGCGCTGAAGCTGGACGCCGACCTGGTGGTGCTCTCGGCCTGCAATACCGGCGGGCCGGGCGGGGCCGGGGGCGGCGAGGCGCTGTCCGGCCTGGCCCGCGCCTTCTTCTACGCCGGTGCCCGCGGGCTGATGGTGACCCACTGGGCGGTGGATGACAGCGCCGCGGCGCTGACCGTGGCGGATTCGCTGCGGCGGCAACAGGGGGGCGCCTCCTCGGCGGCCTCACTGCGCGGCGCGCAACTGCTGATCCTGGAGGAAGCCGGCCGCGCCCTGCCGGCCGAATTCGCGCATCCGTTCTTCTGGGCGCCCTTCGCCCTCATCGGCGATGGTCGCCGCGTCGCTTCCTAGGCATCATCGCCACATGCCCTCCGAAACAACGCCGCTGCCGCTGGAACTCACCGCCAAGTACGAGCTGCGCGGCACCCTGGGCAGCGGCGCCATGGGCGTGGTGTTCGAGGCGCTGGACCGCAACATCGAGCGCCGGGTCGCGATCAAGGTGGTGCAGCGCCCCTCGGTCGACGACACCGAGGCGCAGGAGGCCCATGCCCGCTTCCGGCGCGAGGCCCAGGCCGCCGGCCGGCTGGCCCACCCCAACATCGTCGGCGTCTACGACTATGGCGAGAACGACAGCTGCGCCTGGATCGTGATGGAGCTGGTCGAGGGCGGCACGCTGAAGTCGCATTTCGACCGCGACGAACGCTTCCCGCTGCCGGAGATCGTCCGGCTGATGAACCAGATCCTGGGCGCGCTGGCCTATTCCCATGCGCGCGGCGTGGTCCACCGCGACATCAAGCCGGCCAACATCATGCTCAGCCCGGACGGCACCGGCGGGCTGATGGTCAAGATCGCCGATTTCGGCATCGCCCGCATCGAGAACTCCTCGATGACGCAGGTGGGCACCGTCATGGGCACGCCCAGCTACATGGCGCCGGAGCAGCTGCGCGGCGAGATGGTGGACAGCCGCGCCGACCTGTGGGCCGCCGGCGTGGTGCTGTACCAGCTGCTGACGGCCGAAAAGCCCTTCACCGGCGGCTACAACGCCGTGTTGCACAAGGCGCTGAACACCGAGGCGACGCCGCCCAGCCAGCTCAGCGTCACCGCGCCGCGCGCCTTCGACCAGGTGATGGTGCGCGCCCTGGCCAAGCGCCCGGCGGACCGCTTCACCACCGCCGCCGACTTCGCCGTGGCCATCCGCGCCGCCGCCTCGGAACCCGCCCATGCCAGCGGCATGCTGGCGCGGGACACGGATGCCACGCTGGTGGCGGCACCCTTCGGCACGCCGGCGCCGCTGCCCGGCAGCTTCGTCGCCGCGCCGCCGCCCGCGCCACCGCCGCCGCGCAAGGGGCTGCCGCTGGCCGCGCTGGGCGGGGTGGCCGCCGTGGCGGTGCTGGCGCTGGACACGGATGCCACGCTGGTCGGGGTGGCCGCCGT
>CANGNF010000064.1 GCA_947455205.1 Acetobacteraceae bacterium | reverse complement strand
CCAACAAGCTCATCTAACTCCCCAAAGGTGCCTCACCCAGGCAATCCATGAACAACCCAACCATCACCCGAAAGCAACAGCAGCGCCGCCCACGCATCCCACCCACACCAGGCCTAAACCCAGCACAAGCAGAACAACACCCAAGCAAACAAAACACCCTCATCATCCAACCAAAACACCCACCCCAAACCAAGGGCAAATGTCCCAGTCTTCTCAATCGAGACCTGATGCAAATGTAAAAGAACAATGTTGAAGCGGCCATCCGGCAGGAAACCCTGCCAAAAACTACTTCAACAACGCTGCGATCTCTCGCAGCAGAACCGCTTTTCGGCGGCCCCCGTCGCTGGATCAATCAGCGTCGGGGGGCGGCTTCTATGACCGCAGCGCCGACCTGTCAAACGCCTTTTCCGGAAAAAATGCATGCGCCTGGCAGATTCCGGGGTTGGCAGGCGCCTAGCAGGCCCCGCCTGCAAGGCTTCTTCCCGCGTTTGCAATGGCTTAAGGCCCCATTCCGGTGCAGCTGAATAATCTGCGTTTGCCCAGCCGGAGCACCGCTGAGCCCCCCGAAGCAGGCTGAACGCCGGGTCCCGCACCATGGCGGCACCTCAGAGGGGCTCACATCCGCGCCAGGGCGCCGCCGATACGGGCCGGCATCGCGGCACCGCGCCTGATCGACCCCCCGGCATCTGCGCCATTGGCCCCACACCCGGCCAGCCAGCGGCAAGGCCGGCGCCGGGCGCAGCGACCAGGCGCGCAGGGCGACGACGGAGCCGAGCTTGCCACGCCGCGCCCTGGCGGTGGGTGCGCCACCGCAAATGCGGTGCTGGGCGAGCGGCCCTCCTTCGCCCTACCCGATCAGCTGGAAGTCGCTCGCGCTCAGCACCGGATGGCCGGAGAGCGTGGCGATCTTCACCAGCGGGCCGGCGGTGCCGCTGGCAGCCCAGTCCAGCTCCCCGGTGCCGGTGAGGTAGACGAACTGCGCATCGGTGCCGGAGGCGGCGCCGAAATGCAGTTGCCCCGCGCCCAGCGCCCCCGGCAGCAGGCCCCCGCCGAAGCCTGGCACCGAGATCTCCAGCACGTCCGTGCCGTGCACGAAATCGGAGATCCTGGTGCCGGTGCCGGGCAGCCCCTCGAAGCGGAAGGCATCGCTGCCCAGCCCGCCCGAGAGCGTGTCGTTGCCCGGGCCCGCCACCAGCGTGTCATTGCCCAGGCCACCGACCAGGTTGTCGTTGCCGCCATCGCCAAACAGCAGGTCGGTGCCATCGGCGCCGTTCAGCGTGTCGTTGTCAGCCCCGCCGCGCAGCGTGTCGTTGTCCAGGCCGCCATTCAGGCTGTCGGCACCGGTGCCGCCCTCCAGGCTGTCATTGCCGGCATCGCCGCTCAGCTTGTCGGCATCGGCGCCGCCCAGCAGCGTGTCGTTGCCGTCATTGCCGGAGAGGCTGTCATTGCCGTCGCCGCCTTCCAGCTGGTCGGTGCCGGCGCCGCCCAGGAGGGTGTCGCCGCCATCGCCACCCAGCAGGGTATCGTTGCCGCTGTTGCCCGACAGCCGGTCATCGCCAAGGCCACCCAGCAGTCTGTCATCGCCGAGCCCGGCGGTCAGCGTGTCCGCGCCGCCCTCACCCTGCAGCGTATCGCCGCCGCTGCCGCCGACCAGGGTGTTGTTCAGCTCGTTGCCGATGCCGAGGCGGCCGACGATGCCGGTGATGGTCAGCTTCTCGACGTTGTCGCCAAGGGTGAAGTCGATGCCCGACAGCACCTTGTCGCTGCCCTGGGCGGCCAGTTCCAGCAACCGGTCGCCGGCGTTGTCGACCACATAGGTGTCGTCGCCATCACCGCCCAGCATGCTGTCGGCCCCGGTGCCGCCGTTCAGGCTGTCATTGCCGTCGCCGCCATGCAGCGTGTCCTTGCCGGCGGCGCCCAGCAGGGTGTCGTTGCCCTCCACGCCAAAGGCCAGGTCGTCGCCGCCCAGGGCGTTGACCAGGTTGCTGTCGGCGGTGCCGAACAGGGTATCGGCGAAGCCGGTCGCGGTGGCGGCCAGCAGGTCCGCCACGCCGATGAAGGCGTCGGCGAAGCTCAGGTATTCGACGCCGAAGAGACTGTCGGCCCCGGTGGAGACGGAGGCGTCGCGCAGGTCGGTCACCGTCAGCCCGCCGCCGGAGATGGCACCGATGGCGTAGTCGGCGCGGCTGCCGGTGAAATCCGCCTCGTCGAAGTCGCTGCCGCCCAGCAGCAGGTCATCGCCGCCATCGCCCGCCATGGCGGCACCATCGGCGCCGGCTTCCAGCGTGTCGTCGCCGGCGCCGCCGCGCAGCTCGTCGTAGTCGGCGCCACCCAGCAGCTGGTCATCGCCGGTGCCGCCGACCAGGTGGTCGAAGCCGGCTAGGCCTTCCAGCGTGGCGCTGCCGCCCAGGGCCTCGATCTGGTTGCTGAGGCTGTTACCGACGCCGTGGCTGGCGGCGTCGATCAGGCTGAGCCCTTCCAGGTTGTCGCCCAGGGTGTAGTCGGCGCTGGCAAGGACCGTGTCCGAGCCACCGCGGAAGCCAGGCTCCTCGATGATGACGTCGCTGCTGCCGTCGACCCGGTAGGTGTCGTTGCCACCGCCGCCCTCCAGGGTGTCGGCACCGCCCTTGCCGTCCAGCGAGTCATCGCCCCCGGCGCCGATGAAGTGGTTGGCCGCGGCATCGCCCTGCAGGGTATCGGCGAAGTCGGTGCCGACCAGGTTCTGGATGTGGCTCAGCACGTCACCGGCGGCGGCACCGCCGCCCTGCGCGACGCCCTGCGCCGGCGCCAAGTTCATCTGGACGGCTTCCTTCAGGCCGGCGAAGGAGACGGTGTTGCTGCCGGCGCCACCATCCAGCGTGTCCGAACCCGCGCCGCCGTCCAGCGTGTCGTCGCCCGCGCCGCCGGCCAGCGAGTCATCGCCCCAGCTGCCGCTCAGCACGTTGTCGCCGGCATCGCCGACCAGCGTGTCGGCATAGGCGCTGCCCAGCAGGTTCTCGATGCCGATGAGCTTGTCGCCGGTGGCATGGCCATTGAAGAGGGGAATCTGCACCGCCAGCGAGAGATCGACATTCACCGCCTGCAGCGAGGCGGCGTAGCTGACGGTGTCGATGCCCTCGCCGCCATCCAGCGTATCGGTGCCCAGGCGGCCCACCAGCGTGTCGTCGCCGCCGAAGCCGAGGATCAGGTCGGCCCAGCCGGAGCCGACCAGGCTGTCCGCCCCCTGGGTGCCCGGCAGCACCACGCCCTCCAGCTCGGGGCCGAGGATCATCGCGTGGCGGTCGCCCAGCGTGTTGAAGGCGCTGAGGTCCGACCAGGTGAACATGACATGGCCATCGGCCAGCGCGGCGACATCCATGTAGCCCTGGTTGCCGGCCGAGGGCAGCAGCAGCCGTACGTTGGAACCATCCACCCCCGGGGTGAAGGTGGCCGCCGCCGCCTGCTGCGGCGCGCCGACGCGATGGAAGAAGCCCTGGGTGCTCCAGTAGCCCCCGCCGATGCCGCCTTCGCTGAAGGCGATCGCGGCTTCGCCCCCGGCCAGGCCGATGACGCCGCCGATGCTGCTGTTGACGAAGCCACCATCGGGCGGCACCACGTCCTGCGCGGTGGCGCCGATGCCCGGCTGGATGTAGCGCACGTGCAGCCGGGTCGGGATCGTGCCCGAGTCCGGCGCATGGACGAAGTCTAGCACCTCATAGACGCCGACCAGGCCAGTGCCGACGGTGGCCAGCGACCAGTTGGCGATGTTGTCGTTGCTCATCACCTGCAGCACGCTGCCGGCGGCGAAGGGCGTCTTCACATAGGCGTTCAGGTCGGTGCCGCGGATACCGAGCAGCGGCGCGCCATCCGGCCCGGTGATGACCGGCCAGGCGGAGATGTATTCGGACCGCCCGCCCACCGGGAAGGACGCCGCGGTGGCGGTGACGACGGGCGCGCCCAGGGCGTGGCCGGTGGCGTCCAGCGCCAGCGCCTTGATGTTGTCGCCGGTGCCCGCGAGGAAGCCGGTGGTACGGCCGGTCCAGCTGACGACGAAGCCGTCATCCAGCGGCGTGACGCCGCCCAGATAGGCCGCCTCGGAGCCGGTGGAGCTGGCCAGCGTGGTCTCCGCGCCCAGCGGCGTGCCGTTGGCGGCGTAGAGCCGGCTGGCGATGGTCTGCACGCCGCCGGCATCGGTCTGCCAGACCAGCAGGAAGCTGCCATCCGCCCGCACCGCCACCTGGGTGGCGCCGTAGGCGGCGCTGACCGTGCCGGTGGCGCCCGGCGCGTAGTCGGCGCCGCGCATCTCGAACTGGATGCCGCCGGAGGGCGAGCCCCAGACGGTGATGTAGCCGCCATCGGGCAGGCCCTCGGTCTCCCGGTACAGGGCGGCATTGCCGGTGGCGGAGCGGCCGCTGACGAAGTCGCCGCCTTCCTTCATCGCTTCCGCGAACAGGAAGTGGGAGACCGTGTCGCTCTGCTGCAGCTGGTCCAGCGTGACGTCGCGCAGCAGCAGCGAGTTGCCGTCGCCGAAGTTGAAGAAGGTGTCGGAGCCGTCATCCGTCGCCACCGCCATCAGCTCGGCGAAGTTGTGCACGCCATTGAACTGCCGGAAGTCCAGCCAGTCCCGCAGCCCGCCATTGTAGCCGTCGCCGAAGTCGTAGATCAGGTCGGCGCCGGCGGTGTAGATGAAGGTGTCGGCGCCATCATTAGGCGATGAGTTGGTCAGGCCATCCGGCTGGAAGCCGCTCAGCGTATCGTCGCCGGCACCGCCCGCGATGGTGTCGCTGTCGATGCCGCCCTCGATCACGTCATTGCCGTCGCCGCCGCTGAGGCTGTCGTTGCCGATCTCGCCGATGATCACGTCATCGCCGCGGCCGCCATCGATGGTGTCATTGCCGAACAGCGCGGTGATCGTGTCGTTGCCGCTGCCACCGGCCAGCGAGTTGTCGCCCACCGCGCTGCCGATGATGCTGTCGTCGCCGGCACCGCCATCGATGGTGGCGACGAAGGCGATCATCCCGTCCAGCGTATCGTCGCCGTTGCCGCCCAGCAGCGTGTCCTGGCCGGCGCCGGAGTCGATGCTGTCGTTGCCGTCGCCGCCATCGATCGAATCGCTGCCGTTGTCGCCGATGATGGTGTCGTTGCCGCCGAAGCCGAGGATGACGTCGTCGCCCAGGCCGCCATTCAGGTCGTTGTCGGCCTGGTTGCCGGTGATGGTGTCGTTGCCGTTGCCACCGACCGCGCCCTCGATGACGGTGCCGAAGGCGATGGAGATGTTGTCCGTCATGCCGAGGATGCTGGAATAGCTGCCCGGGGCGAGGTCGATCCGCTGCGCGGCGCTGACATAGTTGACGATGCTGGCGCTGTTGAGGAACTGCGAGGCGTCGAGGACATCGTGGCCGCCGGCATCGTAGATGGCGAAGATCGGCTTCACCGAGTTCCGCTGGGCCGCCGGCGTAAAGGAAAAGATTTCCGTGTCGTGCGACCACTTGCCGAAGTCGAAGTAGTCCCAGCCCGCGTTGGAGTTCCAGCCGTAGCGGGTATCGCCCACGCGGGTGGTGGGGTTGGCGCCGTACTTTATCTGGACGGTCAGGATGTCGTAGATCGTCGGGGTGGAGCTGTAGATGGCGTTGATGCCGCTGCTGTCGGTGACCCAGACATCGTTCGCGATGTCATAGCCGCCGAAGTAGGACATGATGCTGGTCTTGCGGGTGTCCTGCACGAACTCGGCATTGGCTTCGTAGGTCAGCACGCCGTCGCCGGCGTTGTAGTCACCGGGATGCTGCAGGCCGAGGGAATGCCCCATCTCGTGCAGGATGGTTTCCCAGCCGTAGAGGCCGAAGGCGAAGTCGCCGCTCGTGGTCAGCAGGGTGCCGGGCTGGCTGGCAGGCCAGTTGGTCGCATTGGTGCTGAGGTAGATGTCGGCATCGACCAACTTCCACTGGTCGTCATCCACCTTGATGTCGGGCAGGAAGTTAATAAGGGTGTAGCTGCCATCGCCTTCCGTGGTGGAGGAGAAGGCGAAGGTGATGTCGGCATCGGCCTCACCGACATCGACCAGCGTCGGTGCGATCATCTCACCCCATTGCGCAAAGGCCTTGAGGACCATCGACTTGACCGGCCCCCAGGTGGCCCCGGTCAGCGGCTGGAAGCCGTCGCCCTCGTCGCCGGTGGCGCCGCTGCCGGGATTTTCGTCGGGAACCGAATAGGTGATGACGCTCCCGAGCCACTTGATCTGCCCGTCGAAGATGAACCCGTCGAGGATGTCGACGTGCTGCAGCGCACGCACGATCAGCGTCGTGTCGAAGGTCGGCTTTACCATCGCGGCTCTCCTGTCGGTCTTCGCCCGATGCTGTCCGTTGGTCATTCGCCGGCGCAGCAGGCCACGGGACTTTTCCCGCCGTTTTGCTGAGGCGAAGCTACCGAGGCTTTGTCGCGCCACGATCGCGCCGCGGGGTTCCGATTGTCGCGTTGGTCGCGGCCGCACCCGCGCCGCGCGACAGACGCGACGGAAGGCGCGACACTCCTCTGCTAAGACAGGCCCATGCCGGATGCCCTCGTCTCAGCCCTGCCCGCCGATGCCGCCAACCTGCTGCTGCCGATCCTGCTGCGCGAGACCACCGCCGGCGTCGCCTTCTATGATGCCGGGCCGGCCTGGCGCTTCGGCAACGCCGCCTTCGCCGCGATGCTGCCGCTGCCGGCGGCGCTCTCGGCCCCCGGCACCCCGCTGGCGGCGCAGCTGGCGGCCTGGCGCGCGGCGGGGCTGCTGGACGCTGGCGGCGCCGAGCGGTTGGCGGCCGCCTTCGCCACCACCGACCGCGGCGTGGTGGCCTGGCAGGGCAACGATGGCCGCTACCGCGAGCTGACCACCATCGCGGTGCCCGGCGGCAGCCATATCGCGATGTGCCGCGACACCACCGAGGCCAGGGTCGGCGAGGTGCGGCTGGCGCATGAGCGCGCCGCCATCGCGCGGTTGCTGACCAACATGCGCGACTGCGTGGTGCTGATGGACCCGCAGGGGATGATCCTGCACACCTCGGCGGTCAGCGGCGCGCTGCTGGACCTGCCGGAGGAACTGATCCGGCCGGGCACGCTGCACGCCGATATCCTGCGCTACTTCTACCGGCGCGGCGACTTCGGCTTCGACATTCCCGAGGACGCCTTCGTCGCCGACCGGCGCGCCCGCATCGTCGCCGCGCGCAACATCACCTATCCGTCCCGCATGCCGGACGGCACCTGGGTGGAGTACAATTTCCAGACGCTGGAAGATGAGCACATGCTCATCACCGTGCGCGACATCACCGCGCTGAAGGAGCGCGAGCTGGAGCGCGAGCGCGCCGGGGCCGCCGAGCAGCGCGACCGCCTGGACACGCTGCTGGCGCACCTGCAGGACTTCGTCGTGCTGTTCGACGAGCAGGACCGGGTGCTGATCGGCGCCGATACCGGCAGGCTGATCGGCCTGGCGGCGGACCGGATCGCGCCGGGGCAACGGCTGCATGAGGTGCTGGCCGAGCTGACCGCGCGCGGCGACCTTGGCCCGCCCCCCGCCGACCCGATGGCCGATGCGGTGGCACGGGTGGCGCGCATCCGCGACCAGGGCGGCGCCCATGCCGTGTTCCGCATGGCGACCGGCGCCTGGGTGGAGTTCACCTTCCGCCTGCTGCATGGCGGGCGGATGCTGCTGATCGGCCGCGATGTCAGCGAGATGAAGCAGGCGCAGGACAAGATCGAGGCCGAGCGGACGCTGCTGCGCGAGATGGTCGACAGCATGGACGCCATGGTGGTGCTGCTGGACCCCGAGGCGCGGGTGGTGCTCTCCAACGGGCGGGGCCAGGCGCTGCTGGACATTCCCGGTGGGCTGACCGAGGTGGGCGGCAACCTGGCGGATTCCATGCGCTACATGGTCCGCCGCGGTGATTTCGGCGAGGGCGTGGACGAAGAGCGCTTCGTGCGCGACCGGGTGGAGGCGGTGCTGTCCCGCCAGCCGCTGCGCCTGGTGCGGCCGGGGCCCGGGGGCCGCTGGATCGAGTTCGCCTATACGCCGATCTCGGCCGGCCGGGTGGTGGCGCAGGGCCGCGACGTGACCGAGCTGAAGCAGCGCGAGGCGGAGCTGGAGCAGGAGCGCGACGCGGCGGAAGCGGCGGGGCGCGCCAAGATCGCCTTCCTGGCGGCCATGAGCCACGAGATCCGCACGCCGATGAACGGCGTGCTGGGCATGCTGGAGGTGCTGGGGCGGAGCGAGTTGCAGCCGGGGCAGGAACGCATGGTCGGCGTGATGCGCGACAGCGCCCAGGCGCTGCTGCGGATCCTGGACGACGTGCTCGACTTCTCGAAGATCGAGGCCGGGCGCATGGAGTTCGAGGCGGTGCCGTTCAGCCTGCAGGACCTGGTGCAGGGCACGGTCGAGACGCTGATGCCGGAGGCGCGGCGGCGTGGCCTGGCGCTGTTCGCCGACCCCTTCGGCAACGGGCCGGACATGCTGCTGGGCGACCCCACGCGGGTGCGGCAGATCATGTTCAACCTGGTCGGCAATGCGCTGAAGTTCACCGAGCGCGGCTTCGTCCGCATCTCCGTGGCGACCACGCCGCGCAACGGCAAGGCCATGGTCGCGCTGACGGTCGAGGACAGCGGCATCGGCATGGACGCGGTAACGGTCGGCCGGCTGTTCCAGCCCTTCACCCAGGCGGAAAGCTCCACCACCCGGCGCTTCGGCGGCACCGGCCTTGGCCTGTCCATCGTTCGCCGGCTGACCGAGCTGATGGGCGGCGGCGTGACGGCCGAAAGCACGCCGGGCCGCGGCAGCCGCTTCGTCGCCACGCTGCGGCTTGGGCTGGGCGCCATGCCCGCCGCGGCGCCGCCGCCGCCGACCACCGCCACCGCCGTGCCGATGCCGGCGGGCGAGGCCCGGCTGCTGGTGGTGGACGACCACCCGGTGAACCGCGAGGTGCTGACCCGCCAGCTGGAGCTGCTGGGCATCCGCGCCGAGGTGGCGCCCGGCGGGGTGGAAGCGCTGGCGGCCTGGCGACGCGACCGGCACGCCCTGCTGCTGCTGGACATCCACATGCCGGAGATGGACGGCTTTGCCCTGGCCCGCGCGATCCGCGCCGAGGAGCAGCGACTGGACCTGCCGCGCACGACGCTGATCGCGGTGACCGCCAATGCGCTGCGGGGGGAGGCGGACCTTTGCTACGCCGCGGGGATGGACGGCTTCCTGGCCAAGCCGGTGATGCTGGACGCGCTGTCGCGGGCGCTCGGCCGCTTCCTGCCGGAACTGGCGGAGCAGCCCGGCGCGGCGGGTGGTGCGCTGTTCGACCCGGAGGCGCTGCGCAGCCTGTTCGGCCAGGACACCCAGCGCCTGCTCGGCATCATCGAGAGCTTCGCCGACCAGGCGGGGCTGGACATCGCGGCCATGGCCGAGGCGGCGCCGAAGCAGCAGGCCGAGGCGGCGCACCGGCTGAAGGGCGCGGCGCGGATGGTGGGCGCCCGGCTGCTGGCCGAGGAGGCGCAGGCGCTGGAGGCGGCGGCCCGGGGCGGCAATGCCGCCGGCGTGGCGCGCGGGCTGGAACGGCTGCCGGTGCTGCTGGCGGAAACCTGCCAGAGCGCGCGGGCCAGGCTCGGCCAGCCTCAGTCCGTCGCGGGCGTGAACATGTAGCCGACGCCGCGCACCGAACGGATCGCCTGCGGCTTGGAGGGATCGACCTCCACCTTCCGCCGCAGCCGCATGATGCGGTTGTCGATCGCCCGGTCGAAGGCCTCGGCCTCGCGGTGCGCCGCCTGTTCCAGCAGCCAGTCCCGGGTCAGCGGCCGGTTGGGGTGGCGCACCAGCAGGGCAAGCAGGTCGAACTCGCTGGCGGCGAGCTTCTCCTCGGTGCCATCGGCCAGCACCAGCACCCGCCGCTCCAGGTTCAGCAGGGCGGTGCCGACGCGGTGCTCGGTGAGCAGCTGCGGGGGTTCCGCGGCGCCGGCGCTGCGGCGGAGCAGCGCCTTGATCCGCGCCAGCAGCTCGCGTGGCTCGAACGGCTTGGTGACGTAGTCGTCGGCGCCGGATTCCAGGCCAACCACGCGGTCCACCGTATCATCGGCGGCGGTCAGCATGATGATGCCGACCCGGGCGGAACGGGCGCGCAGCCAGCGGGCGATGGCGAAGCCGTCCTAGGCTTCCCGCAGGTGGACATCGAGCAGGGCGAGGTCGGGCAGGGCCTCGGTGGCGGCACGGCGGAACTCCGCCCCGCTGCCGAAGGCGGCCGGGCGCAGCCCGTGCCGGGCCAGGTATTCCACCACGATGTGGCGCTGGGTCGGGTCATCCTCGACCAGGGCGAGGCGCGGCGCCGTATTCAACCTGGCCTGCCGGCGGAAGGCTGCGGTGCTGGTCGGTCGGGCATGCGGTCCTCGCAACGGCACAGGTTAACGAATGATTAACCTTCCGTTGCCGTGATGGGAAGTCCTGGCCGGCCGCCTCAGCCGCCCTCCGCCGCCGTGGTCATGACCCCGGCGATGAGGTCGTAGGCTGCCTGCCAGGCAGCCTCCACCTCCGGGGTGAAGCCGGTGCCGAGGCTTTGCCGCAGGGTCCAGATCAGCGCCGCGCCGACCGAGGCGTAGTGCTCGGCCCGCACTCCATAGCCGACATGCTTCACGGCCAGGTCCCGGGCGGTGCCGAGCACCGTCTCCGGCCTGGTCAGGCCGATCAGGACGACGCCGAGCGTCTCCATCAGCTTGCGCCCCTGCTCCTGCATGTCGGTCTCGGCGAAGAGCGGGCGGGTGCTGGGGTCAATCTCGAACAGGCGGGTGTAGAACATGGCCGCGGTGTCGGGGGCGATGGGGATCACCCGCCAGAAGCTCTCCTGGACCAGGCTGACCTGGGCTGGGGTCATCGCAATGCGTCCTTACCGCCTTGCCGGGGTCGCGAGCATAGCCGTACCGCTGCCGCTGGCATCCTTTAATATCCATGCCGAGGCAGGCAACGCGCGGCTCACGCGGCCCGCGCTGCCCATCCGGGGCGCAGGGGCCGGGGGCGTCACCTGCCCCAGCGCAGCACCAGCGGGTCCAGTCGCTTCGCCGCGTCCAGCAGCCCCGCGCGCGTCGGCGCGTTCAGCGGTGCCAGCGGCGCCCGCGGCGCGTCGCAGCGGATCACGCCGCCCGCCTGCATCAGCGCCTTGGCGGCCAGCAGCCCGCATTGCCGGTTCTCGTAGTTGATCAGCGGCAGCCACTTGCCATAGGCCGCCACGGCGCGTTCGCGGTCGCCGGCGAACCAGGCGTCGGTGATCTCGCGGATGCCGTCGGGGAAGCCGCCGCCGGTCATGCTGCCGGTCGCGCCGGCATCCAGGTCCGCCAGCAGGGTGATCGCTTCCTCGCCATCCCAGGGGCCGACCACGCCCGGCCCGCCCAGCGCGATCACGTCGCGCAGCTTGTTGGCGGCCTGCGGCGTCTCGATCTTGAAGTAGCCGACCTGCGCGATCTCCCGCGCCATGCGGGCCAGGAACGGCGCGGGCAGCGGCGTGCCCGCCACCGGTGCGTCCTGGATCATGATCGGGATGGAGATGGCATCCGAGACCGCCTGGAAGAAGCCGAAGATCTGTGCCTCCCCAACCCGGATGGTGGCGCCGTGGTAGGGCGGCATGATCATCACCATCGCCGCGCCGGCGTCCTGGGCGCGGCGGCTGCGGGCCGCGCAGACCGCGGTGGAGAAATGCGTGGTGGTGACGATCACCGGCACCCGGCCGGCCACATGTTCCAGCATCGCGTGCATCAGCGTCTCGCGCTCGTCATCAGCCAGCACGAATTGCTCGGAGAAATTGGCCAGGATGCACAGCCCCTCGGAGCCGGCATCAATCATGAAGTCGACGCAGCGCTTCTGGCCTTCCAGGTCCAGCGCGCCGTGCTGGTCGAAGATGGTGGGGACGACGGGGAATACGCCGCGATACGCCATGGTCGGTCTCCTCAGTGGTTGTCGCGCGGCACCGGGCTGCCGGAGCGGCCGACCAGGAAGTCGAGGTCGGCGCCCTGGTCGGCCTGCAGCACGTGGTCGGTGTAGAGCTTGACGTAGCCGCGCCCGGCATGCGCCGGCGGCGGCACCCAGGCGGCGCGGCGCGCGGCCAGTTCGGCAGCCTCGACATGCAGGTGCAGGCTGCGCGCGGGCACGTCCAGCGTGATCATGTCGCCGTTCCGCACCAGCGCCAGCGGCCCGCCGGCGGCGGCTTCCGGCGCCACATGCAGCACCACGGTGCCATAGGCGGTGCCGGACATCCGTGCGTCGGAGATGCGGATCATGTCGCGCACGCCCTGCTTCAGCAGCTTCTTCGGAATGGGCATGTTGCCCACCTCCGCCATGCCCGGGTAGCCCTTGGGGCCGCAATTCTTCAGCACCATGATGCAGCTGGGGTCGATGTCCAGGGTGTCGTCATCCTTGCGGGCGTGCAGGTCCTCGATGCTCTCGAACACCACGGCGCGGCCGGTGTGCTGCATCAACTCCGGCATGGCCGCCGATGGCTTGATGACCGCGCCATCCGGCGCCAGGTTGCCGCGCAAGATCGCCATGCCGGCTTCCGGCTTGAACGGCGCCGACCATTCGGTGATGACCTCGCGGTTCCAGCACTGCGCGGCCTGCACATTCTCCCACAGCGTCTTGCCGTTCACCGTGGGCGCCTGCCTGTGCAGCAGCCCCTGTTCGCCCAGGGTGCGCAGCACCACCGGCAGGCCGCCGGCATAGTAGAAATCCTCCATCAGGAAGCGGCCGGAGGGCATCAGATCCACCAGGCAATGCACGCCCTGCCCCAGCCGGTCGAAATCCGCCAGCGTCAGCTCGATGCCGACGCGCCGGGCAATGGCCAGCAGGTGCACCACCGCGTTGGTGGAACCGCCGATCGCGCCCAGCGTGCGGATGGCGTTCTCGAACGCCTCCCGCACCAGGATTTTTGATAATATCAGGTCCTCATGCACCATCTCCACAATGCGGCGACCCGCCATGCGCGCCAGGTGGTTGCGCCGCGCATCGGCCGCGGGGATGGCGGCGTTCTCCGGCAGGCCGAGGCCCAGCGCCTCCACCAGGGAGGCCATGGTGGAAGCGGTGCCCATGGTCATGCAGTGGCCGCTGCTGCGGTTCATCCCCGCCTCGGCCTCGTGGAATTCCTCCAGCGTGATCTCCCCGGCGCGCAGCTGCTCGCTCATGGAGATGATGTTGGTGCCGGAGCCGATGATCTGGCCGCGATACACCCCGCGCAGCTGCGGGCCACCCGAGACACCGATGGTCGGCAGGTCGGCCGAGGCAGCGCCCATGACCAGCGCCGGCGTGGTCTTGTCGCAGCCCATCAGCAGCACCACGCCGTCCAACGGATGCGCGCGGATGGCTTCCTCCACATCCATGGAGGCGAGGTTGCGGTACAGCATCGCCGTCGGCCGCATCGTCACCTCGCCCAGCGAGGAGACCGGGAATTCCAGCGGGTAGCCGCCGGCTTCCAGCACACCCTCGCGCACATGCTTGGCCAGGTCGCGGAAGTGGCCGTTGCAGGGCGTCAGCTCCGACCAGGTGTTGCAGATGCCGATGACCGGGCGGCCGTCGAAGGCGTCCTGCGGCGTCCCAGAGTTCTTCAGGAAGGAGCGGTAGTAGAACCCCATCTTGTCCTGCCGGCCGAACCAGGCCTGGCTGCGAAGCGGCTTCTTCGTCTCGGTCATGCGCTTTCCGTCCCCGTGCGGGCGGGCTTGTGGATGCGGCCGAGATGCGCGGCCATGGCTTCCGCCGCCGCCGCCGCGTCATGCGCGGCGATGGCCTGGTAGATGCGGCAATGATCCTGCCAGCTTTTCCGCGCCGCGCCCGGTGCTTCCAGCGCCGGGCGGCGCAGTTGCTGCGCCTGGCCATAGACCTCCAGCATGAAGCCGGCGAGCAGACGGTTGCCGGCGGCGTTGTGGATGGAGGTATGGAACTCCGAGCCGCAGATGTGGAAGGCGGCGGGGTCCTTCACCGCCTGGCCCTGGGCTTCAACCAGCCAGCGCAGATGCGCCAGCGCCGCCTCGTCGATCCGCCGTGCCGCTTCCCGCGCCGCCTCCACCTCCAGCAGCGCCCGGGTGGCGTGGATCTCGGCCGCGCTGTAGCGCGCCACCGGCGAGGCGGGCGGTGCCGCCAGCCAGCCCTCGGGCCCCAGCACGCGGGAACGGGCGCCCTGCGCCACCTCGATCATGCCGCGCGTCGCCAGGGCCTGCACGGCATGGCGCACCGTCTCGCGGCTGACCTCCAGCGCCTCCGCCAGGTCGCGCTCGCTCGGCAACTCGTCGCCGGGGCGCAGCAGGCCGGAGGCGATCATGCTCGCCAGCTTGTCGGTGATCTGGGCGCGCATGGTGCGCTTGCTGATGCCGGCGCGCAGCCCGGCAAGGGTGTCGTGCATTCGCTTCCTCTTCCGCCACAGCAACACGCGTCGCCCGGTGCGTCAACTGGTCTGCTGGCCATGCCAGTTGACAAGCCGGCCGGCCACATCGCAGGCTGCCGCACGACACCGAGGCTGCCCCAGAGCGGCCCTTGAGGAGACGCCCCATGCGCCGCATCGTGCTGCTGCTGACGCTCATGCTCGCCCTCGCCCCGCCGGCCTTCGCGCAAGGCTGGCAGCCGCAGCGGCCGGTGGAATTCGTGGTTGCCGCGGGGCCCGGCGGCGGCACCGACCAATTCGCCCGGCTGGTGCAGAGCGTGATCCAGAAGCACAGCCTGCTGCGCGTGCCGGTCATCGTCTCCAACAAGGGCGGCGGCGCCGGCACCGAGGCCTTCGTGCATGGCCGCGCCAGCGCCGGCAACCCGCATGTCGTGGTGTTCGGCACCAACAATGTCTGGCTGATGCCGCTGATCACCCGCGTCGGCTATTCGCTTTCGGACCTGCGCCCGGTGGCGGCCATGGCGGCGGACGAGTTCATCCTGTGGACCCACACCGACGCGCCCTGGACCGATGCGCGGGCGCTCATCGCCGCGGCGCGCGCGCGCAACGGCACCTTCCGCATGGGCGGCAGCCAGGCGCGGGACACCGACCACATCCTGACCAAGCAGATCGAGCGCGCCACCGGCGTCAGCTTCACCTACGTGCCGTTCCGTTCGGGCGGCGAGGTGGCGGTGCAGCTGGCCGGCGGCCATGTGGACGCCAACACCAACAACCCCGCCGAGAACCTGGCGCAGTGGCGCGGCGGCCGGGTGCGGCCGGTCTGCGTGTTCAACCAGCGGCGCCTGGCGCTGACCGAGAAGGTGCACAACGGCGTCGGCTGGTCCGACATCCCCACCTGCACCGAGGCCGGCATCGGCCCGCAGCAGTTCAACATGCCGCGCACCGTGTGGCTGCCGGCCCGCACCACGGACGCGCAGATGGCGTTCTGGCACGGCCTGCTGGACCGCGTGCGGCAGACCCCGGAATGGGCGGCCTGGATCGAGAGCGGCAGCCAGTCGGCGATGTGGCGCACCGGCGCCGAGCTCGAGGCCTTCATCCGCGAGGACGAGGCGACCAACCGCCGCGACTTCGCGGCCTATGGCTGGCTGCCCGAATGATCTCGCGCCGCGCGGCGGAGACCGGCTTCGCGCTGCTGACCGCGGGCTTCGGCCTGGTGGTGGTGGGGGGCGCCGTGCAGCACGGCACGGGCTGGGACGTGGCGGGCCCGGCGGCCGGCTACTTCCCGCTGCGGATCGGCGGGCTGCTGGCGCTGCTGGGCCTGGTGCTGGCGGCGCGCATGGCGCTGACCGCCCCGCGTGAGGCCCTGCTGGGAGAAGGCGCGGCCCGGCGGGTGGTGGCGCTGTTCATCCCCACCGCCCTCTTCGCCGCCGCCATGCCCTGGCTGGGCACCTACCTGCCGATGGCGCTGTACCTGCTGTGGATGGCCCGCGTGGTCGGCGGCCAGGGCTGGCTGGCCTCGGCCGCGCTGGCGCTGCTGGCACCGCCCGCCTGCTTCCTGCTGTTCGAGACCTGGTTGATGGTGCCGCTGGCCAAGGGCCCGATCGAGGAGGCGCTCGGCCTGTGGTGAACGACCTTGCCGCGCTGATGCACGGCTTCGAGGTGGCGCTGACGCTGCACCACATCGTGCTGATGTTCGCCGGCGTGCTGATCGGCATCCTGGTCGGCGTGCTGCCGGGCCTGGGTGCGCCCAATGGCGTGGCGCTGCTGCTGCCGCTGACCTTCGCCATGCAGCCGGTCAGCGCCATCATCCTGCTGTCCTCGATGTACTGGGGCGCGCTGTTCGGCGGTTCCACCACCTCCATCCTGTTCAACATCCCGGGCGAACCTTCGTCGGTGGCGACCACCTTCGACGGCCACCCGATGGCGCGCCAGGGCCGCGCCGCCGAGGCGCTGTCCACCGCCTTCCTCTCGGCCGGCTTCGGCGCCATGGTCGGCGTGGTGGTGGTGACGCTGATCGCCAACGAGATCGCCAGCTTCGCGCTGCGCTTCAGCCCGGCCGAGTATTTCGCGGTGTACTTCCTGGCCTTCGCCGCCTTCATCGGCATGGGCGGGACGGACCCGCTGAAGACCGCGGTGTCGCTGCTCATCGGCCTGTCGCTGGCGGCGGTGGGGATGGATACGGTCTCCGGCGAGATGCGGCTGACCTTCGGCACCGATGCGCTGGTCAAGGGCATCTCCTTCCTGGTCGCGGTCATCGGCCTGTTCGGCATCGGCGAGCTGCTGACCACGGTGGATGAGGGCCTGCACGCCGATGCGGTGGATGGCCGGATCGGCCTGCGCGATGTCTGGCGCACGCTGCTGGGCATGCCGCGGCATTGGGTGGCGCTGATCCGCTCCACCGCCATCGGCGTCTGGATGGGCATCACCCCGGGCGGGCCGACCGCGGCCAGCTTCATGGCCTATGGCGTGGCGCGCCGCGTCTCCCGCAACCGCGCCAGGTTCGGCACCGGGGAGCCGGAGGGCGTGGTCTCGCCGGAAGCGGCGGACCACTCCGCCGGTGTCTCCGCGCTGCTGCCGATGCTGGCGCTGGGCGTGCCGGGGTCCGCGACCGCGGCTGTCATGATGGGCGGCCTGATGATCTGGGGCCTGCAGCCGGGCCCGATGCTGTTCCAGGAACGGCCGGACTTCGTCTGGGGGCTGATCGCCAGCATCTACGTCGCCAACATCGTGGCGCTGGTGACGGTGCTGTCCACCATCCCGATCTTCGCCGGCATCATGCGCCTGCCCTTCGCGCTGCTGGCGCCGCTGATCCTGACCATCTGCCTGACCGGCGCCTGGATGGTTTCCGGCAGCGGCTTCGATGTGGCGATGGCCTGCGGCTTCGGCCTGCTGGGCTATGGGATGAAGAAGCTGGACTACCCGATCGCGCCGCTGGTGCTGGCCATGGTGCTGGGCGACAAGGCGGAGGACGCCTTCCGCCAGTCCATGCTGATGAGCCAGGGCGCGCTGTCCATCTTCTGGGCCAACGGGCTGGTCGCCTCCCTGATGGGGCTGGCGCTGTTCTTCCTGGCGCTGCCCTTCCTGCAACGCCTGTTTTCCCGGAGCAACGCCGCATGAACCGGATGCCCCTTGGGCCCCGCATCGCGCCAAGGGTGGCCCCAAGGGTCGCCATGGTGCTGGGCGACCCCGCCGGCATCGGCCCCGAGATTGCCGCCAGGCTGTTGAGCGACCCCGCCAACCTGGCCAAGGCCGAGGTGCTGCTGGTGGCCGACCGCGCGGAGGTGCTGGACGGCGCCCGCATTGCCGGCGTGACGCTGCCGCTGGCCGAGGGCAACACGCCCGCCGCCGGGCGCCTCACGCTGCGCCATGTGCCGGGCGACGCGCCGTTCGAGCGGAAGCGCGCTACCGCCAATGGCGGTGCCCATGCGCTGAAGACGCTGCGTGAGTGCCTTGACCTGGCGCAGTCCGGCGCGGCGGATGCGGTCTGCTTCGCGCCGCTCAACAAGTCATCCCTGCATGCCGCGGGCATGGGCCACAATGACGAGTTGCACTGGTTCGCGGAGGTGCTGGGCTACAGCGGCCCGACCAGCGAGTTCAACGTCTGCGACGGGCTGTGGACCTGCCGCGTCACCAGCCATATCGCGCTGAAGGACGTGGCCGCGCAGATCACCGTGCCGAACGTCGTCGGCGCCATCCGCCTGATCCATGATGCGCTGACCCGGGCCGGCAAGGCCACACCGCGCATCGCGGTCTGCGGCCTGAACCCGCACAATGGCGACAACGGCGCCTTCGGCCGCGAGGAGATCGAGGTCATCGGCCCCGCCATCTCCGAGGCGCATCGCCAGGGCCTGCCCGCCGAGGGCCCATACCCCGCCGACACCATCTTCCTGCGCGCCAAGGAGGTAGATGCGATCGTCACGATGTACCACGACCAGGGGCAGATCGCGATGAAGCTGATGGGCTTCTGGCGCGGCATCACGGTGGCCGGCGGGGTGCCGGTGCCGATCACCACCTGCGCGCATGGCTCGGGCTTCGATATCCAGGGCCAGGGCGTGGCCAAGGTCGGCGCGCTGCAGGCCGCCTTCGACCTGGCCTGCGAGATGGGGTCGCGCCGCGCCCAAGGCTGAACGACCGGGGGTGACGACCAGCGCCAGCCCCGGCTGCCGCCAGCACGTCGGGGCGGGGGAATCGGCAGGAAGCCGGCCTACTCCGCCGCCGCGGCGAAGAAGCGGTTCTTCAGCCCCTTCTGGTTCTCGTAGATCGACCCCTGCAACCCCGCCGGCGGCAGCGGCAGCCGCACCGGCACATCGGCCAGCCGGGGCGCCAGGCTGGGCGTGCCGGCGACCATCAGCGCGTCAAAGGCCTCGATCCCCTGCGGGAAGCCGAGCAGCGGCCAGGCATCGGCGGCACGGAACTGGAACAGCAGCAGCCGCCGCTCCTTGTTGGAGGTGTTGGGCGCCGAACCATGCACGGCGCGGACATGATGCACGGTGATGGCGCCGGCACGGCCGGTCAGCGGCACCGCCTGGCCGTAGTCCACGTCACGGTTGGCCGGGTTCATCGCGCCGCAGAAGCGGCCCTCGGCGTGGTGGTCGAAGACCGGGCCCTTGTGGCTGCCGGGGATGATCATCAGCGGGCCGTTGGCCAGGTCCATGTCGTCCATCATCACGCCCACCGCGGCCAGGTCATCGTTGGTGTGCGGGTAGAAGGCCCAGTCCTGGTGCCATTCCACCGCGGCGCCGAAGCCGGCCGACTTCATGTTCAGCTTCGCGGTATCGAAGCGGATGTCGGGGCCCCAAAGGCTCTGCAGCACCGCGGTGATCCCAGGGTGCCGCACCAGCCGGGCATAGGCCTGGTGATGCAGGTGCGGCGCCTTGATCCGGCGCACCCGCGGCATCGTGGGGGTGTGGCTGTCCTCCAGGTCGTACACCGCATCATGCTGCGACACCTGGCGGGCCCGCTCGATGAAGCCGTCCGTCACCGCGCGCAGCTCGGCGATCTCGGCCGGGCTCAGCACGTCGGGCACGACGATGGCGCCGACCCGGTCGTATTCCTGCTTCTGCGCTTCGGTCAGCATGGTTCAGCTCCTGGTCCGGCGGCGCGCTGCTCCCCGATGGCGACGCGGGCGGACATGTCCACCACGACCCAGCCCCCCGACCGCGCCGGTCGCCGGGGTGATCGACCCAGGATAGCCGCCGTGGAGCGGGGTATCCATGGCCCCCTTGGGTCTTGCAGATCGAGGTGGCGGCGATGCCGCGGGCCAGCGCTACCGGGCCGGTGGCGCTAGCGCGGACACTACGCCGGCTGACCACCCGCCCTTGTATTCGCTCCGGCATAAGCCCAACTTGCTGGCACTCCTGCAGACAGAGTGCCAAGCGCCTGACCTACCGGCTCCGACGCTGTCAAACCGGGTCAGCAGACCAGCCCCTGGGCTGAGTCACCGAAAGCACCTGCACATGAAATTCCGCCCCCTGCACGACCGCGTGGTCGTGCGTCGGCTCGACGCCGAGCAGAAGACCGCCGGCGGCATCATCATTCCCGACACCGCCAAGGAAAAGCCGATGGAGGGTGAGGTGGTCGCGGCAGGACCCGGCGTCCGCAACGACCGCGGTGACCTGGTGGCGCTGGACGTCAAGCCGGGCGACCGCGTGCTGTTCGGCAAGTGGTCGGGCACCGAGGTGAAGATCGAGGGCGAGGAACTGCTGATCCTCAAGGAATCGGACCTGATGGGCGTGGTCGAAACCGCGCCTTAGCGCCGCCTGTACCTGCCCGAACCCGGTCCCGACTTTCAAGGAATACGATCATGGTTGCCAGAGACGTCCGCTTCGGCGAAGACGCGCGCAAGCGCATGCTGCGTGGTGTGAACATCATCTCCGACGCGGTGAAGGTGACGCTCGGCCCCAAGGGCCGCAACGTCATGCTGGACAAGAGCTACGGCGCCCCGCGCATCACCAAGGATGGCGCTTCCGTCGCCAAGGAGATCGAGCTGGTCGACAAGTTCGAGAACATGGGCGCGCAGATGCTGCGCGAGGTGGCCTCGAAGACCAACGACATCGCCGGTGACGGCACCACCACCGCCATCGTGCTGGCGCAGGCCATCGTGCGCGAGGGTGTTCGCGCGGTCAGTGCCGGGATGAACCCGATGGACCTGAAGCGCGGCATCGACAAGGCCGTGCAGGCCGTGGTGGCCGAACTCGCCCTGCGCACCCGCCCGATCAGCACCGAGGCCGAGACCGCGCAGGTCGGCACCATCTCCGCCAATGGCGAGGCCGCGATCGGCAGCATGATCGCCCGCGCCATGCAGCGGGTGGGCAAGGAAGGCGTCATCAGCGTCGAGGAAGCCAAGGGCATCGAGACCGAGCTGGACGTGGTCGAGGGCATGCAGTTCGACCGCGGCTATCTCTCGCCCTACTTCATCACCAATGCCGAGAAGATGACGGTGGAGATGGAGCAGCCCTACATCCTGATCTTCGAGAAGAAGCTCGGCGCGCTGCAGCCGATGCTGCCGCTGCTGGAAGCGGTGGCGCAGAGCGGCCGGCCACTGCTGATCGTGGCCGAGGAAGTCGAAGGCGAGGCGCTGGCCACGCTGGTGGTCAACAAGCTGCGCGGCGGCCTCAAGGTCGCGGCGGTGAAGGCCCCGGGCTTCGGCGACCGGCGCAAGGCCATGCTGGAGGACATTGCCCTGCTGACCGGCGGCGAGGTGATCTCGGAAGACCTCGGCATCAAGCTGGAGAGCGTCACGCTGGCCCAGCTCGGCACCTGCAAGAAGGTGAAGATCGAGAAAGAAGCCACCACGCTGGTGGATGGCGCCGGCACCAAGGAGCAGATTGCCGGCCGGATCGAGCAGATCAAGGCGCAGATCGAGGAGACGACCTCGGACTACGACCGCGAGAAGCTGCAGGAACGCCTGGCCAAGCTGGCCGGTGGCGTGGCCGTCATCCGCGTGGGCGGCAGCAGCGAGGTCGAGGTGAAGGAGCGCAAGGACCGCGTTGACGACGCCGTGCACGCCACCCGCGCCGCCGTGGAGGAAGGTACCCTGCCCGGCGGTGGTACCGCCCTGGCGCGGGCCGGTGCCGTGCTGGCCACGCTCAACGTGGAAAACGAAGACCAGCGCTTCGGCGTGGAGGTGGTGCGTCGCGCCATTCAGGTCCCGCTGCGCCAGATCGCGCAGAATGCGGGCGAGGATGGCGCGGTGGTCGCGGGCAAGGTGCTGGAGAATGCCGCCTACGCCTGGGGCTTCGACGCCCAGGAGGGCACGTACAAGGACCTGGTCGCGGCCGGCATCATCGACCCGACCAAGGTGGTGCGCGCCGCCTTGCAGCACGCTGCCTCGGTGGCGGGGCTGCTGATCACGACCGGCGCCATGGTTGGTGACCACGTGGCGCCGGCGGGCCAGGACGCGATGGCCGACTAGGCCTACACGGACGGGCTGCCCTGGCCGACCGCCAGGTGCAGCCCGCCCCATACTTCGCGGAACACCATCCGATCAAAGAACAGTTCTTCGTACTGACGGCTGTGTCGCTGTCCGCTCAAGGGGGGCAGGCTAGAACGGTCTCGGGACCTGGCGGGCCGAACCCGGGTATTCTGACCGGCGCCGGGCGCGCGAAACCCTCACCCTCGGGTTCGGTCCGCCATAAACGGCCGGCCTGGCGCCTACCGGACAAAGCGGCTGCCCTGCCTGATGCTTGCTGATACGCTGTTCGCATGACCCTTGTGATCGAACCCGGCTGGGCCTGGGATGCCGAGAACGGACTCCGCACCGGCGTGCATGTCGTCGTGCGCGACGGGCGCATCGCCGATGTCGTGACGGAGCGGCCGACGCTCGACGCCGAGCGGATCGTGGCGCCGGACGCGCTGCTGCTGCCGGGCCTGATCAACCTGCACAACCACGCGCTGTCCGCACCGCTGTTCCGGGGCCTGGCCGACGACATCGCGCCCGGCGACCTGCCAGGCCACATCGTCTTCTCGCTGCTCATGCCGTTGGGCGACATCGTCGCCTCCGCGATGACCGAGGAGGAGATCGGGGACGCCGCGGAGATGGCGCTGCTGGAAGGGCTGCGGTCCGGCATGACCGGGGTGCTCGACGTCTTCCGCGTCGCGCAATGGCCCTTTGTTGAGCGTGCGAAGCGCCTTGGCCTCAGGTCCTGGTCCTGCCCCTACACCTTCTCCGACCTCGTCGGCATGGCGCCGGATGGCACGCCGACCTGGACCAGGCCGGAGGCGACGGGCTTCGAGGCGATCCTTGACCTGTTCGACCGCTACGACGAAGGCCCGCGCGGCGTCACACGCATCGGCTTCGGCCCGCATGGACCGGATTCGAACGAGCCCGCGCTGCTGCGCCGGATCGACGCCGCGGCACGGGAGCGCAACACCATCGTGTCCATCCACGCCACGCAGAACCCGATCGAGATCGCGCGGGTGAAGCAACGCTACGGCAAGGGCTCCATTGAGCATCTCCGCGATGTCGGCCTGTTGCGGCCAGGCGTGGTGCTGGCGCACGGAATGTTCGCGACCGATGAGGAGTTCGCCGCGATCGCCGGGGCCGGCGCGGCGCTGGCGTCCTGCCCGCTGGCCTTCGCGCGGTCCGGCCGCTTCGTGCCGCTGGCGCGGATGGAGGCTGCGGGGCTGCGCCTCGGCATCGGCACCGATGGCGTGACGCTCGACCTGCTGCAGGAGCTCCGCACGGCGTCGGTCTTCGCCAAGGTGCAGTCGGGCACGTCGCACGGGCTCTCGGCCCCGCGCATCCTGCGCGCGGCGACGCGCGACGCTGCGCTCGCGCTCGGCCGCGACGATCTCGGGCTGGTGGCGCCGGGGCAGTGCGCCGACCTCGTGATGTTCGACCTCGGCTCCTCCCGCTACCAGCCGGTCTGGGATCCGCTGCGGGCGCTGATCACCAACGGCAGCGCCGCCGACCTGACGCTGGCCATGGTCGAGGGCCGCGTGCTGCTGCGCGACGGACGCGTGCTGACCGCCGATGCTGCGTCGGTGACGCGCCGTGGCGCCGCGGCGATCAGGCGCATGTGGCAGGAGGCGGCGCGGCGTGGGGCGATCCCCGCCGCCATCGCCGAGCGGGCGTCCTTCCCGTTGCGGGGCTGAGCCGCGCATCCCTATCCTGCGTGCGGAACAACGGAGAACCTGGATGACGCGCACATCGCGCCGCGTGCTGCTGCTCGCTGGCCTGGCCACGCCATCCCTGGCCCGCGCGCAGCGGCGCCCGCTACGCATCGTGATCCCCTTCCCGCCCGGCGGCGGGGTGGACAGCCTGGGCCGCGTGCTGGCGGACCGGCTGGCGCCGGTGCTGGACCAGGCGGTGGTGGTGGACAACCGCAGCGGCGGCGGCGGGCTGATCGGCGCGGACGCGGTGGCCAAGGCGCCGGCGGATGGCACCACCATCGGCGTGATCGGCGCGGCCACGCTCTGCGCCGCGCCCTTCCTGCAAGCTTCCATGCCCTTCGACGTCGCGCGCGACTTCCGCGCCGTGACCCAGATCTCCGACAGCGCGGTGCTGCTGGGGGTGAATGCGGCGCTGGCCCAGCAGCGCGGCTGGACCGACCTCGGTGCGATGCTCGGCTGGGCACGGGCCAATCCGGGCGCGATCCGCGTCGCCCATGCCGGGGTGGGAACGGTGAGCCACCTGGCGATGTCGGCGCTGAACGCGCAGGCGTCGGTGGAACTGACCCTGGTGCCCTATCGCGGCGGCGCCCAGGCCGCGACGGATGTCCTGACCGGCACGATCGAGGGCTCCGCCGACCTGCCCTCCGCGCTGATCCCGCTGGCCGAGGGCGGCCGCCTGCGGCTGCTGGGCGCTTCGTCCGGCACGCGACTTTCCCTGCTGCCGGGGGTGCCGGCCTTCGCGGAAACGATTGGCCTGGCCGGCTTCGACATCCGGTCCTGGAACATGATCCTTGCCCCTGCCGCAACGCCGGAGGCGGAGATCGCGCGGCTGCATGCCGGCCTTCGCCAGGTGGCGACGAGCAGCGGCTTCCGCGATGCGCTGCGGTCGCTGGGCTACGACGCGGTGTCCAGCGCCAGCCCGGCCGTGGCGGCGCAGTTGGTCCGCGACGAGACACCGCGCTGGCAGCGCCTGGTCCAGGCATCCGGCGCCCGGGTCGAGTGATCGCGGCCCGGGTGCCACCCGGCACCGGTACGCGCCGCGGCAGACGCGCTCTCACAATGAACGCGAGAGAATGCAGGGGCAGGTCCCGCGTCTGCGCCCTTGCGCAGCCATTGCAACACGGTTCACCTTGCGCTCTCGAACGAAGAAAACGGGGAGGAACGACGCCTTGAAAATTCGTCGTCGAAGTATCCTTGCGGCAGGACTGACCATGCCTGCGATTGGACTTGCACAGCCAGGATCCACGGCTTCGCGCTTTCCGGACAGGCCGGTACGGATCGTTGTTGCCTACAGCGCAGGCGGAGCAGCAGACACCCAGGCACGACTGGCGGCGCAGCACCTCAGCGCGCTGTGGGGGCATCCGGTCGTGGTCGAAAATCGGCCGGGCGGGAATACCCTCATCGCAACACAGGCCGTCCAGCGGTCCGCCCCCGACGGACACAGTCTGTTGTCCGTGTCCCTGCCATTCGCGCTGAACCCGGTCATGTTCGAGAGCCTTCCCTATGACCCGTTCCGGGATTTCGTTCCCGTGGGGCTCATTTCCAGCATCCCCAATATCCTGGTCGTGCACTCGTCCTTTCCGGCGCAGAATGTGGCTGAGTTCGTCGCCTATGCCCGCGCCAACCCGGGCAAGATGACGGTGGCGCACACCGGCATCGGAGCGATCACCCACCTGTCCGGCGAACTGCTGTACGACATCACGGGGATCGAGGTGACGACGGTCGCTTACCCCGGCAGCACGCCTGCACATGCGGATGTCCTGTCCGGGCGGGTTTCAGCGATGTTCGACAGCAGCATGCTGCCCCATATCGAAGCTGGACGTGTCCGTGCGCTGGGCGTCACATCGGCAAAACGGCTGGAGCTGCTGCCGAATATCCCGACGATCGCCGAGCAGGGTTTCCCTGGCTATGACGCGGCCGCCTTCTACGGCCTCGTCGCGCCGCGGGAGACGCCTTCCGATGTTGTCGCCAAGATCTCCGCCGACCTGCGAACGGTGCTGGCACTTCCGGAGGTGCGAGCGCGAATGCGGGAAACAACCTTTATCCCTGGCGATACAACCTCAGAGACTTTTGCTGCATTCATCCGCCAGGAGGCCAATCAATGGGGCGACCTGGTCAAACGACGCAATATCCGCCCTGGGTAGGGTAGAACTGGCTTGGCGTGACTGATTTTGCCGGCCTTCAGGAAAGCCTCAGATCGCGGAAAGGAGAACGACATGTCCACCCTTCAGGAAACAAAGCCATTATCCCGCGCCGACCATGACGCCGGCATGCGGGAGTATCGTATCGCCGGAGAACGGCTTGCGGCCAGGATCGGCAACCGAGGCCCGATACGCCTGACCGGCGACGGCCAGTTGCACCCCGATATTCTCGCCGCGTACTGGGAACATGGCTATTACATATTTGAAGGCGTGATCGACCAGGATGAGGTCGAGGCGCTCAGAGTCCATCCGGGATCATATGGTTTTCTGACATAGCCTTCGGAGCATGCGGCGAACGGACGCCCAGCGCAGGAAGGCGAGCGCGCTGCGGTTCAGGCATTCCCAGTCCTTGGCCAACCGTCGGCAGCGGTTGAGCCAGGCGATGGT
>CANGNF010000063.1 GCA_947455205.1 Acetobacteraceae bacterium | reverse complement strand
GACACCACGCAGCTCAGCAGCGACAGCATCAGCGTCACGGTGCGGCCACGGAATCGGTTGGCAACCAGGAACAGCCCGAACCCGCCAAGCGCCAGCCACGCCTGCTGGTCCGGCTCCAGCGGAACCACGATCACCGAGATGATCGCCAGAATCCCAACCAGCAGCGCGATACCGCCACCAATCTTGGTCCGCATGAACGGCAACCGTGCCAGCCGTTCACGCGAATGCACCACGGCTACCATTGCGGGCGCGCCGCGCCGGGGATCAGCCGCACCGGTTCCGGCGCGCCATCCTGCAGCGTGGAGGCCAGTGGCCAACTCGGCGCCGGCTGCCGCACCGGAACATCCGCCAGCAGCGGAGCCAAATCACTCCCCGCACGGTCCATCCGCCACCGCAGGTACATCAGCCCACCACTTTCGGTGAAGGAGCCGGAGCGGTTGTAGCGACCTGCAACGCCGAGGCGCAGGTTGCGATCAAGTGCGTATTCCATGTTCATCGCAACGCCTCCTATGACGCCGTCCTTGGATTGTGCCGCGTAGGCCGTTGGCACGGTGCGTTGCTGCGCCAGTTGCGCCTGCAGCGTGGGATCGTTGGGGAACACGTCGCTGGCATGGGTGCGGTAGTGCTGATAGCCAAGCGAGGCCTGCGTCCCGATGCTCAGCGCGTTCCAGTTCCGGCGCCAGTCCACCTGGGCGACGCCGCTTATGCTGGCTTGCGGGCTGAAGTAGCCGCCCTGTCCCCAGCTGAAGCCGCCGAGGTTGCGGTCGTAATGCGCGTAGCGGCCGTCCACCCCGACGATCAGCGTTTCGTTGGGTCGCTTTACCACGGTCCAGGTCGCGCCACCGCCGGCTTCGATCATGCTGTTGCTGGCCACTTGGCTGCCTTCCAGCACCGCCGCGCCACCGCCGCCATAGATGCCGAAGCGATCGCTCACGGCGTAGGCCAGGTCGACATGGCCGCCGCTGCGCGTCACCCCGCCCCATACCCGCCCGGTGCGCGGGTCGCGCTGGCCGGCATAGGACAGCATGCTTTCCGTCACCGCGCGGCGCGAGGCGCTCAGCCGCAGCGAGAAGCCTGCGCCAAGCGTCGCCGCCGCCTCGACGCCGCCGACCACGTTGGTGCGCTCGAAGCCCAGCGGCGTTGACCCCAGGTCCACCCGCACGTTCTGCTGCGCATAGCCGACACCCACCGTGCCGCCGGTGGCCCAGCGCTCCGGAGTCCGCAGCGGCCCGCGGGCCAGCGCGTTGCTGCCGAACATCACGTTGCCCCGCCCACCGCCATGGTCCAGCGAGACGGCGCCGCCCTGCACATAGGCGCGGCCTCCCAGCATCGGCACGGGCGTGGAAACCTCCACCGGAGCGGTGACCTCCCGCAGGCGGCCCATGCCGGCGGTGCCGCTGTGCCAGCGGGCGCCGCCACCAGCCTGTACCCAGGTGGCGGACTGGTCACGCGCCCGACCGAGATCGCGGACCAGTTCCGCCATGACCGGGTCGCGCGGCTCCTCACCCACGCGCCGTGTGGCCTGGCGGGGATTCATCAGGTCCGAGGCCAGCGCCGCGTCGGCCTGGCCGCCAGCTTCCCTAACCAGTTGCTGCTGGCGGCGCAGCGCCGTCTCCAGCAGCTGGCGGGCGCGCAGGGGCTGCTGCCTTGCCATGGCCAACTTGGCTTCCTGCTGCATCAGCTGCGGGTCGGCCGGCGTTGCCAGCCGGCCGGCAGCGATGAGCTTCTCGGCCTCAGCCAGGTCGCCCTCGGCCAGGGCCAGGTCGAGCAGGGCCAGCCGGGCAGCGCGGTCGGACGGGTTGCGCCGCAGCGCGGCTTCGGCGGCCTGGCGTGGCGTGGCGCCACGACCGGACGGGGCCTGTTGCCGCGCAATAGCGGCTGCCGGCCCCGCACCGGACAGCGCCTCCCGCAGCGTGGCCAACTGGCGCCGCTGCTCGGTATTCAGCCGCGGCGATTCCTCAAGCGGCGCCAGGACATGCTGAGCCTCGGCGGCTTGGCCGGAACCCATCAGGGCTGCGGCCAGCAGCATGCGATTATCGGCAGCACCACCATTGGCGGCCAACGCATCGCGTGTCGCCAGGGCCATTGCCGAGGCGTCGTTGACCTTGCCGAGCGCGCGGACGACCGCGGACCCCACCATGCCGCCCGGGTCCGGGCTGCCTGCCAGCACCAGCAGGCGGGCACGCGCGGCGCCGCCGTCATGGCCCAGCTGCCGGCCGAGGGACTGCACCTCGCCGAGCATCCGGGCCCGCGCGAGCATGCGGGCCATGTCGGCGTTGCGCAGCCTTGCGGGCACCCGCTCCAGCAGCAGCACCGCGTCGCCCGGGCGTTCCTGGTCCATGGCAAGCAGGGCGGCCGCGGCCAGGCCTTCCGGCGATGTCTCGTTGCCCAGGGTCGTCTCCAGCTGCTGCGCTTCGGCCAGCTTGCCGAGCGCCCTCAGGGTGCGTGCAAGGTCCAGCCGCACCCAGGGGTTCGACCCGTCCAGGCCCATGGCCTCCCGCAGCAGTGCCTCCCGTCGGGTCAGGCCCGGCTCGGCGAAGGCGCGGGCACGCAGCGCATAGGCCCGGCCCGCCTGGCCCGCGGGCTGGCTGAAGCCCGGCTCGCGTTCCACGGCCTCGGCCTCGGCGACGCGGTTCTGGCGCAGCAGCACGCCGTACAGCCCGGCCAGTGCGGCCGGCAGTTGCGGCCGCAACGCCAGCGCCGCCCGGAACCGGGTCTCGGCGGTGCTCAGGTCTTCCCGCAGCAGCGCGACCTGGCCCAGCACCACCTCGGCCTGCGGGCGTTCCTCGCCGCCGGCACGCAGGGCGCGGCGGGCCAGCCGGTCGGCTTCGTCGAGGCGGTTCTGGTTCAGTGCCTCCCAGGCCTGCGTGACCGCGCTGGCAACCGTGGCACCGGTCGCCGTCGCAGGATTGGCGCCGAAGGCACGCGTGAATTCCTCGCGGCGGTCCGGCGCCAGGGAGACGGCTTCGTCCAACAGCCGCTTTGCGTCATCCGTGCGTCCCTGCATGCGCCGGATGATGGCCAGGCCTATCGTGGATTCTGGGTCGCCCGGCTGGGCGAGCAAGGCGGCGCGGAAGGCATCTTCCGCTTCTCTCAGCTTCTTCTCCGCCACCAGGTTCCAGGCGGCGAGCCTGTTCATCGTGGCCGGCGATATCTGGTTGGCGGTTGAGCGCTCCAGCTTCGCCGAGATCTCTGCATCGGCTGCATTCATCTGCAGATAGGTCTCGATCAGCTCAGCCGTCTCTGGCTCGTCGCCGAGCCAGAGCAAGGCCTGGCGCCAAGCCGCCCGTGCGGGAAGCGCCGAGGCGGGGTCGTCGGCAAGTTGTTGCAGCGCCTCGATGCCCTGGCTGCGGCTGTCTTCCCGGTAGGTCTGCAACTGCGCCAGCGCCAGTTTCAGCGGGTTATTGAGCGGCTGGCTGCGCAGGAGTTGCGGGATTTCGCGCATGGCCTGCTGGTGCCCGGCTTCGGAAGCAGAGGCCAATACCTGATAGTATTCCGCAGCCAGGGTCGGTGGCGGCTGGCCGCCCCGGAACATGCTGCGGTAGTCGATCAGCGCATCCGCGGGCCTGCCGGCGCGTGCCGCGGTGCGGGCGCGATACAGCGTTTCGCTCGCCTCGACATCCAGACCGGCGCCTGCCCGGGCCATGGCAAGCCGGGGGTCTGCCGGTGCCACGGCGCGCCAACGGGCCAGCAGCTGCTCCGCCTCCGGTTGATCCATCTGCACGGCCAACTGAGCGGCCATGGCCAGGACCTCGACGTTGCCAGGGACCACCCGCAACGCCCTGGTCGCGGCCTGCCATGCCAGCTCGGGACGGAACTGCTCGCGCCAGAATTGCGCCTGGGTCAGCAGCGTTGCGGCGGCCTTTTCGGCGTCCTCATCTTCCGTGACGGTGACCTGCGCTACCTGCCGCAGAAGCTGCGGCTGGGCGCGCGGCGGTGACGGCACGGGCGCTGCCGTCCGTGACGGGGCGAATAGCCAGGGCAGCAGGTTTTCCTGCGCCCATACCCCGCTGCCGACGATCGCCGCCACCAACCCTGCATATCCCAGGGCGCGGCCTACCAGGCGGGCGCTCATGCCGCCCTCCTTGCAAGCACGTCCGGCGTAAACAGGGCGAAGGCCTCGCTATCGGGCGGCTGCATGAGCCAGATGCTGTAGCTGCCGCCTGCGTCCAACCCCGCCAGCGCCAGTGGCGCCGTGGCGACGCCATCGCACAGCGCCACCACGGTGGCCGCGACCGGCGTGACCGCGCGCGCCTGCGTCGCCAGCGGCCCCAGACCCTGGAAGACGAGGCTGCCGGTTGGCGCCAAGCGCAGCTCCGCCGCGCCGCAGCCCGGTGCGGCATTGTAGAAGGCCAGCCTGGCGCGAGCCCGGTTGAAGTCCGCCTGGTCGGTTATCGCCGTCGCACTTGCCGCACCCACGCCGGACGCATGCAGCACGACGGTGGTGAAACTGCCTGGCTCCACCGTCAGCGCGATGCCGCCCCGCCGACCGGCCGTCTCCAGCGCCAGGCTGAGGCGGCGGCCTGCCACCTGCTCAACAACCGAATAAGGCCCGATGCGGGCGCCGGCCTCGGTGCCCAGCTCACGCGCCGGCAGGAAGTTCGGACGCACCGACACTGGCTGCCCGAGCGCGTTGACGAAGCGCAGCCAGGCGGAGCCGGGGGGCGGCGGCGCTTCGTAGAGTTGGCTCTGGCCCCGAGCCAGATCTGGCAGCGCAAGCACCAGCGCAGCGCCGAGCATCGCCCGGCGGGCCAGGGGGGGCTGGGTTTTCATGTGGGAAGTCCTGGGCGGGGGAGGGAAGGACGAAGTCAGCCGCGCAGGGCGGTTTGCACGCCCGCGAGGAAGTCGCGCGGCGGCATGGCGTTCTGCCCCCAGCTGCTGCTGTTGGGCAGGTTCTGCATGTCGAATTCCAGGTGCTGCCAGACCAGCGCCTTCGGCCGCTGTTGGCGGAAGAGCGGGCCGCGCAGGTAGTCCAGCAGGGTGTGGTAGGCGCCGAAATTGTTCGGCTTCCACTGCAGTGCCACTGGGCGGTTCATCGCCTGGGAAAGCTGGGCGCTGAAGCCGTAGCGCGGCTGGGCGAAGCTGTTGCCGATGACGACCAGGTCGGCGCTGTCATCCTCGATCAGCGCCGCCGGGCCGGCCGCGGCCAGGGTCTGGCGGACCTTGTATTGCTCGGGCGGGTAGCCGGCGCGTTCGGCCTGCGGCAGGAAGCGCAGCAGGTCGCTGACCGGATTGGTGGCGGTGGTCGGCTCGGCCAGCCTGACCCCGGGCCGGGAGGCCGGCGGCAGCTTCAACCCAGGCGCGGCCTGCCGGGCCAGTTCGGTGGCCGCCAGCGCGGCGCCTTCGGGCAGCCAATGGGTGTCGGCCTTGAAGTAGAGCTGCTGGCTGCGCGCCGCTGCCTGGAACGGCGCGTCCAGATCCGGCACCAGCGCACCGGACCGGCGCAGCTCAGCGACGGCCAGCGGGTAGCGCCTATCGATATCCGCTGCCAGCTTGGTCTGAGGCGGCAGGAATTGGCGATAGCAGCGAGCCTTGGACGGCACAAGCGCGACCACCACCTCGATGCGCGCCTGGCGCAGCAGGCCGATCGCCTCGTTCATGACCGCGGCGACGCTGCGCAGCTGCGCTTGGTCCAGGTGGGACATCACGTCCCAAAGGGGAAACAACCAGCGGTCCCGCCCCACCACCGTAAGGCCCTTGGCCGCCGGTTCGCTGGCATGGCCGGGAAGGGTCGCCGCCAGCGACATCGCCGCTACCTGGGCCACAAATCCACGCCGGTTTTTACTGTCGAATCTGGAGGTCATGGGATCTTCTCGGCTGCGGCTGTTACGCTTGGCTCTGGCGAAGGGGGCGCTGCACCGTCCATCCGCGTTCGGTGCTTAGATCGCGTGCGGTCTTTCCATTCGGCCGCGGCGTTGCCCTGGCCGAACTCGTTGGCCGTTCGGCGGCACCGGCGCAGCCGGCGTCGGACCCGGGCTCCCTGCCCATGATCCCAACCGCAAGGCACGCCTCTGGCTTGATCTGAAGGCCGTTCACCAGCTTCTCCTCCCGGCCAGCCCAAGCCGGCGAGGGCACCGGCAGGAACACGCCGAAAGTGGTGGTATCGTGGGCCGGGCTGTCCCCGACCCCCTCCGGTGCGGTTGCTGCGGCGGCAGGCGCCCCCATGCCGATGACCGGTACCGACGCCAGCGCCGAGGCGAACTCCAGGGGCTCAGACGCTCCCAGGTAGTCCTGCGGCCTATCGGGCTGGACCTGGAAGTTCAGCAGCAGGGCGATGAGCGCCACCGCCAAGGCCAGCATCGGTCGGATGGCGCTGCCTTTGGCCAGTGCCTCGGTCTCGATCTCGGTCCTGGAGACGCATTCATGGACGAGATACGAGGGCTTCGGCGCGGCTGGCTCTGCCGCAGCGGAAAGCCGCTGATCGTATTCGTTCCAAACGTCGTTCCACGGGTCGCTGGTAGCAACCATTAGGAGATTCTCCATGGGGTGACCGTTGTTAAGTAGGGAAAAAGTTCGCTGCGCCACAACTTGGGATGGTTACGTAGTTTCTCAGAAACCCAGGTAGTTCTAAGAAAAAGAGATATTTTGCAAAATACGGGACTATAATCAGTCTCGCTCCCAGTCGCCGGGCTGGTAGGGCTTGCGAGAGCGATGCGGGTTACCCGCCAGGACATCCCGAAGGCTGCGCTGCGGAGCGTTGCATCAATGTCGTCCCGCGGAGCTTCGCCGCACGACACGGGCCGGAGCTGGAGCGCGGCCTCGCCGACCAGTTGCAGCGGCGACCGACGGAGCCAGCCGCCAGGCGGAATCGCGTTGCACAGGGGTGACCAGGTGGTCGGGGAAGAGCGGCCGGCCGCAACCTTCTCGGCGATGCCGTCGAGATACGCCTCGGCGTCCGGCGAGGTGCTTTCGGACAGATCGCGGGCCAATCCGGCGCGGGCGCTTTCCCACTCAACCAGGCGTTCCAGGCCGGTGCCTCGCCCGCCGCTGGCAAGGTCCACCTGCAGCTGGTCTGCCACGGCCGCCGAGAAGTCCCAGGCGCCCGTCATCCTGCGTAGCGCAGCGGCCCTTTGCGCCGGCAGGTGGAGCAACTGCTGGCTCGCGCAGCAGGTCTATCCAACTGGCCAGCACTGCCGGCCGTGCGACGCAGGCGTAGGACGGCAAGGCTGCGGCGCCGAAGGCGTAGAGCGTCATGGCGACACGCTCCAAGGGCATCGGTCGGTTTCCACCAGCTCAGTGGCGGCCGACGCACTGATGGCCTCGGAAAACCAGAAGCTCTGAAGGACCTGGCAGCCCACCTGGCAGGCAACGGTGTAGTCCTGCGGACCGGCGATGCCCTCCGCGACAACGGTGATGCCGAACTGACGCAGCGTCCGCACCAGACTGCGCAGCGCCGCCAGGTCGTCGTCAGGGTAGCGCCGACCCAAGAAGAACTTCATGTCCAGCTTGACCACGTCGGCCTTGAACTCATGCAGGCGTTGCAACCCGGAATGGCCCACCCCGAAATCGTCGATTGCCAGGCGGAAGCCAGCCTGCTGCAGTGCGTGCAGGCCTCGCTTGGCCGACTGGTCCAGAAGAACTTCCTCGGTCACTTCCAGGCAGACGCGGTTGGTGGCAACGCCATGGGCCGCCAGGGCTGCCCGCATCGCCAGGATCGCGTGGCTGCTGCTGATCAGGGCGCCGGTCACGTTGACGGCCAGCGTCAGGCCGCCGTTACGGGCCAGCCACGGCGCTCCGTTGGCCACCGCCTCCTGCAGGATCCAAAAGTCGAGCGCATCGGCGAGGCCGCTGCCTGCCGCCAGGCGCAACACCTGGTGCGGCGCTACTTGGCCCCTGGTCGGGCTGGTCCAGCGCAGCAGGGCTTCGAAGCCGACGAGGTTGCCGCCCGATGCCGCCACCAGGGGCTGGTAGTGCAGGCGCAGTGCCGGATCGCCCTCGATCATCGCCGCGCGAAGCTGGCTGGCGAGTTCCTGGTCGACCTGTGCGGCGACGGCATGCGCGGAGGCGTTGAGGCACGCGGGTGCGGGCGGCATGCCTGCATCGGCCACTTCCTGCAGCAGACGCATCATGCTGCGCTGTACGCTTGCGCTCTCGCTGGCAAGCAGGAAGTTCAGCAGGTCGCCGGTCTGGGTTTCGCCGACCGATCCCGGCAATAGCGGCCCGACGGACATCGCGTTTGACGACAGGTAGCGGGCATTATTATCCAAATGGACTTTGGGAATCGCAGTCACGACCGAGCTCTCCATGGCCAAGTGGTAGCCACTGCTAACTCTCGAAACATTCGTCAGAAATAAGTATTTATACTGAAACGACAAAACTGGGCAGGCATGGTGGGGAGATATACGTAAAAATACTTGCTGGCGCGACCCTGTTCGACTTGCAGGATATACCATTAAGTAAAAACAACTACTGCGGAGAATCGCAGCTTAAGTTACGTCTTGCCCTGCGCAGTGGAGGAATAACACCTCATGACGGGTAGCCAGGCCCCCGACGATGCAGACCTGCTCTTGCCGGGCCTGCCCAACGCGACCCATCCGGCCCCTGGGCAGGCCTGCGTGGTGATCGTTGACGATGATCCGCACATCAGGCTGACGCTGTCCGAGCTGCTGGGGCGGCGCGGATACCAGGCAATCTGCCACGCCTCCGGCGAGAGCCTGCTTGGGCATGGCGTGCCAACGAACACGCATTGCCTGCTGCTCGACCTGTCCCTGCCTGGCGCGTTCGACGGGATCCAGCTGCTGGGCATCCTGCGTTCGCGCCGCGTCTCGGCGCCTGCCTTGTTCCTCAGCGGCGCCGGCGACGTTCGCAGTGCGGTCAGGGCGCTGCACGCCGGCGCCGCCGACTTCATCGAGAAGCCGTTCAAATCCGACGACCTGCTCGCCGCCATCGCGCAGTGCGTGGCCGTCAGCCGCGGTGGCCGCGGCGTGGATGCGTTGAAGGCCCGCTTCGCGTCGCTCAGTCCACGGGAGCTGGCAGTGATGCAGGGCGTGGTCGATGGCCTGATCAGCAAGGAAATTGCCGACCGCCTCGGCATCAGCCCGCGCACCGTTGAAATCCATCGGCTGAACATGATGGGCAAGCTACAGGCGCGGAACATCGCCGACCTGGTCCGAATAGCCTTCCTGCTGCAGCCGCAGTTGCTGGATTCGAGCATGATGGAAAAGCCGCTCACGCTCGGCCTGCCGCACGAAACCGAAGGGCGCGCGGTGTAGGGCCGATCCTTATGGCTCAGGTCCGAGCCACGGGCCGGTGGACCTGGCGGTAGTGACCCGCGGGGTGCATCGCGATACCGCGCGACAGCCACCTCGGCACATGGCGCCGTGCCACCTGCGCGATGTGCTGGCTGCCCGGTGTTGTCGGCGTCGCGCGGCCGATGCGGTGCCTGCTGACCAGAGCAGCGGTCCTGGCCGCTATCCGGTGCGGTGGCGCGTGCGTCCAGCCTGGGCCGTGCACCGGGAAGATCGCTTAGCGGGCTGTCTCAGCCTACGCCAGCAGCCACGCCGGTCTCGGGCGGTGGGAGGCGTTCGATGTCGGCCTCGCCATCCTCGGCCAGCCGGAGGGTGAGGCGGAATATCGCGCCGCCCTCCGGCCTGTTGCTTGCGGCGATGGTGCCGCCACAAGCCATCATGATGCCGTGGCTGATCGACAACCCCAGGCCGGTTCCCTGGCCCGGTGGCTTGGTCGTGAAGAATGGGTTGAACAGTTTCTCCAGCACCTCCGGCGCCAGCCCTGGGCCGGTGTCGGCCACCTCCAGCGTCACGCCGTCCGGCTTCGCGGCAGCCCTGACATGCACCTGCCGCGTGGCGAGCGTGGTTGTCGCCATGGCCTGCGCGGCGTTCAGCAGCAGGTTCACCAGCACCTGTTCCAGCAGCACCTGACGGCCGCTGACCAAGGGCAGGTCGGCGGGCAGTTCCCGTCTCAGGACCACGCCAGCATCGCTCATCGGCCCGGCGCACATCAGGCAGGCCCCTTCCACGACCGCGCGAAGGTCCACCATCTCCAGGTCTGCTTCCTGCTGACGCGCAAACATTCGCAGATGGTCGATGATCATCCTGGCCCGCTTGGTCATGGCGACGATGCGTTGCTGGCATTCCAGCAGGGCAGGTAGCCTGGCCAACGGGTTCGGCTGCTGCAACTGCATTGCGGTGACGCCGGCGTCCAGGGAGATCACCGTCAGCGGCTGGTTCATCTCGTGCGCCAGGCCGCTCGCCATCTCGCCTAGCGTTGCCAGCCGCGCCGAGGCGATGGCGGCGGCTTCGGCTTCCTTCTCGCTTGTCACATCCGTCAGCAGGGCGACGACCTCGATCATGCCGTCCTTCATGCCGACGCGGGTCGCATGCACCCGCACCCATAGCGAGGTGCCATCGGCCCGGATCATCCGCCGGTCACGCACGATGGCCGGCTGGTCGTTCAGCAGGACCTGGTAGTCCTGGGCATATTCGGCGGCCGTGCGCGGCGGGTGGAATACCCCTGGAAATTGCGTGTCCATCGCCACGTTGCATCTCGGATGCCAGGCGGCGCGCGCCAGCGCTGGCGTAGTTGAAGACCAGCTGGCCATCCGACCCCAGCAACAGCAGCACCACCCCGCCGCCGATGCCATCCAGCACGCGTTCCAGTTCGGCGCGCTGCTGCTTCAACGCGCCGATCGATCTGATCGCGGCGCGGCGGCCAAGCGGCCAAGCATAGCTGAAGCCCCCCGCCAGGATCACCAAGGCTGCCAGCAATTCGCCCAGCAGCAGGGACTTTCGCAGGTTCTCGAACTCTGCCAGCTCGTCCGCCGCCGGTCGGCTGATCCCCACGATCAGCGGTAGTCCGTTCAGCATCCGGTTGGCGACGAACCGGTCTTCACCGCCGACTGTGGCCGTGACGCGCCGCGCCACGACAGTTCCCAAATGCGGAATCAAGGTGGTGTCGTGAGCCGCATCCTGTCCCGCCCGGCCGAAGTAGTTGGCGACCAGCCTTTGGCCGTCATTGCGGTATAGGGTGGCATTCTCGTTGATGCGGCTGCCGCTGAAACCCGCCAAGACGGCCCGCAGTTCAGCCGTATCGACCGCCAGCAATCCGACGCCCATATATTCGCTACCCTGCGATGGGAGCCGTCGGCTGATCACAATCTGGTCACGGCCGCTGTGGCGCCCGACCAGCGGCCCGACGAACAGCACGCCGGTCTCAACCTTGCTGTGTGTGGCGTAGGAGGGAAGGTCAGCCATGGGCAGGGAAATTTCGCCGCCAGCGGAGGTCCATCGGCCGACCCCGTCCCGGTCCAACACCATGACCTGGAAGACCCCAAAGCGCTTCGACTGAGCAAGCCCCTGTATACGGCGCTCGATGCTGTCGGCGATGACCTGTGCTGATTCGGTTCCTTCCAGGCGCAGCTGCCGGCGCGTCTCCAGCAAGTCGAAGTAGACTTCATAGCCTTCCATCATGCGGATGATCATCTGTTCGGCCGCCTCGGTTCGCAGCGAAACGCTGGTCAGCGCGGCCTGCTCCGCCCTCGCTTTCAACTGCCGCGTCCCTGCTGCCGCCAGCAGGTGCAGCGTTGCCAGCAGCAAGGCCACGACCAGCGCCGAGGACAGGCTCCGTCGGTGGCGGCAAAGCCTTGCCCGCGCGCGGCGCCAACTAGCCCGCATCGGAAGCTCCCTGGGCGCGGCGCCGTGTTGCCTTCCGCAGCGATTCGGTCATCGCCTCCACCAGGCTTTCGATGGTGAAGGGCTTCCGCAGCATCACCAGCGGTTCCGTCCCACTGCCGGCTGGCACCAGCGATACGTGGCCGGACATGATCACCACCTCCAGCGCGGTTGCCTCGCACCGGTCGGCCTGGGCGCCCAGGGCGAGCTCCTGGCCGTTCATGCCAGGCATGCGGAAGTCCGTCAGCAGCGCGCCAATGGCATGGTCCTCCCGAAGCATGGCCAGCGCCTCCCGCGGATCAGCCGCGGCCACCACCTCGAAGCCGAAGCTCTTCAGTCCAAACGAGATGGCGCCGCGGATGGCCGCTTCGTCGTCCACCAGCAGCACCTTAAGGGTCGCGGTCACCGTCTGTTCCTTCGCCGTTTGCTGCATCAACTGGTCTTTCCGGCGCGCGGTCGGGGCTGGGGCAGGCCGCTGGGGGCCCGGTAGCACGTCAAAGGGAAGCCGAGCATCAGATGCCACGCCGGCATCCGCGGGGCCTCGAGTTCACGTGTCACGCTCGGGCTGCACCTGGATGTCCTCGTCGCTCAGCCCGGCCAGGATCGCCAGGCGGACCGCGTCGGCGAAGGCCCGGCACTTCATCCGCGCCATCAGGGAAGCGCGATGCACCTCCACCGTCCGGGTGCTGATGCCCAGGCGGTGCGCGACGATCTTGTTCTTCTCGCCGCGCAGCAGCCACAGCAGCACCTCGCGCTCTCGGCGGGTCAGCAGTGCAACGGCGGCGCGGGCTTCCTCCACCTCCTTGCCGGTCGCGGCCCGTGCGGTGGATGCCGCCAGCGCGTCGGCAAGCAAGGCCAGCAGGGCGTCGCCGCTGAACGGCTTTTCGATGAAGTTGGTCGCGCCGGCGCGCATGGCGCGCACCGCCAGCGGAACATCGGCGTGGCCGGTCATGATGATGACGGGCGCCGCCGTGCCCCGCAGTTGCAGCGCCGTGAGCAACGCCAGGCCATCCATGCCGGGGCCGAGCCGTACATCGACCAGCGCGCAGTCCATCTCGGTCAGCCGGCCGGGCTCCAGCAGTGCCTCGGCCGAGGCGAAGGCGATGGTCTCGAAGTCCATCGCGCTCAACATGTAGCTGATGGCACTCAGCATTGCCGGATCATCATCCACCACCACGACGCGCTTCATCAGGTCAGTTCCAGCGGCTCGCGGAGGATCGGGGCGTCGGCGTCGGGGGCGCCGTTGTCGAGGGCAAGGGTGAAGACGAACACGGTGCCGCCGCCGTCAGGCTCCTCGACGGCAATGCGCCCGCCATGGGCTTCCACGATGGTGCGGCAGATCGACAGCCCGATACCCATGCCACCCGGCTTGGTGGTGCGGAACGCCTCGAACACATGCGGCTTCATCGCCGGCGCCAGCCCGGGGCCGGTATCGGCCACGCGCACCTCAACCAGGTCGGCGCCCGCTGCGGCCACGGTAACGCGCAGGCAGCGGGGCTGGCCCGCGGGCAGGGCGTCCATCGCTTCCAGCGCGTTGCGCGCCAGGTTGACCACCACCTGCTGCACCTGCACGCGGTCCATCATCACCAGGCCCAGCCCGGCATCCGGCAGAAACTCCACCTGCGCCGCGGTATCCGCCAGCACGCCGACGGTCGCCAGATCCAGCGCCTCGGCGATCACCTCGGCCACCGGCTCGGGCCGCTGCGCCGCGTCGCTGTCGCTGAGGAAGGCACGCATGCGGCGCAGCACCGATCCGGCGCGCAGGATCTGGTCGCTCGCGTGCGCCATCCCTTCGCGGACCTGGTCCAACCAAGGGTCGGTCGTGGCCCGGGTCGCAACCAGGCGTCCGGCGCCGGAGAGGTAGATGGTGGCCGCGCACAGGGGTTGGTTCAGCTCATGGGCAATGCCGTCGGCCACCGCGCTCATGCTGGCGCGCCGCGCCAGGTGCTGCAGCCGCTCCTCCGTCCGCCGCAGCCGGTCCGCCAGGGCGCGCTCCTCCGTGATGTCGTGCAGCACCGTCACGACACCAGCAGGCACGTCCGTCGTAGGATCGCGCCAGGGCGCCTTGATGGCCAGGAACAGCCTTGAGGCACCCTCGTGTTCGATGACCACTTCCGAGGCCAGCATCGGCCGGCCACGGCGCAGCACGAACTGGTCGCTGCGGTCTATGTCCTTGCCCATGACGGGCCACAGCTCCAGCGCGCTGCGCCCAACCGCCGCTTCGGCCGCCGACCCCATGAGGCCCTGGGCCCTCGCGTTCATCATCAGGTACCTGCCGTTGCTGTCCTTCACGAGGACCGCATCGCTGACACTGTCGAGCACGGATCGCAGCAGCGCCTTCTGGCCTTCCGCGACCTGCGCATTCAGCACCAGCGCCTGCAGGTCGGCCCGCCTGGCGGAAGCGATGTCCTCGAACTCCGCAACCAGCGGCAAGGGGGAGGGGGGCGCCTGCTGCGTGCCACCTTCCGACGCACCCACCAGCATGACCCGCCGCAACGAACGCAGCATTCCGCGGCTGTAGAAATAACCTGTTATCGCGGCCAGCAGCAGCGCAAGGCCCATGCCTGCCAGCACCAGGGTCGAGGCCGTGGCGTAGTTGGCCATGATCGCCGCTTCGCTGGCCCAGACGACCATCGTCCAGCCCGGCCAGCTCGGCATGGTGAGGGTGGCGAGGATCGCCGGGCTGCCACCCGGGGCGATGCGACGCTGGACGCCGGTTGCCCCTGCCGGGTTGCCGATACGGGAGAAGCCCAACTGGCCGACCCGGTCGGCTGGCGCGATCGAGCGGGCGACGATGATGCCGTTTCCGTCCAGCAAGGCCAGGACGAAGGTATTTGCCTCACTGCGCGCCGCCAGCAACTTTGCCAGGGCCGCGCTGTGCACGGCGGCGCTGAGCGTGCCGAGGAGCCGACCATCCGCCCTGACCGGTACGACCAGCCGGGCCAGGAAGCCGCCTTCCATCTCGTCGCTGATCAGGTCGCTCAGCACTGGCTGGCCGGTGGCCGCGGCGCGATCCATCGCTGCGCGGAAGGCGGCCGGCACCACGTTTGGTGGCCTGGTGTCGGCGGGTGCCCCGGTGTGGAACAGCAGGGGGTAGTCCGGACCGGGGCCGAACATGGCCAGCGCCCCGGTCTGGCCAGGCACCTCAAGCGCGCGCCGCCGCAGCAGGGCGATGCCGTCCTCGACGCTCCCGCTGCGCATGCTCGGCAGGTGGGCAAGCCCGACAAGGGTCGGCAGGGACTGGCCGATCCTGGCTTCCGCGATATGCGCCAGCAACTCGGCTGTCCGCATCATGGAAGCTTCCATCTTCAGGCGGTCGGCCCGGCGCACGGCAAAAGCGGCCGTGCCCACGCCCGCAACGAGCGGAAGCAAAACGATCAGGCACAATGCGAGCAGGTGTGCCCAGAGCCTTCGTGGGCCGCTGAAGTTTAAACGTTGCATTTGCCGCAGCATGACCAATTCCTGAAGCCCGGCAACAAGTGGTTTCAACGTAAGGGCAAATACGTACCCGGGCACGTTCTCGCGAATAAGTAGTTATACGGGCGTGAAAGAGTTCACAATACGGAGAATAGTTGCGATGTGACGCATTGAGTAAAGTTCATGTCAAGCCGAGTTACTCCGGGATTGGAGGTGCGATGAGGGCATCAGGTCGACTGACAAGCGAACCTTGCTCGGAAAAGCCGTCCGTTCACCCAACCGGTTTGGACGGGCTGCCGACGGTGGCCCGGCGGACATCGCTGCCAGAAGGCAATGTGCCGGCGTTGCGCCTGGGCCAGATGCCGTTCTGCTCGGGTTGCCCCCACCTGATACGGGGCGGCTGCACGGTGGTGAATGGGCTGCGGCTGCTGCTGGTTGGCGCATCGCCCAGCCTGGCGCTGCCCACACTGGAGCGGTTGCGTGACCTCGGCTGTGATGCCGGCCTGTTTGTCGAGCCGATGGCCAATCCGGGCGAGGCGGGCATCAAGGGCTTCCACGACGCGTTGGTCGTGGACCAGGATGTCCGCTGGTCCGTCGCGGAACCGATTGTCCGTGAAGCCAGGCATTGGCGGCCGTGGCTGCCGGTGGTCCTGATCGGAGAGAAGTTCATCCATTCAGCCGAGTTGCAGGGGTGGTTGAGTCGCGGCCCGCTTGTGAGGCTGGCTGCAACGGTCTCGGACAGCGACCTGCGAGAGGCATTTGCTCGGTTCAACTGCCGCGACCTGCGGCGCCATGGCGGAGCGACGGCGTCCTTGGCCATGGCGAGCCGAATGGGCTGACCGCTGCGTCGCGCGGGCGGCGGTCCTACCACGGCGCCTGCTCTTCTAGCACAGGTAGCGCTGCCTGGGGCGTGAGGGCGACTGCTGATCGGGACAAGACGGTCCCACGACCGTCACCGATGCGCCGGACAGAAGATCGCCGCTCGCGGCCCTCATCATGTCGAACTCGGCAGCCGCCAGCTTGTGAAGCGCGCTGAGCCTGGCCGCTGTTGCCACCATGCCCGCCTTTTCGGCGCTGACCTGCATCGCTATCAGACCGATAACGACTTCAGCCGGGCTCAACAGGGCTTCCGCTGATGCAGGCTCCGTCTTGGACTCGGTCATCTGTATGTGTCCTGAGCAGCTGTTCTGCACGCCAGGGTTGTTAAGGCGGCTTTTACGGACTGTCATTAAGGCGTTGCGCGTAGCTGGGCCGCAACGAAGGGTCACTGCGGCATCGCCGGCATTTCGCCCTGGTTCCGCCGCCCGAAGGGGCGGGCGTTGGCTGCGGCGTCTGCGCGGCGCCGCAGTGGCGCGCCCGCCGCCTCAGCCGCCCAGGCTGCGCCAGATCACGCTGCCCAGGACGGACACCATGGCAGCGAAGGTGACCAGCAGGGCCAAGCGCAGCAACTGGAGGATAAAGCCGGCGGCCGATTGGCCAACAGGCCTGGGCCGCCTGGACGTGCGGTAGGTCTGGGTAGCGCTCATGCAGACTGTTCCATTTGCTTGCGGTTGCGGCAGCGCCAAAACGCCGGCGGTGCTGACCCAAATATGGAGAAGTGTCCCAATAAATGAAACATAGTGGTGTATACTTAGGTGTTCGCACGCAATGCGTGCCTACTTCCTTCTCATGAGAGAATTTCGGATAACGGTGGAGATCAGGGGTGGCTTGATGTTCCGGCATCACAACTCTGGGTAGCCCCCGCCGGCGAAGTTGCGACAAGGATAGTTGGATATGCCTGCGCCGACCCGAGACAGCAGCCGCACGGCAACGTTGCGACAGCAGCCATGCCGGCCTGCCTCGCACGCAACCATCCATCGGATCATAGAGGGTGCGACCTCCGCCGTGTTGGCCACGCAGCAGGCAGCGCCGCGGATTGCCGAGATTGCTCGTCGGAGCCAGCTGGCCCGCAGCGCGATCTACCGTTACTTCCCGGGCCGCGAGGCGATCCGCGACGCGATTTTCGGCTGCTATGTCGCCCGCCGGCTGGACGAGTATCGGGCCATGCTCGACACCTTGCCCGACGACGCGGATACGCGGGACATCTGCGCCACCACCGCCATGGCGATCCTCCGCGCCAGTACGGCTGCGTCGCTGGGGCCGCTGAGCCGGCACATACGCGCCCAGTTCGTTGAGTATGCGCAGCGCAATGACCGGCCGTTGGTGCGCGGGATGGCGGGGGTACTCTCTGCCTTCCTCGAGCAGCGCGACCATTTGCGGCAGCACCGGGTGACCGTCGACGAGCTTCTGGCCGTGGGCATGGCCTTGAAGGACATGGTCGAGCTGCTGGCGCTCGACGATCAGTCGGCGCTGTCGGAGGCGGATACGGCCCATAAGCTGACCGATTTCCTGCATCGGGCCTTGTTTCAGCGTGCTGGCTAGACAGCAGGATCCGGCCGACCAGGGCAGGGGCCCTCGCTTGCGCGATCCAGCGACAGCACGACTCGGCCGCGCACGTGACCTGGCCCGCAAAATTCACCACGCCCTGTCCCGGGTGCCTGCACGCTCCCTGCCGGCGGCGGAGGTATGACGGCGCGCGCAGTCTGCGTCCGGCGCCTGTTGCCAGCGGTACGGTGCGGATTTCGGGTCTGGCAGGTTGCGGCAGGTGGGTTCGGCGGGGCGACACGACCCCGGTGGCTCAGCAGCTGAAGCGCGGCAGCCGTCAGAGCGCGAGTTGCAGAACACGCTGGTCGTGGCAGGCGCTGGTCAGGTGCAGCATGATGCGTGTCACCCAGTCCTCGACGCGGGTGGCGAGCTTGACCAGCCGCAGGCGAAGCGTGTCGAACGGCGCCGCGCGCCAGGAGCCAGAAATCCTCCGCTACTCAATGGCGATGGTTTGTCTGAATGGCGCCGACGCCTAACAAAATCGAGGACGTCGGGCACCAAAGTGGGCATTCTTCTGATCAGGCTGCCACGTTCGGCTATGCTCGGAGCCCGCTGACTGACGAGGGGCGGCCGAAGTCGTCGTTACAGCCAGATACTCGCCGCAGTAAGCGAAGCCATGCCGGTAAGCGCGATCTGGAAGTCGGCCAAGCCATCGCCGTCGACGTCGCCCTCCAGCATGCCGCCGGCAAAGCGCACCTGACCGGCGACGCCAGCAAAGCCGACGCCGCCAATCCAGGTAAAGGCCTGATCACCCACGAGCAGCGCATCGGCATCGAGAGGGCGCAGATCAATCCTGTCCCCTTGCGCGGCGCTGAAATCGGCAATGACATCGCGGTTGGCTTCGCCGGCAGTCTTGAACAGGAAGCGGTCCGCGCCAAGTCCGCCTGCCAGGCTGTCGGCACCAAGGCCGCCGTCCACCACGTCATTGCCATCGCCGCCCAGCAAGGTGTCACTGCCCGCGCCGCCGGTCAGGCTGTTGGCCAACGCGTTGCCCATGCCCACCAAGCTGCCCGCGCCGGTGAAGGCCAGGTTCTCCACGTTGGCGCCGAGCGTATAGGTGCCTAGCGTCGTCTGCACCGTATCGGTGCCTTCGCTAGGCGCCTCGACCACCACGTCGCCGCTATCGTCGACGGTATAGGTGTCGTTGCCGGTGCCGCCGGCCATGCTGTCGGCGCCGAGGCCGCCATTCAGCCGGTCGTTGCCGTCCCCACCCAACAGCGTGTCATTGCCAGCATCGCCGACGATGCTGTCGGCACCGACGCCGCCGTCAAGTGAATCACTGCCGACGCCACCCAGCAACGTGTCGTTGCCCGCATTGCCGCTCAGGGTGTCTTCCCCTGCGGTGCCGGGCAGCTTGTCATTGCCCGTGCCCCCCTCGACATGCACCGCCTCCACCACGTCGGTCACGATAATGGCGACGCGGGCCTGGCCGGTCCGTGCCCCGTCATTGGCCAGGACGGTTATGCTGTAGCCATTGTTCGCGCCGGCGTCGGCCGGGGCCTCGAAGTTCGGCACGACCTTGAAGGTCACCGCGCCGATGCTGCTGATGTTGAACAACCCTGCATCAGCACCGCTCAACGCATAGGTCAGCGCGGCACCTTCGGGATCTGTTGCGATCGCTTGATAGACCGTGCCGCTGCCGTTCTCGGCGAATCTGGCGGTGGCGCCGGAGGTGAAGCTGGGTGCCTCGTTTACGTTGGTGGTCGTGATGGCGACGGCACGCCCCGCGCTGCCGAGCACCCCGTCCGAGGCGGTGACGGTGATGTCATAGACATTGTCGCCACCGGCATCGCTGGGGGCCTCGAAGTTCGGCGCGGACCTGAAGCTGACGGCACCCGTGCTGCTGATGTCGAACAGCGCGGCGTCCGCTCCGGCCAGTGTCCAGGTGAAGCTGGTGGTGCCTTCGGGGTCGGTTGCTGTCGCCTGGTAGACGGTGCCGGTGCTGTTTTCGGCAACGCGCGCCGTGGCGCCAGAGGCAATGCTGGGCGCGTCGTCCTGCGCTGTCACAGTCACCGTGATCCGGGGCACCGCCGAGGCGCCGTTACGCAGCGAAGTCAGTGAACTGTAACCGCCAGAGACGAGATCGAGCAGCCCATCGGCGTTCACATCCGTGAAGGCCGGTGCGCTGAACTGCCCCATATACTTGCCGAAAAAGGGGTTGGCAGAGCCGCTGAGTGCGGTGAAGACCGGCGCTGCACCGGTGCCGGTGTTGCGCCACGCCTGTAGCGTGCCGGTGTAACTGCCCATGACAAGGTCGAGATCCCCATCACCGTCCAAATCAACGAAGGCGGGCGTACTGTTGTATCCCGCATCGATACCGTCGAAGGGATTGGCGCTGCCGGCCAATGCGGTGAAGACCGGCGCCGCATTGGTGCCGGTGTTGTGCCAGGCCAGCAGCTTGCCCCCGTACTCGCCCGAGACGAGGTCGAGCCTGCCATCGCCGTCCAGGTCCACGAAGGCCGGTGCGCTGCTATACCCCACATCAATTCCGTCGAAGGGATTGGCGCTGCCGGTGAGCGCGGTGAAGATCGGCGCCGCGCTGGTGCCAGTGTTGCGCCAAGCCAGCAGCGTGCCGTAGTGCTGGCCTGAGACCAGGTCGAGCTTGCCGTCGCCATCCAGATCAACGACGGCGGGCGCGCTGTAATACCCCACATCGATGCCGCTGAAGGGATCGGCGCTGCCGGTGAGGGCGGTGAAGACCGGTGCCGCACTGGTGCCGGTGTTGCGCCACGCGTGCAGCGCGCCGTAGTGCTCGCCCGAGACGAGGTCGAGCCTGCCATCGCCGTCCAGGTCCACGAAGACCGGCTTGCCGGCCGAACCCACGCCGTAGAAGGGACTGGCGGTGCCCCTGAGATAGGTCAGCGCGCCGATGCCACCGCCAAGGACCGCCCCGGCGCCGTCCCAGACATTGATCGTCAGGTCGCGCGAGGCCGTTGGCGTGTCGCTGGTATCGCCGTAGGCAAGGCGCTGGATCAGCGCATCCACCGCTGCCACCGTCGCACTGCTGTTGAAGGCGACGATGAAGTCACCGCCGCTGCCGCCGCTGGCGGTACCGAAGGCGGTGCCGCCATAGCGGATGGTGCTGCCGGACACGCCGATCTGCCCGGCGCCGTCGCCTTGCGAGAGGGCCGAAACCTGGTCCTCGGCCAGCAGGCCGCTCACCACCATGCGACCGCCTGAGAGCGAGGTTTTGGTGGTGAAGGCCACCTCCGCATCCAGCAGCTGCGGCGCGGCGTTCACGATGTTCTCGGCAAAGGTGACGCCAGCGGCGAGGCCGGTCATGGCGGTCGCCTCCACCACGTTCGTCACCGCAATGGCTACGGCGCGCGCCGCGCTGCTCAGCGTGCCGTCCGAGGCAGTGACGGTGATGTCGTAGACGTTGTCGCCGCCGGAATCGGCCGGGGCCTCGAAGTTCGGCGCCACCTTGAAGGTAACCAGGCCGGCGGTGCTTATGTTGAACAAGGCTGCATCGGTACCGCCCAGCGCATAGCTCAGGGCGGCAGTCACGGGGTCTGTCGCCGTCACCCTATAGACGGTGCCGGTGGCATTCTCAGCGAAGCTGGCGGTGGCGACGGAGGTAACGCTGGGCGCCTCGTTCACGTTCGTCACCGTGACGGCGACGGCGCGGGCCGCGGTGCTGATCTCCCCGTCCGAGGCAGCGACGGTGATGTCATAGACGTTGTTGTGTCCGGCGTCGGCCGCAGCCTCAAAGTTCGGCGCCAGCTTGAAGCTGACCGCGCCGGCGCTGCTGATGTTGAAGAGCGCCGCGTCCGCACCGCCGAGCGCGTAGCTCAGCACGGCACCCTCGGGGTCGGTCGCCATTGCCAGGTAGGCAACGCCGGTGCCGTTCTCGGCGAAGCTGGCGGTGGCGCCGGAGGTGAGGCTGGGTGCGTCGTTCTGCGCCGTGACCGTGACGGAGATCTTGGGAGGCGGCGGCGTTCCGTTGCTCCACGCCAGCAGCGTGCCGGAGCTCTCGCCCGCAACGAGGTCGCGCAAGCCATCGCGGTTCAGGTCCACGAAGGTGGGCTTGCTATAGCCATAGTTAAGCGGAGGCCCGACCTGGATGCCACTGAACGGATTGGCGGTGCCGGTGAGCGCGGTGAAGACGGGTGCCGCGCTGGTTCCCGTGTTGCGCCAGGCCAGCAGGGTGCCAGAAAGCTCGCCTGAGACGAGGTCGAGCAGACCATCGCCGTTCAGCTCAACGAAGGCGGGGGCGCTGCGGTTACCAACATCGATACCGCTGAAGGGGTTGGCGGTGCCGGTGAGGCTGGTGAATACCGGCTGCGCGGTGGTGCCGGTGTTGATCCACGCCAGGAGCGTGCCATAGCTCTCGCCCGAGACGAGGTCGAGCACACCATCGCCGTTCAGGTCCACGAAGGCCGGAGTGCTTGTTGACCCGACATCTATGCCGTTGAAGGGATTGGCGGTGCCGGTGAGCCTGGTAAAGACCGGCGCCGCGCTGGTGCCGGTGTTGCGCCACGCCAGCAACGTGCCATTGTTCGAGCCTGAAACGAGGTCGAGCAGACCATCACCGTTCAGGTCCACGAAAGCCGGAGCGCTGTTGTAACCGACAACAAAGCTGTTGAAGGGATTGGCGGTGCCGGTGAGCCCGGTAAAGGCCGGCGCCGCGCTGATGCCGGTGTTGCGCCATGCCAGCAGCGTGCCAAAGTTGTTACCCGAAACGAGGTCGAGCAGACCATCGCCATTCAGGTCAACGAAGGCTGGGCCGCTTAAGGTCCCAGCATCGATGCCGTTGAAGGGATTGAGGGTGCTGCTCATCGCGGCCAGCGGGCCAATGCCGCCAAAGCCAAGTCCGGTGCTGTCGATGACGTTGATCGCCAGGTCGCGCGTGGTGGTCGGTGCGTCGCTGGGGTCGGCATAAGCCAGGCGCTGGATCAGCGCATCAACCGCCGCCGCCGTCACACTGCTGTTGAAGCTGACGGTGAAGTCGCTGCCGCTGCCGCCACTGGCGATGCCGAAGGCGATGCCGCCATAGCTGATGCTGCCGCCGGAAAGGCCGATCTGCCCGGCACCATTGCCTTGTGTGAGGACCGAAAGCCGATCCTCCGCCAGCAGGCCGCTCACCACCAAGCGCCCGCCTGCAAGCGAGACTTCGCCGGTGAAGACCACGTCCGCATCAAGCAGTTGCGGCGCTGCGTTCACCGTGTTTTCGGCGAAGGTTATGCCGGCGGCAAAACCGCTCAGGGTCGCCGCCTCCATCACGTTCGCCACCGTGAGGGCGACGACCATGGCGGCGCTGTTCAGCGTACCGTCGGAAGCGGTGACGGTGATGTCATAGACATTGTCGGCGCCGGCATCGGCCGGGGCTTCGAAGTTCGGTGCGACCTTGAAGCTGACCGCGCCGCTGCTGCTGATGTTGAACAGTGCCGCATCCGTACCGCCGAGCGTGTAGCCGAGCGTGGCGCCTTCGGGGTCGGCGCCAGTAACTTGGTAGGCCGCGTCGGCACCGTTCTCCGCGAAGCTGGCGGTGGTGCCGGAGGTGAGGCCGGGCGCCTCGTTCACGTTCGTCACTGTGATGGCGACGGCGCGGGCCGTGCTGCTCAGCGCGCCGTCGGAGGCGATGACGGTGATGTCGTAGACATTGTTGCCATCGGCATCGGCCGGCGCTTCGAAATTCGGCGAGACCTTGAAGGAGACTGCGCCGGTGCTGCTGATGTTGAACAGTGCCGCATCCGAGCCGCCGAGCGTGTAGCTGAGCGCGGTGCCTTCGGGGTCGGTGCCGGTCGCTTGGTAGACGGTGCCGGTGGCGTTCTCGGCCAAGCTGGCGATTGCACCGGAGGTAACGCTGGGTGCGTCGTTCTGTGCCGTGACCGTCACGGTGGTCTTGGGGAGCGATCCGCCCTTACTCCAGGCAAACAGCGTGCCGTAAAATTCGCCAGAGACTAGGTCGAGCAGGCCATCGTCATTCAGGTGCACGAAGGCGGGCGCGCTTGCTATGCCAACATCGATGCCGTTGTACGGATTGGCGGTGCCGGTCAGCGCGGTGAAGACCGGTGCTGCGCTGGTGCCGGTATTACGCCACGTCAGTATCCTTCCATCGGATTCTCCCAAAACGAGGTCGGCAAGGCCGTCGCCGTTCAGGTCCTGGAACGCGGGGGTGCTGCCGTTCCCAGGATCGATGCCATTGAAGGGATTGGCGGTGCCGGTAAGGGCGGCAAAGACCGGCGCCGCGTGGGTACCGGTATTGCGCCACGCCAGCAGCGTGCCATTGCTCTCGCCCGAGACGAGGTCGAGCAGGCCGTCGCCGTTCAGATCCACGAAGGCCGGCGCGCTGAACTGACCCACATCGATGCCGTTGAAGGGATTGGCGGTGCCGGTCAGCCCGGTGAAGGTGGGAGCCGTAACGGTACCGGTGTTACGCCACGCCTTCAGCGTGCCTCCTTCTTCGCCCGAGACGAGGTCGAGCAGGCCATCGCCGTCCAGGTTCACGAACACAGGCTTGCTGCGGTAGCCAACATCGAAACCGTTGAACGGATTGGCAGTGCCGGTCAGGGCGGTGAATACCGGCGCGGCGCTGGTGCTTCGGTTGCGCCACGCCAGCAGCGTGCCGTCCCCGTTGCCCGAGACGAAGTCGAGCAGGCCATCGCCGTTAAGATCCACGAAGGCGGGCGCGGGGGAGTAGCCAACATCAATGCCGTTGAACGGATTGGCGGTACCGGTCAGCGCCGTAAGAGTGCCACTGCCGCCCAGGCCGGCGCCGGTCCCCTCGATGACGTTGATCGTCAGGTCGCGCGTGGCGGTCGGCGCATCGCTGGTATTGGCATAGGCCAGGCGCTGGATCAGCGCATCCACCGCTGCCGTTGTGACATTGCTGTTGAAGGTCACGGTGAAGGTGGAGGTCGGGGTCAAGCTGGCGTTGCCGCCATTGCTGGCGGTGCCAAAGGCGACGCCGCCATAGCTGATGGTGCTGCCGGAGACGCCGATCTGCCCGGCGCCGTTGCCTTCCGTCAGGACCGAGACACGGTCCTCCGCCAGCAGGCCCATCACCACCACCCGACCGCCCGAAAGCGAAGCTTCACTGGCGAAGGCGACATCTGCATCCAGCAACTGCGGCGCTGCGTTGACCGCGTTCTCGGCAAAGGCGATGCCGGCGCCGAGGGCGGTCAGGGACGTCGCCTCCACCGCGTTCGTCACCGTAATGATGACGCCGCGCGCCGCGCTGCTCAGCGTGCCGTCCGAGGCGGTGACGGCGATGTTGTAGACGTTGTTGGCACCGGCGTCGGCTGGAATCTCAAAGTCGGGGGCGGCCCTGAAGGTCACCGCACCGGTGCTGCTGATATCGAACCGGGCCGCATCCGCCCCGCTCAGCAACCAAGTGAAGCTGGCGGTCCCGTCAGGGTCCGTCGCCGTCGCCTGATAGACCGTGCGGTGGCGTTCTCGGCAACGCTGGCGGTGGCAGCGGAGGCGACGCTGGGCGCTTCATTGACGTTGGTGACGGTGATGGCGACGGGCTGAGCCGTGCTGCTCAGCGCACCGTCCGAGGCTATGACGGTGACGTTGTAGACGTTGTTGCCGCCGGCATCGACCGGCGCCTCGAAGTTCGGCGCCGTCCTGAAACTGACCGCGCCAGTGCTGCTGATGTTGAACAGCGCCCGGTCGGCATCGCCCAGCGAAAAGCTCAGTGCGCCGCCTTCGGGGTCGGTCGCCGTTGCCTGGTAGACGGTGCCGGTGGCGTTTTCGGCGAAACTGGCAGTGGCGCCGGAGATGACGCTCGGCGCGTCGTTTTGCGCCGTCACGTTCACCGTGATGGTTGCCGTGATCTTGGGTAGCAATGCGCCATTGTACCACGCCAGCACTTGGCCCCAGGCATTCCCTGCAACGAAATCGAGCTTGCCGTCACCATTCAGATCAACGAAGGCGGGCGTGCTGTTGGGCCCGGCATTGATGCCGTTGAAGGGACTGGCGCCGCCGGTCAGTGCGGTGAAGGCGGGTGCCGCGGCGGTGCCGGTGTTGCGCCACGCCAGCAGTGTGCCGGCGTCATCACCTGAGACGAGGTCAAGCTTGCCATCGCCGTCCAGGTCCACGAAAGCGGGCGCGTTGTTGTACCCGACATTGATGCCGTTGAACCAGGTGGTGCCGGTTGCGAAGGCGGGCGCTACGGTGGTGCCGGGTGTTGCGCCACGCCACCAGCGCGCCTTCCTCAAGGCCCAGGACGAGGTCGAGCTTGCCATCGCCGTCCAGGTCGGCAAAGGCGGGCTTGATGGATCTGTTAAAGTTATAAGTGATGCCTGTGAAAGGATACGCAGGGGTGGTGAAGACTGGCGCCGTGCTGGTGCCGCTGTTGAGCCACAGCCCAAGAGCGCCGACGGCGCCGCCGCCACGCGCGTCGACCATGGAGCCCGCGACGAGGTCGACCAGGCCGTCGCCGTTCAGATCCACAAAGGCGGGCGCGCTGTTATATCCCACATCGAAGCCACTGAACGGTAAGCGCAGTTCCGAGACCCTCTCCTGCGCTGCTTGACGATCAGTTTTTTTCGGATGCGGCCCAATGCCAGGGCATCAACTCATCGATACGCTTGTTGGGCCAGCCGTTGACCAGGCGGGTCAGGAGATCGGTGAAGTAGCGCTGAGGGTTGACCCCGTTCAGCTTGCAGGTTTCGATCAGCGATGCCACCGCAGCCCATCGGGCGCCCCCGTCGTCGCCAGAGGCGAACAGGGCATTCTTGCGGCTCAACACCAGCGGCCTGATGGCGCGCT
>CANGNF010000062.1 GCA_947455205.1 Acetobacteraceae bacterium | reverse complement strand
GGGGCGCCAGCGGCTGCAGGCTGCGGGCGCGGTCGGCCTCCAGCGTGGAGGTCAGCCCGACACGGGTCTGGGCGTCCGGGCGTTCCGGCCGCGGCGGCACGGTGCCCAGGCTGGGATAGGGCCGGTCCATGCCCGGCGGGCGCTCGCGGCCGGCATCGATGTCGCCGGTGATCTCCTGGTAGATCACGAAGGGGTCAACCTCGCGCGGGATGGCGCAGCCGGCCAGGGCGCCCAGCACCAGGGCAAGCGCCACCGGCCGGGCCTGTGCCACCCGCCCGCTGCTGCCATGCTGTGCCCGCTGCAACGCCACCTGCGGCCCCCTGAATGCCCCGATCACGCCAGGGTTAGCGCGGATGCGGGGCGGGGGAAAGCGGGCGGAACGGTTGGCCGGCCGCCCAGGGCCGCCGCCAGCGCCCCCGCTTAGGCGGCAGCGGCGGGCCACGCCAGGGCGGGCCATGGGCTCCGTCGGGGTTGAACGGCGCGCCCGCTTGGCGCATGTGAACAGGCAAATAGAGGACCGCGCCGACCGCGCGGGACGCCGCATGGCCGATAAACCGCCTGTCGAACCGCCCCACTTCCGGCTGCCCGACCCCGCGCTGGTGACCCGCACCATGGCCGAGGTGGCGGAGCGCGGCCAGCGCATCGTCGGCGACTTCCTGAAGCGCCAGGCCGAGGGCGGCTCCACTCCCGACCCGCTGAACCTGGGCGGCGCCTTCATGGAGATGACGGCGCGGCTGATGGCCAACCCGGCCCGGCTGGTGCAGGCCCAACTGGGCTTCTGGCAGGACTACCTGACGCTGTGGCAGAACACCGCCCGCCGCATGATGGGCGAGACCACGCCCCCGGTGGTGGCGGAGGACCCGAAGGACCGCCGCTTCAAGGATGACGCCTGGCGGGAGAACGAGGTCTTCGACTTCATCAAGCAGAGCTACCTGCTGAGCGCCCGCTACTTCCAGACCGTGGCCGGCAGCGCCGATGGCATGGACCCGAAGTCGGCCCAGAAGGTGGATTTCTACACCCGGCAATTCGTCGACGCGATGAGCCCCAGCAACTTCCTGATGACCAACCCGGAAGTGCTGCGGAAAACCGCGGAGACCGGCGGCGAGAACCTGCTGAAGGGGCTTTCCCACCTCCTGGCGGACCTGGAGCGCGGCAAGGGCCAGCTGCGCATCTCCATGACGGACGACAGCAAGTTCAAGATGGGCGAGAACATCGCGGTCTCCCCCGGCAAGGTCGTGTTCCAGAACGACCTGATGCAGCTGGTCCAGTACACCCCGGCCACCAAGGATGTGTTCAAGCGGCCGCTGCTGATCTTCCCGCCCTGGATCAACAAGTTCTACATCCTGGACCTGCGGCCCCGGAATTCCTTCGTCAAATGGGCGGTGGAGCAGGGCCACACGGTGTTCATGGTGTCCTGGGTGAACCCGGACGAGCACCTCGCCCAGAAGGGCTTCGACGCCTACATGACCGAGGGCGTCTACGCCGCGCTGGACGCGGTGGAGAAGGCGACCGGCGAGCGCGAGGTGAATGCCATCGGCTACTGCCTGGGCGGCACGCTGCTGGCCACCACCCTGGCGCACATGGCCGCCAAGGGCATCGACCGGATCAAGACCGCGACCTTCTTCGTGACCATGACCGACTTCGAGGAAGCCGGCGAGCTCGGCGTCTTCATCGACGAGGAGCAGTTGAAGGCGCTTGAGGAGAAGATGGCGAAGCGCGGCTTCCTCGACGGCAGCGAGATGGCCAGCACCTTCAACATGCTGCGCGCCAACGACCTGATCTGGTCCTTCGTGGTCAACAACTACCTGCTGGGGCAGGAGCCCTTCCCGTTCGACCTGCTGTACTGGAACGACGATTCCACCCGCATGCCGGCGAAGATGCACAGCTTCTACCTGCGGCGGATGTACCAGGCGAACGACTTGGTGAAGCCGGGGGCGATCACCCTGCTGGGGGAGAAGATCGACCTGCGGAAGATCCAGGTGCCCGCATACTTCATCAGCACGCGGGAAGACCATATCGCGCCGTGGAAGAGCACCTATCGCGGCACCCAGGTGCTGGGCGGGCCGGTGCGCTTCGTGCTGGCGGCGTCGGGGCACATCGCCGGCGTGGTCAACCCGCCGGACAGCGGCAAGTACAGCCACTGGATCAACGACAAGCTGCCGGCCACGCCGGATGAGTGGTTCGTCGGCGCTACCGAACTGGCCGGCAGCTGGTGGCCGGACTGGCACCGCTGGGTCAGCGCCCAGGGGCCGGAGAAGGTGCCAGCGCGGGTGCCCGGCAAGGGCAAGCTGAAGGCGCTGGAAGACGCGCCCGGCAGCTACGTGGCGGTGATGGCGAGCGACTGAGCCGGCCTAGGCGCCGGCTCAGAACCCGCTGAGGGCACCCATCCCCGGCGCGCTGCCGCCCGGGGAGTTGCCGATCTCCATGCCGACCAGATCCTGCGGCCGGCCCTGCAGCCACAGCCGGTTGGTGTCCATGCGGGACAGGTCCTGCTGCGCCAGGTTGGTGGCGGCGGCGGCCTGGGGCAGCGGCCCCGGCTCGGCGAAGCGGCGGATGGAGGCGGCGCCGCCCGGGCGGAACATGCCGGCCGGCAACGCCGCCGCGGCCCGCTCCGGCTGGTTGGCGCGCAGCGCTCGCGCCGCCGCCAGCAGCGCGCGCATCACCTGCTGCGGGTCGGCGGCCTCGTTGATGCCGAGCGCGGCGCGCAGCTCCTCCCGCGCCAGGCCAAGGCTCAACAAGGTGGTGCGGGGCATGGCGGCGTAGCCGTCCGAGCTGGTCAGCGCCAGGTTCAGGTACTCCACCTGGGCGGCGGCACGGGCCACCGCCTCCGGCTTGTCGGCCAGGCCAACCCAGGCATCGGCGAAGGCGACGGCGCTGGCCAGGATGGCCGCGCGCAGCGGGTCCGCCAGCTGGCCCGGCTGGTTGCCACCGGCCAGGTCCGCGGGTGGCGGCGGCGGGGGCGGCGTGCGCATCTCGGCGCAGCCGCCCAACAGCACCAGCAGGGCCAGGGCCCGGCGCATCAGAAGCGGCCGAGGCCCGTACGGCGCAGCACGCGGCCGGCTTCCTGCGCGGCGTTGTTGGTCACCGGCAGGCTGGGCAGGTTGGCCAGGCGCGCCAGCGTGGCCGGGCCACCCAGCGTGAAGATCGGCTGCGACAGCACCACCTCGGCCGACTGGCGCTGGCCGCCATTCAGCGCCCGCACCACCGCGAACATCGAATCGATCACCGCCTGCGGCGCCGCCGTGGGCGCGATGCCCAGCGCCCTGCGCCATTCCTGCTGGGCCGAGGGGAAGATGGTGCTGGCGGTGGTGGAGCCGCCGAAGCTGCGCGGGTTGGTGGTGATCTCCACCTTCAGATACTCCATCTCCGCCACCGCGCGGGCCGCCTGGGCGGGCCGGCCGGCCAGCTGGGAGGTCGCGGAGAAGGCGATGGTGGTGTTGTTGATGGCCGACCGCATCGGGTCGGCGGCGCCGGAATAGGCGTCATCCGGCAGGTTGGCGGTCTGCTCGGTGGGCATCATCGAGGCGAGGGACGGCATGTTGCCGCAGGCGCCCAACCCAAGCAGGAGGAGCAGGCTGGCAGTGGAAGCAAGGCGCGACATCGTGGTCCCTTCGTGAAGGCTTATTGGCCGCGGCCGCCGGCGGAATCACCGCCAGGGCTGGTACGGCCGAGAAAATCCACCCGGTTGAGTTCCTGCTGGGTCTCGGCCGCCGCCAGCGCGGTACGTGGCAGGGGCGGCAGGGTGGTCAGCCGCGCCAGGGTGGTGGCGGGCTGCGGATAGATAGCCTGGGGAAGCGCCTCCGCACCACCACCCCGCGCCACGGCGTAGAGCGAATCCACCACCGGCTGCGGCAGGGCCTCCGGCGAGATGCCCAGCGCCTGGCGCCATTCGGCGCGGGCGCGCTGCAACTCGAAGGTCACCTGCGGCTGGAACTCGAACCAGCGCGGGCCGGCGGGGATCTCCGCCGCCAGGTATTCCATGCCGGCCACGGCGCGGGCGGCCTCGGCCGGCTGGCCAGCCAGCAGCGCCGTGTTGTTGAACAGGTAGGCGCTGCGCAGGATGGTGCTGCGCGTCGGGTCGCCCGAGCCCTCCACCGCGTCGCGCGGCAGGCTGGCGCCGGGTGGCACCGGGCCGCAGGCGGCCAGTCCCAGCACCAGGGCCGCGGCCAGGTGGAAAGGCGTGAAGTGACGCATGGCGTATCTCCTCCTTGTTCCCCTGGAGTGAGCTTCGCCGGCAGACTGGCCCCTGGTAACGCAGGGGGCAACCGACACTTCCTTAATGCCTCAGTAACAGCCTGCAACACGGCCGCGTGACCGCACCAGCGCCAGCACGGTGCGGCAGGTGGGTACCGGCAGGTCGACCATCTCGGCCAGTTCGACCACGCTGCCCAGCAGCGCGTCGATCTCCATCGGGCGGCCACGCTCCAGGTCCTGCAGCATGCTGGTCTTGTGGGCGCCGACCTCGGCGCCGCCGGCGATGCGCTTGTCCACATCGATGGCGAATTTGACGCCCAGCTTCTCGGCCACGGCCTGGGCTTCCAGCATCATCTGCCGGCAGACGGCGCGCAGTTCCGGCTCTCCGGTGATGATGTCCAGCGTGGCGCCGGTCAGCGCGCTGAGGGGGTTGAAGGCCAGGTTGCCCCACAGCTTGACCCACATCTCGTCGCGGATGCGCGGCCGCACCGGGGCTTTGAAGCCGGCAGACATCAGCGCCTTGGAGAGCGCCTCGGCGCGCGGGCTGCGGCTGCCATCCGGCTCGCCCAGCGTGAAGCGGTCGCCATAGGTGTGCTCGATGACGCCTGGCTCCGGCACCTCGGCGGCGGGGTAGACGATGCAGCCGATGGCGCGGCTGGGGTGCAGCAGCTCGCCGACGCTGCCATCGGGGTCCACGCTGGTCACGCGGCGGTCCTCGAACGCACCCGGCAGCTTGTGGAAATACCACCAGGGAATGCCGTTGACGGCGGAGACGATGGCGGTCTCCGGCCCCAGCAACGGCTGCATCTGCTTCGCCGCGCCGGGCAGGGAATGCGCCTTCAGGGTAACGACGACGTAATCCTGCGGCCCCGCTTCCTCGGCCGAGGCGACGCAGCGCGGGTGGGTCACGGACTCCACGCCCTCGCTGCGCAGGCGAAGGCCGTGCTGCTGCATGGCGGCCAGATGCGGCCCCCGGGCGATGACGGTGACCTCGTGCTCGCCCTTGGCGGCCAGCTTGGCGGCCAGCAGGCCGCCGATGGCGCCGGCGCCGAAGATGCAGATCTTCATCCCGCCGACCCTACGCGGTCACGCCGAGCTTCTCGGCCAGGCCGATCCGCATCAGCTTGCCGGTGGCGCCCTTGGGGATTTCCGCCAGGAAGACGATCTTGCGGGGCACCTTGAAGTCCGCCAGGTGCTTGGCGGCGAAGTCGCGCAGCTCGCGCTCCGTCACCTCCATGCCCTCCTTCAGCACCACGGCGGCGCCGACTTCCTCGCCCAGCATGGCGTGGGCAATGCTGAAGGTCAGCGCCTGGGCCACGGCGGGGTGCTCGCTCAGCACGCCGTCAACCTCCAGCGGGCTGACCTGCTCGCCGCCGCGCTTGATCAGCTCCTTCAGCCGGCCGGTCAGCAGCAGGTAGCCGTCGGCGTCGAACATCCCCTGGTCGCCGGTGCGGAACCAGCCCTTGGTGAAGGCCTTGGCGTTGGCTTCCGGATTGGCCTCGTAGCCATGGGTCACGTTGGCGCCACGGATGACAACCTCGCCGATCTCGCCCTGCGGCAGGATCTCGCCGTCGTCGTCCATGATCGCCACTTCCGGCCCGGCGGGCAGGCCGACCAGGCCGGGCTTCTGGGCGCGCGGCGGCAGCGGGTTGCTGCACATCTGGTGGCTGGCCTCGGTCATGCCGTAGGCCTCGATGACCGGGGCGCTGAACGCCACGGCCAGGTCCTTCATCGCCTGCGCCGGCAGGCTGGCGGAGGAGGAGCGGATGAAGCGCAGCGGCGCGCGGCGGATGACATCGGCGTTGCGCTCGGCGCGCTGCAAAATCGCCTGGTGCATGGTCGGCACCGCCGTGTACCAGCTGGGCCGCTCGGCATCGAGCAAGCCGAAGAAGCGCAGCGCGTTGAAGCCGGGCGTGCAGATGACGGCGCCGCCGGCGGCGAGCGACGCCAGCGTCGCCGCGATCAGCCCGTGGATGTGGAACAGCGGCATCACGTTCAGGCAGGCATCGGCGCGGGTCAGCGCCAGGGTGCCGGCGATGTTGCGGGCGGAGGCGCAGACATTGCCATGGGTCAGCGGCACGATCTTCGGCCGCGCCGTGGTGCCGGAGGTATGCAGCACCAGCGCCACGTCATCCTCCTGCGCCATGCCGGGCTTGGCGGCGGCGGCGGGGCTGCCGCCTTCCAGCGCGAAGCGGCCGGCGCCGCCGACCGTGTCGGGCGCCAGTTCCAGCACCGGCACGCCCAGCTTCTGCGCCACGGCGCGGGCCGGGGTTTCCCAGCCGGCCTGCACCACCAGCGCCTTGGCGTTCAGGTCGGTCAGGTAGAACTCGAACTCCTCGGCCTTGTAGGCGGGGTTCAGCGGCGCCGTGGTGGCGCCGGCGGCAATGGCGACGAAGGCGGCGGCCATTTCCGGCCCGTTCGGCAGCACGATCGCCACCCGGTCTCCACGGCCGATGCCGATGCCGTTCAGCCGCGCCACGGTGCTGGCGGCCAACTCCCTGAGGCCGCCATAGGAGAGCGAGGCGCGCTCCGGCGCGCGAATCGCCGGCAGGCTGGCTTCCCCCACCTGGAGCAGCTGGGTGATGGTCTTGAAATCAGGCATTGGCGGCCTCGTTCTTTCCCAGGACGTATGCCGCCATTAAGCCCAAATCAGCGGCGGGGTTAAGGGGGTGGCGAGCCGGCCGGCGGGTTGCCCAGCAGCGGCTTGACCTTGGCCAGGGCGGCGGCGTGCCGCCAGGCCAGCAACGGCACCTGCGCGGCGGGGTGGAAGCCCCGCTTGCGGTACAAGGCCCTGGCCGGCGCATTGGTCTCGGCCACCGTAAGCCACATTGCCGTATCGCCCAGGGTGGCGGCGCGCTGCTCGGCCCTGGCCAGCAAGGCCTCGCCGATGCCGCGACGACGATAGGCCGCCAGTACGCTCATCCGCAGCAACCCCGCCGGCGCGCCATGCACCATGCGGCGATCCACCTCGGCATAGCCGACCAGGCGGTCATTGGCCTGGGCCAGCTTCAGCACCCGGCGGGAGGGATCGTTGGCGCCGCCCAGCCAGTGGCGCACGACGTCGCAGTCGACCAGCCCGGGGTCCAGCGCGCTTTCCACATTGCTCTGCCGCAGCAGCGCCACCGCCGAGGCCAGCAATTCCGGCCCGGCGGGCAGCACCTGGAAGCGGGTCCGGCCCAGCATGGTGCGCGGCGCAATGCCGGGCAACTGAAACGGCCGCCCGCCGGGCAGTTGCAGCGCCAGGTCGTGCTCGCGGCCGTCCAGGCATTCCGCCGGCAGCGTTAGCACGAAGCCGCAGGCCGGCCCGCCCAGCCCCGCCGCCGCCACGTCCGGCCGCGGCAGGCGCGCCGCGGTGCTGGCGCGGGGCACGCCATCCACCAGCAGGGTCAGCTCCAGCGAGGCCTCCGGCCGCGACGGGTCCACCACCCAGCCGTGCAGGGCGTGGTCCAGCCGGTCCAGGTGTCCGCGCAGCCGGGCAGGCAAGGCTCAGGCCAGCGAGGCGCGGTGCCGCCCGCCGAGTTCGGCGTAGTGCGCGGCGGTGCGGTCGAAGCCGGCGCTTTCCGCGTCGGTCAGCAGCTTGCGCAGCTTGGCGGGGTTGCCCATCCACTGCTCCTGCCGGCCCATCACCTTGTTGGGCGGCAGGATCGAGCCGGCGGCGAGCATCGAGCCTTCATGCATCACCGCGCCGTCCAGCACGGTAGCGCCCATGCCGACGAAGGCGCGGTCCTCCAGCGTGCAGGCGTGGATGATGCAGGCATGGCCGATGGTGACGTGGTTGCCGAGGATGCAGGGCTCGCGCCCTCGGTTGACGTGCAGGATGCTGCCATCCTGGATGTTCGTGCCCTCGCCGATGCGGATGAAGTTGGTGTCGCCCCGCAGCACGCAATGGTACCAGACCGTGCTGTTGGGCCCGATCTCGACATCGCCGATGACGGCGGCGGTGGGCGCGATCCAGGCGGTGGGGTGGATGCGCGGCCACTTGCCCTCGAACGGGAAGATGCTGGTCATTCGGCGGCCTGCTTCAGGCTGGTGACGACGGCGATGCCGAGCATCAGCCCGATGTTCTGGACCGCCGCGCCGGACGCACCCTTGCCCAGGTTGTCGTAGCGCGCGGTCAGCACCGCCTGGCCGTATTTGTCGTTGCCGTGGACCCGCAGCTCCAGCGCGTTGGTGTCGTTCAGCGCCTGCGGTTCCAGCTTGGCCTGGCTGGGCACCAGCCGTACATGCTCGCCGCCGGCGTAGCGGGCCGCCAGCACGGCCTCGATATCGGCGGCCTTGGGCTTGCCGGGCAGCGTCTCCAGGTGCAGCGGAATGCTGTCGATCATGCCCTGGCGGAAGTCGCCGACGCTGGGCACGAAGATCGGCCGCCGCGTCAGCCCGCTGTACAGCTGCAGTTCGGCCACGTGCTTGTGTTCCAGCGTCAGGCCATACAGCTCGAAGTCCGGGGCGGTGCGGGCCTCGTACTGCGCGATCATGGCATTGCCGCCGCCGGAGAAGCCGGAGATGGCATTGCAGGTGATGGGATGGTCGGCCGGGATGATGCCGGCCTCGATCAACGGGCGCAGCAGCAGGATGCCGCCGGTGGGGTAGCAGCCGGGGTTGGAGACGCGCATCGCCGCGGCGATCTTCGCCGGCTGGTCGGCGCTGAGTTCCGCCAGGCCATAGGCCCAGTCCGGGTTGACCCGGTGCGCGGTGGAGGCGTCCAGCAGCTTCGGCGCCTGGGCGCCGAGTTCGGCGGCCAGCGCGGCGCTTTCCTTCGCGGCGTCGTCGGGCAGGCAGAGCACGACCAGGTCCACCTCCGCCATCAGCGCCTTGCGGGCGGCGGGGTCCTTGCGGCGGGCGGGGTCGATGCTGCGCACCGCGACATTCGCCAGCAGCGCCAGGCGGTCGCGGATCTGCAGGCCGGTGGTGCCGGCCTCGCCATCGATGAAGACTGTGGGCGTCTTTGCCATGTGGAGGACTCCGTCGCGGAAGCAGTATGCCCTGAAACGAAACAAGGGCGGGACCTTGCGGACCCGCCCTTGCAGATAACAGCCATGCGGCCGGCGCGTAACGCCGGTCCGTCGGCGTTTAGCGCTTGCTGAACTGGAAGCTGCGTCGGGCCTTGGCCTTACCGTACTTCTTGCGCTCGACAACGCGCGGGTCGCGGGTCAGGAAGCCGGCCTTCTTCAGGATCGGGCGCAGCCCCGGCTCGTAGTTGGTCAGCGCGCGGCTGATGCCGTGGCGCACGGCGCCGGCCTGGCCCGAAAGCCCACCGCCGACGACGGTCACGATGACGTCGAACTGCTGGTAGCGATCCACCACCAGGAACGGCTGGGTGATCAGCATGCGCAGCACCGGGCGGGCGAAGTAGCGGCCGACCGGCTTGTCGTTGACGGTGATGGTGCCCTTGCCGGGCTTCACCCAGACGCGGGCAACCGCGTTCTTGCGGCGGCCGGTGGCGTAGCTGCGGCCCTGGGCGTCGCGCTTCACCTGGTAGACCGGGGCGGCTTCGCCATTGGTCTGCACCGCGGGGGTGCCGGCGACCATCGCCTTCAGGTCGGCCAGGGAGTCGCTGGTCTGTTGCTCGCTCATGCTCAGCCCACCACGTTCTTGCGGTTCAGCGCGCCGACATCCAGCGCAACCGGCTGATTGCCGGCATGCGGGTGTTCCGGCCCGGCGTAGACGTGCAGGTTCTTCATCTGCACGCGGCCGAGCGGCCCCCGGGTGATCATGCGTTCCACGGCCTTCTCGACCACGCTCTCGGGATGCTTGCCCGCGATGCGCGCTCGGAAGCTGCGTTCCTTGATGCCGCCGGCATAGCCGGTGTGCCAGTAGAAGGTCGCCTGCTCGGCCTTGTTGCCGGTCACCTTCACCTTTTCGGCGTTGATGATGACGACATGGTCGCCGCAGTCGACATGCGGGGTGAACTGGGGCTTGTGCTTGCCGCGGAGACGGTTGGCGACGAGCGTGGCAAGGCGGCCGAGCACGAGGCCCTCCGCATTGATCACGATCCAGCCCTTGGTCACCTCGGCCGGCTTCAGCGAGCGGGTTTGCGCTTGCAATTGCATCGGTTTGGTTCTGTCTGGTCCTGAAGAGACGCGGCTTATTGCCGGTGGGGGCGCTGAGGTCAAGGGAAAAGCGGCGATTTTTGCCGGTGGTATCCCGTTACCGCAGTACTTTGGCGCGCCTTCCGGGTAGCCCCTTGCCTTTCCGGTCGCAACCGGGCGAAGTCCGCCCATGAGCAAGAACGAACCCCCGCCCAGCGGCGCAAGCCGCAACGCGCCAAAGGGCCTGGCCCGCAACGCAGCCAATTACGGCGACCTCGACTTCGCCCTGTACCTGCGCCGCAGCTTCGCCAAGTCCATGGGCTATTCCACCACCATGCTGGAAAAGCCGGTGGTCGGCATTGCCGATACCTCCAGCGACTACAACAACTGCCACCGCACCGCGCCGGAGCTGGTGGCCGCGGTGAAGCGCGGGGTGCTGGCCGCCGGCGCCCTGCCGCTGGGCTTCCCGACGGTGTCGCTGTGCGAGCCCTCGCTGTTCCCGACCTCCATGCACTATCGCAACCTGATGGCGCTGGACACGGAGGCGATGCTCTCGGCCCAGCCGATGGACAGCGCCGTGCTGATCGGCGGGTGCGACAAGACCGTGCCGGCGCAGCTGATGGCCGCGGCCTCGTCGGACATGCCCAGCGTCATGCTGGTCACCGGCCCGATGCTGGCGCAGCGCTATGAGGGCGAGCGCCTGGCTGCCTGCACCGACTGCCGCCGCTACTGGGCGCGCTACCGCGCCGGGGAAGTGACGCCTGAGAAGATCAACGCCATCGAGGGCAAGCTGGCCAGCTCCGCCGGCACCTGCGGCGTGATGGGCACTGCCAGCACCATGGCCTGCATCGCCGCCGTGCTGGGCTTCATGCCGCTGGATACCGCGAGCATCCCGGCCGTGCATTCCGACCGGCTGCGCGCCGCCGAGGAAGCCGGCGCCCTGGCGGTGCGGCTGATCACCCACCCGGTGAAGCCGTCCCAGCTGATCACCGCCAAGAGCGTGGAGAATGCGCTGCGGGTGCTGCTGGCGATCGGCGGTTCCACCAATGCGCTGATCCACCTGGCCGCGGTGGCCGGGCGCGTCGGGGTGAAGGTGGATCTGCGCGACCTGGACCGCCTCTCCGAGACGACGCCGGTTCTGGTGGACCTGAAGCCCACCGGCGAGGGCTACATGGAGGATTTCCACGCTGCCGGCGGCATGAAGATGCTGCTGCGCGAGATGCGCGACCTGCTGCACCTGGACTGCATCGACCTGTACGGCCGCACCCTGGGCGAGCAGCTGGACGAGCCCGGCGACTTCGTCGACCGCCAGTACATCCATGCCCGCGCCACGCCGGTCTCGCCGGTGGGGGGGCTGGTGTCGCTGTTCGGCAACCTTGCGCCGGATGGGGCCATCCTCAAGCGCAGCGCCGCGACCCCGGCGCTGTTCGAGAAGGAGGCCCGCTGCGTCGTGTTCGACGGCCTGGCCGACCTGGCGGCGCGCATCGACGACCCGGACCTGGACGTGACCGCGGACGACATCCTGGTGCTGAAGAATGCCGGCCCGACCACCCCGGCCGGCATGCCGGAAGCCGGCTACCTGCCGATTCCGAAGAAGATCGCGCGCCAGGGCGTCAAGGACATGGTGCGGATCAGCGACTGCCGGATGAGCGGCACCGCCTTCGGCACCATCGTGCTGCATATCAGCCCGGAAGCCGCCGTGGGCGGGCCGCTGGCCTTCGTGCAGTCGGGCGACCGCATCAAGCTCAGCGTCAAGGACCGCAGCATCGATGTGCTGCTCAGCGACGAGGAGTTCGCCCGCCGCCGCGCCGCCTGGGTGAAGCCGGCGGCGCCGAAGCGTGGCTGGGACAAGCTGACGCATGACCAGGTGCTGCAGGCGCCGGATGGCTGCGACCTCGGCTTCCTCCGCCCCGACGGCGCCTGATGTCGGACGAGCTGCCGCCCCACCTGTACCGCGACGCCCGCGGCGTGGTGCGGGACCGGGTGATCGAGCAGCTGGCCGCCAGCATGGAGCGTGGCGAGCAGTTGGCCCCGGACGCCATGGCGCAGCTGAAGCGCCTGGCGGCGATGTTCGGCGACGCCCCGGCGCTGCCGGCGGATGTGCTGGACAACGTGGCCGCCGCGCTGGACTGGGCCGGCGGCATCGGCTTGGTCAACTTCGCCCGGCTGCGCCCGGACCTGCACAAGGCGGAGGCCACGCGGATCGGCGCGCTGGGCCTGCGCTACGTCTGCTACCTGGAGACGACCCGCCGCAGCGCCCCGGCCATGGCGCCGACCATTCAGCACGCGGTGGTGGGCGCGGTGGTGCAGACCATGCGGGAACAGGCGGCGACGCAGAACAACCTGCTGCGCGCGGGCGCCTCGACCGGGAAGCCGAACTGAACATGCTGCATGTGGTGGGCGCCGCCGGGCGCAGCGGCGCGGCGCTGTGCCGGGCGCTGACGGCGGCCGGCATGCCCTTCGTGCCCGTGGTCCGCAACCCCGTGAAATGGGCGGCGCTGGGGCTGCCGGGGGTGCCGCGCCTGGCCGACCTGCACGACGCCCCCGCGCTGGCCGCCGCGCTGGCGGGGGCGACGCAGGTGGCCTCGGCGGCGCATGCGCGGCACGCCCCGGCACTGCTGGCCGCCGCGCCGGCCGAGGCCAGCTTCGTGCTGATGGGCAGCACGCGCCGGCATTCCCGCTGGCCGGACGCGCATGGCGATGGCGTGCGCGCCGGCGAAACCGCCTTCCGCGCCAGTGGCCGGCCCGGCGTGCTGCTGCACCCCACCATGATCTATGGCGCCGAGGGCGAGGACAACGTGCAGCGCCTGGCCGCGCTGCTGCGGCGCCTGCCGCTGGCACCGCTGCCGGGCGGTGGCCGGGCGCTGGTGCAGCCGATCCACCAGGATGACGTGACCGCCTGCCTGCTGGCGGCGCTGCGGCGCGGCTGGGACGGGCCGACGGTGCTGGACATTGCCGGGCCGGAGCCCCTGCCCTACCGCGACTTCCTGCGCGCCGTCGCCGCCGCCGCCGGGCTGCGGGCGCCGCCGGTGCTGCCGCTTCCCGCGCTGCCGCTGCGGCTGCTGGCGCCGCTGACCCGCTGGCTGCCCGGCCTGCCGCGAATCGGCGCCGATGAGATCCGCCGGCTGACCGAGGACAAGGCCTTCGACATCGCGCCGATGCGGCGCGCGTTGGGGGTGATGCCCCGCCCCCTGGCGGAAGGGCTTGCCCAGACCTTCGCCCCCGCCACATCCTGACCCGAACCTTCCCAGGACGCAGACATGCCGATCATCAACCGCATCGCCGAATACCACGACGAGATGACCGCCTGGCGGCGCGATATCCACATGCACCCGGAGATCGGCTTCGAGGAGACCCGCACCGCCGCGCTGGTGGCCGGCAAGCTGCGCGAGTTCGGCGTGGACGAGGTGGTGACCGGCATCGCCAAGACCGGCGTGGTCGGCGTCATCCGCGGCCAGGGGCGTAACGGGGGCGCCAGCGGCAAGGCCATCGGGCTGCGCGCCGACATGGACGCGCTGCCGATGCAGGAGGAGACCGGCCTGCCGCATGCCAGCAAGATCCCCGGCATGATGCATGCCTGCGGCCATGACGGGCACACCACCATGCTGCTGGGCGCCGCCAAGTACCTGGCGGAGACCCGCAATTTCGACGGCACGGTCTATGTGATCTTCCAGCCGGCCGAGGAATCGCTGGGCGGTGGCCGGGAGATGGTGGCCGAGAAGCTGTTCGAGCGCTTCCCGATGCAGCGCGTCTTCGGCATGCACAACTGGCCGGGCGCGCCGGAAGGCGAGTTCTGGTGGCGCGACGGCCCCGTCATGGCGGCCGTGGCCAACCTGGACGTGACCATCACCGGCACCGGCGCCCACGGCGCGCTGCCGCACACGGGCAACGACCCCATCGTGATCGCGGCGCAGATCGTGACCGCGCTGCAGAGCATCGTCGCCCGCAACGTGGAGCCGGTGGAGGCCGGCGTCATCACCATCGGCCACATCAACGGGGGTTCCACCTGGAACATCATCCCGGAGACCGTGAAGCTGATGGGCACCGCCCGCTGGTTCAAGCCGGAGGTCGGCGACCTGCTGGAGAAGAAGTTCTGCGAGATCTGCCACGGCATCGCCGCCGCCTTCGGCGCCAAGGCCGAGGTGAACTTCGTCCGCGCCTATCCGGCCACGGTGAACGAGACGGAGAGCACCAGCATCGCCCGCGCGGTGGCGGAGCAGGTGGTCGGCACCGCCAAGGTGAAGCACATGGAAAAGCCGACCATGGGCGGCGAGGATTTCTCCTTCATGCTCAACGCCTGCCCGGGCAACTACATCATGATCGGCGGGGCGCGGAAGCCGGGCGAGCCGAACGTGCACAACCCCGCCTACGACTTCAACGACGCGGTACTGCCGACCGGCGCCAGCTACTGGGCCATGCTGGCCGAGCGGATGCTGCCGAAGTGAGGCGCCTGCTCCTTGCGCTGCTGCTGCTGGCGGCGTTGCCGGCGCAGGCCGAGGAGCGCGTGCTGGACGTGGCGACCGGGCGCGGCGAGAACGTCATGCGCGTGCTGCTGCTGGCCCCGGCCGGCACGCCGCGCGGCGCCCTGGTGCTGCTGGCCGGCGGCGATGGCAGCCTGGACCTGACGCCCGAGGGCCGCATCCGGAACCTGGGCGGCAACCAGCTGGTCCGGACCCGCAACGCCTATATCGCCGCCGGCTGGCTGGTGGCGGTGCCGGACATGCCGCTGGATACCTGGCGTGGCCGACCCTACAGCCGCCTGGGGGCGGAGCACGCCGCCGACCTGGGCCAGGTGGTGGCGCTGCTGCGGCGAGAGGTGCGGCTGGTGGTGGTGGCGGGAACCAGCATGGGCAGCCTTTCCGCCGCCAATGCCGCCGCCCGGCTGCGCGGCGACCAAGCACCGAACGGGGTGATCCTGACCTCCGGACTGCTGATGGGCGGCAATGGCGGCCCGAGCGTGGAGGAGGGCGTGCCAGGGCTGAGCGGCATCGCCATGCCGGTGCTGCTGCTGCACCACCGGCACGACGCTTGCCGGCTGACGCCGCCGAGCGGCCCCGCCCTGCTGCGCCCACTGCTGAAGGCGGCGCCGCGGGTGGACCTGGTGATGCTGGAAGGCGGCAGCGGCACCGGCAACCCCTGCGAGGGGCGCAGCGCGCACGGCTTCTGGGGCATCGACGACCAGGTGGTGGCGACCGTCACCGAGTGGCTGGGCCGGCTTTAGCCCGGCCCCGTCGCCTTCAACCCAGCCCTGCCGCCTTGGCGGCCGCGCCCCACTTCTCCTGCCAGTCGCCGCCGACGAAATCGACGACGCGGCCGTCCTCCAGGTAGAATTTGTTGGGCATCTGGAAGATCGCCAGCATCAGCCCACCTTCCGGGCAGCTGGCGGAATGGCGGCTGCCGGCGGGGCGGTAGATGAAGTCGCCGGCGCGGCATTCGCCGTCGCGGTCCACCAGCCGGCCTTCCAGCACATAGGTCTGCTCGGTCAGGGTGTGCTCGTGGTCCGGCAGGGTGGCGCCGGGGGCCATGCGCATCAGCACCGTCATGGTGCCGGCTTCCTTGTCCATGCACAGCGTCTTGTATTCCACGCCGGGGAACATGGCCTTTTCCCAGGGCAGTTCGGCCACGGCGACGAAGCGCGAGTCCTTCTCGCCCAGGCCGGCGTGACCAGGGGCGTTGGGGGTGAAAGCGGTCATGGTCGGGCCTCCCTCAGGCTTGTTGCGGCAAGCCTAGCGCCAGGGGGGCGGCCGGCGCTACGGCAGCATGCCCTGGCGCCGCAGGAAGTCCTCCGCCAACGGGCCCCAGGTCTCGCTGCCGTATTGCCCGAAGAACAGGCCGTGGCCGTCCTGCCCGAAGGGGCCGAGCTGCCGAAGTTCCGCCGGGGCGCCGGCGGCGGTGTAGGCACCCACCAGGCGGGTGGCGAGTTCGGGGCCGAAGAAGCTGTCGTTCACGGTGTAGATGAACAGCGCGGGCACCCTGGCCTTGGCGCCGAAGCCGCTGGCGGCGGCCACCAGCAGGTCTGGCCGGCAGACATTGTTGGGCCGGCCATTGGCCCAGCCGCCGCGCCCGGCCGCGAAGTTCAGCATTGCGCCGATGCCCGGCGGGTTGTGGCTGGCCACCGCCAGGCCACCCCAGCCGCCGGCGGATTGCCCGACCACGACGGCGGGGCGGGCGGCGTCCACCCCCGGCAGCGCGCGGGCATAGGCCAGCGCCGCCTCGGCATCGCGGGCGACCTCCTCGGCGGAGTTGGTGGGATCCGGGGCGTCGCAGCGACCCAGCGATTCGACATAGGCGCCGCCGGAGGCGCCGAAGCCGCGGCGCAGCGGCACCGCCACGGTGAAGCCGCGCTGCAGGAACCAGCGCACCGCCTCAGTCTCGCAGCGCGTGGCGATCATGCCGGGCAGGCTGGCGCGGTCCACCGGGGCGCCGTGGTTCACCACCACCAGCGGGGCAGCGGCATCGCCCTCGGGCCGGCAGAAGCGCATGGTGATGAAGCGGCGCTGGCCATTGGCGGCCTGCATGGGCACGCGGTGCATCTGGTCGCGCCAGCGGCCCTGCGGCTGCCCCAGCGCACCGGCGCGCGGGCCGGGTACCTCCGGCGGCGGCGGCGTGGTTTCCGGCGCCGCGCAGGCGGCCAGCAGCAGGAGCAGAAGCAGGCGAGGCAACATCGGCGGCACCCTTGGGGGATGCCCAACCTCGGCGCGAATTGCGGCAAAACTAACCGCGTCGCGGCGTTAGGCGTGATCGCCCGCGGCGCGGCTTAGCCGCGGTCGCCCGCGTCGCGGCGCTAGCCGCGATCGCGCATCAGCCGCGCCTTGTCGCGCTGCCAGTCGCGCGCGGCGATCGCCTGGCGCTTGTCGTGCTTCTTCTTGCCCTCGGCCAGGCCGAGGTTGATCTTGGCCATGCCGCGTTCGTTGAAGTGGATGTCCAGCGGCACCAGCGTGGCGCCGTCGCGGTCGATGGCGCTGATCAGCTCGCGCATCTGCTTGCGGTGCAGTAGCAGCTTGCGCGGCCGACGGGCCTCGAAGGTGGCGACGTGGCTGCCGGCCTGCCACTGCGGGATGAACAGGTTGAGCAGGAACAGTTCGCCATCGCGCTCGGCGGCATAGGCTTCCTGCAACGTCGCACGGCCGGAACGGAGGGATTTCACCTCCGGCCCGACCAGCATGATGCCGGCCTCCACCGTGTCGCCGATCTTGTAGTCGTAGCGGGCCTTGCGGTTCTGCGCCGCAATGCCCGTGGTGATCAGCGACTTCTTCTTCTCGGCCTTGGCCATGGTCTTCCTGGTGGTTACTGGCCGGTCGAGGGCCGCAGGCTCAGTTCAGGATGCCCGCGCTGACCATGGCGGCGCGCACCTTCTCCTTGCTGGCGGCGGCAATCGGCGCCAGCGGCAGGCGGCAATGGTCGGTGCCGCGGCCCAGCAGGCTGGCGGCGTACTTCACCGGGCCGGGCGAGGTCTCGCAGAACATGGCGTCGTGCAGCGGCACCAGGCGGTCCTGGATCGCCATCGCCTCGGCGAAGCGGCCCTCGCGCCACGCCTTGTGCATCTCCGCGCACAGCCGCGGTGCCACATTGGCCGACACGCTGATGCAGCCGGTGCCGCCGGAGGCGTTGAAGGCCAGCGCGGTATGGTCCTCACCGGACAGCTGGATGAAGTCCGCGCCGGCCGTCGCCTTGGTGTGCAGCGGGCGGGTCAGGTTGGCGGTGGCATCCTTGATGCCGACGATGTTGCGGTGCTTGGCCAGCCGCGCCACCGTCTCCACGCTGATGTCCACCACGGTGCGCGCCGGCACGTTGTACAGGAACAGCGGCAGCTCGGCGGCATCGGCAATGGCGGTGAAGTGCAGGAACAGGCCTTCCTGCGTCGGCTTGTTGTAGTAGGGCGCCACCACCAGGGTGGCATCGGCGCCCACCTGCTTGGCATGGCGGGCAAAGTCGATCGCCTCGTCCGTGCTGTTGCTGCCGGCGCCGGCGATGACCGGCACGCGGCGCGCCGCCACTTCGACGCACATCTCCACCACGCGCTTGTGCTCGGCGTGGGACAGCGTGGGCGATTCGCCGGTGGTGCCGACGGGGATCAGGCCCTCGGTGCCTTCCTTGATCTGCCAGTCGACCAGCTCGCAAAAAGCTTTCTCGTCCACGGATCCGTCGGCACGCATCGGCGTGATCAGCGCGACCATCGACCCCTTGAACATGACTGGCTTCCCTTCCCCGGGCGTGTTGGACCGTGGAACCTAGTGCCGCAGCCAAGGCGGGACAAGCCCGCCCCGGCTGCGCTACACCCCAGGGCCATGCGCCGCCGATCCCTGCTGCCCCTGCCCGCCCTGCTGTTGGCCACCCAAGCCTGGGGCCAGGCCCCGGCCCCGGCGCGCCCACCGGCCCGCCCCACCCTGCGCCCGGCCAGCACCAGCGCCGGGCCGGGCGACCCCCGCGCCGCCGCCGGGCGCAACGCCCTGGCCCATGCCAATGCCGGCCGGTGGCGGGAAGCCGAGGCCGCCGCCGCCCAGGCCGACCCGCTGGTGGCCAAGGTGGTGCAGTGGCTGAAGCTGCAGCAGCGCGATGGCGGCACCGCCTGGGAAGTGGCCAGCTTCGTGCTGGACAACCCGGACTGGCCCGCCCAGGAAACCCTGGCCCGCCGCGCCGAGGAGCTGCTGGAAGCGTCGCCCGACGACGAGCTGGCGCTGCGCTTCTTCACCCTCAGGCCGCCGCGCACGCTGGACGGCTTCCAGCGCCTGGCCGCGGCGCAGCGCGCCGGCGGCAAGCCGCGGGAGGCCGATGCCACCCTGGTGCGCGGCTGGGTGGAATCAGCGGCCGAGCCGGCGGCCGAGGGCGGCTACCTGGACCGCAACGGCCCGCTGCTGACCCCGGCGCTGCATTGGCAGCGCTTCAACCGGCTGGTGCTGCCGCGGGAAGCGGGCTCCGCCGCGCGGCTGGTGCCGTTGCTGCCGGCCGAGCGCCAGGCCGCCGCCAGCGCCCGCCTGGTCTTCGCCGCCGACCTGGCGGATGCCGAGGCGCCCACCGGCCGCCTGGATGCCGGGCTGGCCATGCACAAGGCGCGCTGGCTGCGCCGGCGCAACCGCGACTCCGAGGCGGCCGAGGCGCTGAAGGCCGGCGAGGCCGACCAGCGCGACCTGCCGCTGCCCCTGGCCCGCCAGGTGTGGGAGGAGCGCAACATCCTGGCCCGCCGGCTGCTGCGGATGAACGACACCGCCACCGCCTACGCCGTGGCCGCCAACCACGGCCAGATGCCGCCGGGCGAGCAGCACCAGGAAGCCGAGTTCCTGGCCGGCTATATCGCGCTGCGCCGGCTGGACCAGCCGGCCAAGGCCGCCGCCCACTTCGCCAAGCTGGCCGAGCAGAGCCGCAGCGTCATCACCCGCGCGCGCAGCCTGTACTGGCAGGGCCGGGCCGAGGCCGCGCAGGGCCGCCAGCCGAAGGCGCGCGAGCACTACCAGGCCGCCGCCGCCCTGCCGCTGGCCTTCTATGGCCAGTTGGCCGCCATGGCGCTGGGGGAGAATGGCGCGACGCTGTCCGCCCGCATCCTGCGCGCCGCCCCGCCCGCCGCCGGCAATGCCGAGGCCCGCGCGCTGGAGCGCCGCGAGCTGGCCCGCGTGGTGCTGCTGTTGGCGGAGCTGGGCGAGACCAGGCGGACCCGCACCTTCCTGCTGCGGCTGGAGGAGCTGGCGGAAAACCCGGGCGAGAAGGCGCTGGTGGCGCGGCTGGCGCACCGCATCGGCCGGCCGGACCATGCGATATGGGTGACGCGGCGGGCCGGCATCGCCGGCGCCATGCTGCTGGAGGAAGGCTGGCCCACCCCCTACCAGCCGCCGGCCGATGCGCTGGACCCGGCCCTGGTGTTCAGCATCACCCGGCAGGAAAGCAACTTCGACCCCGAGGCGGTGAGTTCCTCCAACGCCCGCGGGCTGATGCAGCTGCTGCCGACCACGGCGGTGGCGGTGGCGCGGCGGCTGGGCGTGCCGCACCAGCTGCCGATGCTGACCGGCAACCCGCACCACAACATGCGGCTGGGCACCGCCTATATCGACCAGATGGTCAACCAGTTCACCGGCGCGGTGCCGCTGGCCATCGCCGCCTACAATGCCGGGCCGGGCCGGGTGAATGAATGGGTGCAGAGCTTCGGCGACCCGCGCAGCGGCTTCATCGCCATGCTGGACTGGATGGAGCAGATCCCCTTCGGCGAAACCCGCAACTACGTGCAGCGGGTGCTGGAGAACATGGCGATCTACCGCGCCCGCGACCCGTCGCTGGCCAGGCTGGACCACCCGATGACGCAGTGGCTCAGCGAGTGACGCCTTCCAAATTCGTCGCCACCATGGCCGGCGTCGGGCTGTTGCGGCCGGCGCCGGGCACCTGGGGTTCGGCCGTGGTGCTGCCGGTGGTGCTGCTGGGGCCGGGCTGGTGCCTGCTGGGCGCGGCGCTGCTGACCGCGCTGGGGCTGTGGGCGGTGGCGCGGCTGCCGGAACGCAAGGCCGACCCGGGCTGGGTGGTGGTGGATGAAGGCGCCGGGCAGTTGCTGGCGCTGGCCGCGCTGGCGCCCGGCGCCGGCTGGCCCTGGGTGCTGGCGGCCTTCCTGCTGTTTCGGCTGTTCGATATCACCAAGCCCGGCCCGGTGGGCTGGGCCGACCGGCAGAAGGGCGCGGTCGGCGTGATGCTGGACGACCTGGTGGCCGGGGCACTGGCCGCCGGCCTGCTGGGCGTGGCGTGGGCGCTGCTGTGAGCCAGCGCCGGGCCCGGCGCTACAGCAGCCCGCGCGTGATCCCGCCATCCACCGCGATGGACTGCCCGACCACATAGGCGCTGCGCGGCGAACAGAGGAAGCCGGCGACATCGGCCACTTCCTCGGCGCTGGCGAAGCGGCCCAGCGGGATGTCGCGCGCGAACCTGGCCAGCACGGCCTCCGGCGCCACACCTTCCTCGGCGGCCAGCTTGGCGGCGCGTTCGGTCCACAGCCGCGTCACGGTGCGGCCGGGCTGCACGGCGTTGACGCGGATGCCCTCGCCGATCAGCTCCGCGCTCAGCGTCTTCACCAGAGCCACATGGCCGGCCTTGTGGACGTTGGAGACGATCTGCTCGGCATAGGGCATGCGGGCGCTGGCGGCGCCGAACAGCACCACGCGCGCACCGGGCGCCCGGCGCAGCGCGGGCAGGAAGCCGCGGACCAGGCGCACCGTGGCCAGGATGTTGAACTCCCAATTGCGCTGCCAATCCGCGTCGGTCAGCGCCTCGAAGCTGCTGCGCTGGCTGCCACCGACGGCCATGACGAGAATGTCCAGCGGGCGGTCCCAGCCGGCCACCAGGGCGTCCACGGCGGCGGCGTCGGTGGCGTCGCAGGGCATGGCGGTGGCGCCGAACTCGGCGGCCTTGGCCGCCAGCGCGGTGGCGTCGCGGGACACGACCGTCACCGCCGCACCCTCCGCCGCCAGCAGCCTGGCGGTGGCCAGCCCGATGCCGTCGCTGGCGCCGACAACCAGTGCCTGGTCGCCCTTGATCCGCAGGTCCATCACTTCCCTCCCCGGTTCTCTCGCCCTAGAGCACTATGCGCCCTGTCGGGCGCATTTCGTGCTCTATAACTTGCTGAAACTAGAGCACGAAATCCGTTCTGATGATTCCATCAGAACGGATATTGCTCTAGCCTCAGCGCATGAGCATGCTCCCCGCCGAGACCCTGGCCGAAGCCGCCGACCTGCTGCGCCTGCTGGACGGCAAGGGCCTGACCCTGGCAACCGCCGAAAGCTGCACCGGCGGGCTGATCGCCGGCGCGCTGACCGCCATCGCCGGCTCCTCCAGCGTGGTGATGTGTGGCTTCGTCACCTACTCCAACGAGGCCAAGCAGCGCATGCTGGGCGTGCCCTACAGCGTGCTGGAAGGCTATGGCGCGGTCAGCGACAGCACGGCGCGGCGCATGGCGGAAGGCGCGCGACGCGAGGGCCAGGTGGACGTGGCAGTGAGTTGCACCGGCATCGCCGGGCCGGGCGGCGCCACGCCGGGCAAGCCGGTGGGGCTGGTGCACCTGGCGGTGGCCACCGCGGCCGGCACCCATGCGGTGCGCTGCGTCTTCCCTGGCGACCGCGAGGCGGTGCGCGCGGCGACGGTGGCGGAGGCGTTCCGCCTGGTGCGGCAGGCAGCGTCGGCGTAGCGCCGGCTGCCGCTACTGCGGCGTGATCCGTGCCTTGGCCGCCACGTCGCGCCACAGCGCCGTCTCGGCCGCGATCAGCGCGGCGAAGGCGTCCGGCGCCAGGCCGCCCGGTGTGGCGCCCTGCCCGGCCAGGAAGTCCCGCATCGCCGGCGCCGCCAACGCCTGCACCACCGCCTGCTGCAGCCGCTGCACCACCGCGTCGGGCGTGCCCCTCGGTGCCGCCAGGCCCACCCAGTTGACCATGTTGAAGCCACCGACGCCGGCCTGCTGGAACAGCGGCACGTCCGGCACCGCGGCCGAGCGTTCCGTGCCGCAGACCGCCAGCGCGCGGATGGTGCCGGCCTTCACGTTGGCCATGGCGGAAGGCAGGCTGCCCATCACCATCTCCACCGTGCCGTTCAGCAGGTTCAGCGTGGCCTCGCCGGCGCCCTTGAAGGGAATGTGGAACAGCTCCACCCCGGCGGCCTGCTGGAAGGCCTCGGCGGCAAAGTGCAGCGAGGAGCCGACGCCGCCGGTGCCGTAATTCACCACGCCGGGCTTGGCCTTCGCCTCCGCCACCAGGTCGGCCAGGGTGCGGAAGCGGCTGCTCGCCTTCACCGTCAGCACCACGGGAGCGAAGTTGCTGACCGTGACCGGCACCAGGTCCCGCGCATGGTCGAAGGGCAGCCGGGCGAAGACGTAGGGCAGCATGGCGTAGCTGTTGTCGTTGCCCAGCAGCGTGTAGCCGTCCGGCGCCGCGCGGGCGACTTCCGCGGTGCCGATGGTACCGCTGCCGCCGGCCTTGTTCTCCACCACGCAGGGCACACCCAGCAGGGGCGAGATCGCCTCCGCCACCTTGCGCGTCACCACATCCGTCGCGCCACCGGGCGGGTAGGAGACGATGATGCGGATACCGCGGCTGGGCCAGGCCGGCGCCTGGGCGCGGAGGCTGGCGGGCATCAGGAAGGGCAGCGCCAGGGCGGCACGACGGCGGATGGGCATGGGGCGTTTCCGGTCTGCTTTTGGCGGAGCCTAGCGCGCGGGCGCCGGCATGTCAGTCGCCCAGCCGGAAGGCATCGGCAATGCGGCGCACCGTGCCATCCACCGCCACCAGCAGCACGTCGAAGCGGATGCCGGCCGCGCCATGGCCGGGGTGCTCGGCCAGCCAGCATTCGGCCGCCGCCAGCAGCCGGGCGCGTTGCGGCGCGCGCAGGGCGTGGGCGGCCTCGTTCAGGCTGGGGCGGGCCTTCACCTCGATGAAGGCCAGCAGCCCGTCCCGTTCCGCCACCAGGTCCAGCTCGCCGGCCGGGGTGCGGGCGCGGCGGGCCAGCACCTGCCAGCCCTCCCGCGCCAGCGCGGCCACGGCGGCGTCCTCGGCCTGCATGCCCAGCACCTGGGCGCGGCCGCCACGGGCCGCGCGCCGGGTGTCAGGCGGCGGCAAGCGCGGTGCGGATGGCGCCGACCGCTTCCTCCACCATGGGCGCCGTAACGTCCAGGTGCAGGCAGGCGCGCACGCGGTTGCCCATGCCGCTGACCCAGATGCCGTGCATCGCCAGCTTTTCCTGCAGGCGCGGCACGGTCATGCCGGCACCGCTGATGTCGAAGAATACCAGGTTGGTCTCCGGCTCCTCCACCGTCACGCCCTGGATCTGCCGCAGCCCGCAGGCCAGTGCCTTGGCGTTGGCGTGGTCGGCGGCCAGGCGCTCCACATTGTGGTCCAGCGAATACAGGCAGGCGGCGGCGACGATGCCGCCCTGGCGCATGGAGCCACCCAGCCGCTGCTTCCAGCGCCAGGCCTGGCCGATGAAGTCGCGGCTGCCGCACAGCACGGCGCCCAGCGGCGCGCCCAGGCCCTTGGTGAAGTCCAGCCAGACGCTGTCCATGCTGGCCACCATCTCGGCGGCGGGGATGCCGGCGGCGACGCAGGCATTCATCAGCCGGGCGCCGTCCATGTGGGTGGACCAGCCTTCGTTGTGGGCGACCGCGGCCACGGCGTTCAGCTGCTCCAGCGGCCAGACCGCGCCGCCGCCGTAATTCGCGGTCTGCTCCACCTCCAGCAGGGCCTGCGGCGGGGCGTAGCGGGTGCGCGGGCGAATCGCGGCGCGCAGGGTCTCGGGCGTGAACATGCCGCGCTCGCCCTCAAGCCCGGTCAGCATGGCGCCGGCGAAGGCGCAGTGGCCGCCACCTTCGGAGGTGATGATGTGGCTGTGCTTGTGGGCGATCACCTCGTCGCCCGGGCGGCAATGGGTCAGGATGGCGACCACGTTGCACATGGTGCCGCTGGGCAGGAAGATGGCGGCTTCCTTGCCCATCAGCGCGGCCATGCGGTCGCACAGCGCGTGCACGGTGGGGTCGTCGCCATGCTGCTCGTCGCCGACCTCGGCACGCATCATCGCGTCCTTCATGGCGGCGGTCGGCTTGGTCTGCGTATCCGAATACAGGTTGATCCGCGCGGGCGGCGCACCGGCGGGCGGGCGGGGCGGGGCGTGGTCCATGGCGGCGTCTCCTGGCGTTGCGGCGCGCATGCTGCCAGCGCCGCGACGCGCTGGCAAAGCCAGCGGCGCCGCTGGTCCGGCAAGGCCCGGCTCGTCCCTGGCGCGACGCGCTTGCAAAGCCACCCCCGAACCCGGCAGAACCGCGCCAACCGAACCGGGAACGGAGCATACCCATGACAGGCCACGGACATGGCGGCGGGCATGATGGCGGCGACAAGCGCATCGCCCTGCTCATCAGCATCCTCGCCCTCTTCCTCGCCATTGCCGAAACCGGCGCGAAGTCGGCGCAGACCGAGGCACTGTCGAAGAATGTGGAGGCCGCGAATCTCTGGGCCTTCTTCCAGGCCCGCACGGTGCGCCAGACCGTGGTGAACAGCGTCGCCGACCTGGCTGAGCTGGACAAATCGGTCGCGCGCGACGAAGCCACGCGGCAGACCATCGCCCGGCAGCAGGAAGCCTGGCGCAACAGCGCCCGCCGCTGGGAGAGCGAGCCCGAGACCGGCGAAGGCCGGCGCGAACTGGCGGCGCGGGCGCAGGCGGCGGAGGCCAAGCGCGAGAAGTCGATGGGGGCCTACCACCTGTTCGAGTACAGCTCGGCGGCGTTCCAGGTGGCGATCGTGCTGGCCAGCGCCAGCATCGTGACCGGCGTGGCGGCACTGGCACTGGGCGGCGGCGCGCTGGGCGTGGTCGGGCTGCTGCTGGCGGTCGTCGCGGTGGTGGCGCCGCAGGCGCTGCACCTGTAGCGGGGCCGGCCCCGGGCCCTACACGAGGAGGTCGCGCACCCAGTTCCGCACCCGCAGCACGGCGCCGACCAGGCTGGCCACCAGCGACAGCGCCAGGCCCAGCAGCACCAGGGTGAGCACCAGCTTGCCCAGCAGATCCAGCGGCGCCGGCAGGGTGTCGACGGCGGCATAGAGGCCGCTGGGGGTGAACATCGTCCCGATGTCCAGGGCCGCGGGATCGGCGCCGAGGTCTTGCAGCGCTTCCCGCACCCAGGCCATCAGCCAGTCCGCGAGGCCGAGGTTGGCAAGCACGAGAAGGCCGAGCAGGAGCAGGGTGAGCGTGACCAGCATGGTTCAGCCACTACCGTTGGGCCTTCAGCCTAACGCTGGGCGCCGCTCACCAATACGTGATAATTGGTAGCGTAACCGATATGTAAGCAGATGCAGAGGCGCAAGAATTCGCGCCGGCCCCGGCAGCCCGGCGCGCTAGAGCGTTTTCCCTGCTGATTGAATCAAAGGGATTCCCCGACGCGGGGCCGATCTGATTCAAGCTGCCTGTCGGTGCTGGAGGCCGACAGGCATGTCGAAAGCGCTGTCGGTTGATCTGCGGGAACGGGTGGTAGCGGCGGGCGCG
>CANGNF010000061.1 GCA_947455205.1 Acetobacteraceae bacterium | reverse complement strand
GCTGCTGATCACCCGCGGCGCGCTGACCACCTTCTCCATCGCCAACGACGTGGCGAAGTACTTCGCCATCCTGCCCGCCATCTTCGTCGCCAGCTATCCGGAGCTGCAGGCGCTGAACGTGATGCGGCTCGCCTCGCCCGAAAGCGCGATCCTTTCGGCCGTCATCTTCAACGCGCTGATCATCGGGGCGCTGGTGCCGTTGGCGCTGCGTGGCGTCGCCTATGTGCCGCTGGGCGCGGCGGCGCTGCTGCGGCGCAACCTGCTGGTCTACGGGCTGGGCGGCGTGGTCGCGCCCTTCCTCGGCATCAAGGCCATCGACCTCCTCCTGCAACTGATGGGGCTTGCCTGACCATGCTCTACCTGCTGCGTCCCGCCGCCAGCCTGGTGGTCCTGCTCACGCTGCTGCTGGGGCTGGCCGTGCCGCTGGCCTTCACCGGCGCGGCCAACCTTGTCTTCCCAGCGCAGGCCGGCGGCAGCCTGGTGGTCCGCGAGGGCCAGGTCGTCGGTTCCGCACTGCTCGGCCAGGCCTTCACCGCCGACCGGTACTTCCACCCGCGCCCCTCGGCGACGACCGAGCCCGACGCGGCCGGCGGCAGCCGCGCCGCGCCCTACAACGCCGCCGCCTCGGCCGCCTCGCAACTGGGGCCGACCTCGGCGGCGCTGCTGGAAGCGGTGAAGGAGCGGGCGGCGGCGCTCGGCGCCACGCCGGTCCCGGCCGATGCCGCCACCGCCTCGGCCTCGGGGCTCGACCCGCACATCTCGCCGGAGAATGCGCTGCGCCAGGTGGCCCGGGTGGCCACCGCGCGCGGCCTGGATGCGGCGGCGCTGCGGGCGCTGGTCGCCCGCCAGGTGCAAGGCCCCGAGCTTGGCCTGCTTGGCGAGGCCCGGGTGAACGTGCTGCGCCTCAACCTTGCGCTCGATGCGTTGCGCTGAACCGGCGCCGCCAAGCCAGGCGATGCCCGGCCCACCCGTGCGCCGGCCCACGCCCCGGTCACCCCAGCGTGATCGCCGCGACCGCCCCCGCGCGTCGCCGCCGATGCGCTAGACTGCGGCGATGGCGCCCGCCCCCATTCGCCCCGACCCCGACGCGCTGCTGCAGCTGGCGGCGCGGGAAGGGCTTGGTCGGCTCAAGGTCTTCCTCGGCGCCGCGCCCGGCGTGGGCAAGACCTTCGAGATGCTGGTCCAGGCGCACCGCCGCCGGCTGGGCGGCGCGGATGTGGTGGCTGGGCTGATCGTCACCCATGGCCGCGCCGAGACCGAGGCGCAGCTGGGCGAGCTGGAGATGCTGCCGCACCTGCGGCTGGAATACCGCGGCCAGGCGCTGGAGGAGTTCGACCTCGACGCCGCCCTGGCCCGCCGCCCTGACATCCTGCTGCTGGACGAGCTGGCGCACAGCAACGCAGCGGGCAGCCGCCACCTGAAGCGCTGGCAGGACGTGGCGGCGCTGCGCGAGGCCGGCATCGAGGTCTGGACGACCGTGAACGTCCAGCACCTGGAAAGCCTCGCCGAGGCGGTGGCGCGCATCACCGGCGTGCGCGTGGCGGAGACGGTGCCGGACGCCGTGCTGGCCGGCGCCGACGCGGTGGAGCTGGTGGACATCCCACCCGCCGAACTGCTGGAGCGCCTGCGCCAGGGCCGCGTCTACCGCCCGGACCAGGCCCGCCGGGCGATGCTGGGCTTCTTCCGCGAGGGCAACCTGGCGGCGCTGCGCGAATTGGCGCTGCGCCGCACCGCCGAGCGGGTGGATGCCGATGTGGCCGGCTACATGCGCGCCCATGCCATCCCCGGCCCCTGGCCCAGCGGCGACCGCGTGCTAGCCCTGGTGGGTGCCGATGCGGCGGCGCAGGGGGTGGTGCGCCATGCCCGACGCGTGGCCGAGATGCTGCACGCCCCGCTGGTGGCGCTGCATGTGGAGCTGCCCGGCCAGGACGGCGCGATGGACCCCGTGGCGGCGCTGCATCTGGCCGAGAGCCTGGGCGCCGAGGTGGAGCGCGTGGCTTCCGCCGATCTGCCTGGCGCCATCCTGGAAGCCGCGCGGGCGCGCAACGCCACCCACCTGGTCATCGGCCGCGGCCGGCCGCCCCGCTGGCGGCGCCTGCTGGGCCGCACACTCTCGGCCGCGCTGATCGGCCGGGCCCGTGGCTACACCATCCACCTGGTGCCGGAGCCGATGCTGCCGGAGCCGGCACCGTCCGCCACCCGCATCCGCACGCCGCCCGGCTGGCTCTCGGTGCCGCTCGGCGTCGGCGCCGCCACGCTGGTGGCATTGGCGCTCGATGGCGTGGTGCAGGAGGGCGCGCTGGGCATGGTCTACCTGGCGGCGGTGGTCGCTGGTTCGGTCGCCGCCGGGGCGACGGCCGCCTTCGCCAGTGCCTTTCTCGGCTTCATCTGCTGGAACGTGCTGTTCCTGCCGCCACGCTATCAGCTCATCATCGCCGGGCCGCAGGACTTGGTGGGCGTCGTCGTGTTCGGTCTGGTCTCGGTGCTGCTGGCCGGCACCACGGGCGGGCTCGGCCGCTCCGTCCGCATCGCCCGGGCGCGGCTGTTCAGCCTGCGCCGGCTGTATGAGTTCTCGCGCCGGCTGGCCGCGCCGGCCAGCGTCGGCGACCTGCTGACGACCATCGCGCAGGAGGCCGAGCGCGTGGCCGGCTGCCCCGCCTGCGTGCTGATGCCGTTGGCCGGCGGCACGCTGGAGGCACCGCCGGACCTGGTGCTGCGTGCCGCCGTGCCGGCCGAGGCCGAGCCGGAGGAGGCTGCCATGGCCGCGGCGCGCTTCGCCTTTCAGCACGGCCGCGCCACCGGCCGCGGCACCGACACGCTGCCGGCCGCCGCCTGGCAGTTCCGCCCGCTGCGCACCGCCAACGGCATTCTCGGCCTTTTGGGGCTGCAACCGGGCGAGGCGGCATCCCTCAACCCCGAGCGCGACCGCACCCTGGCCGCGCTGCTGGACCAGGCGGCGGTGGCCGTTGAGCGGGCGCAGCTGATCGAGGAGCGGGCGCAGGACATGGCCAGGCGCGAGACGGAAGCGCTGCGCGGCGCCCTGCTGGCCTCGCTCGGCCATGACCTCCGCACGCCGCTGACCGCGATCCGCGGCGCGGCCGACACGCTGCGGGAAAGCGGCCCCCGGCTGAGCGAAGCATCGCGCGCCGACCTGCTGGCGACGATCGGCGAGGAAGCCGTGCGGATGAACCGCTTCCTCGCCAACATCCTCGACATGGCGCGGATCGAGGCCGGCGAGGTGGCGCCGGCACGCGACCCGCTGGACCTGGCTGAGGCGGCGGAGGAGGCCGCGCTGCGGGCCGAGCGGCTGTCCGGCCGCCGCGTCGGGCGCGACTTGCCCAGCGGCCTGCCACGGCCGAGGCTGGACCCGGTGCTGCTGGACCAGGTGCTGGCCAACCTGCTGGACAATGCGCTGAAGTTCAGCGGACCGCAGGGCCAGGTTCGTGTGACGCTGGTGCGGGAGGGTGCGGAGGTGGTGCTGGCGGTGGAGGATGACGGGCCGGGCATTCCCGCGGCCGACCTGCCGCGGGTGTTCAGCCCGTTCTACCGGGCCACCCGCACCGACCGCATCGCCGCGGGCTCGGGCCTTGGCCTGGCCATCTGCCGTGGGCTGGTGGCGGCCATGCAGGGCCGCATCCTGGCCGAGAGCCCCATCGCCGCCGGGCATGGCACCCGGGTCCAGCTGCGGTTCATTGCATGATCGGCAACGCCCTGCGCATCCTGGTGGTGGATGACGAGCCGCAGATCCACCGCTTCCTCGGCCCTGCGCTGGAAGCCGCGGGCTACGCGCCGCTGCGGGCCGGGACGGCCGCCGAAGGGCTGCGCCTGGCCGCCGAGCAGTCGCCGGCGCTGGTCCTGTTGGACCTTGGCCTGCCGGACCAGGACGGCCAGGCGGTGATCCCCCGGCTGCGGAGCTTCTCGGCGGTGCCGATCCTGGTGCTCTCGGCGCGCGACCGCGAGGCCGAGAAGGTCGCCGCGCTGGATGGCGGCGCCGACGACTACGTCGAGAAGCCCTTTGCCCTCGGCGAGTTGCTGGCGCGCATCCGGGCGGCGCTACGCCGCGCCGCGCGGCCGGCGGCGGAGGCTCCCGAGCCGGTGGTCCGCATGGGCGGGCTGGTGGTGGACTTCGCCCGACGCCTGGCCCGCATCGACGAGGGCGAGCCGCTGAGACTTACGCCGCGCGAGTGGGACCTGCTTGCGGCGCTGGCGCGTGGCGGCGAGGGCCGGGTGATGACCCACCGTCAGTTGCTCACCGCTGTCTGGGGTCCGGCGCAGGCGGAGGAGGCACAATACCTCCGCGTGTACGTCGGCCATCTGCGGCAGAAGCTGGGGCCGCTGGGGCGGCTCATCCGGACGGAGCCGGGCGTGGGATATCGGTTCGGGGACACGGGGCCGTAGCGAGATGGCCGGCGGGGGATCTCAGGGTCTTGTTGGATGTCCGCTTCGGGTCGGGCTTTGCGGATCAAGGCGCCCCTTGAACACAGCCTCGATCAAGTCAGATCGTGCAGTGCCTTCCCTGTTGGCGAGGTCAGGGCGTAGTCGCTGAACACGACCTTCAGGCCCGCTCGCTCCGGTGTGCAGCACATCGGCCCCACGGTGTAACGCTCGGCAGTTGGGAAGGGGCAGAGCCGTACCAGCGGCCAGCGCAAGCCGTCACTGGACGCCTGCAGGCGCAGTATGCCCTTATCGACCGTGACCCTGATCCAGACATCGGACGGGTCGCCGCGGAAAGGTCCCGTGGCCCAGTCGGAACGCCCAAGGGTCAGCACGCTGCCCAGCAGCGCCTCGCCGTCCGACAGTTCGATCCCGGCCTTGATCCAGTTCTCCGTATCGAGCCGCACCATGATACCGGCCTGGTCGTAGAGGCTCTCGTAGCGTGCCCGGACCCGAAGCGTGGCGGTGAATGCGCCCTCCACCTCGCGGCCAAAAAAGTGCCCAGTATCCCGAGTGAAGCCGTAATGCGTCTCCCGCCAGAAATCCGTCCCGCGGTCCGTCACGACGGTGACGTGGTCCGCCCCCATCCTCCACTCGGCAGGCTCGTTCAGCCAGCGGCATTGCTTGAACATCGGCGTTCCACCTCGGCTCCAGGCCACGTCAAAATTGGCCGAAGGTCAAGCATGGGAGGACTCACGCGGTTTACCCCCGCTATCCCGAGCCGTCCCTGGTGGCAAAAAGCGGTTTTAGGAGGGGGCAAGCCAAGCCAAGCCAAGCAGATGTTCGCACACCCTTGAGACCTGACCTTGATGCGCCGTCGGTGAAGGACCGCAGAGGGTCGACCTCGGCGGTAGCCCACCAGCACGCCTTGGGCGGAAGTCCGAGTAGCCCTGACCTCGGCTTGACCGCGCCCGCATCGAACTCGCAATCGACGGATCGTGCAGCAGTAACTCAAAAGCCGGGCCAGGGAGACGGCGCCGCATCCTTGTTGCGGTTCGACCCTTGGTCGAGGATGGGATGCGACAACACAGGCGCTAGGTCGGTCGCTGCCGATTGGATCTTCATCACCGTTTCGCTCGCTCGTGCCTGCAAGGATTTTCGCATCGCGTTTGACTGGAACACCGCCACAAACTCGGCGCCGTGTCGCCGCCCAGCAGTTGCCTGCGTTTGCACCCGCTGCGCCGCCGCCATGAAGCGGGTTTGCGCTGCCGGCTCCTGCCCTTGCAGCGTGGCCAACAGATCCATGCCCAATGGCTTGTACGGCGCACGGCTCAAGTCCTTGCCCGACTGGCGCCAAAGATCGTCCTCCGTGATTGGCGCCTGATTACCGAGCGCGCGGTGATGCTGGACGGCCTCCGTCATCGCCGCCTCTCCGATCAGAGTCCAGGTCCACCACTCCGCCCGGCTTTCAGCGGTGTAGCCGCGGAACTTGCTCATTGCCGCCGTCCCGCGCGGCAGAGCGTTGATGTGCTCCGCCGAGGTCACGCCCTGGATGGCGTCGATGGTCTGGCACCAGCCGAAGCCCAGCATCAGGCGGTCGCCACCGGGTGCTTTCAGGCGGCGCCAAGCGACTTCACCAACCCGGCCATCCTTGTCCCGGAGCATCAGCCCATTGTCGCGGACCGCCACGACTGTGACGACGTCGCCGTTGGAGCCGATGTAGCCGAACCTGCCGCCGAAGTTCGCGCCGGTCTTGCGGAACAGACGCAGCCGGTCGCCGAGCGCGATGGGCAAGTCGTACTGCATGCCGTTCTGGTCCATGGCGGGGAAGACCGCTTCCTGGTCGGCGATTTCGCCGCGAGCCTTGAGGCGTTTCCGGATCGCTTGGCTGATCTCCGACGCATCTTGGTTGGTCGGCGCCGAGACAGTAATGCCCCGGGCTGAACCTGCCGCCAGCAGCACGTCGCGGCGCCGGATGTAGAGGTCAGCCACCTGAGCGCAGACACGATCCTGGTCGCCGCCAAGCAAGCGGGCTGAGCCATCTTGGTGTTTGAGGCGGAAGGCCTCCTCGGCCTTGCCTTCGCGGAACAGGTTGGCGATATGGCGGCCGGTCTCGGTCTGCTGCCGCACGGTCGAGAGCAACTCGGGCCGGTCTACTTTCGGCAGCACCCGGCTCAGGATCTCGATGCTGTCGCCGGCCTCGATCGCCTGGCACTGCTCGCGGTCACCCAGGGCCTTCAAGGTGAAGCCGGTCATCGCCTGCCACTCCAGCAGCCGCAGTAGTGCGCGCGGCGCAACCTGGCTGAGTTCCTCGCAAATCAGTACGGTGTTGCGGCTGGGACGTAAGCTGCCGGAATCGATTGCCTGCAGCAGCGGCTCCATGGCGAAGGTTCGGGCGACGCCGGCGCCTTGCAGGGCGTCGGCCTGCAGCCAACCGGTGGCCACGCCCACCACCTCGCGCCCGCGCCGATCGAACTGGGTATCGGTGCGGTAGGCAGCGACCAGCGGCCGCAGCAGCGTCGACTTGCCCGCCCCCGCCACCCCAGTCAGGAAGGAGACGGCGCTCCCTGCCGCCAGCGCATGAATGGCCGCGATCTGCGCCCGGCCGTGCTTGTCGGCCGGGTTGGGACCCAAGGTAGCAATGGCGTCTGCGACCGCTGATGGGTCTAGCGCGCCAGTATGGTCGTGCGAGGCAGCGTGAACCAGGGCAGCCAAGCGCTGCTCGATCTTGACCTGGACGCTGTTGGTAATGCGCACGCGGCCGTCCTGGACGCCGCAGATCAGCATCGCCCGCTCCCCGCCGAATTTGATGCCGCGCGCTTCCAGCAGAGCGACAACGCGGTCGATGTCCTCGACGGATTTGAGACCAACTCCGATCAGACCGCGGGTGGCCCATAGGGCTAGGTAATCACGGTCCAGCACCGCCGTGGTTCGGAACGCTTCGGCCAGGTGGCGGGCGGCAATTGCGTAGGCGGCGTCGTAGCGCTCGGCCTCGGTCAAAGCTGATGCGACGTCGCCCTCCAGCACGGTCCGGTGCTGCCAGCCCAAATCGGCGGCCTGGGCGCGCCAAGCCTGCCGTTCGGTCCGGCCTTCCTCCTTGGCGCCGCTGCGACCGGCCTTGGATTGCCGTTCGGAGGTGGCAGCGGCGGCAAGCAACCCGCATTTCCGCTCGGCGGAAAGACTGTCCCAATCCAGGCCCTGACGGGCGGCGTAGGCGCGAGCGTTGCGCTGGGTCTGAAGGCGGCCCTTGGAGAAAGCGGCCACGGCCCGCTCGGGGATCGCGGTTGCCACTGCGAAGCGACCGCTCTCCTCGACGCCGACCTGGACGCCGAGCACCCGCAACTCCTGCGCCAGCAACGCCTGGGCGTATGCCGCGTACAGCAGCACCCTAGTGTCGGTCATGCGCTGCAGGTCGAGCGCCCCGACATGGCGGTCAGCCGTCACCACGATGTTGAACATCGCGTTGTGAATGTGGCTATGGGGATCGCCATCCACTGGAAGCTCGGCGAGGTAGGTGATCCCCTCCGTGCCGTCCTGGATCTGCAAGGTCGGTCGCGCCTGATGGTGGCGGAACGAGACCCAGCCGACCTCGCCCGGATCGGCGCCATCTTCTCCGCCGTGGCCACGCCGCGCCCAGCCGACATCACGGGCGATCATGCGCATGGTCGCCTGGTTCACACGGTCGAGCGCCGCCCAGAGCAGTGCCGCCTCGGCCGGGGTTTCCGCGAACTCGATGGCGAGGCTGATCGACTTGTGCGGGGCAAAGGTGAAGTCGACGCCGGAGTTGAGGCGGTTGGCACGTGACCAAGGCTCGCCGCTGTCGCCGCGCTTGGCCTCGAACAGCCGGTCCATCTCGGCATCCCGCGGCAGGGCGAGCGGGTTGACGCCGAGTGCCGCGGCGACGGCGGGGGCCATATCGGGCCGCCATGCCGCCCGGCTGTCGCGGCCGGTGTAGTAGGCGGTCAGCCGTCCGCCGGCATCGTGGTGCAGGCCAGGCTGGAAGCGCAGGTCTTCGCTAGGCTCCGGCTGATTCTCGGTGAGATAGGCGCGGACCAGGCTGCCGCAGGATGCCGCCAGGATCTTTCGGAAGGTGATCATGGTCGGGCCAGCCACTGCACCTGCCGCGCCAGGTCGCGGATGGCCTCGGCCTGCGCAGTGGCGGTGCTCTCGATCACCTGCAGCAGCTCAGCGAGCAGCTCTTCAAAGGACCTGCCACGCTCCGGCTCACGGTCCGGGGTGAGCAGCAGGACGATCTGGGACAGCATCTCGCCGTGCTCGGCCTGGCGTCGCGCCACGTGGGCGAGGATGCCATGCAGGGTCTGGAAGGCGTCGCGTGTGTCGTTGTCCATGCCCGCGACGCTATGCGAGGGCTGCGCGAATAAGACGTGCCTCGCACCTCCGGTGCATTCGTGTATGGCACTTCTTCTGCTGTCCCGATGCAGGCGGGATCCGCGCCGGATGCGGGCGAGATGCAGGCCGATCACGGGATTGCTATCGGCCAGCAGGCGCCATTCGCGCAGCCCGCGGCCACGCTTCGGGGCATGGCAGCACCACGCTCCCGTCCATTGAGTGTCCGCGTCAGCGAACGCGCCCACGGCAACTGCTCCGAGGCCTACCTGTGGCTGCGGGTCCGCTATCGCCGCCTGCTGGCGCGGATGAATGGTCGATATCCGCCTTACCGCGAAGTCGCCGCCGAGATGGCAGAGGAGGGGGTGTGCGGCGGCTTGGGTCGCGTCGTGACCGAGAAGGCCGTGCGGCGGATGTGGGCGCGTGTCTGCCGCGACATCAAGCATGACGCCAAGACCCGCCTGCCACTCCAACCGGCTACGCCGGCCCACTGGCGCCCAGCATCGGCGGCGCTCACCGCACCGAATGTCCTGCGCCAGTCCACGCGGGTCGGTCCAAGCCCCGAGAACAGCGAATTCCGCGGCACAGCCGAGGTGGCTGAAGCCCGCATCCAGGCCGTCCTGGCCGAAGCAGCAAGAAGGAGTGGACGATGAAGAAGACCGACGAGACAGCCGTCGCGTTCGCTGGAGGCAGGTCCAGCGAAGCAGCCGCGACGGTGGAACGGAAGCCCGCGCTGCTGATCCGGGCTGGGCGGGGCAAGAGCGGGGGGTCCTTTTCGCTCGACTACGCTATACAGCGCGCCCGCTACGAGGGTCGCCGGGTGCGCCCGCTGGATGCCGACAAGCGCTCGGAGACGTTGTTCACGGCCTATGGCCCGCCCGCCGAGCCCGAGCAGCAGAGTTCACGCAATCCGGAATGGGCCACCGCGCCGCAGAGCGAGGAGCCGACGGATGTAATCGGCTGGCTGATGCGCGAGCTGGATGAGATGGCCGAGGACCGCATGGGGCGGGTGTTGGACTTCAATGGCGGTGACCGGACCACTGCCGAACTCCAGCGCGACCTGGACCTGGCGCCCTTCTGCGAGGCGATCGGCGTGCGCTGCAGCTGGATGATCTCGCTGGGGCCGGATATCGAGGACTTCCGACATACGGTCCGAGCGATCTCGGCCGGCCAGGTAAAGCCCCAGGACGCCCTGATGATCCTCAACGAGGGGGTGGTGCCGCAGGGCCAGACGACCAGCAACTCCTTCGACCACATTATCCTGAATCCGGACTTCAGGGCCCTGGTCAACGACGGGATCCGCTTCGTCCTGCTGCGCCGCCTATCCTGCGCACGGCGCCTGCGAGAGCTCAACCTGGGGCTCTACGAAGCGGCGTATCCCGACCTCGGGGTGCCCCGGCCGAGCGCGACGTTGCAGCATATGACGCGCCAATGGCTCGACGACACAGCCGCGAAGCTTGCAATTGAGCAGGCGCAGGAACTGCTGCCATGAGCCACCCGCCGGAGATGGTGAAAGTGGCGATGCTCCGCATGCGCTACCTCGCTGAACATGAAGGGATTGATCCGAATTCGCCGCTCGGGCACTGGGTCGAGGCTATCCAGGCGATGACAATCTCGCTCGCCAGCCTGCTGAATCAGGTGAGCGCCGACGCCCAAGCGACGGTTCGAGCTTCGGAGGCTTCGGTGAAGGCGACCGAGCAGCACACCCTGACCGCAATCCACCTGCTACGCTTCAAGACCGACCAACTGGAGGCCCAACTCGTCGAGACGCTGGCCCCTGCAGTTGCCGCCGCTGTCGGCAAGGCGGTGGTCATTCGTGAGCGGCGCCACAACAGCAGAGTGAGGTGGAGCTTCGTTGGCGGTGTTGCGGGTGTCGCGCTCATGCTGGTGTTCGCTGGCTGGATGGGTCGAGGTGCTGCTGATAGTCGCCATGACACGGAGATTCGCAGCTTGGCGGTTGGCATGGCGCGCTGCGAAACTCACGCGGTTTCGGATGCGCAAGGTCAGAGGTGGTGCCGATTGGAGCCGACTCGCTCCCGTTGACGGCATGCGAGTTCATCGGCGGGTTCGGCCGGCAGCGCAGCCGCGGACGGTGCACAGATGCCAGCCGGTCGCTGCCATCACCTCAGCGAGGCCTACTGGCCATCGAGTTATTGACCCTCATGTGGGTAGGCTGGTTCAACAACCGCCACATGCTTGGGCCGATCAGAGATATTCCTCCTCCCGATGCAGAGCAGCGGTGGTGTGTCCAACCACTGGAGGCCGGGTTGGCCACGTGACTCGAACCGCAGAGCCTCCGCCGAACCCGGCGAGTTTCAGACCGCAGCGGCGAAGCAACACGCAGCAGGACAAGTCGCCAATTGCGGCGGATCTTGTGGTGCCGGGAAGACCCGTGCGACATTATCGTCGCCGCCAAACCGCACGCCATAGGCGCCCCGGAACCACAAGCCGCTGCAGCCAACGGCCGAGGGCGCCGACCACCTGGCTGCCCCGATCTCTCGCAGGCAGACTGGAGGCGTGGCGCATGACAGCCACTAGGTCGGCCTCTGTCAGCTTGATATCGCGGCCCGCGCCGGACGCCAGCATCTCCAGGAGAGCCGCAGCGCATTCGCGGGACGGCATTGCCAGCAGCTCGTCCCGCCGTTCAGCGCTCGCACTCAGCAAGCTCTGTCTTGCATCGCTCAACTGGCCCCAGGCTTCGGGGCTTCCGTAGGGCCCTCCGGTGGGTCCCCGATCACCGCGAGGGTGAAGCTGTGCAACACGTTGACGTACCAGTCGCGGAAAGCCTTCAGGTCCAGGCCCGCCTCGGCCAGCGATCCAGAGCCCAACTCCTGCTGCAACTCCTGGCGCAGTCGCTTCTTCGACTCCTCGGTCGTGTTAGGGGGATCGTAATGCTGCAGGATTTTGTGCGGGCTTATCCCCGATCGGCCGTACATGTGGGTCATCACCCTTGATGTGTGTTCTGGGACTTCGATGAAGCGGGTAACGCCCTGCTCCTCAAGCACCTTTCGCGCGCCTTCCGCTCCGCGGGCGCCTCGAACCCGGCAGATCACAACGATCGCATCCCCGTGGGGATAGGCCTGGCGAAAGGCATCGACGGCCTGCTTGGCACCGCCCCAACTCGTCACGTCATCCGCGGTGCAACAGGCGAGCAGCACTATGTTCGCCCCCCGGTCGCGGACGAAGTCGGCGTGATCCGCTGCTTTCGCGGCGGCAAGCAGTTCCAGTGTGGCGCCAGCCGCCAAGTCCACAACGGCGTCCTCATTGGTCTCCAACACCTCGAAGACCTTGGTGAACAGGGCCCGGGTCTGAGCCGGGTCGTCGGCGTAGGTAGACGCCTCGGGTAGGTCCACGTGGAGGATCTGATCCCCAGTCACCGCCATGGACTTCAGCAGGCGCTCGAATACCCGCTCATGGCTCCGCTCAACCTCGATGAGGCGGGGCTCCCGGCCATCGGCCATCATGGCGGTGTAGGCGATAATGGCCGTCGTTGTCTTGCCGACGCCGCCACGGTTCGCGGCCGAGATCACCTGGATAGGACGGTGTTGTCGCTTGATCATGTTGGTCCCTGTTGCAGTGCCTGCTGGCCGATGCGGCCTGTTGCGGCTGGTCATTCGGGGGGGATTCCCATTTTGCGCCTGAGGCTCTCAGCGTCGCGATCGGGGAGCAACGAGCCCCCCGCAGATTGAGAGGGCTGGTTAGGGCGTTCAGACTTCGAAGCGGAGTTCGATCGACCCGGGTCGGGCAACGGCACAGGTCTCGACTGCGGGGTCGTCCAAATCTCCGGCGGAGCTGGTGGACGAGACGCTGTTGCCGATAGGAGCCCGCGCTTTCTGAACGTGCTCCACAGATTGGCCAGGCGCTTGGCAGGATATGCTTGGCCGGGAGCCTGCTCGACGCCGTCCTTGCTCGCCTCCCTGGCCACGTCGTCCCAGAAGAAGCCTTGGTCGATCCAACGCTGGACCCGCTGCCGGTTCTTGTGCAGCCAAGCCCTGAGCGGAGACTGCCGACCCGGTCCACCCCGCCCACGCCTTGAAGACCGAAGTTCCTCGTTGTTGCCCAACCGCCCCATGTCCGTCCCCCGACGGCCGAAAAACTCCGAGGCTTCACTTTGGTTCCCCAGTATTCCCCTAATTGCCCCTCGTTGCCCCTGATTGACTTTGTCATACGTGGTCGCACCTGGAGGAACGTACCGGTGCGCACCGTTGAAGCGGCATCCTGCGACGGTTTTCGTATACAGTTATTGAGGCGGAAAGATCAGTGTCTCACAGCTCAGCTGCGTGCTGGTCGTGGTAGCCATGAGTATGCAATCCGCCATCCAACCAGGCCTCCCATGCCTTCCCGCCCCGAGACCCGCCTTCACCTGACCCTCGACGAGGCCCTCATCGCCGCCCTCCGGGCCGAGGCCGCGAACAGGCAATGCAGCCTGCCCGCCCTGGTATCGATGATCGCGACCGATTGGCTGGGCAGATCCAACACGTCCGCTCCACCACCAGCACCCATGACGTTTGAGCCCCACTTCGACCGGCTCGTCGCCCTCATCCAAGGCCAGTCTGCCAAGATCGACTCCCTGCATGAGCAAAATCACCGTCACGCGGAGGCGCTGCGACAGGATCGCGCTGAAGCCGCTGAACTTCTTCGTCAGGTCGCGTTCGGGCAGCCGCCCTTCGACCTGGCGTCGGTAGATCCACCAGCGTGACCGTCATCACCAGCGGCGCCGTCGGCAACACCTCCAGCGCTGGCGACTATTACGAAGCTGAGGGCGAACGCGCACCGGCACTGGATCACACGCGCAGTTCGTCGGCACGGTGGCTGTCGCTGAGCAACCAGCTGGCAATCGACGGGGCCGAAGTGTTGTCAGGCGAAATCGAAGCCGCCATCCAGGGGCGGGCACCGCTTGCCTTCGAGGCCAGGATCGGTGGACGGGTGGGCGTCTCCAGCGACATCGCCAACAACGTCCATGCGCTCGATCGTGTGGCCGCCCACGACTTCACCATGTCGCCGCCCAAGTCGTTCACCGTGTTGGTACGATGCGCAGAACTATCCGGCGCCGACGACTACGCCGCCCAGCTGCGCGGCGAAATGCTCGGCGCCGGCTCCACGGTCCTGCACCACGCCGGCGAGATCGGCCTGCTTCGCTCCCGCCAAGGCCCCGGTGGCACCGAAAGCGTGGCAGTGGCCGACGCGATGGCGGCACTGATCCCGCACGCCCGCAACCGGCTCGGCCAGCCGCAAGAGCATGTCCACGCCCTGGTGTTCAACGGTTCACTGCGCCCGGATCGCTCAGTTGGCGCCCTGGAATTGCGCGACCTGGTTGCACACCGAAGCTACCTTGAGGCAGCTCATGCCGCCGAGATGGTGGGTCGGCTGCGGCGCATGGGTCTGCCGGCGCGAGAGGCCGGGCGCGGCCGATGGGAGATTGTCGGCGCCCCGAAGCGGCTGATGGACGCCTGGAGCGGCCGCGGCGCAGAGGTGCGCGACGCCGCCGCCGCCAAGCTTCAGCCGCTGGACGACCTTCCCGAGGGCCGTCGCAGGACGGAACTCAAACGCAAACTGCTGCGCAGCACCGCGGAGCAGACGCGCCGGGCGAAGGCGGCTGCGCCAGACCGGAGCGACCTCGCAGCGCTCGACCGACGGGCCTTCACCGGCGGCCTGACACCCAAGGCGGCGCTGGCGGGGATGCGCGCGGGCGGCTTGCCCGCAGCACCGGCGGAGATGGCGGCCAAGGCCGCAGCACGTCAGCTGTTCAGCCGCGCCGCTGTCGTCACGATGCGCCAGTTCCGCACCGCCGTGGCCGAGCAGGCGGTGGCGCGGGGCCTGAGCGTCAGCCAGCTGAACGCCGAGGTCGAGGGAGCAATCGCTCGCGGCGACGTAGTGGCCCTCGGCGTCGCCGGGGGTCGGGGCGACGCCATGCTGTCCACCCCGGCGGCGATCGAAACCGAGCGGGCGATGCTGGCGGCCGCCCGGGCGGGTCGTGGCAACGGCCTGCTGCGGCCGCAGATGGTCCACAGCGCGATGAACGCCGTGACCCTTCGCCAGCGGGCGGAAGGAAACAAGGCCTTCGCATTGTCGGAGGAACAGCAGGCCTTTGTCGCGCATTTCGCCAGGGGCGACGCCGTCGTCACCGCCGAGGGTCTGGCCGGTACCGGCAAAACGACCGTGATGAGCGTTGTGGTCAGCATGGCGCAGCAGGCCGGGCTGAATGTCATCGGCGTGGCACCGACCAACAAGGCCGCCAAGAAGCTGCACGCCGAGACCAATACCGATGAGAAGCCCTCGCTGCAGAAGCTCGCCTGGCAACTCAGGACCGGCCGCCGCAGCCTGACCGCGCGGGACTACGTCCTGGTGGACGAGGCTGGCATGGCGGCCCTGGACGATATCTCCACCATCGTCACCGCCGCCCGCCGGGCCGGAGCCCAGGTTGGCCTGGTCGGCGACGTGGAGCAGTTCGCGCCGGTCGGCCCGGGCGCGCCCTTTGCTGCCCTCAACGAGTTCCTCGGGTCGGCAAAGCTTACCGAGATCCGCCGCCAGCACGACCCTTGGCAGCGGCAAGCATCCGCTAACCTGGCCCGCGGCGATACCGACGCCGCGCTGACCGCCTTCGCCGAGCGCGGTGGCTGGGCGTTCGGCAGGGATGCCGCCGACACCCGGGCGCAACTGGTCGCGGACTGGACCGCCCACCGGGAGCGGGAGCCACGCCAGAGCCGCCTGGTCATCGCCCAGCGCCACGACCACGTGCATTTACTGAACGCCGACCTGCGGCAGGTGCTGCTCGAACGCGGCCAGTTGGGGCCGAACGAGTTCAAGGTGGCCACCCTCCACCGGGACAGCGGCCGCGGCGACGTGCGGGAGTTGTCGATCCGGGTGGGAGAGGAGCTGGTGCTCTGGCGGGGCGTGCCGAAGCACGGCCTCGACAACGGCGACCGCATCACCATCGAGGCCATGCGCCGCGGCGAGGACGGGCAGGTCGAGCTGACTTGGCGGTCGGTCCGCACCGGCGCGACGACGACCGCACCGCTTGCCTCACTGGTGCCACCACCAGGGCCGCAGGACCCCGCTTCCCAGCCGCGGCTACCCTACCTGCAGCACGCCTACGCGGTGACCGCCTACGGCGCCCAGGGTGAAACCGTGGATGCCAGCTTCGTCTATGGCAACGAAGGCCTGGAGCGGCGCGCCGCCTACGTGACCATGACCCGGCACCGCTCGACCTGTCGAACATACTGGGACGAGGCCGCAATCGGGCAGCGCCTGGCCCGCGAGGGGCTGCCGCCAACCCGCGAGGCCATGGTGGACCACATACGCCGTCGCGCCCGGGTCGCCAGCCCCGCCCACAGCGTCATGAACTTCGTCGACGATGTCGACCACTGGCTCGACGGCCACGGGGTCCACGGCAAGCGTTCCTTGCTGGCTGCACCCAGGGCCTACGCCGGTGTGCTGGCCACGTCGAGGCCCGGGCCGGCCCCGACGGACGCGTCGGCCGAGCAATCGCCGACCGGGGAGCCGCCGCAGGCCGCTCCGGCAACCAGCCGGGGCTGGTGGCTGCGCCGCCTGGCCCAGCAGGCTCGGGCAGAGGCGCGCCGGACCATGCTGCGGCTGAACCTGGTCATCGAGGCACTGCGCGGGCCGGGCGGGGTACCGGCGATGATGGCCGGGCTGCACGGGACGCCTGCCGCCCTTGGGCTTCGGGCGGCGCTGCGGGAGGCAGCGGGTCGTGAACGGGACCACCCGGAACCCAGCGCGGCCCAGCTGGACCAACACTTCGCGACGCGCCAGTCGGAACTGCTGGCGCAGCGAGCCGGCCTTCGAGGCGTGGTCGACGCCGCCGACGCCGCCACCTTGAGCAGGATGTCACGGCCCGAAGCGGCATCGACCAAGCCAGCACCGAGCGCCATGCCGCTCCTGCCACCCACCCTTATCGCCCGGCTGGATGAAGGGGCGCTGGCCGCCCTGGCCCGGCCCAGCCTGGCACCCGCCGCCCAGGCATCCGTCATCTCGGCCTCCGCCTACTCAACCGCCCTCGATCGGGAGGCTTCGCATCTGCGCGGCCGGATCGTCGCCGCGGTCAGCGCCGGTACCGGTAAGCCTGAAGTTCAGGTCGAGGCGGAACTGGCAGCAGCCCGCGCCCGCCCTGAAGCGATCCGCTATCCCGAGCTGCGGACCGCTGTGCAGCGGCTGGCTGCATTCGAGGACGCGGCTGGCGTGATGAAGGCGGCGCTGGAGGGTGGCCAGTTGCAACGCCATGTCGCCATCCGCGCCGTGGACCCCGTTGCTGACCCATCCGGCTTCCGGGCCGAACTGGCAAATGCCGCCTCGACCGGTGCGCGCTTCATCCCCCGGCCAGGTCCCGAGGGCGACCGGTCCGCGCTGGCCGTTGGGTCAGCGACCGTCGCGGAACTCTCAGCGCTGTTGCGGGCCCGGCGTGATGCCATCGGGCTCGCGCCAGACGTCCGGTCGGCGCCTGGCTCGGCCGGGGCGATGCTGGATGCCGCCATCGGTACGCTGGAGAGCGAGGTGCGAGATGGTCGGCTGCAGCGCCGGACCGTGCTGGATGGGGCCTCACCGATGGATGGTCCCGCCTGGCGTGCGGCGATCCGCCAGGGCCGTCGTGACGCCGCTGCGGACCGCCCGATCTCCAGCCAGGAGTTGGCGGTCCACGACCGTCAGCGCGCCCGGGATAGGGCCACAGCCACCAGCACGGCGGACGGTCGGCTGACGGCGGCGGCGTGGACGCGACAGCTGCGGGCGGAGGGCAGGCCGGCGGACATGGCCGTGGCCGCCACCATCGGCGACGAGGTGCACCGGGGCACGCTCCGCCCCGGGGTGCTGCTTCGGCCCGTCGATGCGTCGGACCGGGCAGCAGTCCGGGCCGCCCTGCGGGAAGGGCGGAAGGCCAGTACGATGATTGCCCCGTCGCCGCGCCATGAACCGGCGGCGAGCGAGGTGCAGCGGCAGCGTGACCCCAGCACCGCCACCAGCACCGCGGATGGCCGGCTCACGGTTTCGGCCTTGCTTCACCGGTTGCGGCAGGATGCGGGCCATGCCGCCAGCGTCCTGGCCACCACCATCGCCGACGAGGTGTACCGTGGCACGCTGCGCCCAGGGTCGCTGGTGCGACCGATAGATCCGGCCAATCCTGCCGAAGCCCGGGCCGCGCTCCGACTGGCACGCCGGGAGGAGGGAGCAGGGCGGCAGGACGGCGCTGTCGATCGCAGCGACCAACAGGTCCGGCAGTCCTTGTCGGCCAGAGCCAGCGAGGTCCCGGACCCACAGCATGGTTGGCAGGTTAGTGCCAAGCCGGCGGCCAGTGCCGAAGCAGTGGCGGCTGCGACCATGCGGGCGACCACGCCTGCGACGCCCGCCCCTGGCATCACCCCGCGTCAGGTGGCCTCAGAGCCGGTCACCCTTCGGTCCGCGACTGACCCCAAGCCGGTGGCGGCCGGGCCAAACGAACGCCGGCTTACTGCCGAACCGTCACCGGCTTCGGCTGGCCGGCAGATGGCGGCACCCGCGGCCGGGGCCGGTGCTGCGCCATCCGCGGCCGCGGAGGTCTCGCTGACCAAGGCGCCGGAGCCCAAAGCCGAGCCTGAACGGGCGGCCCTGGCCGGTCGAACGGAAGTCACCCGGGCTGTGCAGGCCGTGCCGCGTCAGGAACCGAAGGCGTCGACGCCTCCGGCGGCACCAAGCCCTGCACCCGAGCCCATGCCTCACGACCAGCATCGGAGCGCAGCGCCGCCGCGACCGGAAAACGCCGGGCTGGCCACGAAAAGGTCCGAACCCGCACCGCTGCCGGCCGAGCCCAAACCGCAGCAGCAGGCGACCGCGAACCCGAAGCGAAGCCGTGCGATTTCGAGAAGGCAGGACGACGGACGGTAGCGATGTCAGCAAGGAGGTGGGCTCGATGAGCGTCAACAAGGTTGGGCCTTGCCGGACGTGCATGTTCTGGCGCAGCGCCGCCAACACCATCCTGGCGGAGGCGCCGATGGGATCGCCGAACGCTTTGATTGCACCGGGGGAATGCCGCCGGCGGCTCCGCACTGGCAGGGACAACAAACCGGCCCAGCCGCAAACCACCGCCGACATCGGTTGTGCCGAGCACCGACCACTGCCTGTCGCCGAGCGGTACGCCAGGGACTGCGCAGACTGCCGCTACTGGCTCCAGCAGGGAGAAACCACCGAAGGCCAATGCATCGCATTCTCCCCGAGTTTCGCGCTGAAAACAGTTGGGCGCGCCACCCAGCGCACCTACGAATTCCCAATGACGCCGAAGACTTTCTACTGCGGGGACGGGGTGTCGATGCGCTACATCGACCCGGACGAGGACGAGTAGTCGAGGCTCGTGACGAGCACGGTCAAGCCTCCGGACCGATGACCTGCCCCTGGCGGTCTTCGCAGGCTTCACCGTGCTGGCTTGCAGGTAGCGAGCATTGGCAGGCCGTATGAAACCCGCAACACGCCAATCATCTGGGCATCGCTGAACCTGCTCTTCTTCATCGTCCATCTCCTAGTTGGATGGACTCTCACTCAAATCGAAGAATCAGACAGGGGGCAGGTCAATGTGCTGCGGGGCACCTACCGGATCAGCGAGCGTCGGGCCTGTTCGGCGTTGGGCTTTCACCGCTCTTCCCAGCGGTATCGGTCGGCCCGCGATCCACCGGTCGAATTGCGGATGCGGCTGCGCGACCTGGCTGCGGCTCGGGTGCGGTATGGCTACCGGCGGCTGCATGTGCTGCTGCGGCGCGAAGGCTGGCCGGTGAATCACAAGCGCGTGCACCGGCTGTATGCTGAGGAGGGATTGTCGATCCGCACCAAGCTGCCCAAGCGAAAGCGGGCTTGGCGCTACCGGCAGGCTCGCCCTGGGGCGGCAGCGGCCAACGAGATTTGGGCCATGGACTTCATGTCCGACCAGTTGTTCGACGGCCGCCCGATCCGCATCCTGACCGTCGTCGACATCCATACGCGAGAGGGGCTCTCGACGCATCCGAGAGCCAGTTTTCGAGCTGCCCAGGTGATCGAGGTCTTGGACGGACTTGTTCGCCTGCGTGGCAAGCCAAAGAGCCTGAGGGTGGACAATGGTCCGGAGTTTGCCGGCCGGCTCCTCGACCACTGGGCCTATCTGAACGGGGTGGAGATCGACTTCTCCAGGCCCGGCAAACCAACGGACAACGCCTTCATCGAGGCGTTCAATGCACGGCTACGGGCTGAGTGCTTGAACGCCTCGTGGTTCCTGTCCCTGGCGGATGCCAGGCAGCGCATTGAAGAATGGAGGTGCCACTGCAACGAAGAGCGGCCGCATTCAGCCCTGGGCAACTTGACCCCGAGGGCCTTTGCCAACCAAGCTCAACCAGCTCGAAAACTTGCATAGACCCCGGATCAGTGTTGGGGGCAGGACCACAGGGGCCAACTCTCTCATTCCAGGCGGACCGAGTTCAGGGGGGAAGGTCAGGGAGGGTCACTCTCCGGTCCGCCGGTGATGCCTTCGGGTGCTCGGCCTGCGCCCTGCGGCTACCGGTCGGACGTCAACCCCAGAGGGTCAGCGTCGTCGCGTCGCCACGAGCAGAAACGCCCTGGACGATGAGCGGCTGGCCGGTGGCCAGCGCGCGGTGTTGCGGCCAGCGCAGTGCGATGCAGGCGCCCAACTGGCAGGTGGGCCAGCAGTACCCCGCAGCGCCGCCGCGCTGCCGCGCCAGGAAAGGCCGCCGCGGCTTGCCAAAGATTGCCAGCAGCCTGTCCGCCAGGGACTGCGCATCGGCCTGCGGGTCAAAGCCGGCGATCAGCTCCGGCCCGTCCTCGGCCAGCGGATAGGCGGCATTGATGGCCGTGTTGGCGGAGACTGCGCTGCGCCAGGCCTGGTCCCAATAGGTCCGCTCGGTGGCGGTGACCGCGCCCGCCAACTGGTCGCCCTCCTAGGTGCGGCCGAGGGCCTGGTAGCCCAGGCTCAGCGGGCCGCAGCTGCCTGATCACCAGCGCACCGCAGCCTTGGCCGGATGGGCCTCACCAAGTTGCCGGTAGATCAAGAGCCTCGGCGTCAGAGGGAATCCGGCTACTCGATCCGCCAGGGCAGGGCCAGGCTGAAGAATAAGTACAAGCTCTTATTGCAGCGCCTAAGAAGGTTTGCGATCGTATTTTTGAAGTCGAAATATTCATCGGCTCTCGCCTGCCAGTTGCCCCCCAAAGCGATGGATCTAGGCCCGATGGCATTCTCCGTCGTTCGCCGCGTCAGCCGGTTACAACTATCCCTGACGCGCCGGGATGGGAAAGCGGACCGATGAGTGCAGGCCCACACCCCAGCGCCGTGCGCGACCAACTCTTGACCGCGCTCAACGCCGCCAGCGAGGCCTGTCACGCAGCGCCGCACCTGCCGCAGCCGCACTATGCCTATGGCGAAGCCTGGACCGCCCTGGGCGAGCACGCCAATGCCGAGCAGGCTTTCGCCGCCGCGCTGCAGCGCGACCCTGCCTGGGCCGATGCCTGGGTCAACTACGGCATCGCACGCTACCACCAGGGTGCTATCGAGGACGCCAAGACCGCGATGCGCCAGGCGCTGCAGTGCGCCCCCGGCCACACCGCGGCCACGGCTAATCTGGGTGCCTTCCTGCGTCTGACCGGCCGGCACGAGGGCGGCGAGGCACTGCTGCGCGAGAGCCTGGCCGCTAACCCGCGCAATCATGCGGCCCGTCTGAACCTAGTGGCAGACTTGCTGCAGGAGGAACGGCCCGCCGAGGCGCTTGACCTACTGGCCGCCGCCTCGGCCTTGCCGACTGAAGCCGCCGCGCTGCGGCATTGGCACCTGCAGGCCGCGCTGGCGCAACTGCAACTCGGCCGCCCGAAGGAAGCGCTGCTGGCGCTCGCCGCCGTGCAGGCCATCGGGCCAATCCCGGCGGAGATGCTCGCGCTGTGGCACTGGCGGCACGTTCTGCTGGCGCAAGCCCTGGGGGATGCCGACGCGGCGCGGAGCGCCGCCGAAGCGATGCAACGCGCGCTGCAGGCCAGCGGGCCGAAGGCAGTGCCTGAGCACCAGATCATGGCGCGCTACGATCTCGCCAAGTTCTGGTCGGGCCAACAGATGCCCGGCGCCGCCATGGCGCAGTGGCAGGCGGGGCACGACCTGCTCAAGGGCTCGCAACCCTTCCCGCGCGTTGCGCACCTGGCCGAGGTTGAAGCCAATATCGCCGCGTTTTCGGCCGCGCGCTTCGCCGCTGGGCCGCGGGCAGGCAACACTGACCCGGCGCCGATCTTCATCGTAGGGATGCCGCGTTCGGGCACCACGCTGTGCGAGCAGATCCTGGCCGCGCATCCGCAGGTGCACGGCGCCGGCGAGCGGATTGCGCTCGGGCAGATTGCTTATCGGCTGGGCGGCGAGGGCGCCGAGGCGGTGCGGCGGCTGGCGGCGCTGGACGGGCCGGGGCTGGATGCAGCGGCGACCGACTACCTGGCGCAGTTGCACGCGCTGGCGCCGGAGCAGGCCCGCATCGTCGACAAGATGCCGGGCAACTACCTGCACCTCGGCCTCGCCGGCGTGATGCTGCCGGGCGCCAGGTTCATCCACTGCCAGCGCGACCCGCGCGACATTGGCCTGTCAATCTTCACCTTCCGCTTCCATGGCAGCCACGGCTACGCGCATGACCTGGCGGACCTTGGCTGGACCATTGCGCAGCAGCAGCGGTTGATGGAGCATTGGGCGGCGGCGATGCCCGGCCGTGTGCTGGTGGTGAAGTTGGCCGACTGGGTGCAGGACTTCGACGGCACGCTGGCGCACGTGCTGGCGCATGTCGGCCTGCCACCTGACGATGCCTGCGCCCGCTTCTACGAGGGCGAGAGCCGCGTGCGCACGGTCAGCCGCAGCCAGGTGCGCCAGCCGGTCAACGGCCGTGGCCTCGGTCGATGGCGCGCCTATGCCGCAGAGTTGCAGCCGCTGATCACCCAGTTGCAGCGGGCCGGCGCGCTGGATGGTTGGGATTGAACTGCCTGATGGCTTCGGCAGCGTATCCAGTGCGGATGCAGCCCTGAAGGCTGGGTTGGGCGTGAGGCTGGAGGGCGGCGAGGTACTGCTCCGACGCCAGAAGGATCGTGAGACGCTGGAGGCTGCGTTGGACGCGCTGGTCACTTCGCGCGAAGGCCAGGTTCCTGTGCTGTGCCCGGCAGGAGCGGGACGCCGCACCTCATCATCTACTTGTAAATGGTCAGCGCCCACCCGCAGTGGGTGTTGATGGCGCTGAGCAATGTCCATTTGGCCCAACAGCCGGAGGCGCGGCCGGTCGCCGGCGCCTTGGGCCTGACGCCGACCCTGGCGCAGGTCGCCGCCATGCTGAGTACCGGGATGGACCTTAGCGGCATTGTGGCTCGCGTGGGTCTGGAGGTGGCAACGATGCGCAACAATTAAAGCGCGCAGTGCAAAATATCAGCACCAATAGCCAGGAAAAACTCGCTCTGGTTGTGGTCCTGGGTATCTTTAATGCGTAAAAAAGAGACTTGCCGACGCGCTTCTGTCCCATATGGGACACGCGCGAGTTGAGGTTCATGTGCCACAACCCCACGGATGAGATCTCTTCCCCTCCTGGGTAAGGGTGTGGGTAGGGGCCGTGGCGAATGACCGTATTTCAGGCTGGCAGCGTTACGGCTTCCGTGATGTCGGCCGAGATCATCCCCTTGGAAACCTCTCCGAGGGTGCAGGCAACGCTTCCGCTGCCCGCTTTGAGTGACCTGACCAACACTGCAGCCAGCGCTGACAAGCCCAGTTACACGCTGGCGGAAATCATCTTCGCGGTAACCACAAGTTGGCAAGGTGCCGTTGGGGATACGATAAGCTGGGAAAGCCCCATGCTGACCTATTCCCTCCCGCTTGCATGGCCAGCCGATGCCGGCATACCCGAGACCGCGGGGTTCCAGGCGCTTGACGCTGTGCAAGCCCAAGCGGCGCGTCTGGCGTTCAGCGAATGGCAGGATGTGTCGGGCCTCAGCTTCAGTGAAGTCACGGGTACCAGCGCCGACATTACCATCGCCCTTTCCAGCACTACCGATGGCGACGGAACCTATTCTGCAGGCAGTTACTATTACTACAGCAGCGCGCCTAGTGCGCAGTACCTGGCTAGCAACAGCATCTGGTTGGCGGCGGGTTGGCAGAGCAATTCGGACGACGGCATGGCGCTTGGCGGCTACGGACTGCTGACGCTGATCCATGAGATCGGCCACAGCCTCGGTCTCAGCCACCCCGGGTTCTACAACGCGTCGCCGGGCGTCGGCATCACCTATGCCGCCGACGCGGTGTATGCGCAGGACACCCTCCAATACACAGTTATGTCCTATTTCGCTCCGGGCGAGGTGGACTCGAATATAAACTGGGGTATTGATAGCAACGGACCCTTTCCTGAGACCCAGATGGTGGACGACATCGCTGCCATCCAGTCAAAATACGGCGTTAACACCACCACGAGAGCAGGAAATACCACGTATGGCTTCAACGCCAATGCTGGTAGCGACATTTACGACTTTACCATCAACGCAACTCCGGTACTGACGATTTGGGATGGTGGCGGCACCGATACGCTTGACCTCTCGGGCTTCAGCCAGAACCAGGTGATCAGCCTGGTGCCGGGCAGCTATTCCTCTGCCGGCGGTCTGGTGAAGGATATCGGCATCGCCTTTGGTGCCGTCATCGAGGATGCGGTCGGCGGCAGCGGCAACGACCTGATTACCGGCAACGATGCCGACAACACGCTGGATGGCGGCGGCGGCAACGATACCGTCGAAGGTGGCGCTGGCCAGGACGTTGTGGTGTTCCACATTGACCACGCCCAGGCCAGCGTGACGTCCCTTGCAGGCGCGGTTTACCAGGTGGTCACGGCATCCGGCACCAACCTGGTGCATGGCGCGGAGACACTGCGCTTCGACGACGGCGATGTGCAGTTGGCGTCCAGCGTCCCCTCCGCCGCCACCGCCAGCTTCGCCGAGAACGGCACCGGCCCGGCTTACCAAGTGACCAGCACCGACCCTGCAGGCGCCACGCTCAGCTATGCGCTCGGTGGCACCGATGCCGCGCTGTTCGAAATCAGCAGCGCCGGCGCCGTCACCTTCAAGGTAGCGCCGAACTTCGAAGCCCCGGCCGATTCCGGCGCCGACAACGTCTACGACATCACCGTCACCGCCTCCGACGGCACGCTGAGCAGCGCGGCCCAGGCCGTCGCCATCTCGGTGACGAATGTGGTGGAAGGGCCGGCGCTGACCGGCCTGGCCGCCAGCGTCACCTTCGACGAGAACACGGTGAACGCCACGCCGCAGCTGCTTGCTGCGGCTGTCACCTTCACCAGTGAAGTCTCTCTCTCCGGCGGCCACCTGGTAGTCAGCGGCCTGCTGGCCGAGGACCAGCTTTCCGTCCTCACCCAGGGCGATGGCGCCGGGCAGATCGGCGTCTCCGGCAGCACCATCAGCTATGGCGGCACCGCCTTCGGCACCGCCAGCGGTGGCAGCGGCGCCGACTTCACCGTCAGCTTCAACAGCAGTGTGACGGCGGCAGCGGTTGACGCGCTGATCCAGCACCTCGCCTATGCCGACACCAGCAACACGCCAACCGCCACGCGCGACCTGACGATCAACGTTGTCGACGGCGCGGGCGTTGGCCTGCGCGGTGGCATCGGCCCGCTGACCGCGCTGACCGGCAGCGCCAATCCCTTCGACGGCATTGATGTTGGGGGCCGCAGCAAGCCGAGCTTCGTGGACCTGGACGGTGACGGGCGGCTCGACCTCGTCTCGGGCGAGGCCTACGGCACATTCCTGGCGTGGCACAACACCGGCAGCGGCTACACCGCGCTGACCGGCAGCGACAATGCCCTCAACGGCATCGATGTTGGGGACTGGAGCGCGCCGAGCTTCGTGGATCTGGACGGTGACGGGCGGCTCGACCTCGTCTCGGGCGAGTACTACGGCACGCTGCATGCGTGGCACAACACCGGCAGCGGCTACACCGCGCTAGCCGGCAGCGCCAGTCCGTTCAACGGCATCGACGTTGGGTACGGCAGCGCGCCGAGCTTCGTGGACCTGGACGGTGACGGGCGGCTCGACCTCGTCTCGGGCGAGCTCTTCGGCACGCTGCTGGCGTGGCACAACACCGGCAGCGGCTACACCGCGCTGACCGGCAGCGCCAATCCCTTCAACGAGATCGATGTCGGGTACGGCAGCACGCCCACCTTCGTGGACCTGGACAGTGACGGGCGGCTCGACCTCGTCTCGGGCGCGTACGACGGCACGCTGAAGGCGTGGCACAACATCGGCAGCGGCTACACCGCGCTGACCGGCAGCGCCAATCCCTTCAACGGCATCAATGTTGGATTCTACAGCACGCCGAGCTTCGTGGACCTGGACGGTGACGGGCGGCTCGACCTCGTCTCGGGCGAGCTCTTCGGCACGCTGCTGACCTGGCGCAACGACGCACCGTTGCTCCCCAAGATCACCGTGACGGTCACGGCGCAGAACGACGCGCCCAGCGAGATCATCGTCAGTGCCACGCTGAATTCGCCGCATGGCGTTGATGGCACCGAGTTTGTCAGCGACGGCACGGTGCAGACCATCTCCGGCACGCTGAGCGCGCCACTGCTGGCGGGCGAGACGGTGCGGGTTTCCACCGATGGCGGCACAACCTGGCACGCCGCCAGCACGCAGCCCGATGCCGGCAGCTCCAGCTTCAGCGACGCGCTGGCGCTGAGCGGCACCGGCACGCTGGAGATTGCGGTGCAGGACGCCGCTGGCACCCTCGGCACGGTCTTCAGCCATGCCTATACCGAGGTGCAGTTCGACAGCAACAACAGCGTGACGGTGACTGACATCGCGCAGCTGAACCAGGCGATAACCGAGGCGGCCGGCGAGACCAGCGGCGCCTACACCATCACGTTGGGCGACGACATTGCATTGGGCAGCACGCACCTCGAAGCCATCAACCTTGCTTCTGGCGTCACGCTGGATATTGCCGGCGCCAACCACAGCATCGACGGCGGTGGCACCGAGCGGGGCTTGTTCGTCTATGCCGGC
>CANGNF010000060.1 GCA_947455205.1 Acetobacteraceae bacterium | reverse complement strand
CGAGCCGGCCCTGCTGGTCTCGGAATGGGCGGACCGGCACCGCATGCTCAGCAGCCGCGGCTCCGCCGAGCCGGGGCCGTGGCGCACGGCACGCACGCCCTACCTGCGGGACATCATGGACGCGCTGTCTGCGCTGCATCCCGCACGGCGCGTGGTGTTCATGAAGGGGGCGCCCAGGTGGGCGCACCCTTGGCCATCGATACGCCGATACCGACGGCCGAAGGTTGGGCCAGGATGGGCTCGCTCACCGGAACGCGAGGCAGCTTGACAAGGCGGCATACGTTGGCATCCGTCAGCGAGAAGTCGCTCATGGTCCAGGCAAAGTCGTCGCGTCAGCGGCCCACCACGCCGACGCAGAGGTTCAGTGCCCGCAATGGCAGCCTCAGCGGGAAGAAGCGGCGTTCTGACAGCTGGAAATGCTGGCCCAGCACCGCCTCGATCTCTGCCGGGTTGTTGACGTGCTCACGCCGGATCAGCCAGCCATAGGGGCGGCGGAAATGGCGCCGGAACAGTCGTTCCGCCGAGATCTTGCGCGCCAGCCAATAGGTCGGCCCTGGGTCGCAGGGATAGACCAGCGCCAGGCTGCCGCCAGGCCGCAGCACGCGGCGCAGCTCCGCCACTGCGCGCGGCAGGTCCGGCAGGTGCTCCAGCACATGGATGGCGATGACCCGGTCGAAGCTGGCATCAGCGTAGGGCAGCCCAAGCTGGCAATCGGCCACCACGGCATGCGCCCCGGGGAAGCGCCGGTGCAGCGCCTGGGCCATGGCCGGGCGCAGTTCCACCGCGTGGTAATCCTGCTGCCGCAGATCCTCATGCGCCAGGTGTTCACCCAGCCCGGCGCCAATCTCCAGCGTGCGGCAGTAGTGCTGCGGCGTGGCCGTGCGCAGCGGGTAGCCGTGGTTGAAGCCTTCCACAGCCTGGTAGCGCCGCGGCAAAACCTCATGCCAAAGCCGCATGAACTCCTCGCTGATGCGCGCCTGTTCGCGGCTCAGCGGCGGCAGGTGCTTCGGCCAGGCGTGGCGCGGCGGCCGCGGCGGCACCCAGGAAGGCAGGCCGGCCACGACGTCAGGCGCCGGCTGCCGCGGCAGGGCGGTCCGCACGTGCCGGCGGCACCGCGGTGAAGCCAGCCCCGCGGCCGTGCCCGTCCTCCGTCACCTGCATGTTGCAGACCCGGTCCACGATGTAGCGCGGTCGGCGGCGCACTTCCTCATAAACCCGGCCGAGATACTCGCCGAGCACGCCGATGCCGATCAACTGCACCCCGCCCAGGAACAGCACCAGAATGGTGATGGTCGGAATGCCGATGGGATAGGCGTCGCCCAGGATCAGCTTCAGGATCACCATGGCGATGATCAGGCAGAAGCTGACGGAGGCAATGCCGACGCCAAGCCAGAGCAGGGCGGAAAGCGGCACGGTGGAAAAACCGAAGACGCCGTTCAGCCCGATCTTCAGCGAACCGAGGTGCCGGTTGTAGTTGCCACTGCCGGCATGGCGCGGGTCGCGGTCGTACTGCACCGCGGCCTGGCGAAAGCCGACAAACGCCACCAGGCCGCGCAGGAAGCCATGGCTTTCCGCCAGGAAGCGCAGTTCCTCCACCACCCGGCGGCTCATGATGCGGAAGTCGCCGGTGTCGCGCGGGATCGGGCAGTCGGCCACCGCGTTGATCAGCTTGTAGCCCAGGCTGGAGACGGTGCGCTTGACCCAGCTTTCGCCCTCGCGGCTGCGGCGCTGGGCGAAGACCACGTCATGGCCTTCCAGCATCCGGGCATGCAACTCGGCGATGAGTTCCGGCGGATCCTGCAGGTCCACGTCGATCACCACGCAACTCTGCCCGGTGCAGTTGAGGATGCCGGCGATCGTCGCCGCCGGCTGGCCAAAGCGGCGGCTGAACACCATCAGCCGGATGTTGTCATTGCCCGCGATATGCTGCCGGATCGCCGCCTCGGTCTGGTCCGGTGAGGGGTCGAGGCAGAACAGGATCTCATAGCTGCCGATCGCCGCCAGCACCGGCACCAGCCGGTCCAGGCAGGGGGTGATGTTGTGCTCTTCGCGGTACACCGGAATCACCACGGAGATCAGCGGCTGGGTCATCGGGGCAAGGTATCCATTGTGCCCGCAGGGCAAGGCGCGGGTGGGGCCGGTGTGAGGATTTCTCCGCCATCGGCGGTAGCGGGGCAAGGCTGCGTATCGCACTTTCGCGATCCCAATGAGATCGCTACCTTGGCCTCCCCTCGCCTGCTCCCTTCGCCCGGTTCACAATGTCCAGCATGACCCATAGCGCCACCTATCTCGGCCAGGTTGCCGAGATCGCCCGGCTGATCGACCCCGCGGCTGTGGAACGCCTGGTCGCCCAGTTGGTGGCAGTGCGCGATGCCGGCGGCAGGGTGTTCTTCCTGGGCGTTGGCGGCAGCGCGGCCAATGCGGCGCATGCGGTGAACGACTTCCGCAAGCTCGCGGGCATCGAATGCTACGCACCCACCGATAATGTCGCTGAACTCACAGCCCGCACCAACGACGAGGGCTGGGAAGGGGTGTTCGCCGGCTGGCTGCGGGTCTCCCGGCTGGGGCCGATCGACGCGGTGTTCGTACTCTCGGTTGGGGGCGGCGACCAGGCCCGCAACATCTCCGCCAACCTGGTCAGCGCGCTGCGGCTGGCGCAGCAGGTCGGCGCGCGCATCCTGGGCATTGTCGGGCGCGATGGCGGCTTCACCGCCCAGGTGGCCGACGCGGTGCTGCTGGTACCGGTGGTGGATGCCGCGGCGATCACGCCGCATACCGAAGCCTTCCAGGCCGTGCTGTGGCACCTGATGGTGACGCATCCGGCGCTGCTGCGCGGGCCGATGACCTGGGAGACGGCGGCGCGATGAGGCTTCCCGAGGGCCTGCGGCCGCGGCTTGGCCGGCTGATCCAGCACCCGCCGCGGCCGTTGCGGCTGGCCCCGCTGCCGCGGCCGGCGGCGCCGCGCGGCGGCTGGCCGGAAATCGGCATGGTGACGCCGGCCTTCGGCCATGCCGGCTTCATCGAGCGCACGCTGCGCTGCCTGCTGGCGCAGGACTACCCGGCGCTGCGGCTGGCGGTGATGGATGGCGGCTCGGCCGATGGCACCGAGGAGATCCTGCGCCACTACGCGCCCCGGCTGCACCACTGGCAATCGGCGCCGGATGGCGGGCAGACCCAGGCGATCAACGCCGGCTTCGCGGTGCTGCCGAAGACCGAGCTGATGGGCTGGCTGAACAGCGACGACCTGCTGATGCCGGGGGCGCTGCGCCTGGTGGGCGCCTGGTTCGCCCGGCATCCGGAGGTGGACGTGGTCTATGGCCACCGGGTGCTGCTGGACGAATACGACCGCGAGATCGGCCGCTGGGTGCTGCCGCCGCACGACGCGGCGGTGCTGACCTGGGCGGACTACGTCCCGCAGGAGACCCTGTTCTGGCGCCGTCGGCTGTGGGACCGCATCGGGGGCGCGCTGGACGAGAGCTTCCGCTTCGCCATGGACTGGGACCTGCTGCTGCGCTTCCAGGCGGCCGGTGCGCGGTTCCATCGGCTGCCCCATGTGCTGGGTGGCTTCCGCGTGCACGCCGCGCAGAAGACCTCGGCGCAGCTTGAGGCGGTGGGCCAGGCGGAAATGACCCGGCTGCGCCAGCGCGCGCATGGCCGCACGGTGGACTGGCGCGAGATCAACCACGGCATCGCCCCCTACCTGGCGCGCCATGTGGCCTGGGACCAGGCCACCGCGCTGGTGGCGGCGGTGCGGGGGCGGCGGCCGCCCGACCTGTTCGGCCTGCACGGGGCCGGCGGGCCGTTGCTGCGGCCGCTGCCCGCGCCGCCGGCGGCGGAGGTTGCCGGCAAGCCGCCCTCCCCCGGGCTGCGCGATAGGCTGCGGGCCCAGCGCACCGCCTGGCGGCGCCGGCGTTCCGATGCCTGGCAGGCCGGCACCCGGCCCGCTGCCGGCGACGTGCTGGCCAGCGGCGCGGTTGCGCTGGAAGGCCCGGGCTGGCAGCCGCCGGAACACGCCGGCGGGCTCTCGTTCCGCTGGGTGGTGGGGCCGGTGGGGTTCGCCCTGCCCGCCGGCACGGCCGGCTGGGCTCGGCTGGACCTTGAGCTGGAGGCGGGACCCAGCCTCCGCCCCGGCGCAGCGCTGCTGCTGGAGGATGCCACCGGCGCCCTGCTGGCGCGCTTGCCGCTGGGCCGCCGGCAGCGCCATCGGCTGGACCTGCCGGTGCCGGCGCGCGGCCCTGCCCGCTTCACGCTGCGGCCAGATGCACCGCCGGGGCCGCCGGGGCCGGACGGGCGGCTGCTGCTGTTCCGCATCTTCACGCTGCACCCGGCGCCCGAGATCGCCGCCTGGCGCTGCCCGGTCTGGTTCGGGCCGGGCTGGCATGCGTTCGAGCATTTCGGCGGCGAGCATTTCCGCTGGGCCGAGCCCAGCGCCACGCTGCGGCTGGCCGCACCGGCCCGGCCGGCGCGGCTGCGGCTGCTGGTGGAATCCGGCGCCAGCCTGCCGGGCCGGGCCTTTCGGCTGGAACTGCGCGACCAGGCCGGCGCTCTGCTGGGTGGGCACAAGCTGAACCGCCGGCAATGGGTCAGCTTCCGGCTGCCGGCGGCGGCGGCCGGGGTGGCCGAATACCAGCTGCTGGGCGACCAGGCAGGCATGCAGCCCGCCGTGGGCGACGACCGCAGCCTGTGCTTCCGCGTGCTGCGGCTGGAGGTGAGCTGAGCCGGATGGAACCCATGGCCGACACGGTGCTGGTGCAGATGGGCGGCGTTGGCGACCTGGTGTTGCTGGCCGGGGCCGGCGCCGCGTTGCGCCAGGCGCGCCCAGGGGCCCGGCTGGTGCTGCTGTGCCGGCAACCGCTGGCCGCGCTGCCGGCGCTGTGGCCGGTGCCGCCGGACGAGGTGATCGGCCTGGACCTGGACCCCGCCCGGTTCGAGGCGCCGACCGAAGCGCTGCGGCAGGCGCTGGCCGCGGTGGCGGCGCGGCTGCGGGGCCGGCGGGCCGGGCTGCTGGTGGATGCCGCCCTCCGGCCCGGCTGGTTCACCCCCTTCCTGGCGGCGCTGCTCGCGGCTGAACTGGCCCTGTGCTGCCCCGGCGCCCCGGTGGCGGTGCCACAGATGCTCGGCCGGCTGCTGGCGGCGCAGATGGGCCTGGCGGAACGGCGGGTTGAACAGCTGGAGCCGTCGCCTCGGCTGGCGGAACTGGCGCGGCACGACCAATGGCTGCGGGCCTGCGGCGCCGGCCCGGCCGAGACCCTGCCCTGGGCGCTGCCCGCGCCGCTGGAGCGCCAGGCCCGGGCCTGGTTGCAGGCGGCCGGCCTGGCGCCCGGCGGCTACCTGGTGGGCTGCCCCGGCGGGGCCGAGGCCACCCGGTTGAAGCGCTGGCCCGAGGATCGCTTCGCCGCGGTGCTGCGCCAGGCCGGGCTGCCGGTGCTGCTGCTGGGCACCACCGCCGAGCAGCCGCTGCTGGCCAGGGTGCAACAGGCCATGGGCGCGCCTGCCCCGGCCTGCCTGGCCGGCGGGCCGGCAGAGCTGGCGCTGGCCGCCGCGCTGCTGTCGCTGGCCCGCGGCTGGCTGGCCAATGATTCCGGCCCGATGCACCTGGGCCAGGCCTATCGGGTGCCGGGGGTGGGGATCTTCGGCGGCGGCGGCGGCTGGCCGGCCTATCGGCCCTGGGCGCCGGGCGCCATCGGCCTGTACTGCCCGCTGCCCTGCGAGGGCTGCGACTGGGACTGCCTGCTCGACCACGCGATGTGCATCGACCAGGTGCCGGTGCCGGCGGTGCGGCAGGCCCTGGCGCGCTGCCTGGCCAACCCGGCGGCACCGCCCGAGGTGACGACCCTGGCGGGGCCACCACCGCCGGTGCCCGCCCTGCTGGCGGCGGCCTCGGAGAGCTACCGGGCGGCGCAGCGCGACGGGGCGGAGCGGCTGGAAGCGGGGCTGGCCGCCGCGGCCGCGGCCGACCGGCACGCCGCCAGCCTGGCAGCCCAGCTGGCCGGGGCCCGGCAGGAGGTTGCCATCCAGTCCCAGGCCGCGGCGGACCGGCTGGCGCTGCTGGAGACGGTGCACGAGGCCGCCGAGCAGCGGCTGCGCGGCATGCAGGAACTGACCGCCGCGGTGGCCGAGCGCGAAGCCCGGCTGGCGGCGGCGGAGCGCACGGTGCCGGGGCCGGTGGCGTGGCAGATCAACACGGGCCTGGGCGCCGGCAATATCGGCGACGAGTTGATGATGGACGCCTTCTGGCGCCAATGGCCGCCGGGGCTGGCGCTGCAGGTGCCGCTGTTTCCGCAGGCGGCGCTGCGCCAGGGCGGCTACCCGGCGCCACATCGGTACTCGGCGGTGGACTACGACGGCAACGAGAATGCCGGCACCGGGCTGCCCGGCCTGCTGGTGGGCACCACCCCGGTGGCCGAGGCCGAGGGGCTGCACTTTCCGCTGCGCTTCCTGCAGCCTCGGCTGACCCACTTCCACCGGCACGGCCTGGCGGTGGATGCGGTGGGGGTGGGGGTAGAGCCGCTGGCCAGCGCCGCGGCCCAGGCGATCTTCGCCGAGGCCTTCCTGCCGATCCGCTCCTGGACCGTGCGCAGCGCTGCCTGCCGCGCCGCGCTGCTGGCGCTGGGCGTGCCGGCCGAGCGCGTGCGGGTTGGCGCCGACTGGGCCTGGCTGCATACCCCGGCGCAGGACCTGCGCGAATGGGCGGCCGATTGGTGGCGGCGGCATGGCATCGACCCCAGCCGGCCGCTGCTGGTGGCCAATGTGGTGGCGATGCAGTGGCCGGGGCGCGACGCCGCGCTGGCCGCCATGGCCCAGGCGCTGGACGGCGCCGCCGAACGGCACGGGTTGCAGCTCGCCTGCCTGGCCAATGACTGCCGCGACGGCGACTTCTTCGACCAGGCCGCGGCGCGGCGCCTGGCCGGCCAGCTGAAGCACCCGGCGGTGCTGTTGCCCAACCTGTACTACAGCCCCGACCAGGCCATCGCCCTGCTGGCCCATGCCACGCTGACGCTGGGCGAGCGGTACCACTTCGCGGTTCAGGCCGTGCTGGCGGGGACGCTGCCGCTGGTGATTCCGCGTGGGCCCAAGCTGCAAGGCCTGGCGGCGGAGCTGGGGCTGATCTCGGTGGGCGAGGTGCGGGCGGTGGCGCCGGCGGTGCTGGGCGCGGCCTTGGACCAGGCCATGGCCGAGCGGCCGCATCGCCTGGCGGCGCTGGCGCTGCGCCAGCGCGAGATGCGGCTGCGCGCCGCCGGCAACCTCGACCTGCTGCGCGTGCTGCCGCCCTACGCCGGCTGCTGGCCCGGCGCGCCGGGCTGAGCCGCGCCCGCCTGGGCATGGTTGGAAGGCAGGCCGCGCAGGCCGCCGGCCGCCAGCTGCTGCCGGTACCAGTCGTAGGTCAGCCGGATGCCCTCGGGCAGCGGCGTGGCATGGCGCCAACCCAGTGCCTGTATCCGCCGCACGTCCAGCAGCTTGCGCGGGGTGCCGTCGGGCTTGTCGGCGTCGAAGGCGAAGCGGCCGTGGTAGCCGACCTCGGCGGCGATCATCGTCGCCAGCTCGGCGATGCTGACATCCTCCCCGGTGCCGACATTGATGTGGCCGGGGCCGTCGTAGCGGCGCAGCAGCAGCACCAGCGCGTCGGCCAGGTCGTCCACGAACAGGAATTCCCGCCGCGGCCGCCCGCTGCCCCAGACCGGGACGCTCGGGCTGCCGGCCAGCCGCGCCTGGTCTATCCGCGCCAGCAGGGCCGGCAGCACATGGGCGTAAAGCGGGTCGAAATTGTCGCCGTAGCCGTACAGGTTGGTTGGCATGGCGCTGATGAAGTCGCAGCCATGCTGGCGGCGATAGGCGTCGCACAGCTTCAGCCCGGCGATCTTGGCCACCGCATACCATTCATTGGTTGGCTCCAGCGCGCCGGTCAGCAGGGCGTCCTCGGCCACCGGCTGCGCCGCGTGGCGCGGGTAGATGCAGGAGGAGCCGAGGTAGAGCAGCCGCCGCACCCCGGTGCGCCAGGCGCCGTGGATGACGTTCTGCGCGATCGCCAGGTTGTCGAACAGGAAGTCGGCGGGCAGGCTGTGGTTGGCCAAGATACCGCCAACCCGGGCGGCGGCCACGATGATGGCATCCGGCCGCGCGGCCGCGAGCCAATCCTCCACCTCGGCCTGCCGGCGCAGGTCCAGCACGCTGCGCGGCACGGTGAGGAGTTCGCAATCCTCCCGCCGCAGCCGGCGCATCAGCGCCTGCCCCACCATGCCGGCATGTCCGGCAATCCAGATGCGACGGCCGGTCAGGTCGAATTTGAGGGCATCAGGCATAGGCGTGTCGGTCTCCCGGGGCGTAGTCAAAGCACGCGGACCAAGGCCCGACAAGATCGGAACCTCTATCCAGCGCGGACGCGGCCGGGGCCAGGCAGGCGTCCACCGCCGCCGCGTCCAGCGCCAGGATCGCACAGGTGGCGTCGTTGATGCCGAGGCTGACCAGCCACTGCCCGCCATGCCAGGCGGCGCCGCAGGCATAGGCCACCTCGGCCACCGCGTCGTTCAGGGCCGAGGACCCCTGGCCGGGCAGCAGCCGATGCAGCGGCAGGGGGCGCAGCGGCAGTTCCAGTGGCAGGAAGGGGGGCTCGGCGCTGAAGCGATAGGCCGCGGCGAGGTAGCGGTAGCCCCGTGGCGTCGGCACCACGCAATGGCAGAAGCTGGTGAAGGCGTTGCCCTGGCGCTGTGGCGGCGCGCCGCCGCGCAGCGGGGCGAAGCGGGCGGCGAAGCCGGCCCCCGCGACCACCGGTGCCGCGGCCGGGCGCCAGTGCAGGCTGCCGGCCGCCTCGGCCGCCAGCGCCAGCACCTGGTGCGGCTGCGGCGCATAGACCGCGTGCAGGCCGTCGGCCTCGAACAGCGTCCAGTTCTTTTCCTGCGCCTGGCCGGGGCCTTGCAGCAGCAGCTCCCGCACCGGGCCCAGGGGGCGCAGGCTGGCAGGGTCCAGGCGTTGCAGGAACTGGTGGTTGCGCGGTTCGTGGCAACCGGAGTTCCAGTACAGGAACAGGCCCTCGCGCAGCCGATACAGCCGCGGGTCGGCGAACCAGTGGTAGGCCTGGCTGCCCAGCCCCGGTGGCAGCGCCAGCGTGTCGCTCAGCGGCAAGGCCGAGCCTGGCACCACCGCCAGGTTCCGGTCCAGCCGGCACAGCCCGATCCGGCGCCGGCCATCGGCGCCCACCACCCGGAAGGCCAGCAGCCAGCCCTCGGCATCGGCCAGCAGCCCGGGGTTGAAGCAGCGCACCGGGCCCTCGGCCGCCAGCCAGCGCCAGGCCGCGGGCAGCAAGGCCTCGGCGCCATAGTGCCGTACCTCGCCAGCCGCGATCATCGGTGCAGCACCAGGCTGCGCAACGCCAGGCCAAGCCGGCGTGGGTCCCCGGCCGGCTGGAAGACGCTGGACACCAGCCGCAGCCGCAGCTCCGGCGCCGCGGCCAGCTCGTCCAGCGGCAGGCTGCGGTGCCAGGCACCGCCATCCGGCAGTGCTTCCTCCAGCAGCACCACGCCATTGACCTCCAGCCGCACCCAGGCCCCGGCCGGTCGCACCGGCCACAGCTCCAGTTCCAGCCGGGCAAGCTGGCCGCCGGGGCCAACCGCCATGGGCAGCCGCAGCCTGGTGTCGCCATCGGTCCAGCGCAGCCAGGCCCCGGCATGGGGCTCGGCGGCATGCAGCCCCGGCGCCGACCAGCCCGAGGCCACCAGTTCCAGCGCCGCGGCCTTGCCGGCGATGAAATCGGCCAGCCCGGCGTTCCGCCCCAGCCAGAATACCCGCTGGCCGGCGGCGCTGGGTTCCAGCTCGGTGGTCACCAGGCAGTCGGGCGCTGGCAGCTGCGGTTGCAGGCCCAGCGGCAGGCCATTGCCGAAGTCGCTGTTGAGCGGCGTGGTGCTGGACCAGCGCACCCCCAATTCGGTCAGCACCACCTGCAGGTAGCGTTCCAAGGAAGGGTGCGACAGCGCCAGGCTGATGCCATGGCATTGCCGCAGCGCCGCCAGCTGCGGCCCGATGGCCCAGTTGAAGTCCCGCTTCACCACGGCATTGGGCACCGCCGGGTAGGGCGGCGGGTAATGCGCGCCGTCGGTGCCGCGTGCGGCCGCCAGCGGCCGCCAGACCCCCAGGCCGAGATGCGCCACCAGGTAGGCCAGCGCCAGGCCGCGCTGCCATCGGCCGGCGCCGGGCCGCAGCGCCGGGGCGGCCAGCACCAGGAAGGCCAGCGGCCCCACCATGGACCAGGCCTTGCCCGCGGCCCAGTAGCGCCCGAGCCCGAGCGCCACCAGCGCCGGCAGCGTCGCCCCGGCCGCCAGCAGGGCCAGCCGCCGCCAGGGCAGCGAGCCGCGCCGCCGGCGCGCCGCCGAGGCCAGCAGGCCGGCCATGCCCAGCGCCAGCGCCAGCTGCCAGGCCAGCCGCACCGGCAGCGGCAGGCCGGGGCCGGGCAGCAGGAAGTACAGCCCGGTCAGGCCGGCCAGCATGTCCACCGGCAGCGAGACCATGGCGTAGAGCAACTGGGCGCTGCCCAGCTCGGGCCCGGTGGCGGCGAAGAAGTCCAGGTCGCGGCCGAACAGATAGCCCTGGAAATGCCGCCACCAGGGATAGGCCGTCTCCATGGCGCCCTGTTGCTGGCGCAGCAGCAGGCCGATGCTGCTTTCCCAGGCCGGCAGGCAGGCCAGCACCGCCAGCCCAGCCGCCAGCAGCAGCCAGGGCAGGTCGCGCCACGCCTCGGCGCGGCGGCGCCACAGCCTGGCCAGCACCACCAGCCCGCCCGCGGGCCCATAGGCCAGCAGCAGTTCCGGATACAGGTGCAGCAAGGCCGCAAGCAGCAGGGTGAAGGCCGGCAGCGCGCGGCGCAGCCTGGCGTGGCCGGGCGGCAGCAGCAGGCCCAGCAGCAGCAGGCCCAGCGGCAGCGCCGCCAGCTCGCTCCAGGCGTTGATGTCCAGCACGTACTGGCCGAAGAAGCCCAGCGCCAGCGCCGCGGCGCCCAGCACGGCCGGCCACCGCGCCACCCGAAGCGCGGCGTGCAGCAGCCAGGCGGCGGCGAACAGCTGCAGGCATTGCAGCAGCGCCACCCAGGCATAGGCCAGAACCGGCGTTGGCCGCCCGGTGAACTCCGCCATGGCGGCGAAGGCGATGCAGACCGCCGGGCGCGACAGCAGCATCTTGCGGGTGCCGAGCAGGTAGTCCGTCGCCGTGGCGGTCTCGGGCGTCAACGCCATCAGCGCGTCGTAGACCTGCCGGCGCATGGCGGAGCTGAAGGCAACGTAGTTCAGCTGGTCCTGGTCGTTGCCCTGGAACACCCGGAACGCCTCGCCGCCCAGCCAGCCTGGCGCCAGGCACAGCAGCAGCGCCAGCAGCGCCAGCGCCAGGAAGCCGGCCGCCCCGGCCGGCGGGCGCCAGTCCTGCCGCCCCTGCTGCCGGCGCCACCACAGCAGGCCCGCCGTCGCGCAGAGCCCCAGCGCCAGCATCCAGCGCCCCGCTTCGGCCGCCGAGGCCCCGGCGCGGTACAGCAGGGTGGTGCCCAGGGCGAGCGCCGCGAAGCCGAGCACCGGCGCCGCCACCCAGCGGCTCAGCGCCGGCTGCGGCAGGCACTGCGCCAGCGGCCAGCCGAGCGCAGCGCAGAGCAGCAGCACCCCAAGGGCAAAGCCGAGGTCGGTCATGGCTGCCGCCGCAGGTAGATGTGCAGGGTATCGGTGCCCAGGCCGAGCTGCCGCACCGGCACCCAGTCCCGTGCCGCCAGCGCCCGCAGCGCCGGGGCCATGGCGGCCATGCTGGTGTCGAACGGCAATACGCCGCTGCCGGCCCGGTCCGACAGCACCAGCACGTTGCTGGCGGCCAGCTGGGCTTCCGCCTCGGCCAGGGTCATGCTGTCCACCCGGCTGCCGAGCCGCATGTTCACCGGCATCAACTGGCCGCTGCGCTCATAGGCCGCCGCGGCGGCGGCGTTGGCGTTGAACCACGGCGCCACGACATCCACCGAGATGTTCAGCGCCGGCCACCCGCGGGCGCTGGCCTGCTGCACCAGCCAGGCATCCAGTTCCGCCAGTTGGCCAAGGTTGGCCCGCTGCGCATGGAACTCGCTGTGGCGGCTGGCCTGGGCCAGGGCCTGCCAGCCGCCCAGCAGCAGCACCGCCGCCGCCGCCGCCCGCAGCAGCGGGCTTCCCGGCCGGGCCAGCGCCGTGGCCAGCAGCACCGTGGCCAGCACCAGCGGCAAGGTGGCGATGCCCACCACCACCGGAGACTTCGACACGTCGAGCCCCAGCACCACCAGCGGCACCGCCACGGCCAGCAGCAGGGGCGCCAGAGCCACCAGCAAAGTGCCGGTGGGGCGGCGGCGCCAGGCCAGCGCGGCCGCCAGCAACAGCCCCGCCCCGGCCCAGAAGCCCCGGCCCAGATGAATTCGCGCCAGCGAGACCGGGTAGTAGGCCAGGTGGTCCAACAGGGTGAAGACGCCCTGCTCGCGCGCCCGCGCCAGCCGCTCCTCGCCCACCAGGTGACCCTCGACGTAGTAGGCGTGGAAGTTGTGCCACTGCCACAGCAGCAGCGCCGACAGGGCCAGGGCCAGGATCACCAGGCTGGCCAGGGCGTGCCAGCCGCGCTGGCGGAACCCGGCCGCCAGTGCCGGTTGCCGGCGCAGCAGCAGGGCCGCCGCGCCGCACAGCACCGCCCAGCCGCCATAGGCGCCCAGCAGGTAGGCCACCGCCACCATACGCTGCGGCACCATGGCCAGCGCCAGCAGCAGCGCCACCGCGCTGGCCCGGCGATGCAGCATCCCGGCCGACCGGGCGATGCAGCAGGCCCAGAGCCCGTACAGGGCCGCTGCCGCGTAGTCGTGGCGGAAATCGAACAGCCCACCGGCAGCCAGCCAGGGCGAGGCCAGCGACAGCATCAGCCCCAGCGCCGCGAAGCCCGCCGCGCTGCCGCCGCCCAGCCGCCGCGCGGTGCGGAACACCACCAGCTGCGCCAGCAGCGCAAAGCCGAAATTCACCGCCAGCCGTGGCAGCCGGGTGCCGCCGGTAACCAGCGCCACCAGCGCCCCCTGCGCCGACAGCAGCAGGCCGTTGAACGGCGCCTCGGTGCGCAGGTAGCTGAGGATGGCGCCCAGGCCATGCTCCAGCACCGCCTGCTCCAGCCGGTAGGAAGCCAGCAGCAGGCCGGCCTGGTCGTAGTATTCCGGTTGGTGCCAGGCGATCTCGCGCCAGAAGTAGGTGTTCCACAGCAGCAGCTGCAGCAGCGCGATCGCCGAGAACACCACCGCGTCGCGCCAGGGGTGTCGCCACGGCATCCGCCACCCGAAGGCGCTGGGCTCGGCGGACATGTCAGGCGCGGCCAACTGCTGGCATGGCGGGGTCTCCTGCTTCCCCCTGGCATAGCCGAGCCGGCATCAATGTCCAGGCCCCAGCCGCCTCGACAGGCCGTGCCAGACTGCCTAAGCGTGGCAGCGATATTCTGGGCGGGATCGCGGCATGCGCTTTCTGGTAACCGGCGCGGCGGGCTTCATCGGCAGCAACCTGGTGGACCGCCTGCTGGCAGGCGGCCACGAGGTTGTCGGCTACGACAATCTCTCCACCGGGCGCCTGGAGTTCCTGGCCGCCGCCATGGCGCATCCGGGCTTCCGCCTGGTGCGCGGCGACACGCTGGACCCCACCGCGCTGGCCGCCGCCATGGCCGGGGTGGGGTTCGTGCTGCACCTGGCCGGCAATGCCGATGTGCGCTTCGGCACCCACTACCCGCGCCGCGACCTGGAACAGAATACCATCGCCACCCTCAACGTGCTGGAGGCGATGCGCGCCGCGGGCGTGCGCCGCATCGGCTATGCCTCCACCGGCTCGGTCTATGGCGAGGCGACGGTGTTCCCAACCCCCGAGGATGCACCCTTCCCGGTGCAGACCTCGCTCTACGGCGCATCCAAGCTGGCCGGCGAGGCGCTGGTCTCGGCCTATGCCGAGGGCTTCGGCTTCCAGGGCTTCGTCTTCCGCTTCGTCTCCATCCTGGGGCCGCGCTACCAGCACGGCCATGTCTACGACTTCCTGCGCAAGCTGCGCGCCAACCCGCAGCGGCTGGAGCTGCTGGGCGACGGCCGGCAACGCAAGGCGTACCTGCATGTCGACGACATGGCCGAGGCCGTGCTGCTGGCGATCGAGCGGGCCGAGGACCGGCTGACCATCCTCAACCTGGGCCAGGACGACCACTGCACGGTGCTGGATTCGGTCGGCTGGATCACCGCCCGGCTGGGCCTGGCGCCCGAGATCCACTGCACCGGCGGCGAGCGCGGCTGGATCGGCGACAACCCCTTCATCTTCCTCGACACCCGGCGCATCCGTGCGCTCGGCTGGGCGCCGCGCCACGGCATCCGCGCCAGCGTGGAGGCGACGCTGGACTGGCTCACCGCCAATCCCTGGATCCTGGAGGCCAAGCCGTGAGGGTCGCGGTCTTCGGGCTGTGGCACCTGGGCGTGGTGACCGCCGCCTGCCTGGCGGAAGCCGGGGTGCCGACGCTGGGGCTGGACCCGGATACCGGGGTGGTGGCCGCGCTGGCCGCCGGCCGGGCACCGCTGCTCGAAGCCGGGCTGGAGCCGGCACTGGCCGCCGGCCTGGCCAGCGGCACGCTGCGCTTCAGCGCCGACCCGGCGGCGGTGGCCGAGGCCGACCTGGTCTGGGTGACCTTCGACACCCCGGTGGACGCGGCCGACCAGGCCGACCATGGCGCGGTGCTGGACGCGGTGGCCGGGCTGTTCCCGCAGCTGCGCGACGGCATGGTGGTGCTGGTTTCGTCGCAGCTGCCGGTGGGCAGCGTGGCCCGGCTGGAAGCCGGCTTTGCCGCCGTGGCCGCCGGCCGCCGGGTCGGCTTCGCCTGCAGCCCCGAGAACCTGCGCCTGGGCCAGGCCATGGCCAGCTTCCGCCAGCCGGGGCGCATCGTCATCGGCACCCGGCAGCCCTGGGTGCGCGAGGTGCTGGCGCCGCTGCTGGGCCGCTTCTGCGCCGAGCTGACCTGGGTTTCGGTGGAATCGGCGGAACTGGCCAAGCATGCGCTCAACGCCTTCCTGGCCACCTCGGTGACCTTCATGAACGAGGTGGCCCAGCTGTGCGAAAGGGTCTGCGCCGATGCCGCCGAGGTGGAGGCCGCGCTGCGGTCCGAGCCGCGGATCGGCCGGCAGGCCTATATCCGCCCGGGCGCCGGCTTCGCCGGCGGCACGCTGGCGCGCGACGTGCGCTTCCTGGAAGCGGCCGGGCGGGCGCAGGGGCTGGAGCTGCCGCTGCTCGGCGCCATCATGCCCAGCAATATCCGGCACCTCAACTGGCCCATGGCCCAGTTGCAGCGGCGCCTGGGCAGCCTGGCCGGCCGGTGCATCGCGGTGCTCGGCCTGGCCTACAAGCCCGGCACCAGCACCTTGCGCCGCTCTGCCGCGCTGGCCCTGTGCCAGGCCCTGGCCCAGGCGGGCGCCCTGGTGCGCGTGCACGACCCCGGCGCCGCGGCGCTGCCGCCCGAGGCCGCCGCGGGCCTGCTGCGAACCAGCACGGCCAGCGCCGCCCTGGCCGGGGCCGAGGCCGCGGTACTGGCCACCGCCTGGCCGGAATACCGCGAGCTGGAGCCCGACGCGGTGCTGGCGGCCATGGCCCGGCCGCTGCTGCTGGACGCCGACCGCCTCCTGGCCGGGCGCTTCGCCGCCGACCCGCGCTTCCACTACGTCACCGTGGGGAGCCCGGCATGATGCTGCGGGACCGGGCGGCGCTGATCACCGGCGCCGGGCAAGGGCTGGGGGCCGCCATCGCCGCGCGCTTCGTGGCCGAGGGCGCCTCGGTGATGCTCTGCGCCCGCGGCGCGGCCAGGCTTGAGGCGGTGGCCGCGGCGCTGCGCCGGCACTGCCGCCCCGGGCAGCAGGTGCTGACCGGCGTGGCCGACCTGACCCAGCCGCCGCAGGTGGATGCGCTGGTGGCGGCGGCGCTGGCCGCCTTCCCGCAGCTGGACATCCTGGTGAACAACGCCGGCATTGCCGGCCCGATCGGCCCGCTGGAGGAGACCGACTGGCTGGCCTGGGTGGCCGCGGTGAACGTCAACCTGCTGGGCACCGTCTATGCCTGCCGGGCGCTGCTGCCGCAGCTGAAGCGGCGCGGCGGCGGGCGGATCATCAACCTCTCGGGCGGCGGCGCCACCAGCCCGATGCCGCGGCTGACCGCCTATGCCGCCAGCAAGGCCGCGGTGGTGCGCTTCACCGAGAGCCTGGCGCTGGAGCTGGCCGGCAGCGGCATCACGGTGAACGCCATCGCCCCCGGCGCGCTGGCCACGACGATGACCGAGGAAATGCTGGCGGCCGGGCCGGAGCGGGCCGGCGCCGGCTTCCACGCGCGGATGCAGGCGGTGCACCAGGGCGCCGGCACGCCGCTGGAACGCGGCGCGGCGCTGGCGGCCTTCCTGGCCTCGGCCGAGGGCGACGGCATCTCCGGGCGGCTGATCAGCGCGGCCTGGGACCCCTGGCCCCGGCTGCGCCAGCACCTGCAAGCCCTGCGCGAGACCGACATCTACACGCTGCGCCGCATCGTGCCGGCGGATCGCGGCCAGGATTGGGGCGAGCCGTGATGCGCGTCGGTCTCATCGGCTGCGGCCTGGTCGGCCGCAAGCGCGCCGCGGCGGTGGCGGCCACCGGCCACCACCTGGCCGTGGTGTACGACCGCGACCCCGCCGCCGCCGCGGCGCTGGCGGCCAGCAGCGGCGCCACGGTGGCGCGCAACGCCACCGCCCTGGTGGCCGAGCCGCTGGACGCGGTGATCGTGGCCACCGCGCACGACGCGCTGCCGCTGCTGGCACGCCAGGCGATGGAAGCGGGCAAGCATGTGCTGCTGGAAAAGCCCGCCGGCCGCCGCGCCGCCGAGGTGCTGCCGGTGGCCGAGGCGGCACGCCGGCTTGGGCGGATCGCCAAGGTGGGCTTCAACCACCGCTTCCATCCGGCGTTGCAGCAGGCGCATGGCATCGTCGCCGGCGGTGGCTTGGGGCCGCTGCTGCATATCCGCGGCCGCTACGGCCATGGCGGCCGGCCCGGCTACGAGCAGGAATGGCGGTGCCAGCCCGAGATCTCCGGCGGGGGCGAATTGCTCGACCAGGGCTCGCACCTGATCGACCTGGCGCGCTGGTTCATGGGTGACCTCACGCTGGAATACGCCGCGACGCCCAGCCTGTTCTGGCCGGCCGCGGTGGAGGACAACGCCTTCCTGGCGCTGCGTGCCCGTGGCGGCGGCATGGCCTGGCTGCATGCCGGCTGGACCGAATGGAAGAACCTGTTCTCGCTGGAGATCTGCGGCCGCGACGGCAAGCTGGCGGTGGATGGGCTGGGCGGCAGCTACGGCACCGAGAAGCTGACCCACTACCGCATGCTGCCGCAGATGGGCCCGCCCGAGACCACCAGCTGGGAATACCCCTTCCCCGATACCTCCTGGGAGCTGGAGTTCGCAAACTTCGCCGCCGCCATCGCCGGCCATGGCCTGGCCTGCGGCGACATCGAGGATGCCGTGGCGCTGCACCGGATCACCGACCAGGCCTATGGGCGCGACACGCCATGATCATCACCCGCAGCCCGTTGCGCATCACCCTGGGCGGCGGCGGCACCGACCTGCCCTCCTACTACCGCGAGCATGAGGGCTTCCTGATCGCCGGGGCGATCGACAAGTACGTCTACATCACCCTGCACCAGACCTTCGTCGAAGACCTGATCGTGAAGTATTCCCGGCTGGAACGGGTGACGAGCTCGGCGCAGGTGCAGCACCCGATCATCCGCGAGGCCTTCGACCTGGTCGGCCTGGATGGGCGCTACCTGGAGCTGACCAGCATGGCGGATATCCCCGCCGGCACCGGGCTCGGCTCCTCCGGCAGCTTCACCACGGCGCTGCTGAAGGCGCTGCATACCTGGCGGCGCAGCCTGGTGACGCCGGCGCAACTGGCCGAACAGGCCTGCGAGATCGAGATCGACCGGCTGGGCGAGCCGATCGGCAAGCAGGACCAGTACATCGCCGCCTTCGGCGGGCTCACCTGCTTCACCTTCCGCCACGACGGCACGGTGGAAAGCACGCCGTTGCAGCTGAGCGCGGAGGTGCAGCACAACCTGGAAGACAGCCTGGTGATGTTCTTCACCGGCTATTCCCGCCGCGCCGGCTCCATCCTGCAGGAGCAGGACCAGCGCACCCGCGGCAGCGACGCAGCCATGCTGGAGGGGCTGCATCGGGTGAAGCGCATCGGCCTGCAGAGCCGCGCCTGCCTGGAGGCCGGGCAGCTGGCCGATTTCGGCCGGCTGATGCACGAGCACTGGGAATACAAGAAGCAGCGCTCGGGCGCGATGAGCAACCCCGAGATCGACGACTGGTACAACCTGGCCATGGCCAATGGCGCGCTGGGCGGCAAGCTGATCGGCGCCGGCGGCGGCGGCTTCCTGCTGTTCTACACCGAGGACAGGAAGCGGCTGCGGCATGCCCTGGTCGGCCGCGGCCTGAAGGAGGTGCGCCTGCGCTTCGAGTTCGAGGGCACCAAGGTGGTTTCGCCATGACGATGCCGCCGGTGGCGGTGCTGGCCGGCGGCCTGGCCAGCCGCATGCTGCCGCTGACCCAGGCGGTGCCGAAGTCGCTGCTGCTGGTGGCGGGCGAGCCCTTCATCTTTCACCAGCTGCGCCTGCTGCGCCGGCAGGGCATCGGGCGGGTGGTGCTGTGCATCGGCCATCTGGGCGAGCAGATCCACCAACAGGTGGGCGACGGCGCCGCGCTGGGCCTGGCGGTGGACTACGCCAGCGACGGCGCCACCCTGCTCGGCACCGGCGGCGCGCTGCGCCAGGCGCTGCCGCTGCTGGGAGACCGCTTCTGGGTGCTGTACGGCGACAGCTACCTGGAACTGGAACTGGCCCCGGTGCTGCAATGCTTCGAGGCGGCGGCCCGGCCAGCGCTGATGACGGTGCTGCGCAACGACAACCTTTGGGGGCGCAGCAACGCGGTCTACGCCGCCGGCCTGGTGAGCCACTACGACAAGCGCGCCCCGCTGCCGGCGATGCACCACATCGACTACGGGCTGAGCCTGTTCCGGGCCAGCGCCTTCGCCAACCACCCGGCCGGCGCGGCCTTCGACCTGGCCAGCCTGCAACACGACCTGGCCGCGGCCGGCGCGCTTGCCGGCTTCGAGGTGACGCAGCGGTTCCACGAGGTGGGCTCCCCCGCCGGCCTGGCCGCGCTGCGCGCCCATCTGGGCGGCACCGATGCCGGCTGAGACCGCCGGCCCCGCGGTCTTCCTCGACCGCGACGGCGTGCTCAACCGCCATGTGCTGCACGCCCAGCGCGGCGCCTACGAACCTCCCCACGCGCCGGCGGAGATTGCGCTGTTCCCCTGGACCCTGGCGTCGCTGCGGCGGTTGCAGGCGGCGGGGTTCCGGCTGTTCGTGGTGTCGAACCAACCGGACCATGCCAAGCGCAAGACCACGCTCGACGCCTTGCTGGCGGTGCAGGCCGCCTTCGCCGGGCAGCTGCGCGCGGCCGGCATCGAGATTGCCGAATACGCCTATTGCCATTGCCACCCGGACAGCGATGTGCAGGGCTTCGGCGCGCCCTGCGCCTGCCGCAAGCCAAGCCCGTGGATGGTGCAGGACCTGCTGCGGCGGCACGCTGTCGATGCCGGCCGAAGCTGGCTGGTGGGCGACCGCGCCAGCGATATCGATTGCGGCAACGCCGCGGGGCTGCGGACCATCCAGGTGCGGGACCCGCATTCGGTGCCGGGCACCGGCCAAACCACGCCGGCAGCCCGCGCCGCCACGCTGGCCGAGGCGGTGGAACTGATCCTGGCGGAACTGCCGCCGGGCAAGGACGGGGAAAACCACCGCTGCGCGCTATCCCGCGCCACGCCGGAAGATTAAATGGCAAGGGGCAAGGGGCCATGCGCGGCCTTCCTGCCACCTGCCTGGAAGTTGCACGAGGCCTTTCGATGACCGCGACGCCAACCCTGCCGCCGATCAAGCTGTTCATGGACAGCGCCGACCTGGCAACCCTGCGACAAGCCTATGCGAACCCGGCGATCTCCGGCTTCACCACCAACCCCACCCTGATGCGCCAGGCCGGCGTCACCGACTATGTCGCCTTCGCCCGGGCCGCGACGGCGGCCTTGCCGGCCAAGCCGATTTCCTTCGAGGTTTTCGCCGACAGCCTGGCGGGCATGGAGGACGAAGCCATGGTGATCCATGGCTGGGGCGGCAACACCTATGTGAAGATACCCATCAGCAATACCGCCGGGGTCAGCACGGCGCCGCTGATCCGCACGCTGGCGGCGCGCGGCGTGGCGGTGAATGTCACCGCGATCACCACGCTGGACCAGGCGCGAACCGCGGCCGAGGCGGTGGGCGGCCGGGCCAGGAGCATCCTGTCGATCTTCGCCGGTCGGATCGCCGATACCGGCGTGGACCCGGAGCCGGTGATGCAAGCCGCCGCGGAACTGGCGGCGGCATATTCGGGCATGGAACTGCTGTGGGCCAGCCCGCGGCAATTGTTCAACCTGTTCCAGGCCGCGCGCTCGGGCTGCCACATCATCACCCTGTCGCCGGAGCTGATGGCGAAGCTGCCGCTGATCGGCAAGAACCTCGACCTCGTATCGCTGGAAACCATCAGGATGTTCTTCCAGGATGCCCAGGCTTCCAGGTTTTCCCTGGCCTGAACGATGACCGCGACCGGCATTCCGGCACCAGCCGCTGCGGGCTTGCCGCCGAGCACCGGCCGTTGCCCAGGCCCTGCCCCGTGACTTAGCCTGCGTGGCCAGCCGTGGCGTCACGGGGATGTCCCGCCCGATGTTGAAATAGGTTGGTCGGCGTTGCCCGCCTTGAGCCGTTAGGCTCGGGGTGTCGAATCCTCAAAGAAGAGCAACGCCATTAAGAGAATTACCACACCCGCGCCGCAGGCCGCCACGGCCCTGGTGACGGACGCCTGGGATGCTGTTGGTGCCAGCTTCGAGCGCTTCTGCCTGACCGCTGGTGTTGCCACCCTGACGCGGATGATGGAGGAAGACGCGACCGCCCTTTGTAGCCAGCGGCACGAACGATTGTCCGGCAGGGCGGCATACCGCTGGGGCAAAACGACGGGGAAGGTTGGCTTCCACGGCGGCAAGATCGAGGTTGCATGGCCGCGGGTGCGCGGGCGTTCTGGTGCCGAGGTGGCGCTGCCGAGTTGGGAGACGGCGATGGCGGAGGACTGGCTTGGCCGGTGGGCGATGAACCTGATGCTGATCAACGTCTCGACCCGCAAATTCGGCCGCGCGGTGCGTTTGCCGGGCGGCGATGTTCCGGCCGCGAAGGGCGATGGCCGCTCGAAGTCGGCGGTGTCGCGCCGCTTCGTGGCGTTGTCCGCTGACCACATGGCGGAATGGATGGCCTCGGACCTCTCGTCGCTAGACCTGCTGGCGATCCAGATCGACGGCATCCATATAAAGGAGGAGTTGCTGCTGGTGGCGGCGGTCGGTATCGACGCGCAGGGGAGCAAGCATCCGCTTGGCGCGATCGAGGGCGCCACCGAAAGTGCTGCCACCGTGCAGGCGCTGCTCGACAATCTGGTTGGGCGCGGCCTGGACCCGTCGATCTGCCGCCTGTTCATCGTCGACGGCGCCAAGGCGCTGACCAAGGCGATCCGGCGGACGTTCGGCAGCCATACGCCGATCCAGCGCTGCCAGGTGCACAAGGCACGCAACATCACCGAGCGCTTGCCCAAGGCCATGCAGGCGTCCGTCCGCCGGACGCTGCGTCAGGCCTGGGAACTGGACGATGCGGACAAAGCGGAGAAGCTCATCCGAAATCTGGCCCGACGGCTGGACCACGACGCCCCCGGCGTGCGCGACAGCATCCTGGAGGGTATCGACGAAATCCTCACCGTCAATCGCCTCGGCCTTCCCGCCGAACTGCGGCGCTCGCTGGCTTGCACCAACATCATCGAGAACATGAACGGCACGGTCAGGCGCGTCTGCCGCAACGTGAAGCATTGGCGCGATCCCGCAATGGCCCTGCGCTGGACGGGAGCCGCCATGCTGGAGGCCGCCAAAGGCTTTCGTCGTCTCAAGGCCCATCGCCAACTGCCGATCCTCAAGGCCGCACTGGCCGCTCATGGCGCCAGGCACACCATCAACCCAGTTCTTGAACGGCAGACCGCCGCAGCCTAACGTCCCCAACCAGCAGCGCTCGATCGGCTAATTTCAACAGAGATCGGGACATCCCCGGCCCCGTGGCGTTGCGGCAGGAAGGAAGGTGTCATGCGAATGACCAGGGCATCAGCCGGCACGCTGCATGGCTAGCGCGAACGGCAGCGAGATCGCCGGTGCCGGCCGCCGCGCCCAGGCCGCACCGCGGCGGGCCGCAGCCGCTGCCGTCGCGGCCTCCTGCTAGGTCGGGCAATGGTGCCGACCTTCATCCGCCGCTATCTGGCGCGGCTTCGCGGCCGGCAGCCGAGGCTGCTGCGCCTGGCGCGCGCCGTGCTGCCGCGCCGGGCCCGTGCCGCGCTTCAGGCCTTGCCGGAGCGCAGCGTGACCATCGCCGGCACCGGCACGCTGGTTACCGAAAGCGAGTTCCGCGCGCTGGCCATCGCCCATGCCGGGGCGCCCGCGGCGCCGATGATCGCGCCACGCGCCTTCGTCCATCGTGGCGAGGTCGTGGTTTCGGCGCTGGCCAGCCTGTATCGCGGCGGTGCGTTCATCGAGAGCTTCCTTGCCAACATGGCCGCGCAAACCTGGTTCGATCGGGCTGAACTGATCGTGGTTGACGCTGCCTCGCCCGACGGCGAGGTCGCCTTGATCGACGACTACCGCCAGCGCTACCCGAACATCCGGTACCACCGCACGCCCACGCGCATCGGCGTCTATGCGGCCTGGAACATCGGCATCGGATTGGCGCGCGGCCGCTACCTGACCAACACCAATGTCGATGACCTGCGCCGGGCCGATTCCTTCGCCTTGCAGGCAACCGCCCTGGCGGCCGCGCCCGAGATTGGCGTGGTCTACCAGGACTTCCTGTACAACCTGGAGCCCAGGCTCGACTTCGCCCAGATTGCGCGGATTGGCCTGTGCTCCAGCTTGCCGCAGGTGGACCGTGCAACGCTGCTGGCGCTGAACCCGCCCCATAACGCGCCGATGTGGCGGGCCACGCTGCATGCACGGCATGGCGGGTTCGACGAGAGCTTCACCTCGGCCGGAGACCTGGAGTTCTGGCTGCGCTGCGCCGCGGCGGGCGAACGGTTTCGCAAGCTCGACGAGGTCCATGTCGCCTACTACCTGAACCCCGAAGGTGTCTCCAACCGCCCGGGCACGCCAGCCCAGCAGGAACAGGAAGCGCTGCGCCAGCGCTTCGCGGCGCCCGGCCGATAGGGATGACGGCGCCGCGGCGCGCCTGGGCTCCGCTCGCCCGCGCGCATCGGCCTTCGCGCCCCGTCACTGCTGCGCCCTCCGCCTGGCGGGAGAGGCGGTGCAGCGGCATCGATCACGCCTCAGGCGCAGAGTTCAGCGATGCGGTCGGCGGAAAATACGGCGGAGCATCGGCCGGATATGGCGCGCGACCCAAGCCAACCCGTGCTGCAAGGCCAACGGATCATTTGATGCATAGCTTGCATCACAAGGCCCTGCCGTCGCGGTCTATCTGGGCTCGGATGGGAATGCGCCCGGAGGAAACGGTGCCAGGCCCTCGCACGCTGTACGACAAGCTGGTCGATAGCCACAAAATCCGCGACCTCGACGCCGACGGCCGCCGAGTTCTGCTCTATGTCGACCGCACCGTGCTCAACGAATACACCAGCCCGCAGGCCTTCACCGCCCTGCGCGAGGCCGGGCGGCCGGTGTGGCGGCCGGGCGCCGCGCTCGGCACCGTCGACCACGTGAACCCCACCGCCGCCGACCGCACCAGCCGCATGCCGGATGCGGCAGCGGCGCGCCAGGCCGCCTACTTCGATGAAAATTGCCGCGACTTCGGGATCGAGCTGTTCGACGTGCTGCATCCGGCCCAGGGGATCGAGCACGTGGTGATGCCCGAGATCGGCCTGGTGCTGCCGGGCCTGGTGATCGCGGCCGGCGACAGCCACACCACCACCTACGGCGCCTTCGGCGCGCTCGGCTTCGGCATCGGCACCTCCGACATCGAACACTACCTCGCCACCCAGACCCTGCCCTACAGCCGGCTGACGCCGATGCGGGTGGAGGGCAGGCTGGCACCCGGCGTTACCGCCAAGGACGTGGTCATGGCCCTGGTGCGCAGGATCGGCGCCGCGGGCGGCACCGGGCATGCCATCGAATTCGCCGGCAGCGCCATCACCGACCTCTCCGTCGAAGGTCGCATGACCATCTGCAACATGGCGGTCGAGGCCGGCGCGCGCGGCGCGCTGATCGCCCCGGACGACAAGGTCTTCGCCTATCTGCAGGGCCGGCCCCGCGCGCCGCAGGGCGCCGCCTGGGACCTGGCGCTCTCCGCCTGGCGCGGCCTGGCCAGCGATCCCGATGCGCGCTTCGGCCGCGAGGTGCTGCTGGATGCCGCGGCGATCGAGCCGATGGTCACCTGGGGCACCAGCCCGGACCAGGCAGCAGCCGATCAGGTCGCGCCGGGCCTGACGAGCACCCACTCCGGGGTCGTCCACCGGCCTGGCGCCGTGGCGATAGGCGGTGGTTACCTCACCGCTCGGCATCCTCGAACGGGTTCAACGTCCGCACGCCAAGTCCGCTCACATCGGCAGTGTTGCGGGTGACCAGGACCAGACCATGCACATGTGCCGTCGCGGCAAGCAGGGCATCAATGGCTGGGACAGAGCGTATAGCTGATAGTCGCCCCCAGGCATCGGCAACCTCCGCATCCACGGCGAGGAGGCGCGGGCGGAAGGCCTCGGCCACTTCTCTGAGCCAGCGTTCAAGAGCGACCGCCTTTGTCGGGTCACGCGGGCGGACAGCCTCGATCCCACGACGGATTTCGCCAAGCGTTAACGCGCTGAGGAAAAGGTCCTCGTCCCTGACAGTCGCCCACCAAGCTGCAACGCCGGCATGGCAGCGTGATCCCTTCCGAACCTCGGAGATGATATTCGTATCGATCAGCCAGGTCACAGGTCGATCACACGCCCAGTTTCGCGGGAGCGCGGGAGGTCGATATCATCCAAGGGCGCTGCCTCGAGCAACTCCTTCAAGCTGCGGCTTGGCTCTGGCGCAAAGCGGAGCCGAAGCAGGGCACGTGCCTCTCCGGCCCGGTTGGGGTCGGCGAGCGCTGCTGCTACCGCCCGGAGCAGCGGAGCGTCCTCGCCCCGCACCTGAACCTCCAGGCGTTGCAGGCCACGGGTGCGCAGACGACGCCGGTGCTCGGCGACGGCAGATGGGGCTCTGGGGGTGGGCGTCGTGGGCATGAGGCGCTCTCGCCGAATTTCCGGCAACATATCCGGAAATATGGCTGAGCATCAAGAGAAACGGCAACTCAACGGCGGTTTGGCGTATGCCGCTCACAACACAAACATCGCCAGCGCCGCCGCCGCCATCACGGCGGTTGCCAGCCAGCCCACGATCTTCAATCCGAGCGGCGCGACGAACGGGCCGAGGTGCTTCCGGTTCGAGACGACAATGATCGTCGCCACCATCATCGGCACGGCGATCACCCCGTTCAGCACGGCGCTCCAGAATAGAGCCTTGATCGGGTCGATTGGCAGGAACAGCATCAAAAGGCCAAGGGCGAACGCAAGTGCGATGACGCCATAGAAGACTTTGGCATTCTCCGGCTTCTGTTCGAGCCCGATGCGCCAGCCGCGCAGTTCGCCGATCGCATAGGCAGCAGAGCCAGCCAGTACCGGCAGCGCCAGAAGCCCGGTGCCTATGATGCCGAGGCTGAACAGCAGGAAGGCGAACTCGCCCGCGATCGGTCGTAGCGCCTGCGCGGCGTCGGCCGAGGTCGCAATATCGGTAATCCCAGCGGTGTGAAGCGTCATGGCCGTGGTCAGGACGATGAAGAATGAGATCAGGCTAGAAAACCCCATGCCGATATAGGTGTCCCAGGCAATCCGGTTGAGTTCGGCGGGCCCCTGCTCGGGGTGATCGAGCAGCGAGCCGTCGCCGGCCAGCATCTCGTCTTCCACTTCTTCGGCGCTCTGCCAGAAGAACATGTACGGGCTGATCGTCGTGCCGAACACGGCGACGATCGCAACCATGGCGTCCCGCGAGAAGGCAAGCGTTGGCCAGAACGCGCCCCGCAAGACCGCGCCCCAGTCGATGGCGACGGTGAACACGACGCCGACATAGGCAAGCAGGCTCAGCGTCAGCCATTTGAGCACATGCACGTGGCGGTGGTAGGGCAAGAACACCTGCAGCAGCATCGAACCCGCCGCGAACACTACGGCGAAGGCGATTTCGCCCCAGCCGAGAACCAGCGACGCCGCCGCGCCCATTGCCGCGAGATCCGCGCCGATGTTCACCGTGTTGGCCACGAACAGCAGCAAGACGATGACATGCACCAGCCATCGCGGCAGCACATGGGCCATGTTGGCGGCAAGACCTTCGCCGGTGACGCGCCCGATCCGCGCACAGATAGCCTGTATCGCCGTCAACAGCGGATAGGTTAGCGCCACCGTCCACATCAGGTTGAAGCCGAACTGCGCCCCTACCTGTGAATGGGTGGCGATGCCGCCCGGATCATCGTCCGCCGCGCCGGTGATGAGGCCCGGGCCCAACCGCCGAAACCAGGAGGTGCGCGGCGGCTTGGCTTCGGTCACTCCGCCGCCTCCATCTCAGCCACGTCCACCGGCGCTAGCGCGTCGGCCAGGAGCACGTCGGGTAAGGTAGCGTCGGGTCGCCAACGTCCTTGCGGCTCGACGTGCTCTGACATGGCCTTCAGATGGCCGAGCCCTCACGCTGGATCGCAACCCACGCGATAATTTTCTTACCAACCTTGATCGGCAAGACACGCCAAAACATGATGAAGGGAGTACCATCTTTCTTGTAGTTGATCGCCTTTCCTTCAAACTTGCCGCCTGTCTTCAATGCGACTGAGAGCCTCTCAATCACCTTGGCATCAGTCCCCGGTCCCTGAAGGATACGTGGCGTCTTACCGATGATTTCGGACGGCTCGTGGCCAGTAAGTTTTTTGAAGGATTTGTTGGCGTATATGATCTTACCTTCCGTTGATGCATCCGTGATGAGCACCGAATCGAAGCTATTTTCCGCCAACACCTGGAGCACGGCCAATCCACCATCAGCTCCATTCATCAGTTTTTCAAACGTCGTGGACATTCTTGGTTCCCCCTTGGTTATGAAGTGCCACCTTCGACCAAGCCGTCATGAGGCATGGTGCCCGGCATTTTTACCCTCAGTACATGACGTGGGCTATAGCGGGTGTCGCGCAATGAGCGCGACGGAATGATTTTCGGGACGGGATGATTTTCAGTGGCAAAGCCCCAGGGTCCGGCTAGCCCGCGGAAACGCTCTGGCGCGAGGGCGAGGCTAGCTATGTCGAGGCCGGCCTGGCGCGGCACGCCGCGGTGACGGCACCGCCACCGGACGTAATTGGCTGGTGCGCTGAGATCGACGGCGAGTTGGCCGGGTTGCAGGCCTGCCGCGTGAAACCCGAAGCCGCTGAAGCGCATGGGCTGCTGTCCGGAGTACACAGCCTGCCCGCGTGAGCACTGGCCGCAGATCGCCAGCACCAATCCGATCGAGCAATGCAACACCGAGATCAAGCGCCGCGCCGCCGATTGCCATACATTTGATGATTGGCATGGGGTGCTATCATGTGTTTATGCTAATAGTAGTGGATAAAAGCTGTAGAGCCACAGGAAATAATTCTTAGAGTCCATCCGGGATCATATGGTTTTCTGACATAGCTTTCGGAGCATGCGGCGAACGGACGCCCAGCGCAGGAAGGCGAGCGCACTGCGGTTCAGGCATTCCCAGTCCTTGGCCAACCGTCGGCAGCGGTTGAGCCAGGCGATGGTGCGCTCGACGATCCAACGCTTCGGCAGCACGACGAAGTTGCGCAACTCGGATCGCTTGACGATCTCGAGGTTCACGTGACGGCAGG